>JBAPRH010000016.1:0-19001 GCA_049280995.1 Acidobacteriaceae bacterium
TCGTGCTGCTTCAAGATCCCGATGATTTGCTCTTCCGTGTACCGGCTCTTCTTCATACTCCGTCCTCCCGTTCAGATTACGAGAGAACTCCAGCTAAATTTGGTCGAGTTTTCCGGGGGCAGGTCACGGGTCATTGTCGCTGGTCTTGAGTTGCTGGGCAAGCTACCACGGTCGCTATGGAGCAAACGTTCCTCTACGGTTCTTGATGAGGCCAACCTAGGGTTGCTGGAAAGAGCATCGGAACAGGCATCGACACTTCAACAGCACCAAACTGAGCTCGAAAGCGAGTTCGATCTAGAGCTCTTGCCGGCTGCCGGTGAACTACGGGCTTTTGGCATTGCCCTGAGGGCCAACAATCTTCTAACCGGACTCTTCAGCTCAACCTGCCGCAAGGCAAGGCGTGTCTATCGAGGTGTCGCTCGCGATAATCGCAAGCGACGGCGATCCGAGATCGCTGACGGCCTGCTTCGCTGTGCCCAATATCTCGCCGATGTTGAAACGTTAACCGGCAACTCGGCTCTCGTGTCGATCTGCGGTTCTCACTTCTCGGGCACTGAAACTCCGTTCGCTGATCTTGTGGAAGTCGCACGTTGGGCCAGTGTCGTACGTCAGCGTCTAGCGACCTTCGGAGAAATGGGTCTTGAAGTTCGTGAATCCCTCTTTTGCGGAACGCCAGATCAACTCGACAGACTTGCCGCTTTACGGGAACACCCAGCTCTGACTTCGCTAACAACAGTTCTAGGGAAAATCACCGAACATGACACGATGGAATGGAATGACTTGGTGCGACGGGAGCGAACCCGAGCAGAGCGGCTTATCGCAGCGGCGGATATTTTCGAGCGAGCTGCGTTTTGCGACTCATGTAGTCAAGCAGATATCAATGATTCGGCGGATGCGCTCGAATCCATTGAAAGATTGAGCTCGGCAATTTGTGAAGACGGGAATGCACTGGGCTTAGTGGGGGGTTCTCTCGACGCGCTGCGGCAGAACCTCGGGTCGCTGAATACCACTCTCCGCTATGCCGACACCGTTGCGTCCTGGACACTCCCAAAAGCGTTCATCGACTATCTCTTCGCCAACCCGGAGCATGTTGCGGAGCTCCAGTCAACGGCGCGAGACCTCTTTACGCGCTGTGCTGCCGTTGATGCTCGTGGCAAAGAAGCAAACACGATGGCACAGCTTGATGCGCCGCTCTGGTGTGGCACAGAATCATTTGCCACCGCCCACACTCAAGCCTTGCACTCAATCCACCCGCCCTAGAGCATGTCTCTGCGCTACGTGATTATCTAAACTTCCTCCTTGCTGAAGATGCAGCTTGTGATCAAGGGATCGGACCAGCCCTATCCGTCTATTCAGCCGTCGGCCGCGATTACGATCACCTGCCCCAAGCCGTAGAATTTGTTTTCTATCGCTCTGCTTCGGAAATCGTGCTGAATGCCGATCCTCGTCTCCGCAGGCACTCGGGTGCGACGCATCAGGAGCTTAGGAAGCAGTTTCGAATGCTAGATCGCGAATACCTCGAACTGCGCCGGAAGCAGCTTGCAACTACATTGGCGGAACGCCCGTGCCCCGCTGGCAACTCGTTCGGCCCCGTTGGGGAACTAACGGAGTACGCGCTGATCGCGCGTGTTGCGGGCCAGACGAGGCCACGAATCACTGTTCGCGATTTCGTTCGTCGCGCAGGCAAGGCAATGCAAGCGCTCAAGCCCTGCTGGATGATGAGTCCAATGTCGGTTGCGCAGTACCTGGAACCGGGCCAGCTGCGATTCGACGTTGTGATCATGGACGAGGCATCGCAAATACGACCAGAAGAAGCGCTCGGCGGGATCGCACGGGGAGAAAAAGCCGTGATCGTTGGTGATCAGATGCAGTTGCCGCCCACACCTTTTTTCCAGAAACTTTCAGCCGGCGAGTCTACAGACGAAGGTGAATTTGAAGAAGAGACGAAACAGGATTCGGTGCTCGAAGCGGCAGCCGGGCGCTTTCACCCGTCGCGACGATTGAAGTGGCACTACCGCTCCGAGCATGCCTCCCTAATCGCATTCTCCAACGCCGAGTTTTACGATAACCAGCTAATCGCTTTCCCTTCGCCCTATTACGATCACCCTGAGTACGGTGTGTCTCTGGTGCAGACACAGGGTATCTACGAAGCAGGCGCTAACTTCACCGAAGGCAAAGTAGTTGTTGATGCAGCTATCGAGTTCATGAAGAGCTTTCCGAACCAGTCGCTTGAGCTTGCAGGCGGCTGCTGACGGCCTTTGCACTGGTCAATCTCTACCAGCACCGCAAACGCCTGGCACCGCTCGGGGCGTAGTGCGCCTGAAGGCTTGGAGATGGCCTCCAGAAACAAAAATCAGAACAGCATAACCTCAGCCCGTACCCGAAAAACTGCCAGAAAAACCTCGCCGTGCCCCAGGTCCAGGAATCAGTCACCTGCGCAGAGCTTCCTTAAACCTACCACAAGACCAGCATGGTCTGTTCCCGTGCACTGTGCAAGAGACGTGCGCGCCCGCCTTTTCATCGTCTCACAGGCCCGGTGGACTCGCGGACAACCAGCGTGGGCTCGACCGTGATCTCGTCGCCCGGCTTGGCCGTGTTGTGAATGCGATTGAGCAGGCTCTGCGTGGCAATGCGGCCGATCTCCTCAAGCGACTGGTTAATAGTAGTGAGCCGCGGGAGCGTGTACGCCGCGGCGGCGATGTCGTCGAAGCCCATGACGGACACGTCCTCGGGAACGCGCAGCTTCATGTCCTGCAGTGCGCGAATGGCTCCTATGGCTGAGACGTCGTTGAAGGCAACCAATGCGGAGAATGAACGCCCGCTGGCCAGCAGTTGCTGCACCACGGGATAGCCCAGTTCCGGCGAGGTCAGGTCGCGGTCCAGGCTGACAACCAGCTCCGGCCGAATCTGCAGTCCCATCCTCTCCGCAACCGTCACCAGCCCCTGCCAGCGTGCGTCCGAGTCGGAACTGAACGTCTGCCCGTGCATGAAGGCGATCTCGCGGTGGCCGAGCGAGTACAGGTGACCCAGCGCAAGCTCGGCGGCGCGCATGTGATCAAGGATGACGTTGGTGATGCCCTTGACATGGCGGTGCCCGGCAATGGCGACCACAGGCACCGGGATGGGGTGTTCCAGTAGCGTATCCAGCGCGATGATGCCCTGGGCGCCACGCCCGATGAACGTCCGCGTATACTCTTCCACCAGATTCTTGCGATGCCGATGGTGCGCGGTGAAATAAAGATAGCCGGACTTCACGAGTTGGTCGCCGATGCCGCTCATCACCTGAGTGTGGTAACCGTCGCCCAGCTCCGGCACCAGAATGCCGACGGTCAGGGTGCGGCGGTTCCGCAGCGAGCGGGCCAGCAGATTGGGCTGGTAGTTCAACTCCTTGGCTGCCGCCTTGATGCGATCACGCGTGGACTGCGGAATGGTCCTGCCTGGAACGTCGTTGAGAACAACCGAAACGGTGGCCGGATTCAGCCCCAGGTGAGCGGCCAGCTTCTTCAGGCTCACAGGCTGCGGAGCCATCGCGTGGTCTGTGGCCTTACTGCTCTTCGTACTCGGTGACGGATTCTTCATGATTTTGCTTGCATACCTTTATTGCACAGTTGCCGCGCGCCCGGAAGCGGGAATCTGAACGGCTTTCGTATCCGCGAGGCGCATCGCCGCCTGCAATTCGCTTGCTCGCCCCGCATTTCCCGGCTATTCTGCCGGAGAGACCGCACAGGCGGGCAATGCAATTATTACTCGACAGGCAATCGAATGTCTAACAAAGCGTTAACGCCGAGGCCGGCTCGGGCAATCCTTCTCGCAGCATGCGCGGCGCTGCTGGCGCTGCCCGGCACGAGTCCTGCCGCACAAACCAAGCAGCCTCCGAAGTGGCCGCAAGTCCTGCACAGCACGAACGTCAGCGGTAACGCGGCCATTGCATTCGAAAACATCCTTCGCCGATCAAAGATCAATTTTGAGCTCCACAACAGTTCTGAGCCCCATCAGTATTCCATTGAAACCATGCTAGGCGGCGTTGCCGTCTTCGACTACAACAACGACGGCCTACCGGACATCTTCTTCACCAACGGTGCGGCCATCCCCTCGCTCAAAAAAACCGGCCCTGAATACTGGAACCGCCTGTACCGCAATAATGGCGACGGTACCTTCAGCGACGTCACCAGGCAGGCGGGACTCGAAGGCGTCGGCTATTCGATGGGCGTGGCCGTGGGCGACTACAACAACGACGGTTATGAAGACCTATATGTGGTCGGCGTAAACAAGAACCAGCTCTTCCGCAACAACGGCAACGGTACCTTCACCGACGTCACCCGACAGGCCGGCGTAAGCGGCGTCATTCCGGGGGTGGGCAAGCCGTGGGCAGTCGCCGCCGGATGGTTCGACTACAACAACGACGGCTACCTCGACCTGTTCGTGGTCAACTATCTCGACTACAACATCAAAACTGCGCGCGAGTGTCGCGTCCGCGGAATCCCCGCCTATTGCTCGCCCAACGACTTTCAGGGAACAGAGGACATCCTGTACCGCAACAACGGCAACGGCACCTTCACCAACGTTTCAAAGCAGTCTCGCATCGCCGAGTATGTCGGCAAAGGCATGGGCCTGGCATTCGGGGACTTCAATCACGACGGTTACACCGATGTCTTCATCTCCAACGACACCTACCCGAACTTCCTCTTTCGCAATAACGGCGACGGCACCTTCATCAACGTAGCCATGCAGGCTGGAGTCGCCTATACCGACAGCGGCAAGACCGTGGCCGGCATGGGCGCGGACTTTCGCGACCTGGACAACGACGGCAAACCGGATATCTTCCAAACCGCTATGTTCGGCGACACCTTCCCCCTTTATCACAACCTCGGCGGCGGCCAATTTGAGAACGCAACCAGCCATGCCGGCCTGACCACGCTCACCAGCCGCTTGACCGGATGGGGAACGGGAGCCTACGACTTCGACAACGACGGACGCAAGGACCTCTTCATCGCCGGTTCCGCCATTCTGGACAATGCTCCCAAAGTCGAGCACCGGCCTTACAATCTGCCCGACCGGGTCTATCGCAACCTAGGCCATCTAACCTTTGAGGACGTAAGCGCCGCGGCGGGCCTGGAATTTGCCGCCGCGCACCGCGGCGGGGCCTTTGGCGACCTGAACAACGACGGCAAAATCGACGCGGTGGTCAACGTCATTAACGGACCACCGGAGATTCTGATCAACCGCACCCGGAACCACAACCACTGGATTACGCTGCGGCTTATCGGCGTAAAATCCAACCGTGACGGCATCGGAACCCGCATCGAGGTCATCACCGCGCACGGCGCACAATACAACGAGGCCACCACCGCTGTCGGCTATAACTCGTCAAGCTCGCGGCGGGTTCACTTCGGCCTGGGGCCGGATGCGGCCATCCAAAAGGTCATCCTTCACTGGCCAAGCGGCATCACGCAGATGCTCACCAACGTGAAGGCTGACCAATTTCTGACTGTCACCGAAAGCGCAAAGTAGAAGCGCGCAGACTCATCGCGCACGGGAATGGGAAAGCGCGCTCCTACGGAGCTGTTCTCTGCTCCAGCCGCTGGGCGAGCGCCGTGTCTCCATTGCGACGAGCCAGCCCGATCAGTCCATGCAGCACCTGCGCCTTGCGATGTGCATAGTCCGCCAGCACATAGGCGGTTGTCTCTGCCTGCGGAATCTCTCCAAGCCGGAAGTAAGTGTCGCAGAGCATGTAAAGCAGTGTCGGGTCTGTCGTCTCAGATTGAGCGAGCTTTCGCGCCGCCTCAACCCACTTGCCTTGCCGGTAGCGAACCTCGCCGATCTCGGCCATGGCCGTCCGGTCATTGGGATGGCGCTCGAGCTCCGTGTCAAAGTACTGTTCGGCGCGCACAAGGTCGCCTTGTTCCAGTGCGAGGATGCCGAGGTAGGTATACGCGCCGCGCACCTTGGGATTCACGGCGAGTGCGCGATGAAGATCGTGCGAAGCGTCCTGCATTCTGCCCATGGAAAGATACAACGCGCCCATCAGTACATAGTTGCTTCCCGGCGCGGACGAAGGCCCGGTCGCGCTTTTCTCGAAGAGTCGCCGCGCCTGTTCCTCGCGGTGGTCGAGCACCAGTTGTCGAGCCTGACTCCAGACAGCGTTTTCGCGTTGAACGTCTTCGCTTGCCGGGCGCGCTGTGAGTTGTTGCAACATGGCGGCATAGAGCCGTCGTTCCTGCTGCGCGAGCGCCACTTTTCCCAGCCCCGCGTAGGCGCGAGAGAGATAGAAGTGGGCAAGAACCTGTGTGGGGTCCGTTTGCGCCACGCGCTCCAGGTTCCCAACAGCAGGCTCATACTGCTTCAGTTCCACCTCGCAGCGGCCAAGGCCCAACAGCGAAGCCGTATCTCCGGGCTTGAACCTCAGAGTCCGCTGAAAGAGAGACTCGGCGCTCTGCCATTGCGCGAGCTTGACTTCAACCGCCGCGTCCAGCGCAAGCGCATCTGGGTCTTCGGGCCTGCGCGCAACTCCCCGCGTCGCATACTTGAGTGCGTCCGCAAAATTCATATTGTTATAGGCGGCCTCCGCCAGGTCATAGTCGATGCGCGGCAGCGTGGGATCGCTGCGCTCGGCCTTGAGCAGCCACGGCATGGCGTCTTCGTTGTCACCCGTGCCGGAGAGCAGCTCACCGTACTTCTGCTGCACCGATCCGTTGTCCGGTGCAACGCGCGCACACTCGGCAATGGCCTTGAGCGCAAGCGGGTTCTCGCCCTTGAGGTGATACGCCTGCGCTAGGTAATACAGCGCGTCGCGGTCGTGCGGAACCTCTTTCAAGCGATGCTGGAGGAGTGCGATGGACTTGGCGTAGCGTCCCGTAACCAGTTGAATCACGCCGACCTTCAGCAGCATGTCCGAATCGTCCGGCGCAAGCGCGAGCGCCCGTTCGTAAGACGCGGCAGCCTCCTGCCGGCGGCCTCCGTCCTCCAGCAACTCGCCGCGCAGCTTGTAGGCAGGCGCAAATTCCGGGTATAAGGAAATAATTTCATCGGCGAGCGACAAAGCCTGCGTCTCGTTTCCGCTTCGGGCCAGCGTAACGGCCTGCCGCAGTTGGCGCATCGCAGCGGAATTCGGTCGCAACGCGCCCTGCTGCGCGCGCACCCGGCAGGGCGAACCTGCAAGACAAGTCGCAAAAAGCAGCCAGGCCGGCAGGCAGCGCGCAGCTCGTCGTGCAGCGCCGCCCGCATTTTTTGCGCTACCAGACATACGTTCCGACAGCCCCCGCGTTCAGGGTTGAAACGGCCTCCCTGCCGCGGTAGCGAATGGCGAAGGTCTCAGCCGTGTCGCTGTCGTTCGAGACGATCAGCACGATCCTTCCCTTCGGCGTCTTGAAGGCCACGTTAGCCAGCGAGTCCGCGGCAGTCGATGCGATGCGAACCGAGCCGGGACGCACGAACTTTGAGGCGTGCGCGACGACGTAATACGCAACGTTGCGTGTCACCTGATTGCCGTCGAGCGTAACGGCTCCCTCGCACACCGGGCAGCCGCCGTTGTTCGTATGTGGACCGAACTCCGGATTGGCGGCAAGGTTCCAGAGCAGCACATTGCGGCTCCAGTTGCGCGTGGCCCCAATCACAATGCGCGCCTCGGGCGAGGCAATGTCCAGCTTCGATTTGTCCGGGCCGTCCACCACCATCTGCTCGGTAAAGTAGATGTTCTTCTCTGGATAAGCGTTATGCACCGTGGTCAGCGCGGTGATCGCCCCTGCATAAAGATGAAACCCGGTGCCGTCCACATACTGCCGTGCCTGCGCGTTATTGAGAACCGTCAGCGGATAGTCCGGGCGGTCGCAGTTGTGATCGTAGATGACGATCCTGGTCGTGATACCGGCGTGCCGGAACGCGGGCCCAAGGTCGTTCGCCACGAAATCCGCTTCCTGCTGCGCGGTTAGTACCATGCTCGGCGTATTACCTGGATTGCGGGGCTCGTTCTGCGGCGTCACCGCGTCGATCGTAATACCGTGTGCCTTCATGCCCTCGATGTACTTCACGAAATACTGTGCATAAAGGCGGTCGTACTCCCTCTTCAGCGTTCCGCCCTTGAGGTTGTCATTGGTCTTCATCCACGCCGGGGCTGACCACGGCGAACCGAGGATTCGAATCCTGGGGTTGGCGGCCAGAATCTCCTTGAGCACCGGAATCACCGTGGTCAGGTCCGGCCCGAAGCCAAACTTCGCCAGTGCAGGATCGGTCTCACCGGGTTTCAGGTCGTCATACGTAAAGGCGTGGTCGTTCATGTCTGACGACCCGATGCTCACCCGCAGATAACTGACTCCGATATCTCCGTTGCCCAAGCCGAACGTCTCACGAATCAGCGCGCGCCGCGCCACCGGGCTCATCTGCATCATCAACTGTGCGCTGCCACCAGTGAGCGCAAAACCGAAGCCGTCGATAGCCTGGAAGGCCTTCGCGTCATCCACAGTGATCACCGGAGTCACAGCTACGCCCTTCTTGAAGTGCAGCGCCTGGCGCTCTCGCGCAAACACTGGCGCGCGATCGGCGCTGCTCAGCCAAAGTACGGCTTTGCCGCTGCGATGTTGCGCCACAAGCGGCAGAGCAGAGGCGAACATCACGGCCAAAGCTGAAACGATTCTGAATCGCACGAAGGCTCCTTGAAAAGGCTGGAAAAGGTCCTAATTCACTACTTCGCCTCGTTGTCCTTTACGAGAATATCCTGCGGCTGCACCTGAAGCTCCTTGTAGCTTGCTGTGAGCCGCACTTTGAGCGCCGTGTATTTCTTGTAGAGCTTCACTTGCTGCTCGGACTGTTGGAACATCCCCTTGCGGTGGTAAAGCTGCGAAAGCCGCAGGTGGGCTAGTGCAATCGTCGGATCAAGTTCCACGACCTGCTTAAGCAGCGGCATGGCCTGGTCCTCATGTCCCATCTGGATGAGCATTTTGGCCAGATCCAGTTTCGCGTCCGCGTCGCCAGGCCGCATCTGAACGGCCTTGACATATTCCTTATAGGCCAGATTCAGTCTGCCGAATCCCTCGTCTATCTCACCCAACCGCCGCTCGGCGCGCTCGTCCGTCGGATTCTGCTTCAGATCGGCGCGATACTCATCTTCAGCCTCTGCCTTCACCGCCGGATCCTGCGACGTCTTGAGCAACTCCGCCAAGTCGAAGTGCACGCCCGGCAGGTCCGGGTCAATCGCAATTGCCTTGTGGAACTCGGCTATCGCGGCGTTCGTGTCGCCGCGTTTGATCTTTTCGTACGCCAGCAATTCGTGCATTTGCGCCGAGTTGGGCGCCACTAGCGACAGCGTAAGCATCGACCGCGCCTCAAGCTCCGCATAGGTTCGATATGCGGCGTAAAGAACCGCGGGGTTCTCCGGATCCGCCTTCTGCAGTTGAGCAATGACGTCCGCAGCCGAGGCGAGATCGTCAGCACTCGTGTCCAACCCAACAAGCTCAAGCCCCGCATTGACCTTGAACTTCTCGTCATGAATATTCGGAAGTGCCGCCGCCAGATCGCTGCGCGCGTCCGTTCTGTCTCCGGTGCGCGCCTCAGCCAGCCCCAGCAGCGCCTGAATCTTACTCAGCCCCTCCTGTTTCCGAACTGCCACACGCAAATGCGGAATCCCTTCAGCATACTTCCCCTGGAAAAACAACAAGACTCCCAGATTCCCCTGCGCGTCGACGCTCTCCGGGTCGACCTTCACCGCCGCTTCCAGCTCCGGAATCGCCAAATCAGGTCGCTTCTCGCGCAGATACGTTTGCGCCTTCTGGATGTGCTCCGCGTAGCCTTGCTGAGATCCTGTATTGTTCTGGGATAAGCCCCGTTCCGCACCAAAAAACAGGATCAACAGGGCAAGCAGAATGGCCGGCTTCGTGTTCTTACTCCTCAACTCCTCCACCTCAGCGGGCATACAACCATAGAGTATTCCCGCGGGACAAAAAATAGGAGACGGCGCATGCACGCCGTCTCTTCGAGGAGGCACAAAATGAACCCAGCGTCAGAAGGTGAAGCGACCCTGCAATTGAACGGACCTTCCGCCGACGGTCGTTCCATCGATTTGCTGTTGCCCGGTGTAGCTGTAAGGCGTTCCCGGTCCGTTGGAGCCGGAGAGCGTGGTGACGCTCGGCGGCGAGAAGCTGGGATGGTTGAACGCATTGGTTCCATCTGCGCGAATCTGGAATTGCATCCCCTCCCACGGCAGGAAGAAGGTCTTGCCCGCGGAGAGATTCACCTGGTCAATGCCCGGCCCATACAAGCTGTTCCTTGTCACATTGCCGAAGGTCCCGTTTGCTGGCTGCAAGAATGCTGCCGGGTTGTACCACTCATTCGGGCAGCCTGAACCAACCTGGCAGCGGGAAGACCGATGCGACGGATAGGGGCTAACCGACGGGTTCCGGTCCGGAAATGCAGATCCAGCCTGCGCATAGGTGTTCTGCGTTCCATACACGGTATAGGGATTGCCTGAAATCAGGACGAGCGTCCCGGCAACCTGCCATCCTCCCACAGTCTCGTTCAGGAACGCATTGTGATTCAGATACCGCATTCCCTTGCCGAATGGCAGCTCGTACACTGCGAAGCCCTTGAAGGCGTTGCGTACATCAAAGTTCGAGTTGCTGTAGTTCGCCGACGGATTATTGGCAATCTGCCAATCCTGCGGGCCGCTGTGGCTGCCCCAGGCCGATGAGTCCTGATCGTCCAGGAAGTGCGACCAGACGTAGCTGAAGTCGAAGGTCACGCCGGAGGCTAGGCGCTTTTTGATCTCCGCCTGCAGCGAGTTATAGTTCGAGATGGCATTGTTGGTGCTACCCGAAATGCCCGAATACTGCGGATACGGCCGAAACTGCTGGTCGTTGGATGACAGCTGGCTCTCCGGAACCTGGTTCAAATCCGTTGGAAAAGCCAGGTTGTAGCCGTGGCTGCCTACATACGCGAGCTCTGCTACAAGGTTCGCGCCCAGCTCCCGCTGCACCTGCAGGTTCCACTGCCAGATCTTGGGAACCGGAATGTGGTATTGGATGTAACCCACGCCCTGGCCGTTAAAGCGCGCAGGGTCAGTCGACCCCTGAGTGTACGGCAGCGGCGTGGTGGTTCCGTAGTAGGTTCCAGCTCCATCCAACTGCGTCGCAGGTGTTATGCCGTTGGTCTGGTCGCTGATGTTTCCGGCTGAACCGAACACCGCGCCAAACCCATACGTGGAGTTGTTGCCGCCATAGTTGTCCAGGCTCCAGTTGTATGAGTAGAGCCCAAAGCCTCCGCGTAGCGTCGTGTTCGGAAGCACCAGCCAGGAGAAGCCGGCGCGCGGAAGGACCGTCGTGTAGACGTCCGCCATCAGCGCGTCTCGACCATTGGCCTTGGTGGTGCCGTACCAGTAGGCACCGTTAGTTCCGGTTGACGGATTCAGCACAGTCGGGTCAAAGCTAGATGCGTTGCCGCTGATTTCGTTCCAGCCATGGTTGATCTGATAGCGGACGCCCAGGTTCACGGTCAGGTTTGGCGTCACCCTGTAGTCGTCCTGGATGAACATCTGCGGGCTCTTGAATCGGGCGCCATACTCCGGGCTGACATTGGCGCTCCAGTTATTCGCCGTGCCAAGCAGGAAGTCGGCATATTCCAGGCCGGTGTTCGTATTCGGAGAGGCGATGCCCGTTGCCGGATCAACAGTCCACTGCTCCGTGTACTGGCCCGAGAACTGCATCGTCCCGGCGTTCGTGTTGCCCCATGCTGTCGAGTCGTCGCGGTAGATCAGCATTTCGCCGCCGAAGTGAAGGATGTGCTTGCCACGGATCATCGTCACCACGTCGGACGGGTCAAAGACGTGCTCCTTGTATACCGCGTTCGTGCTGGGCTCGATCCACGCATAAGGATAGTTCCTCGTGAACTGGATGGCCGGAAAATCGTCTGCTTTGGCAAACTGCCATCCGAGCTGGGAAGCATAGCCTTTGCCCAGCGCCAGGTCACCGAAGAAGTTTCCCTGCCAGGTATAGCCCATCCGAGCTTCGTTGATCGTTTTCGGACTGATGTTCCACACGTCGGTAATCTGAGCGTTATTGTTGTCCACATCGCCGGACTGGCAGCCGATTGGGCATGCGGTCACCGAGTTGGGGTAGATGACAGGAGTATCACTCTGCGTATCCGACATCGAGAGTCGGTTGTTGGAAGTGATCTGATAGTCGAACCGGCCAAAGTACTTCCGGTAAGGAGTGGATTGTGGCAGTGTCGAATAGAAGTTATTATTTGGTTCATTTTCCGAGTTTGGACTGCCCGTTACAAAATTGCCACCCGCAATATGGCTCGAGGGTGTCGGGTACCACTGCTGAAACTCTGAAGCGACCGAATCGATCATCGAGGCCGGAACGCAATTGCAACCATATTCCTGCTGGAACGATTCCCGGACAGGATAAGGATTACCCTGCGAGTCGTATGCGATCGTCTGCGTCGTCGGGTCGTAGATTGGGAAGGAGTTGCTGAAATCACCGCTCATTACCGCTTGAGTCGGAATTGTGTTGAAGGAATTGCTGGCTGACCCATGATCAACGATCTGATCGTAGTCAAAATAGAAGAACATCTTGTTCTTCAGAATTGGACCGCCAACTGACGCACCGAAATCGTTATAACGGAGAAACGGGACCGCGTTTGTACCACCGAAGTTGTACCCTGCGGCATTCAGCGCATCGTTCTGGAAATAGTCGTAAGCCGAACCGTGGAAGTGGTTGGTGCCGCCCTTGCTGATCTGGTTGAAGATGACGCCGCCGGTGCCGTACTGCGCCGAAAATGAAGACGTGGATACCTGAAGCTCGGCAACCGTCTCGAAGATGGCGGGGTTGGCGTTCTGGCTATGCGACAGGGTCGTTGATGCACCGTCGGCGAGCACGTTGCTGTATGGCAGGTTGCCGTTCACCGAGATTCCCTGCCCCGGATTCGAAGAACCCTGGTTCCCGCCCGAAGTGCCAGTCGCGCCGGGAAGCAGGATCATGAAGTTTTCCCAGTCCGCTCCGCCCGTTTGCGGCAATTGGTCCATGGTTTTCGCACTGAGCGTGGTGGCTTGCGTGCCGGATTCCGTCTGCAGCAGCGGCACGTTGGTGGTAACAACAATCTTCGTGGCCACGGAACCCACCTTGAGTACCGCGTTCAGGGTCGTAAAACCGACCTGAACCGTGATCGGACCGCGCACCAGCGTCGTGAAGGCTTGATGACTGAACGTGACTTTGTAGGAGCCGTTCACAATGGCGCCGGTGTCAAAGACGCCCGCGCCGTCTGTGGTGTAGTTTTTTGTCACGCCGGTGTTCACGTTCTCCACTGTCACCGTCGTGCCGGGAATTACCGCTCCCGTCGGATCGGTCACGGTTCCGCGAATATCACCGGAGTTGACGCTCTGCGCCAAGCACACACCCGTGGCACCGATTAGAAAGATGGATAGTATCCATCGCATCGCATTGCTCATATACAGCCTCCAAAAGACTTTCTGCTGCTTGAAAGCTGTCTCGTAAATAGCGGAGTGTTTATGAAACAGCTTCTACGGTTGCTTTCACTTCCGGCCAGGCCCGTGTTTGTCGGCCAAGAATTCTCAAAAATTCTTCGAAACCTCCGCGTTTTTGCCGGCAAAGGAACGCTGCGGCGGGGGTTTCGAGCTTCCACAAACACAAACGATTGTCTATCATTCGATAAACGTCGATGTTTGGCCGCCGGAGTGGATTACACCATGCCGTCGGATTTGCTGTCAAGTGAAGGAATTTGCGAATTTTCCACTAGACAAACGTTCTTCTCGGGCATACGCTGGCTGCGCAGGTGCGCGGTGTCAGCCGCACTCGACGCGGCGTCGCTGTGGAAAGCCAACCGTTTGCCTGATTTTAACGATTTACCTTGTAAGGCTCCCGCAACCCCCGAAGGAGGCTCCTGATGGCCCTGACCCGACGCACCTTTCTGCAAAACTCCGCTGCCGCGGCTTCGTGGCTGGCCTGCGCGAACGCACTTCCCCTCCGCAGCCTGGCTGAAACCGCGGCGGCGCCCCTGCGCGCATGGGTCACAGCCCCCGGCCGCCGCTTTCAACCCCTCCCCGTTCAGCAGTGGCAAACCACCTCGGCGTCTGCCGGCGCCGGAACCGTCGTCATTGACCCGGCGCAGCGCTTCCAGAGCGTTCTCGGCTTTGGCGGAGCCTTCACCGACGCCTCCTGCTGGCTATTCAGCCGCATGGAGCCGCAAGCGCGCGCAAGCCTGATGAACGAGTTCTTCTCCCCGTCCGGCCTCGGCCTTTCCATGGGCCGCACCTGCATCGGAGCCAGCGACTACTCCCGCTCGGCTTACACCTTCGACGATTCGCCCACGCCCGATCCGGACCTGAAGCGCTTCAGCATTGAGCACGACCGCGCCTATATCCTGCCCACTTTGCGCGAGGCGCTGCGGATGAACCCTGAGATGTTCTACTTCTCGACGCCCTGGAGCCCGCCTGCCTGGATGAAGACTGGCGACTCCATCCTGGGCGGCTCCATGCGCAAGGAATATTTCGGCCCCTACGCCGAATATTTCGTGAAGTTCATCGAAGGCTACCGTGCGGAAGGCGTACCCGTCCGCGGCGTCACCAGCCAGAACGAGGTGGATACTGACCAGAACGGGCGGATGCCTGCCGCGCTCTGGGGGACAGGAATACGAAATCAGCTTCGTCAAGCGCTTCCTCGGACCGGCGCTCCGTAAGGCCGCTCCGGATACGAAGATATGGCTCCTCGACCACAACTACAACCTCTGGGGCCGCGCCATCGACGAGCTGAGCGACCCCGGAGTCTTTGAATATGCCGACGGCGTGGCCTGGCACGGCTACTTCGGATCGCCCGAGGCCATGACCCGCGTCCATGACGCCTTCCCCACCAGGCACGCCTACTGGACCGAGGGCGGCCCAGACCTCACCGACCCCGAATACGCCGTCGACTGGGCCAAATGGTCCTCCACGTTCACCGGAGTCCTGCGCAACTGGGCCCGGTGCATCGTCAGCTGGAACCTTCTGCTGAACGAAGAAGGCCAACCCAACATTGGCCCCTTCAGTTGCGGAGGCGTCGTCACCGTCGACGCGCACACCGGCAAATTGACCCGCAGCGGCCAGTATTGGGCCTTTGCCCATTACTCGAAGCTCATCCGCCGGGGCGCACGTGTGCTCGGCTCATGGGGTGAAACGCCGGGCGTGGAGCACGTGGCCGTCGCCAATCCCGACCGCGGCTATGTACTGGTGCTGACCAACCCCGGCAACGAGCGCTCCATCCACTGCAGGTTCATGGGCCAGGCGCTCGCCGTGGATCTGCCCGGCGACTCCGTCGTCACCGTGGAGTGGAGTTAAAACAAGGTGCGGGAATGTTCCACACGGCATATCCCCGCACTCGCAACTATTGGAACTGAAGCCAGTTCAGGTTGGAGATGCTATCTGCCGACCCTCCGCCGCTGAAGACTACATACAGGTCATGGACGCCGGAGATGCTCGACACCGGCGCGGAGACGGTCTGCCACGTCTGCCAACCGCCGGTTATGGGTAATGTAACTGTGGCAATCGGAGTGGCCGTCATGCTATCCAGATAGAACGTGGCGGTGCCACCGTTGCCCGCGCTCGCCGTCCGCACATTCACGGTGCTGACCGACCCCGCCTGGCCGAAGTCCACGTTCGTGTAAAGGGCGTAGGCTCCGGCTGTAATGTAGCCAAGGTCATAATCGCCCGACGTATCCGACGTGCCCTCGGTCTCAAGGCCGCTTTCGCTGCTGTAGCTTGAGCCTTGAATCCGCGCCGTGGCCGCGGCAGGCGCCGTTCCGTTCTGCGTGCCGGCCCAGGTGAAGGTGGCCGCCGCCGTGGCCGGCAGCGTATAGGAGAACGACAAATTCCCCCACTGGACGCTGAACGCCTGAGCGGTGGTTGTGTTGTTGTAGGCAATCAGCGCGGTCGAGCCGTCGGGATTCAGAAACGCCACGGTGGCAATGGCCGGCGTGTTGCTCGAATAAATGCGGACGGCGCCCGGCAGCACGTACTTGCTGTACTGGCCGAGGGTGTAATACTCAATGTCCTTCGTGATGTCGCCGGTAGTGCTGTTGACGGTCACGATCGGCGTGCAGGTGTTGCAGCCTCCGAGCGGCGGATCGTTCTGCGTAAGGTCCGGGCCCAGTTTTTCGTTGAGCGCAAGGCTCCACTTGACGTAGGCCTTCGCCGAATTGCGCAGCACCTGGGTAATCTCCAGCATGTCAGAGGTGAACTGGTCAGAGACCCACGTTCCACCGGAGTGTTCCGTCATCCACGTGCCTTTGGTGGGAAATTCGTTCTGCACTGTCTGTTGCGCGCCGGGCGTTCCCGCGTAGCCGTGCCAGGCCGTCCCCGCCACCTGGCTTGAAGCCAGAATGGTTGGGTCGCTCAGCACCGTATCGGGATACGACGGCGTGTCCCAGTTGTGGTCATAGACCAGCACCTGCGTGGACAGCCCGGCAGCCTTGAGCGCCGGCAGCACATCGTCACGCAGCATCGTCAGCTCGGTTTGCGCGTCCATATCCATGCTGGGATAGGCGGCGGTGTTGTTGAGCGGTTCGTTCTGAAGCGAGATGTAATCGATGGGAATGCCTGCCGCCTGATACGCCTGGATGTATTTGACGAAGTAAGCGGCGAAGGCCGTATAGTCAGCCGGGAGCAGGCTGCCGCCCATCATGGTGTCCGTGTTTTTCATCCATCCAGGCGGACTCCAGGGGTTGGCCATGATCTTCATCCGCGGATTCAGCTTCTTAGCGGCCAGAATCAGCGGAATGATGTAGGACTGGTCGGGCGCAATGGAGAAGTCGTTCAGCGTCGGATCGGTCGATCCGGTGGGCTGGTCGTCAAAGGAGTAGACCAACAACGCAAGGTCGGACGCGCCCATGGGATTGCGCATGAAGCTCAATCCGATGCCGTCTCCGTTGCGCGTGAACAGGTCGCTCAGAGCGTCCGGCAATTGAGACGGCTGCGCGACCTTTTCGAGAAGATATGCTGCGGAATCCGTAAACGCCGCGCCGAAACCGTCCATCGTTTGATATTTCTGCGCGGAGTCCACCACAATCGTGTTTGTTCCCGCGTCCGCTGCATTTGTGTTGAAGTTAACGTTGGGCTGGGGCGCAAGCAGGTTCTTTTCGTCATTCGTCGTCAGGACTACGGAGACCGCCGAGGCTGAGCCGGGAAATGAATACGATCCCGAGCCCACGGCGCTGTCCGCGAGACCGGACGCCGCGGCCACCGCTTCTATCGTCGTCGTGAAAGAGACGGCGATGGGCGCGGTGTATTTCGTCGATGAGGCCGTCGGCGTAGTGCCGTCGGTGGTGTAGTAGATCGCGGCTCCGGCGGTGGCGTCGACGATCGCCACGCTTTGCGACGCGGTGTACGCACCCGGTGCGGGCGAGAACACCGGCGTGGCCGCGGCGGGCAGCCTAATGCTATAGGTGGCCGCGGCGGTCGCGCTGTTCTGGTAGCCGGAAGCTGCGGCCATGGCGGTGATGGTCAAGGTGGACGCGGCCGAGATGGGCGTCGAATATTGGCTCGACGATGTGGTCGGAGCGGTCCCGTCGGTCGTGTAGTAGATGGTGGCGCCAGGCATCGTATCAGCAATTGTCACGGTCTGCACCGTGGTGAACGATCCGGACGCCGGCGAAAACGTCGGCGTCGCCGCAGTGGGCAGCGTGGGGGGCGGCGTCCCGGTGGACCCGCCAGAACCGTTGCCGCCGCTGCTGCATCCCGCTATTCCAAGCACCGCGCACAAGAGCGTCAACGCAATTCCTCGCATCGTCATTCTGTTCCTCCACAAAACTGAAGCTCCGGCGCCCCAGGCATTCGGAGCCCTTACGGACGAGAGCGTACGGTAATCGAACAATCGTTTTTCTAAAGATGCCGTGCATCTTTTGCCGTTGACAGTGAAAGCATTAAAACGTGCAAAAACGGACATTGTCAAGGATGCAGTGTAAATCTTTGTATTTAGACAAACGTTCGTTTTAGTGGTTTGCGCGACGGCTCCTCTTTCAAGGAAAAGCTCCTTGAGTGGCCGTCGCCCGCCGTGAAGCGATACGGAGTGAAATGGTGTTGAGGGTCTGAGGCTCTGCGGGGTACCTGGTGCTCAGACCGGCGAAGTCGTGCTCTCCCAGTGTGGCAGTGCTGAGAGCGATACTTCACCTTTCCCTTGCAGAAAAATGCCGGACCATACACTTACTCTATCCTTTGACAGTGGAATTCCCGGCAATCCTTCATACCTTTGCTGTCCCCTGACGGTATTTCTGTGCCAATATTCATTTCTGCCGTACGGAAATCGGATCTAAGGTCGAATTGGCAACAACTCTTTCCATCCGTCGGTAGCGCCCGTTAGAACCTTCAATGCGCGACGCTTGACGAATGACGCTTGGCAAGCGAAATGATGGTCGCTTCAGAATCCCCGCTCTCGCCGTTTGAATTCTCAGCTAATGCCGCCTGGTGTGCGGGCGAGCTGTTTGAATATCTACAGGCAAATCGCGTTTTGACGGTGATTTCGCGTCCGGAGATCGAGTGGGACGCCGTTGCAGTGCTGCTGGTAACGGCCTGAAAAAAGCCGCATGCCTTCGAATGGAATTGCTCCACCTCCTGCAAACGGATCAACTACACTCGGTGCAATTCTTGGTGCGCTACACCCTGCCGACTGCGGCCCGAGCTCGGTCCCGTAGCCGCGCGGCCTCGCTACGGCAATTCTGCTCCCGGGCCTCCATCATGCGTAAGGAGCGGCCGATCCTGTCGACCTTCTCGCCGTGTGGAGTGCCCGGCAAAATTTGTACCAGTGGATAAGAGAGAAACTGGACAAATGAAGGGCCTGGTTTTTCCATACCAGTTACAGAGTTAGTTCTCGGCCTGTTTTTGTTTCAGCCAGATCGTGGTTAGCCGCGATCTGGCTGGCGAACTCAGCGGGTGTCCTGTCGGCCAGGGCCCTGTGAGGACGACTCTCATTGTATTCATATCGCCACCGCTCGATGATGTGCTTTGCTTCGAGCAGAGTTTGGAACCAGTT
>JBAPRH010000017.1:0-89601 GCA_049280995.1 Acidobacteriaceae bacterium
GCTTTTAATGCCGGTGCAGGGAACGAGCCGGACCCACGCACAATAGACACACGAAACCCGCGCGGCCCTGTGGCAGGCCGCGCGGGTTTTTCTATGCCTTAAGTCCCGAGCCGCTGCAGGCGGGATGGCCACACTGGCAGGTGATCTCAGTCGCTTTCTTCGACGATTCACACCTGTCGCCGCAGTACTTCTTCCCGTCTGGAACCTGGCAGCCGCAGGATGGATGGGCGCACTTTTTAGTTTCGCTCATAGCTTGCGTCTCCTGAACGCATCCAGATTAGATGCAGGCACAGAGCTTGACGCGTTCAGGCGTGCTGCTCCATCTCCTCCTTTGAGACGTCCTTGATATGGGTGGAGATATGCCACTTGTATCCGAAGGGGTCGAGGACGCTCGACATGCGGTCGCCGTAGAACTGGTCTTCGGGCTTGCGCTCGCTTTTGGCTCCGGCGGCCAGAGCCTGGTTATAGACCGCGTCGCAGTCAGGAACATAAAGCACGAGACTGACAGGCGACCCGCCGTAGTGCTGGGGACAGTAGGCATCGATCTGCTGGTGTTCGTCGGCGAGCATAACGCAGGAATCGCCGATCTCGATTTCGGCGTGGCCGATGCGGCCGTCTTTTTCCATGCGCAGGCGCTCCTTTGCGCCGAAGGCCTTTTTGTAGAAGTCGATGGCCGCTGCGCCGTTGTTCACGATCAGATAGGGCTGGACGGAGTGGTATCCGTCGGGAATGGGTTTTACCGCAGGCATGGTAGGCTCCTCCGCTGGCCGGGCTTGCAAGGCCGCGCTTGTTTAGCTGTTAGATGCGGAAATAAAAAAGAGGAGCACCAGTTGGAGCTCCTCTTTTGCATGTGTCGCGGGAATTTTAGTTGCGGGTGGGGATGAGGTCCAGCGGCTGGGTGAGGCTGAAAACGATCTCAGACTCTGCCGGGATGACTACATCCTGGGGTGGCTGTACGAGAAGGTGTGTGGTGATCAGGCCCGCGCCGGCGACGGACCCGAGCAGCGCTCCTGGAGGGCCGGCAATTTCAGCGCCGACCATGGCGCCCGTCCCCGCGCCGATCCCGTACTCGGCGGTTTTCTTCAGCAGGTGGGTGCTGGGCTTGATTCCGCCTTCGCTTCCCGTCCGGGTTCCGGCGGCGTCGGATTCAATGACTTCCGCATCCAGATGATAGGCCGTTCCATCGGGCAGAATGACGACCTGCGGGAGCAGGCGAAGCGTGGCCGCAGGACCAATGCGGTGGCCCTGGCTCACCTGCGTTACGCGTCCGCGCAGAGTGGATCCGGCGGGAATAATCACGCTGCCGTTATTGATCACGTTGTACATCACGCGGCCTTCAAACGGCGACTCGACCACGGTGCTGGTGGTCGAAAGCTCGCGATTGATGCGGACGCGAATGATCGTTCCTTGGGGCAGCTCGTTCGGGGAACCTGTGGCGTGGCTCACCATGCCGCCATAGGAATTGTCGCGAACGCGGAGCACGGCCGTGTCGGGAGGGTTCTGCGGGTCGTCCTCGCCTTGCGGGACCGGCACGGTGACGATTCCGAAGTCGGTATTGTTCCAGCGAGAATTGTCGTTCGACGGACCAGTTGTAATCACGGGAACATCGCTGCGATCCGCGGATGACGGCGGAGGCGGCGCCACGGAGATATCCGGAGAAGGCTTTGGTGTGGTCGCATGAACTGCAGGGGGCGGCGTGTCCGGCGTTGTGACGATAGTGTCGTCGGGTGGAGGCTGCGAAACACCTTGATATTGGTCAGAGGTCGCGGACTGCTGTTGGGCAAAGGCAGCCGGAGCGGCGAGGATCGCGACGCCGAGACATGCCAGGGACCATCGAATGCCATTCAATTTCATACCGGCTCCATTAGAACTGCCTGAGGTCGATGCTGCGGCCATGAGAGTTCCTCTTCATGATATTGCAAAGCCTAATGCTTAGACGTTGTCAGCGGCACAAGAGTGACGTTGCTGGAACCACAGCGGTTACGGCTGGAAAGCAGCCCGACCGCAGCGATAATGCGGCCGGGCTATTTGGGCAGCGTAAAGTCGCCCGCTGTTCTTTGTTAAAATCGGCAAGGACCGATACGAGAAACAGCGGAAGGCAAACGGATTTACCAACATGGTGAGCTTCATGGGCACACTCAGCGGGAGTGCCGATGAAAGGATTTTCGTCGGGCGCCGGCGCGAAACTTCAAGGCCGCTCACAACAAGATTGCAAGGAGTTACATGACAGAAATTGCTGCTATCCATGCGCGCGAAATACTTGACTCGCGCGGAAACCCGACCGTAGAAGCCGACGTAGTGCTTAAGGGCGGCGTTACCGGCCGCGCGGCGGTTCCCAGCGGCGCATCCACGGGCGAGCATGAGGCCGTGGAGCTGCGCGACGGCGACAAGTCGCATTACATGGGCAAGGGCGTGCTGAACGCTGTCGAGAACATTGAGAGCGTGCTGGCTCCGGAGCTGACGGGCATGGATGCCGGAAATCAGCGGCTGCTGGACGCAACCATGGTCTCCCTGGACGGGACGCCGAACAAGGGTCGCCTGGGCGCGAATGCGATTCTTGCCGTGTCGATGGCGGCAGCGCGGGCTTCGGCCAAAGCGGTGGAGCTGCCGCTGTACCGCTATCTGGGGGGCGTGAATGCATCGTTGCTGCCTACGCCGATGATGAACATCCTGAATGGCGGTGCGCATGCGGACAACAACGTGGATTTTCAGGAATTCATGGTGATGCCGGTGGGCGCGGAGCATTTTTCTGACGCCCTGCGCTGGGGCGTGGAAGTGTTTCACACGCTGAAGGGCGTGTTGAAAAAGCGCGGCTACAACACGGCGGTTGGTGATGAGGGCGGGTTTGCTCCGTCGCTGAAGTCGAATGTGGAAGCGATCGAAGTGATTCTGGAAGCGATCGAGCTTGCCGGTTACAAGGCGGGCGATGAGATTGCGATTGCGCTGGACCCGGCGGCGAGCGAATTCTACAACGCAGAGACGGGCAAGTACGTTTTTAAGAAGTCGGACAAGAGCGAGAAGACGAGCGAGGAGCTGTCCCACTACTGGCAGGATTGGGTGCGGCAGTATCCCATTGTGTCCCTTGAGGACGGGCTTGCGGAGGACGACTGGCAGGGCTGGAAATACTTGACGGAGTTGCTTGGCGAGCAGGTGCAGCTTGTGGGCGATGACATCTTCGTGACCAACACGGAACGGCTTCAGCGCGCCATCGAGGAGGGAATCGGCAACTCGATTCTGATCAAGCTGAACCAGATCGGCACGGTCAGCGAGACGCTGGAGGCGATTGAGCTGGCGCGGCGCTTCGGCTATACATCGATTATTTCGCATCGCAGCGGCGAGACGGAAGATCCGTTCATTGCGGACCTTGCCGTGGCGACCAACGCCGGACAGATCAAGACCGGGTCGGCGTCGCGCACCGACCGCATTGCCAAGTACAACCAACTGCTGCGCATTGAAGAAGAGCTGGGCCAGGCCGCCGAATTCCTGGGGCTGGATTCGGTGAACTGCGGCGAGTAGCGGAGGCACGTATCAGGAGCACACGGAAATCACCACGCGCTCCATGCTCGGTTTCTCGGTTTTCAAGGAGGCGCTCCTATGCGCGTCGTATCGCTTCTCGCAACCACGCTGCTCCTTTCAACTTTGGCTATCGGCCAGAGTGTAACCTCAACCATAGACCAGCCACCCGCACATCCGATTACTCCGGCACAGGTCCATGAGCTCCTCAGGCTGACGGGAGCCAACCAACTTTCCGTACAGATCATGCGCGGCATGATGGCCAATTTGCGCAAGACGTTTCCGCCCTATGTGCCGAAAGATGTAATCGACGATCTGGAGGCCAGGATGGAGAGCATTGATTTTGAACCCATGGCCGTTGAGGCGTATCAAAAGCACGTTTCAACGGAAGACGCAGCGCAGGCAATTGCTTTTTACAAGACTCCAGCTGGCAAACGGTTGGTTGGGGTTTTGCCGCAGGTCACAGCAGAAATGCAGGCGAGTGGTGCCAAAGAGGGAATGCGGATTGTTCAAGAGGTGATTGGGCAGCATATAGATGAAATTAAGGCCGCTGCTGCGAAGTATCGTGAACAGCAGTCCGACACGCCAAAAATCACAGAACCAAACTAAATCAACACAGGAGACCAGGTGCCAGTTCGCAACAAGCCTATCGTTCTGACCATCCTCGATGGATGGGGTTATCGTCCACAAATTGAAAACAACGCCATCGCGCTGGCGCGCAAACCTGTTTACGACAAGTTGCTGGCGGAGTTTCCCAACACTCTGCTGCATGCTTCGGACCACTTTGTCGGCCTGCCCGATGGGCAAATGGGCAACAGCGAAGTGGGGCACCTGAACATCGGCGCGGGCCGTGTGGTCCGCATGGACATTACGCGCATTGACGCGCTGATCGCGAGCGGAGAATTTTTCTCACATCCGACGATTGTGGATGCGCTGAAGCGCGCGGGCGAGGGCGGGCGGCAGCTTCATCTGTTCGGCTTGCTTTCGGACGGCGGCGTCCACTCGCAGCAAAACCATCTTTACGCGCTGCTGAAGGCCGCAAAGCAGCAGGGGCTGGAGCGGGTGTTTGTCCACGCATTCATGGACGGGCGCGACACGATGCCCACGTCGGGAGCGGGCTATCTGGCGGCGCTTGAACAGAAGATGCGCGAGTACGGCGTGGGGAAGATTGCTTCCGTCTCCGGGCGCTACTACGCGATGGATCGCGACCGGCGCTGGGAGCGCGAGAAGCTGGCGTTTGACGCGATGGTGACGGGCCAGGTTGAGGGTGGGGTGTACGCCGATCCTGTCGCGCGGGTGAAGGAGTCGTACAACAACGGTGTGACGGACGAGTTTGTTGTGCCGTTTGTGGTTACAGATGCGCAGGGGCGTCCAAACGGAGTGATTCGCGACGGCGATGTCTGCATCATGTTCAACTATCGTGCCGACCGCGCGCGACAGATTACGCGCGCGCTCGCGCGCAACAGCGGGCTGACGAAAGAAGCGGGCCGCGATCTGCCGGGGGCCGAGGACCTGGACCGCGTGATTCCTCGCAACGAAGTTCCGAAGGACCTGCACTACGTTTGCATGACGCAGTACGACAAGCTGTTTACGCTGCCCATGGTTCTGTTGCCGGAATCGATGGAAAATTTGCTGGCGAACCAGATGGCGCAGGCGAACCTCCGAAACCTGCGCGTGGCGGAGACGGAAAAATA
Source organism: Acidobacteriaceae bacterium (assembly GCA_049280995.1). Taxonomy (GTDB): domain Bacteria; phylum Acidobacteriota; class Terriglobia; order Terriglobales; family Acidobacteriaceae; genus Silvibacterium. The sequence continues at coordinate 5,208 of JBAPRH010000017.1, forward strand.
CGCGCACGTTACCTATTTCTTCAATGGCGGAATTGAGAAGCCGTTTGCGGGCGAAGACCGGCTGCTGGTTCCTTCGCAGAAGGTGGCGACGTATGATCTCGCTCCGGAAATGTCCGCCGGCGGCATCGCCGATACGGTGGTGAAGGCTGTCGAGGACGCGACCTTCGATGTGCTGGTGGTGAACTTCGCAAACGCCGACATGGTGGGTCACTCCGGCCAGCTTGCGCCAACCATCAAGGGCGTGGAGACGGTGGACGCGTGCCTGGGGCGCATCTATCAGGCGATTCGCCAGCACGGCGGATCGATGCTGGTGACGGCGGACCACGGCAACGCGGAGATGATGGTTGATCCGGTGAGCGGCGGGCCGCACACGGCGCACACGACGAATCCTGTTCCGTTTATTTTTGTGAATGAGGACGCGAAGAATTTCCGTCTCCGGCCTGATGGCTCGCTGCGGGACATTTCTCCGACAATGCTCGGTCTGCTCGGCCTCGATCAGCCAGCGCAAATGTCGGGTGGGGACCTGCGGGTCAGGTTGAAATAGCGGCTCAGCATCGCCGAAAACGAGAAGCCCTCATCCTGCGATGAGGGCTTCGAGCTGCGCTTCATTCGAGATTACTTCTGAAGCTTCGGGAACCACGTGATCTGTGCCTGTATGGTGGTGTCGTGCTGAACTCCGGGCTTGTAGAAGGGCGCCACCCATCGCTCATATTGCACCCATCCGCGCGCCTCAAAATTGTTCATAAACCGCTTTCTAACGGCAAATTGATAATCGTTCTGCGTGGTGCCGGAGGGGATGAACTTCTGATCGACCTTCACGTCGCGGTAAGAGAACTGCGCGTCCTCGCGCGGTGAGATGTGGTAGGTGAGCCATGCCTGCCCGCCTTTGGCATCGCGTCCGATAGCATCGGCGAAGAGATGGCCCTTGTTGGTCGGACCCTGCTTCTGCACGGCTTCGTAATAGAGAAAATTACCATTGGCGTTGGCGTTGACGGCCGGGTCGGTGGAGACTCCTTCAACGCGCAGGTCGAGATGCTCAAGACCCGGGAAGCGCGAGAGATACATGCCGGGACGCACGCCGGCGCGCTGCGGCGCGCTGACGGGGCTGACGTCATCGTGCACAATAGAATCGCTGTAAAGCGTGACCCATTTGCTGAGAAAGGGCAAGCGGTAGTCAAAGTCGAAGCTGCCGAAGCGGGCTCCGGGATCGTCGCGTGAATACTTCTCGGCCAAAGGCACGTTTTGAAAACTGAAGAAGCTTTTGAGGAAGGTATGGAGGGTGATGGGCTGATCGCAGGGGACAATGACGCCGGCGACGAGGCAGCCGTGTCCTTTGCCGCCCCAGATGGCGGTGCGCTCAAACCCGAATTCTAGATCGCGTGTGGGCTTGAAGCTGATCTTTTCCATGTGGACCCAGGGCGCGTTGGGAAACGTGTGTCCCTTCAGGCTGCCGACAAAAAACTCGTAGCGGAAGGGGCCAGTGGCGCGCGAGAGGAGCGGGACCCGCAGTGGCTCGACGCGGTTGATCTCGAAGGCATAGGGAGCCTCGGCGTTGGTGCTCCAGGACATGGAGCCGCCAAGCGCGGGGCTGAGCCACTGATCGTTTTTCCCAAAGGAAATTTCGTGGCCGAGCAGGTGATACGAGATGCTGGCCTCGAGGATGCGGAAGTGGTTGGCGGCCGGGATAGGCCCGAGCGGAATGGTCGCCTGATCGGGGTTGGTGGCGAACGGAATGTAATCGATATTCTCGGAGAGATAGGTGGCCATCGGCAGCGAGTAACCGTCCGCGCCGGGCGCGTGCTGATACTCGCCGCGGAAGTAGAAGGACAGTCGGCCGGCATCGGCACCCGCGCTGAAGCCGCTGTAGCCATTGAATCCAGCCTGATAGGGCCGTCCGTAGTCGTTGACGATGGTCTGCCCGAGGTGGAAGCTGTCGTTCAGCGGAGTGTCGGTGATGCCACGCAGCACGGTGTAGGCACTTTCAAATTCAATATGGGCTGCGTGAGGCCCCGAATGCCCCTGGGTGCCATTCTGGAACTCGCTTAAGAGCGAGAGATAGATTTCGCGGGCCTCGGTATCGTTGGGGTTGGCGTCGATCTTGTCCGCTGTGGCCTGAAGCATGTGGACGATGCTGTTGCGAGTCCAGGGGCGCATACCCATGTAGGCGGCGTCAAGATAGCCGAGGCTATGGAGCCGGTCGAGCGCGGGATAGACCCAGCTATCCATCGGCACATAGGTGGACCCGAGCGAATTGCTGTAGATGATGGGAGATGCGGGGCGATAGTTGGACGGCAAAGATTGGGCGCCGGTGCCGGATTGCGCGATGGCAGCTGGAAGGCCGGAGCCGAGCACAATCAGCAAAAGGACCGAGGGAACAGTTCTCACTTATGCCTCATGGAAAGATCAATGTCAACGCCGGACAAAGCGCGCGCTGGCATGGTGGTTGTTTCGAGGTTGCTCGTTCAGGCTACAGCATTTCTTTGGCGGGTGTACACCGGCTGATGCTTCTGACCGCATTCGAGGCTAATTGAGAATGGACCTTACGGCTTTATCGATCGAACCGGCGTATTTCTGTTCAAGCTGAAGCCTCCATTGCGGACGGAAGAGCCTTCTTCCGGCGAGATATCGCTCGAGTTTGAGCAGCGGATCGGTTGAATGCGAGCCACCGGGCCAGGGGGTGCATTCGAGAATGGTCGGGCCGACTTCGTCACGAGCGCGAGTGATGGACTCACACGCCACGCGGTAGATGGCGACGGCGTCGGAGGCATCCACGTGAATGACCGGGATCCCCTGGCATAACTCAGCGGACGGCGTACCGCCTTCGAGAACGTAAAGAACCGGCAGAGATTGCTTGGTTGCAGCGGCGAAGAAATTGCCGATGGACGCTGGCTGGGCAGCGCAGGCAAAGACTACAGTGACATTGCCTCGCTTTCGGAGTTTGTGGCGAAGGGCATCGTCGTTTGCGGCTGCGAGTTGCGCTTGCGGGGTGGATGGTGAACATGCTGGTGGGAGCGAGTTGCTGTGGAGATAGCTGGCAAGCACAGCACGCGGCGTTGGCGTGATGGAGTCTCCGGGGCGCAGGCAGGAGACGATCGCGGCGGCGGACGCTTCGCGTCCCATCCACGCTTCGTAATGGGGGGTGTTGTGGTCAGGCGCGGCCTGCAGGCGTTCATCGAGCATTTTGCACTGGAGGAGAGCGGCGTAAAGCTGCCGGAATTTTTCATCACTGATGAGCGAGAAACCTTTTTTCCCGGCAACACTGGGGGCCTGAGTCGTTTTGATTCCGGTCATTGACAATTTTTCGCGAGGGTCAAGCAAATTGTATCGCACAGGTTTCAGGGTGAAAGGCGTGTGGTTTTTCTCCGGTCGTCACAGAAGAAATGCAACAGACTCTCACAAGCTTTCCCTCAAACGCAAGAGCTTTTTCGCTCTTTTTTTCAACAGATTTGTGAAAAAGCCTGTGTATTTCACGGGCGGGATGAGCTTCCGCGCAGCATTGACGCGTGCCCTCGCACTCTGCACTTATTTTGATGCAGCGAAATAAAAGGCCCGAAATGCGGCTCGCACCCCGCTCCAGCAACCAATTTCCCTGTCCGCCGAATCCCATGAAGACAAGGAGTTTCCATGAGCGCAGGCAAATTTTTTATGGCGTTTTTTATTGGGGCGGCCGCGGGCGCAACGCTGGCTCTGATCTATGCCCCGCAGTCTGGAGCGAAAACGCGCCGTCAGCTTCGCCGCGGGATCGAGGATGCGGGGGCCTATGTCAAGGACGCAGCGGGGACGATCAGTGACCAAGCCGGGAGGTGCATGAAGCGCGGCAAGGGAATGGTGGAAGACGCGAAGGGCACAGCTCAATCCGCGTTTGGCGCGGCGAAAAAAGTTGTTTCAATGTAATCGCGGCTGGTTAAAAAAGGCCCCCGCCTGAAGCTTCAGGCAGGGGCCTTTTTCATTTGAGTTAACTGTAGAGCAAGACTCCCTCAGAATGTTCGGCTCCCTCCTGCGCGACAGGGCGGTAGAAGAGCTGATTATTCTCAAGGTAAACCTCAAGAAACGCGGGACGCTCGGTAATGCCGCCCGCAATCAGCGCTTCCGAGAGCGGATCTTCAACGTACCGCTGCAACGCTCGACGCAGTGGGCGTGCGCCGTAGCTGCGATCAACTATGGTCTTGTCGAGAATCCACTTCTTGGCGTCGTGGGTGACGGAGATGGTGATCGACTTCGCCACCAGATTAGCGTTGAGCTGCGCGAGCAGCAGCTCGATGATCTGGATCAAGTCCGCATCCGTGAGCGACTGGAAGAGAATGATCTCGTCGATACGGTTGAGGAACTCGGGATTGAAGGTGCGCTTGACTTCGCCCTTGACCAGTTCTTCGATCTTTTCGAGCACCATATCTTCACGATCGCTTTGGAAGCCGAGGCCCTGCTTGCGCTGCAGGTGTCGCGCCCCGATGTTCGAAGTCATGATGACGATGGTGTTTTTGAAGTCCACCGTGTTGCCCAGGCCGTCGGTGAGCTGACCATCTTCAAAGACCTGCAGCAGGATATTGAAGACATCCGGATGCGCCTTCTCGATTTCATCAAGCAACACAACGGAGTAAGGCGAGCGCTTGACGCGTTCGGTCAACTGACCGCCTTCCTCGTACCCGACATAGCCCGGAGGCGAGCCAATGAGCTTGGAGACGGAATGCTTCTCCATGAACTCCGACATGTCAAAGCGGATCAGCGATTTTTCCGACCCGAACAGGAACTGGGCCAGCGTGCGCGCCATTTCCGTCTTGCCGACGCCAGTCGGGCCGAGGAAGAGAAACGAGCCGATGGGCCGGTTAGGCGACTTGAGGCCAGCACGCGAACGGCGAATGGCCCGCGCCAGCGCAGAGATCGCCTTATCCTGCGAAATGACGCGTTTGTGCAGCTCTTCTTCGACGCGCAGCAGCTTCTGCGTTTCTTCTTCTTTGATGGAGGTGACGGGCACGCCGGTCCAGCGGCTTACCACGTCCTCAATGTCTTCGCGCCCGACAATCCCCGCCGTTGAGTCATCGAGGTGGTACTTGTCGCGCAGGCCGCGAAGGTTTTCGCGCTCCTTGCGCTCCTCGTCGGAATAGAAGCGGGCTTTCTCGAACTCGTGGTTGGCGATGGCGTTTTCCATGCGATGCACGATGAACTTGATCCGCTTCTGGACCTCGGTGATTTCTTCCGGCAGGGAGGTCTGACGCAGCTTCACCCGAGCTCCGGCCTCGTCAATGAGGTCGATGGCCTTGTCGGGCAGGAAACGGTCAGGGATATAGCGGCTGGAGTGCGAAACCGCGAAGTTGATGGATTCGTCGGTGTAGCTGACCGCATGAAACTTTTCATAGCGATCTTTGATCCCCATGATGATCTTGATCGCATCCTCCTCGGTAGGAGGGGGCACCTTCACAGCTTGGAAGCGGCGTTCGAGCGAGCGATCTTTCTCGATCGACTTGCGGTATTCGCCCGGCGTGGTTGCGCCGATGCACTGCACTTCGCCGCGCGAGAGAGCCGGCTTGAGGATGTTGGCGGCGTCAAGCGAGCCTTCCGCCGAACCTGCACCCACAAGCGTGTGCAACTCGTCGATGAAGACAATGGAGTTCTGGTTTTCCATCAACTCTTTCATGATGGTCTTGAGGCGCTCCTCGAACTGGCCCCGATACTTGGTTCCCGCGACGATGAGAGACAAGTCGAGCGCGAGGACGCGCTTTTCGGCGAGGAAGCTGGGTACGTCGCCATCGGCGATGCGCTGGGCCAGCCCTTCGACGATCGAGGTCTTGCCCACTCCGGGCTCGCCGATAAGGACCGGGTTATTTTTGGTGCGGCGGCAAAGGATCTGCACAACGCGCTCGAGCTCGGCGTCGCGACCAACGAGTGGGTCGAGCTGGTTGTCGAGCGCGGCCTGAGTCAGGTCGCGGGAGAACTCTGCCAGCAGACTGGACTCGCGGCTGCGCTGCTGCGCGGGAGCTTTTTCCTGAGTGGTGCGGGCCAGCTCCTCGCGGATGGCGGCGAGCTTAAGTCCGCGTTCGTGGAGGATTTCCGCGGCGAAGCATTTTTCTTCCCGCAGCAGGCCCAGGAGCAGATGCTCGGTGCCGATATGTTTGTGCGACAGCCGCTCGGCTTCCTCGGCTGCGGAGGCCAGAACACGCTTGCATTCGTTGGAGAGAGGAAGATCGACCGAAGTTGAGACCTTCTCGCGGATGGTGGTGTGCCCCTCTATCTGTTTACGAATGGATTCGACAGAAGCGTGCGAGCGAAGAAAGCGGTTAGTGAGCGCTTTGTCCTCCCGCAGGAGGCCAAGCAGCAGGTGTTCAGTCTCGATATAAGGCGAGCCAAACTGGCTGGCTTCGTACCGGGCGAAAAAGATGACGCGCCGTGCTTTTTCCGTATAGCGTTCGAACATAGGTCCCTCTGAAAGGCCTGAGTCGCCAGTCCCGCCGGGTTGTTCCCGCCAAGGACCAGAAAAACTCAGCGCCTCGTCCGTATCGTCGCTCCGGCCTGAAAATCAGGGGCTAGAAGTGGAGCGGCCTTCAGGTTGGTTACGCTCGTCCGTAACCAATCCCACAATTGATCGACTGCAACCCCGCTTAACTCGCCAGCGGAGAAACCTCCTGCAAGCGGCCTTTTTCCAGCCGCAACGTCCTGCTGCATCGCTGCGCCAGCGCCACGTTGTGCGTAACGATCACAGACGTTAGATGATGCGTACGGTGAAGTCGTTCCACCAAGTCAAAAACCACGCCCGAAGTGCGGCTGTCGAGATCGCCGGTAGGCTCATCGGCGAGCAGGACTTTCGGCCCTGTTATGAGCGCTCGGGCAAGCGAAACGCGCTGCTGTTCGCCGCCGCTAAGCTCGCCGGCGCGATGTGTGGCGCGGTCGGCCAGTTCCACTTCATTCAGCCAAACCGCGGCCTCCCTGAGCGCGTCGGCTTTCGATTCGCCCCGGGCCAGCAGTGGCATGGCGACATTTTCCTCAGCCGTAAACTCCGGCAGCAGGTAGTGAAACTGCCAGACATAACCAACCTCGCGGTTGCGAAAACGTGCGGCCTCTCTGCTGGATAGATTTCTCAAGTGAATTGAGGCGCAGTATACGTCACCGCTGGAAGGGGTATCAAGAGCCCCCAGAATGTGCAAAAGCGTGCTCTTACCCGCGCCCGACTCGCCGACAATGGCCAGCATTTCGCCTCTAGCCACGCTGAAGCTCAGGCCGTCGAACAGCACCAGGCGGCCGAGCCCCGTCGTGTATTCCTTTCGCAGGTCATTGACTTTAATGAGGATTGGATGTTCCAGCCGCTCCGCACGATTCAAGCCGGGGGTGGTCTGCTGCGGCGACGCGAGCGAAATGTTTGCGAAGGACTCCATACCTACCTGTACCACTGTTAAACCCCAAAAGGGAAGCGAGATCGCGCGGGGGCGAATCCAGCTATTGACCCTGTGCCGCGACCGCGGCCACGTCCCGATTCGGGACTGTGGGCATCGATTCCAACACCGTGAGCTGCTGCTGGACCCTTCGCCATGCCTGTTTATGCTTCTTCGTGCTGATCGGAGCGTCGGGATTCGAGTAGTAGGCTTCGATATCCCGTTTGATGGTGCCCGGGATCGGCGTTCTGACGGCGACGATCTGGTTCAGAAGCTTTGCGTAGGTCGCATCCATCAGCACATAGGAGCCAGGAATGGCCCTCGTTCCCGTGTCTAGATCAAGGTCGTCGATCTTCATGGCCTCGCGCGGCGGCTCGGAGGGGTTCTTCGCCAGCCTGCCCAGCAGGAGTTCATAACGGGCCACCGTCCGATTGACGCTTGCGATGTATTTCGCTTCGGTCGCAGCTTTTGGGCCGCGGATCGCGAGGTCGGAGAGCTGCCCGATTTTGGGAAGAATGAAGATGATGACGGCAATAGCGTGGGTCCGGAACCCGGCCTTCTTGCGGTAATGCTCCCAGCCATTGTTGAAGTCCGCCCTGGACAGCCTTTTGACATAGAGATCGAATTCCGGGCCGGGCGTGTCGGCGGGAAAATCCTTCCGGTGAAGGACCACCTCGGCGTAGGCGATATCCGGTAGGAAACTGCGAACCGACCAGCGATAGGTTCGAATGGAAGCCCTCTGGAACAGGCCGGTGCGGAGATGCAGGCCGTAGGTTTCATAGAATGCCTGCCCGAGCAGCCGGACCGGAACCTTGAATCCCACGTGCCGCAGGTAGGCGGAGGGAGCGATGCGCTTCTTGCTGAGCTGATCGATGTCGAAGGCGAACTCGGTCCGGACGTGAGCGTGAGGGCTTTCGTCGTAGGTGACGATGGGGCCGTATTTCGCTTTGAGGTTGGGGAATTCGATGGCGGTTGACGGGTTAATGGCGTCGTGATGTCCAATGCTGTCGCCGACGTAATGCGAGAGTGCGCCGAGGGCGAAGGCCAGCTCATCGATGTTGCGCGAGTCGCGGATGAGGCTGGAGACGAAATCGCCGGTGCGCACATAGTGCGTGAGATCGCTGAAAAACTCGTGCCCGAAGGGATAGTAACCTTCGTCCTGAATGACGCATCCGCCGTAAGCGTAGGCGTGCGCCTCCTTCAATTGGGCCGGAGTGGCGTTGGGATAGTGGCCGAGCAGCACCGGGCGGATCGCATCGCCCCAGGCAAGGTCGATGATCTGCTCGTGCGTCAGCACAGAATACGCCGAGGACGAAGGTGCGCCCAGAGCGAAGACGAGCAGGAGGGCGACCGCGGTGCTGAGCCTATTCATAGCGCAGCGCCTCGGCGGGGAGCACGCGGGCGGCCGAGCGGGAGGGGTAAAGTGTCGCGAGCAGGGAGACTCCCAGCGATGCCGCCGCGACAATGACGCCGTGGATAGCGCGGGGCGCGAAAGGAAGATAGTCGATGGAGTAGACCTCCGCCGACAGGTGGATGAACTGGTAGTGTCCGCCGGCCCACGACACGGCATAGCCGAGCACCAGGCCGAGAGCGGTCCCGACCACGCTGATGAGGAAGCCCTGCATCAGGAAGATGCGGCGAATCTGTCCCGGCTGCACGCCCATCGACATGAGCACGGCGATGTCCTTGGTCTTCTCCATGACCATCATGGTGAGCGCGATGAGAATGTTGAGGGCGGCGACGCAGACGATCAGGCCGATGACGATGAAGGTGACAACCTGCTCCAGCCGGAGCGCGCGGAAAAGCTCGCGGTTCTGCTGCATCCAACTGGTGGCCTGAAAACCAGGACCGGCGGCGGCTTCAATGGCGCGGGCGATGCGGTCGGCGTGGTTCAGGTCATCCACCTTGAAGGAGATGACCGAGATGACATCAGGTTCGCCGAAGAGATGCTGCGCGTCCTTGAGACGGATGAATCCGAAGCTGGAGTCGTATTCGTAGAAGCCGGAGTGGAAGATGCCGACAATGCGGAAGGGCTGGTATTTGGGAACGAGCCCGTAGGGCGTGAGCTCGCCCTGCGGGCTGATGACCATGACGGTGGTGCCGACTTTGGCGTCGAGAGTGTTGGCCAACTCGTACCCGATGACAATCGGCAGTGGCCCCGCATTGGCCGTGCCGGTCTGAACGGGCTGGGACAGCGGCGCGGCGGAGCCGGAAGTGACGTTCGAGAAGAGCGTGCTGACAGTTTTTTCTTCGCTGGGCACGATGCCCTTGAGCATGGCTCCGCCGGAAAGCGTGCCGCGCGCCACCAGCACCGGCTCGTAGAGCCCCGGGGCGGCGGCGGTAACGTGCGGCAGGTGGCGCAGGCGCTCGACCAGCGGACGCCAGTCCTTGATGCCGTCGTTCATGGTGCGCATCAATTCGATATGCGCCGTAGAGCTGAGCAGCCGGTTCTGCAGATCGCGGCGCATGCCGCTGGTAATGGCCAGCGCGATGATGAGCGAGGCGACACCGACGGCGACTCCAATGATGGAGATGGTGGTGATGGCGCCGACCACGGCCTGGCGGCGCTTGGCCCGGAGATATCGCGCGGCTACGAAAAATTCAAAACGCATATAAAAATTAAGCGAAATGCTCTTCCTTAACGCACCACAGCCTTTGCCGCAACTGAATTTCCCGGGCGGTCGAAGACTCGTACCGTGATGACATGCTCGGAGGTGTCTGCCTGAGACGGGGTGTTGCCGGTGCGGGCCGGGAGCGGCGCATCAAAAGCGAACTTCTCCGTCAGCGAGTCGGAGATCTTCCCGACCGGCTCGATGTATTGCCACGGACCCGCGTCTACGGAGTATTCGGCGTGGGAGATGGGCGTAGTAACGTCGGTGGCGGTTAGCTCGACGTGGATTTTCCCTCCGACAAGCTTCGCGGCCATGCCGCTGACGACGGGCGGCGTTGTGTCAATGACGAAGCGGCCGCTGACCTTTTCGCCGGTGAGCGCCTCGCCGGGATTGTGCGAAGGCGCGTCGCTGGCGACAACCTTGAGGCGATAAGGGCCGTCAGGCAGCAGCTCGGCGTTGAAGCTGAGGAAAGTCTGCCGGATGTTCTTTTTGAGCAACTGCCAGTTATGCTCGCCTTCGCCGCGATAGTAGATTGAGTAAGCGAGAGTATCCCCGTTATCGTCGTGAGCGAGCCAGCGCACCGTTATCTCAGACTTATCGCGCAGACCCACGAGCGGGCCTTGGCCGGGCTGCTGCGCGAAGCTGATGATGGCGGGATTGCGTTGGACGGGGAAGTTGATGGCAACGGGGTGCGACTGCTCAGACTGTGCCGGGCTGACGGTGACGCGTGCACCCGGCTCAACGACGATTTCATCGACCGACGGAGCGACATTGACAGGCAGGTAATAGATACCGATAGAAGTGATGTTGGCGCCGGGATGGAGGACGGCTTTCCACTGCACAAAACGCGCCGAGCCGACGCCGATAGGGCCAACATTCGGCGTGACTTTCTTCCAGCCGCTCCAGGCGCGTTCCGGATTTTCAATATTGCCCACGCGAGCGTAGAGATCAAACTTTGAGGAAGCGGATGCCGGGCCCGCGGCGGTGTCTACTTCGGCGCGCCCCCACTGGGAAAAGACGCGGGCGTCGAACACGCGACTGAGATAGGTCCCCTCGGGAGCATCACCGTGGCTCAGGAGAAAGAGCTTGCCGGTGTTGGCGGTGCTCAGGTAGATTCCGCGGGGCGACTCGGCGAAACCCGTGACCTGTGACGCCTCAAGGTGGGCGATGTCCCGGTAGGAGCCGTCTTCGGCGATGCGGTAAACGCGTCCGCGATTGCCTGTGGCGGCGAGCAGGCCCCGGGGCGTCCAGCGCAGCGCGTAAACAATGTCTCCCGGGTCAGCCCACAGCTTGCGGGGCGCGCCGTCCGGAGCGATTTCGTCGATCTCCGAGCCGTCCGGGATGATGGTGTTGCTGCTGAGCGCTCCGACCGAGCCGGGCTGCACAATCTTGATGGTAATGGTGGCGTTCCCGGTGACGGGCAGTGGCGGCAGGGTCTCGCGGCCCTTTTCACCGACCGCCGCCGCGTAAATGGCTCCATTTGCGCCCACGGCGACGGAGGTGATTTCGCGCCGGGTGGAGTCGAAGATGACGTATCCCTTGCCGGATTTGTCAATGCGATAAACGAGGCCGGTTCCGTCGGAGCCGGCAATCAAGTCTCCGGCGTCGTCAAAGGCGATGGCGCGGATGTGCTGTTCATCGCTTTTGAAAAACAGCTCGGGCTTCGCGCCGGACGTGTCAGGTGCGACGCGATAGATACCGGCCGGCCCTCCGGTGGCGATGTAGAGGCGGCCTTGCCGGTCGAAGGCCATGTCCCAGACATACTTTGGTTTCTCAGCGGTGGCTGCGGGGTCAAAGACGACTTTGGCGTTGTCCGCCGTCAGGTTGGTCGCGTTTGGATCAAGCCGGTAAACTTTGCCCGAGGGCAGCGTGGCGGCGTAAACATCTCCGTCCGGCCCGACGCGGACGACCTGAACGCTGAGATCGCGGGATGAAAAGAGCTTCGTTGTCTTGCCGTCTGGCGCAACTTTGAGCACGGTGGCGGGGCTGCCAGTGCCGAGATACGCGTTGCCTGCTTTGTCCGCGGCTACCGACCATACGCAGGTGGAGGGGGTGGTCGCGACCAGCGTGCTGGAGGGTCCGGCGACGAGGCGTCCATCGCTGGTAATGGCAACGCCGTCAGGCTTGCCCCGCTCCAGTTGCTCAAATTTCGATTGCGACCAGAGCCGCGTTCCCTGACCGTAGGCCAGAGCGCCGGAAATCACCGCGAAACAGACAGCCAAAAGGGAAAAGAAGCGCCGCATCATGCTGAATCGAGTCTACTAGATTCGTGTTGCGCGGAGCCGGAACGCTGCATCTCATCCCTTACAATCATGCCTATGGATCAGCCTCAATCCGATGCACTCGTCTTCTTCGGCGCAACCGGCGATCTTGCCTACAAACAGATTTTTCCTTCCCTCCAGCGGCTCGCCAAACGCGATCTGCTGAACGGGCCGGTCATCGGCGTGGCCAAGTCGGGCTGGACCCTCGACCAGTTTCGGGAGCGCGCTCGGGACAGTGTGGAGAAACACGGAGGCATCGGCCCCGAAGGATTTCCAAAGCTGCTCGAGCGGCTGCGCTACGTGGACGGCGACTACGCTGACGCCTCCACCTTTGCCCAGGTCAGGAAGGAACTGGGGGGCGCAAAGCATCCGCTGCACTACCTGGCGATCCCGCCTACGTTGTTCGGCGAGGTGATCGAGAAGCTGAAGACTTCGGGCAACAGCGAGGGTGCGCGGTTGGTGGTCGAGAAGCCGTTTGGGCGTGACCTCGAATCCGCCTCCGCCCTCAACCGGATCATTCACCGGGTCTTCAAGGAACAAGACATTTTCCGCATCGACCATTACCTGGGCAAGAACGCGGTGCAGAACCTCATCTTTTTCCGCTTCGCCAATTCCTTCCTGGAGCCGCTCTGGAACCGCCAGTACATCGAGAGCATGCAGATCACGATGGCCGAGAAGTTCGGGATTCAGGGCCGGGGCGCGTTCTATGACACCGTGGGCGCGCTGCGCGACGTAGTCCAGAACCACCTGATGCAACTCGTCAGCAATATTGCCATGGAGCCGCCACCGTGCCCGGACGTAGAGTCGATCCGCGACGAGCGGGAGAAGGTGCTGCGCAGCACCCAGCCGATTGAGCTGTCAGACGTGATCCTGGGCCAGTTCGCGGGCTACCATGACGAGCCGGGCGTTCAGGCCAACTCGCGGGTGGAGACCTTCGCCATGATCCGGCTGCAGATCAACTCGTGGCGGTGGCGCGACGTTCCGTTTTATATCCGCACCGGAAAATCGCTGCCGGTGACGGGCACCGAGGTCGTGGCGAAGTTCCGCCAGACGCCGCCCGTATTTTCAGAAGCGGTGCCTCCGCAGAACTATGTGCGGTTCCGGCTGAGCCCTTACCCGGAGACGGCGATCGGCGCCTCCGTCAAGCAGCCCGGCGAGCGGCTGCTCGGCTGCATGACCGAGCTGACCGTGGACGAGGACTGCGGGTCGGAAAACCTGCTTCCCTACGAAGAGCTGCTGCAGGACGCCATGAAGGGCAACCAGACCTGGTTTGCCCGCGAAGACTACGTCGAGGAGTCGTGGCGAATTCTGGACCCGGTGCTGAAGAATCCGCCCAGGCCGCTGATCTATCAGCCGGGGACCTGGGGACCAACGGAGACGGGAAGTTTTCCACCGCCGCTGGGAGGCTGGTCGAGCCCGCGGGAGCAAGCGCCGCGAGGATAGGCCTGCGCGTTGAAAGTGCTCCGGCCCCGATTCCATTCTCCAAGATTCCATTCTCCAAGACATGGCAAGGGGCTTGATCGGCTTTACGCACTATCCGAACGTGAAGGCATAGGCCTGAACGCCGGGATCAAGAAATTCAATTGAAAATACGCGGTTCTTGATCTTGTCGGTCTGGCGAATCAACTGGTAAAGCCGTTGGCCGGTCACCGCTCCATAGCCCTGCGCGTTGACGTCCACGCCGTGGTTGGCGCCGGGGGCCTTGCCGTCGATAGCGACGCGGAAGCGAACCGGGCTGCCATCGGTGCCGGGCCCCAGGACAAGGTTCAAGTCCCTGGCGTGGAAGGCGAAAACAATGAGCCCTGGCGTTTTGTTCAGGATGGCTACCTGGCCGTGGTCAGTCCAGCTGCCAGTCAGCGCCCACTGGTTTAGCTCCAGGTGCGACGGCATTGAATAGGTATGGGCCTCATTGCGCCTCAGTCCAAAAGCGTCGACAAAATTCTGCGCCCGATCATAGCCGATATAGGTTTCCGGCGATTGGACCTGCGCCATGTCAGGAGCCGCTTCCACGCCTTTGCCATCGACCTGGGCATATCCGGAGGACACTGCGGCACCGCGCTCTTTGAGCAGTTTCTGAATCTCCTGCTCGGTTTTCTGATAGTCTCCCTCGCCGAAATGGTGCGAGCGGATGCGGCCGGTCGAGTCGATGAGGTAATCCGCCGGCCAGTATTCGTTGTTGAAGGCTTTCCAGATCTTATAGTCGCTATCGAGGGCGACGGGGTAGGTGATCTTCAGGTCGTGTACGGCGCTCTGGACGTTGGACAACTGCTTTTCAAAGGGGAACTCCGGCGTGTGTACGCCGACCACGACAAAGCCGTCATCCTTGTACTTTGCGTACCAGGCGCGGGCGTAGGGTAGTGTGCGCAGGCAGTTGATGCAGGAGTAGGTCCAGAAATCGACCAGCACGACCTTGCCTTCGAGGTCATGCGGAGTCAGGGGCGGGGAGTTGATCCAGGCAGTCGCGCCTGAGAGCCGTTTCAGAATTTTAGGAGTGAAGTTGGGCGGGTCCGAGGCCGCTTCGACGGTCCCCATCCAGTGAGGATGCAGGTGATTGACCAAGGCCTGTTCGATGGGGGCGGTGTTGGTCAGCGAGAGCCGGGTGAGGATGCCGCGATCCGCGCCCAGAGCGATGGCGCAGACTCCCCCCAGCACGGCGATGCCCAGGCCGCGGCGAATCCACTGCTCGGCCCCCAGCGAGCGCTTCATGCGGGCAAAGAGCCGTCCGCCGGCCAGCAGGGCCGCCGCCAGCGAAGTCGCCGCGCCGATGGCGTAGGCAAGCAGCAGCGCCGAGGTGTGCGCGCTGGCTCCGTTGATAGCGGCCGCGGTAAGGACCAGGCCAAGGATGGGGCCCGCACAGGGAGCCCACAACAATCCAGTGGCGATGCCGAGAATGAACGACTGGCCGGCTCCGGAGCCGCTGGAGGAGGAGCGGGAAAGCCGGTTCCCGATGCGAACGAACGGGCGGCTGAGCCACTCGGCCAATCGGGAGGAAAGCAGCGTGGCTCCGAAGAGCCCGAGCAGGACGAGCGCGGCGATGCGACCATACTCATTGGCGCGCACCACCCAGCCTCCACCGACCGCGGCGATCGTCGCCACGCCCGCAAAGGTGATGGCCATGCCCAGCAGAAGAGGAAGGCCGCTTTTGCGAAAGGGGCGATCCGCACGGGCAAAGACAAAGGGCAGCACTGGCAGAATGCATGGACTGAGGATGGTCAGAACGCCGCCCAGATAAGCCAGAATTAACAAAGCCATAAAATCAACCTTCCCCTGTCCCTACCCTTGAGATGGTCTCCCGGCCCACCGGTTGCAGGCCTTAATTGCCATTCAACTCTGAACAGGGAAAACCTTCAAACACCAAAGGCCCGCGCAACCATTCTGCACGGGCCTTTGGCATCTCGGAATACCGCCTCAGTCGTTGCCGGCATCGGTGCTGCGGATGAAGGCGGCGGCGTTGGCGTGGAGTTGCTTGAGCGCCGAATCGAGGACGTAAACCATGTGTCCGGACTGGTACCAGTCGTACTCGATGTTCTTGGCGAGGGTCGATGAGATGGGCAGGTGCTTGTCTTCATACCGCGCCGCGTAGAAGGGCGTCGCCAGGTCGAAGTAGCCGCCGTTCACCATCACTTTGAGTTTGGGATTGGTCTTCATGGCGGTCGCCAGATCAGCGCTCACGTTCAGGTTGACAGGGTTGCCATTGTGTTTCATGTCCCAGACGCTGGGGTTGATTTCCGGCTTGTAGGTCATCCCGTCCCCATACTTCAGGTCGCGCCGCACATAGTCGTTGAACAGCGACACGTACGCGGACGAAATCGCCGAGCTCTGGGGATCGTATTCCGCCCCTTCGCTCAGCGGATTGAGGGTCGGCCCGGAGAAGCGCGTGTCGAGCCTGCCGGTAGTAAGGTCGTTGTCCACCTGCAGGTTCTTGCTGAAGTCCGGTCCGCTTACGCGCAGGTTCGCCTTCAGCAGGTACGCCACAGAAAGCCCGGTATACTCGTGCAGCTTTTCCGCAATCGCCTGCTTGTCGGCCTGCGACAGGTCGGTGCCTTGCTGCAACGCATGCGTGTAGTCGCCCATGGCGAAGGCCTCGACCTGCTTGAGAAACGGCAGCAGCTCGGCCGGCTGATTGGGCAGCTTGTGGTGGTACCACGCGGTCGCCGCGTAGGTCGGCAGGCCAGTCTCAAATGGCAGATCGATGCCGGGGTTGTCGCGCGCTCCGTCAATGTCGGATGTGAAGTTGAAGATTTGCGACAGCAGCATCACTCCGTTGATGTCAATGTCCTTGTCGTTTTCGAGGATATTCGAGAGGACAGCGGAGCGGGTGGTTCCGTAGCTTTCGCCAAACAGGTACTTGGGCGAATTCCAGCGGTTGTACTTGCCCAGGAACCGGGCAATGAATCGCGCGAAGGCGTGACCGTCTTCATCGACGCCCCAAAAGGCCTTCTGCGGGTCTTTGCCGTAGAACTGACCAAAGCCCGTCCCTGGCGCGTCGATGAATACCAGGTCGCTCACGTCAAGAAGGCTGTAAGGATTGTCCTCGAGTTTGTAAGGAGCGCCCGGCAAGTGCTGGTCTCCCGGAGTTGCCACGCGCTTCGGCCCGAAAGCGCCCATGTGCAGCCACACGGTCGAGCTGCCCGGACCTCCGTTGTAAAGGAAAGTGATGGGGCGGGTTTCAGGGTTGGCGTCTTTCTTGAAGTAGGCCACGTAGAACATGCTGGCGGTGGGCGGCTCGTCCTTCGGGTTCTTGACGAGCGAGGCAGGCGAGCCGGGCGTGGGTTTGCCGTCGGGGCCGAGCTGGGCGTCCTGGTCGGCGGTTGCGCCTACCGTGATGGTTCCGGCAATGGCGGTGTAGGCAATGTGCTCGCTGCCGGCATTGAGCGTGCCCTGAGTTGTGGATTCGGTGGGAGACGGCGGGGTGGTTTCGGCGGCGGGCTTGGCAGGGGCTTTGGTTTTATCTTTGTCCGCCGCGAGAGCGGGAATGGAAACAGCAGCGGCCAGCACAAGCGCCAGCAGCGAGGAGACTTTTCGCATCATTCGATCCTTATGAGGCAACAGGCGGTGAGAGTTATCGATGGTTGGTGCAGCGTGTAACAGTGTAACCGGCAAGTATAGAACGCGCAGACGGGTTTTTGCTCTGAATTCTGCTCGGGCCAGATTGGGAGGTGCGGCCGCGTTGTCGGCAGCGTCTAATATAGGACGATGGCCGATCAACTCTATCTAAGCCTGTGGTACCCGAACTTTCGGCTGACCGCGCTGCCCGCTGCGCTTGAGAAGGTGATGGAGCTGTTCGGAACGGTGGCGGGATCGTCGCGCGTGAAGGCTGCGGTGGTCTATCCCATTTCGTGGAACGAGGCTCCCGTGTATCAGCGTATTTACGACGAAGAGCACGAGCCAGACGTCGAGGCATCGCAGCCGCGGGAAGCGATTCCGGCGGCGATTGAGCTGCTGCACGACGACTTTGCCTACGAGTTTGAGCTGATGTGGGAGCTATGGGCTGCGGAGGGCGGCGCCGGACTCGATCCGATATGGAAGAAAGAGCCGTCAGTGGTGCGGGTGACCGGCTATGGACCGGAGTTCGATGAAGGGGCTTACGAGCAGAATGGGCATGTCCGCGTGGATTTTGGCCCGGACACACCCTTTTTGCAGGAGGACGTGGAGCTGGACCAGGAGGGCGCGGAGTACGTCAAGCAAAATGTGCAGATGCTGGTGAACTTCACCAACGCGGTGCAGCAGCATGGAGGCATCTCGACGCGGCTGCTCTGGTCAGAGTCGGGAGAGAGCCTGGTGCAGAAGCTGATTGCGCGGCTACAGAGCGTCAATTGAGCACAGCGCATCTGAGAAAATGACTTTATGCGCATAACGGTTGCGAGGCTGCGCCGGGGAATCCTGCTGGTGGGCGGCCTGCTGGTGGCTGTTCTGATCGGATTTTTCGTCTATGCGCATTACCGCCTCCGGCACTTCGGGCTGGACCTTCCGGCGAGATTGGGCGTCAATATTCAGCAGACGGCCACCGGCTATACCTATTCGCAATCGAGCAAAGGGCACACGCTCTACACCGTTCACGCCTCGAAGCTGATCCAGTACAAAAAAGGCGGCGACGCCACGCTGCACGATGTGGCCATTGCGCTGTATGGGCCGCAGGGGTCGAACCGCGTGGACAAGATTTACGGTTCGGATTTTACTTACGATCCGAGGCAGCAGTTGGTGAGCGCGCAGGGAATGGTGACGATTGATCTGCAAGGATTCGGCGGCGGCGGTGCGGATGCGGGGAAGAACACAATTCATGTAAAAACCAGCGGGCTGGTCTTTAACCAGAAAACGGGCGAGGCGGACACGAACCAGCACACGGAATTTTCATTTCCGCAGGCTTCCGGCAGCTCCATGGGAGCGCACTACAACAGCAAGACGGGCGTCCTGGTGCTCGACAGTCAGGTGGAGTTGACGAGTACCGGCGCAAAACCCGCGATTGTGCACGCCTCGTACGCGGAGGTGGTGCGCAGCTCGATGCAGGCCTTTCTGCTGAACCCCCGCACGGAGTATCACTCGGAGATGGGTTCGGCTGATTCGGCGATCGTGGGCTTCAGAAACGATGGATCGGCGTCGAGCATTAATGCCATGGGCCATGTCCGCGCGACTACGGCGAACGGCGCGGTAATGACGGCGACCAATTCTCTGACCCAATTGGATAGCAAGAGCCAGCCCACCCAAACGGACCTGACCGGCGGCGTGAACTTTGTATCGACCACGCCGGACGAGAGCATGCACGGCAATGCAAACGAGGCGCTGCTGACCTTCGGCGCGCACTCTATGCTGAAGCACGCGACGTTTCGCAATGCCGTGAGCTTTGTGGACCAGGTGTTCAAGCTGGCGAACGATCCGAAGGGAACGGCTTCACGGCAGATTACTGCTTCCACTCTGGATGTGGATTTTGTCCCGGGACCGAAGGGAAAGCGGGCGGTGGCGCAAAGACTGCTGGCAACGGGCAAGGCTTCGGTAGTGTTGCATACGGTTCCCTCAAAAGGTCCGCAACAGGCGACAACGATTCGGGGCGACCAGCTACTGGCCGATTTAACCGCCGGTGGCAGAGCGATCCGACAGCTTAATGGTTCCGGTAATACGGAAATTATCGACCTGGTGAGGGACGGATCAACCAACACCAGCAGGGGAGATCGGCTGGCGGTTACGTTCGAGCCGGCGAAGGGCGCGGCAAAGGGAAAAACGGCGCGAGGGATGGAGATTGCATCAGCCATCCAGGACGGCCATGTGGTCCTGACGCAGCGTCCGAAGCAGGGACCGGGACCGCTGGCGTCACCGACGCTTACGGCATGGGCGCAACATGCGGAGTATCACGCGGCTGATCAGGTCCTGCACCTCACCGGGAACCCGCGGCTGGAAAATGGGCAATCGCTGCAGATGGCGGCGGCTCGCATTGATTACCACCGTGACACGGGCAACGCGAGTGTGCTGGGTGATGTGAAGGCAACGTATACGGAAAAACCGGGTGCGCCAAACGGGCCGACGTTGGGCGGCGAGGGGCCGGTACACATCACGGCCGATCATGCGCTGGTGCGGCACGCGAACGGCGTCAGCACTTTTTTCGGAGCGAACCGAACGGATGCGCGGATGTGGCAGGGAAGCAATTCAATTCTGGCTCCGGTATTGGAACTGACGCGAAAGCCCGCATCCTTGAAAGCGCACGGCGGGTCGGGTAGCACGGGCGCAGTGGTCGAGGCAAACCTCACATCGGCAACGGGGAAAAAGCAGGTGCCGGGCGTGGTTCGCGTTCGCAGCCAGACGCTCGTTTATTCAGACGCGGACCGGCGAGGCGATTTTCGCGGCGACGTGACGGCTCAGGATGCCGCCGGGGAAATTCACGCAGATGAGGCGCAGGTGTTCCTTACCCCGGCCCCGAAGCCAGGCGCGAAGGCGACGGCAGGGCGGAGCATGCACGGGCAGTCGGAGCTGGACCGTATAGTTGCGACAGGCCATGTCGTGCTGACGCAGCCAGGACGAAAGGGCGTTGGCGAGAAACTCGTTTACACAGCGAAGGATGGGCGCTACGTGTTGACCGGGGCGCCGGGTAACCCGCCGCGCATCGAAGATGCGACAAAGGGCACAACTACTGGAGCTACATTGATTTTCGATAGTCAGGATGATAGCGTCGTGGTGAGTGGAGGGCAGTCAAGAGCCGTCACAGAGACGCGCACTCCGAGATAGACGCGATCGATGCAGAAGCTTTCGACCGACCAGATCGGCAAGTCCTACAAGGGACGACAGGTAGTGCGCGGGGTGAGCGTCGAGGTCAGCCGTGGGGAAGTGGTGGGGCTGCTGGGACCGAACGGCGCCGGTAAGACAACCAGCTTCTACATGATCGTGGGCCTTATCTCTCCGGATTCCGGCAGCATCGTCGCGGACGGCGAGGACATTACGCGCGTTCCCATGTATCTGCGTGCGCGCCAGTACGGGATAAGCTATCTTCCGCAGGAGCCTTCGGTTTTCCGCAAGCTGACGGTGGAGGAGAATATCCTGGCGGTGCTTGAAGTGCAGAGCATGTCCCAGGAGGAGCGGCGTGCCCGGACTGAGAAGCTAATTGAGCAACTCAACCTGGGCAATGTGCGACGGACGCGGGGGTATGCACTCTCGGGCGGAGAGCGGCGACGGGTAGAGATTGCCCGGTGCCTTTGTATTCAACCATCTTTTATTTTGCTGGACGAGCCCTTTTCGGGAATCGATCCCATTGCGGTCCTGGACCTGCAGGAGATTATCGCGGAGCTTAAAGCCAGCGGGATCGGCGTGCTCATTACGGATCATAATGTTCGCGAGACGCTCACCGCCACGGACCGGGCCTACATCATTAACGAGGGCCGGATCTTCGCGGCGGGGACGCCGGAACAACTGGCCAGCGATCCGGAAGTACGGCGGCTGTACCTGGGCGAAGGCTTCTCGCTGAACTAGAGCCGGTAAGAAGCCCTGGCTCCGACACAGCGCGTTCGAGGCGTTCCGTAGGTAATAACGGGGCGGGAACCCCGCGGCTCAGGAATCCGGCTGGATGTAAACTGAGCATTAACTAAGTCGTTATTTTGTGTTAATACAAGGCTGGAATGACTCTTCTTCAACCAAAACTGAGCTTGAAAGTCGCTCAACGGCAGATACTGACCCCCGGCTTGATGCAGATGGTCAGTGTGCTGGCGTTGAACAAGCTCGAGCTGAAGGAGATGATTGACGCCGAAATTACCGAGAACCCGGTCCTGGAAGAGGTGGACGAGAACGTTCCTCTGCTGGACGAGGTGGCCGGAAGGGAAATTGAGCACGACCGCGCAACTGAGGCGCGTGAAACCGCCGGAGAGGAAGAAAAAAAGACTGATCCTTTCGACGAGATTGATTTCGGATCGTACTTTCAGGATTATCTCGATCCTGGGTTCCGTTCGCCGGGAAACGTCGAACTGACAGAAATACCATCCCTCGAAAACTTCCTGTCACAGCCGGGAACCTTGACCGATCACCTCTTCTGGCAGCTCGGCTCGCTGAGCCTTACGCCCGCGGTCCGCGAAGCCGCCGAATACATCATCGGCAACCTGAACGAAGACGGCTACCTGAACGCCAGCGACGAGGAGTTGCTGGAGGGCTACCTGCGCGAGCAGCTTGAACCGGAGGCCTCCGAGGAAGCCTCAGCCGGGAATGGGCATCACGAGCTGTCGCAGGTTTCTCCCGAGATGCTGCAACGGGCGAAGGCGCTCCTGGATGCGGCGCTGGCAGTGGTGCAGCAGCTTGACCCGGTTGGCATTGCTACTCGGGACTTACGCGAGTGTCTGTTGGTGCAGGTGGATGCGCAACGGAAAGAGTTCGACCTGATTTTTGCGCGCCGGCAACAAGCTCAAAACGAGATCACGGTTGAAGACACGCCGGAGAACGGAACGGCCTCGGACGGAGACGGAACGCTGGAAATAGCCGCCGCTGACGTGGCTCCCGGGCCATGCGCGAAGACGGCTATCTTCGAGATGGCTTCGTGCATCATCGACAAACACCTGGCGCTGCTGCAGAAGCGCGATCTGCACGAGCTTGCGAAGACTCTGGGCAAGACGGTGGAGGAGGCGCAGCACGCGATTGACTTCATCCGCACGCTGGATCCGCGACCGGGGCAGCGATACAACCGTTCGGACGCGAGATTGATCGAACCGGATGTGGCCTTCGTAAAACGAGGAGAGGAATATGTCGTCGTCATGAACGAGGACGACTTGCCGACGCTGCGTTTGAATCATGGATATCGCCGCATGCTGACGCAGCCGGGCGCTGAAAAAGAAGTGAAGGACTACGTGAAGGAGCGCTACCGCTCCGCGCTGCAACTGATGCGGAACATCGAGCAGCGAAAGAACACGATCCTGCGGACTTGCGAGGCCATCGTGCGGCGGCAGCGGGATTTTCTGGAAAAAGGCGTTGATGCTCTCCATCCGATGATGATCAAGGAAGTTGCCGAAGAGATCGGCGTTCATCCTTCAACGGTCAGCCGCGCCGTTTCCAATAAATATGTGCACACGGCACAGGGAGTCTATGAGCTGCGTTTCTTTTTCTCGGAGGGCGTCAACGGCCCGGAGGGGTCAGGGACCCCGCTGATGCTCCTGAAGCGCAAGGTGAAGAAGCTGATCGAGGAAGAGGAACCGAGCAAGCCGCTGACCGACGATCAACTAGCGACGCTGCTGCAAGGACAAGGAATCGAAGTCACGCGGCGCACCGTGGCCAAGTACCGCGAAGATATGCGCATTCCGAGCACCCATCAGCGCCGCATCCGAAAATAGGGGCCGGCCGCATCCAAAGACCGAAGACGGTATAGTATCTGTGTTCCTGGCAGAAACCATTCCTGTCTGAAGGGGGATAGTACGATGCAGATCGAGTACACGGGCAGGCAGGTCACGATTACGCGGGCGCTTCGCGCACAGACGGAAGCGGGCATTGAGCGAATCGCGAAGATTCTCGGCAAGGTGACGAGCGCGCACGTAGTTTTGAGCGCAGCCAAGTACCGGCAGACCGCGGAGGTCACCGTCAAGACGCGGCTGACGGAGATTGTCGGCATCGCCGAATGCCCGAATATGGAAACCTCACTGCGGGACGCATTGACGAAGGCTGAAACGCAAGCCGTTCGCACGAGAAAAAAACTCAAAACGAAAAAACGCCAACCGAAAGAAGAAAAAATTACGGCCGAGCCGCAGCTTGCGCGCGCGCGTAAGCCGGCCAAAGGTGTGGCGGCGGAAGAGGGCGCAGAGCCGGCGGCGGGGAAGAACGGCAACCGTCGCAGCAAGGAAGTGATTCCGGTTACCGTCCACAGTTTCCCGGCGAAGAACCCGGTGCGTGAACCGCACCTTACGCGCTCGACCGACTCGGTTGCTCTGCGCCCCATGACCCTGGAAGAGGCAGTGAAGGAAGCGGAGTTTCGCGACCGCGACGTGTTTGTCTTCCGCGACAACGAGGGTGGAGTGAAGGTGCTGCACCGCACGCGCGACGGGAAGATGGAGCTGATTGAAGTTCCATAACTCAGGGCTCAGATCGCCGTAATGCCATGCTGGTCTCTTTTCTCGCCAACACCCTGCTAGGATGAGCGCATGGCACGGCCCAGAATGACCGATCGAAGCAAGTCTTCCGGAACGAAGCAACGCGCGCGTGCGGCTGAGAAGCTGGCTCAAGCGACCGCTTCTCCTCATTCCGATCACCGCCGCGAACTTGTGATTCTGACCGGGCTGTCAGGCTCAGGCAAGCTCTCCGCGCTGAAGGCCTTCGAGGACATGGGGCTTTACGCGGTGGACAACCTGCCCATCGAATTGCTTCCGAGCTTTGCCGAGCTGGTTTTGCAATCTGTGGAGATTACGCGGGCGGTGTTGGTTGTGGACGCTCGCGAGGGCCGTGGACTGGAGCGCTTTCCCGCGATCCTGAAGGAGCTTCGCAGGAAGCTGTCGGTGAAACTTGTCTATCTGGAGGCCTCGAACGCCGCGCTGCTACGGCGATTCTCCGAGACGCGCCGCCCGCACCCGCTCGGCCAGGGTGAGATGGTGAGCAAGGCCATTCAGGCCGAGCAACGACTGTTCGGCCCCGTGCGCAAAATGGCCGATGTTCGTATTGATACGACGAGCTTCAATGTTCACGAGCTGCGGGCTTACATCCAGAACGAATTTCGGCGAGATTCAACGGGCAAGAGCCTGCTGATTTCGTCCACCAGCTTTGGATACAAGCACGGGGTTCCGCTTGAGGCGGACCTCGTTTTCGACGTGCGCTTTCTGCCGAATCCTCATTTCGTTCCGGAGTTCCGCAAGCTCACCGGACTCGACAAGAAGGTGATTGCCTACCTGAATCAGTTTCCACAAACGAATGAATTTCTCGACCGCGTGACAGATCTGCTGTTGTTTCTGTTGCCGTATTACATTCGCGAGGGAAAAAGCTATCTAACGGTAGCCTTCGGATGCACCGGAGGCCAGCATCGCTCGGTGATGATCGCCGAGGAGATCAGGCGGAGGCTGGCCGCCAAAAACTTCCAGGCGAAGACAGCGCACCGCGATATCCCGCGATAGGCGCAACGCATGATCGGCTGAGAACGTATTGCATTTTGCGCTGTTTGTCGTTTCCAGGCGGAAGAGACTCAGCCGTAACGGTAAAATAGCAGGATGGTCCGGCAGGATAGGCGATTTGCAGCGTTACCCGAGGGGAAACGATGAGGCGAGTGGGACGCCTGCTGCATTATGCTGTCCGGTACTGGTGGCAGGCGCTGGCGGCCGTTCTACTGGCTGCCGGGGTGGGATTGTTCGATGCGTTTCGCATCCTGCTGATTACCCCGATCTTCGATAACGTGCTGCACCCGGGCGGCACCCACAAGCCACTCGACCTGGTTACTCGGCACATCAACCTGGACCGGCTGGTTCCGTCGCATTTTCATAATGACTGGACGGTGATTGCATTCCTCTTCGTCGTCTCCACGCTGCTAAAGGGTATCTGTGACTATGCGGGGACCTATCTAGCCAATTACGCCGGGTTCGGCATGATTACCGACCTGCGCGACGATCTTTATGAAGCCATCCTGGGCCGCTCGGTTTCCTTTTTCCAGAAGCACGCCACCGGCACGCTGCTCTCGGCGCTCATCAACGACATCGAGCGCGTGCAGTATGCAATGGCCTCGGTACTTTCTGATTTTCTGCAGCAGGTTTTCACCCTGATCTTTATGACGGCGGTGGTGATTGCGCTGGGCGGCAAGCTGGCGTGGGTGCTGCTGATTTTTGTTCCGGTCGTGGTCAGCTCCATGCGGCGCATTGGGCGCGGCGTGCGCCAGACCACGCGGAAAGGTCAAGACAAGCTGGCCGAAATTCAGAACATTCTGCACGAAACCATTACCGGCAACCCGATCGTAAAAGCGTTCAACATGGAGTTCTGGGAACTGAGGCGGTTCCGTCAGGCCGCGCGACGGCTGTTCCACGCCAATCTGAGCACGGTGCGCGCGCAGGCGATCAGTTCGCCGCTGATGGACCTGATCGGCGCCATCGCCATTGCGGGACTGCTGCTGGTGGGGCGTGGAGCCATTAGCAGCCACGCCATGACCACGGGTATATTCTTCACGTTTATCGTGGCGCTCTTTAAGCTCTACGATCCGGTGCGCAAGTTCGCTACCTATTACAACAGCTTCCAGCAGGCAGTGGGCGCGTCGTCCGCCATTTTCGATTTCATGGACGACCGCGAGCCGATTCTTGAGAAAAAGCATCCGTACGCGCTGAAGGGCCTCAGGGACACCATTCGCCTGGAGAACGTAGGCTTTGCCTACAGCACAACCGAAGGCGAAAAAGAAGTACTGCACAATATCGATCTGGAGATTCGACCAGGAGAAGTGGTTGCGCTGGTGGGGCCCAGCGGGGCAGGAAAAACGACGCTGGTGAATCTGATTCCGCGCTTCTTCGACGTGACCTCAGGTCGAGTGCTGATCGACGGCCACGACGTGCGCGATGTGAGTCTGAAGTCGCTACGTGAGCAGATCGGCAAGGTTACGCAGGAAACGATTTTGTTTAACGATACGGTCCGCAACAACATTGCCTATGGACAGCCGGACGTTTCGCTTGCCCGGGTGATGGACGCGGCAAAGGCCGCGCTGGCACACGACTTTATTCTGAACATGCCGGAGGGCTACGACACAATTGTCGGCGAGAAAGGTTTCCGCCTCTCCGGCGGCGAGCGGCAGCGGCTGGCCATCGCTCGTGCCATCTTGAAAAACTCTCCGGTGTTGATTCTTGATGAGGCAACGTCGGCGCTGGACTCGGAAAGCGAGTCGCTGGTGCAGGCCGCGCTCGGGAACCTGATGGCTGGCCGGACCGTGGTGGTGATCGCGCATCGGCTGTCCACAGTGCGGCGCGCCACCCGCATTGCGGTGCTGGAGAGCGGGCGGATTACCGCGATCGGGTCGCACGAGGAGCTGCTGCAAATTTCTCCCACATATCAGAAGCTTTATCGATTGCAGTTTATGGACGCGACGGAGTTTGAGTTGCAGGAGTCCGCACTCTCAGGAAAGGCGGAGGCATGAGCCCTTCAAGTTCGACGACAAGTAAGCGAGGCGCAGATCAAAAATCGACGGTACGCTCAATGACAGGATTTGCGCGCGTGTCGGGCCGCATCTCCGATGCGCTCGGTTTTACCTTGAGCCTGAAAAGCGTGAACCATCGCTTTCTCGACCTGCATATGCGGCTGCCGGCGGGCATGGATTCGCTGGAAATGCAATTGCGGCGGCTGCTGAAAGAGCGGCTGGTGCGCGGACACGTTGAGGTCACGTTGAATGTGGACTGTGGCCAGATAACTGATGCGAGCTATGACGCGGACCTGATTGCGACATACATTGAGGCGTTCCGCAAAATCGCAGCGGCGCATGGCCTGAACTGTCAGCCTGACCTGAACTCGATCCTGCGCTTGCCCGGAGTTTTCGGCGGTGATGGGCGGGCATTGTCCGGCGGAAGCGAGGAGACGACGCAGACGCTTGAGGCTGCCATACTCCGGGAAATCGAGCCACTGATTGATTCCATGAACACCATGCGCGCACAGGAAGGAAGCCTACTGGCGAAGGAACTGAACGCTGGGCTGGGCCGCCTGCGCATGCTGGTGGACGAGGCAGCACATCTGCGGGAAGACGTGCAGCAGGCCTACTTTGAGCGTATCAACCAGCGCCTGACGACAATGCTGGGAGACACCTTTGACCGCGACCGCGTCTTGCAGGAAGCAGCCATGATTGCCGAGCGAAGCGATGTGGATGAGGAGGCTGCGCGGCTGCGCACGCATATCGATCACTTCCGGGGGCTACTTGAAAATGGCGGCGAAATCGGGAAAAAGCTCGATTTCCTGATGCAGGAGATGAACCGCGAAGCCAACACGCTGCTGTCTAAGACAGGTGGCGTGGCTGGAAGCGGTCAGCGAATCACGGAACTAGGCCTGAGCATGAAATCGGAAATCGAAAAGATACGCGAGCAGGTGCAGAATCTGGAGTAAAGATACCTTGGCAGAAATTGACTTGTAAGGAGAAGAGCAGACTTTGGCCGGCATCCTGTTTCTTATTTCGGCGCCCTCCGGTTCGGGCAAATCCACTCTGGTGAACCAGCTCCGCTCGCTGGTTGAGAATCTGGAGTTTTCGGTTTCCTGGACAACGCGCCCGCCGCGCGGCTCGGAGCAGGAGGCGCGTGAGTACCATTTTATTTCGCGTGAAGAATTCCAGCAGATGCTGGACGCTGATGAGTTTCTGGAACACGCGGACGTGTTCGGAAACTACTACGGAACCGCGCGCCGCTCGCTGACGGACGCCTTCAGCAAGGGAAAAGACCTGCTGCTGGACATTGATGTACAAGGCGCGGCGCAGGTCCGCGCCAGGATACCCGATGCGGTCACAATCTTTCTTATGCCTCCGTCGCCGGAGGTTTTGGCGATGCGGCTACGCAACCGCAGCAGGGCGGAAGGTGCTGTCAGGGAAGAAGTTATCACCCGCCGGCTGGCAAAAGCGCGGGAGGAGATTGAGAATTATTGCGAATATAGCTATATTCTCGTCAACGATATTCTCGACCGTGCGGTCGAGGAAATGGCAGCGATCGTAGCCTCGGAACGTATTACCCGGTCGACGAGTCCGGTAGGCCCGCAGGACGAGGAGCTGCTGAAAATGGCGGAACAATGCCGCCAACGAAATTCTGAGGCACGCATTCAGCCGGTGCTTCAGGCTTTCGGAGTCATCAATCCCGAAACCGCCCCCAGGTAGGCGTGGAAAGATGTTTTTCAGGAGAAGGCCATGGGAATGGAAAAGAAGTTTGACAGCAACTTCCGCTATGTAATGGTTGCCGCGCGTCGTGCGCGCCAGCTTCAGAACGGATCGCCGGCGCTGGTCGCGTCGCGCTCCGGAAAACCCTGTAGGGTGGCGCAGGACGAAATCGCTGCCGGCAAAGTGTTCTACGTCAGGAGTGAGGCTCCGGTGTTAAAGCCAGAAGTCGCGTCACCCGACGTTCCCAGGTTCGCTATTTTCTAAAGACTTTTTGCGACCGCTTCATAAGCGCTCCATTGTGCCTTTGAACTCTCGTAGAATGTTCTTATGAAAATTACGGTCGGGGTGTCTGGCGGGATCGCTGCGTACAAAGCCGCGGAGCTAGTGCGCGCGTTGCAACAGCACGCGCTCGATGTTCATGTGGTGATGACGGAGGCTGCGAAGCAGTTTGTTCAGCCGCTCACGTTTGCCTCGCTGACCGGGCACAAAGTCATCTCCAGCCTGTGGGCCGAGGGCGGCACAGACTCGGAAGCGAACCTGGCCTCGGCCATCGAGCATATTGAGGTGGCGCAGACCACGGACGCGCTGGTGGTGGCTCCCGCGACGGCGGGCACGCTCGCAAAATTCGCCCACGGAATCGCGGATGATTTTCTGAGCACGCTTTACCTTGCAACAACGGCGCCGGTGATTGTCGCTCCCGCGATGAACGTGAATATGTGGCGGCACGCCGCCACGCAGGCGAATCTTGAGACGCTAACCGCTCGTGACGTTCGGATCGTGCCGCCGGGTAGCGGCTATCTTGCCTGCGGCATGACCGGCGAAGGACGATTAGCCGATACCGGCGCGATTGTAGAAGCAGTGCTGGCCGCGCTGAACCACGGCAACGACCTGAGCGGTGAGACCGTGCTGATTACCGCCGGCGGGACGCGCGAGGCGCTTGACCCAGTGCGCTTTCTCGGCAACCGTTCGAGCGGAAAGATGGGCTACGCCCTGGCTGAGGCTGCGGAGAGTCGCGGAGCACGGGTGATTCTGGTAACCGCGCCGACGGCTCTGCGTGAGCCCGCGCGTTGCGAGGTGGTTCCGGTGACGACGACCGCCGAGATGCGGGAAGCCGTGCTGAGGTGCATTGACGACGCCAGCATTGTGATTAAAGCTGCAGCTGTGGCGGACTACCGGCCCATCACGGCTTCCGTACAGAAGATGAAACGCACCGGGCCCATATCGTTGCAGCTTGAGCCGACGGAGGACATTCTTGCCGAGGTTGTAGCGCGCCGCCATACGGGACAGTTGATTATCGGCTTTGCGGCGGAGACGGAAAATGCTGTGGCGCACGGGCGCGACAAACTGCTGCGCAAGGGAGCCGATGCGATTGTGCTCAATGATGTGTCGCGCGCGGGTGTGGGGTTTGATTCCGACCGCAACGCTGTGACATTTTTGACGCGGCACACTTCGCAGGACCTTCCCGAGATGTCCAAGCGCGACCTCGCTGACCGTATTCTCGAAGAAATCCTCGCTCTGCGTCGGCCGCAGATGGCGGTTACGAAGAAGGGGCCGGTTTTTGAGGGGTGACCACTCTTAGCCCCGAGCTAAATTCAGAGCTACGTGCCCGCTTGCGCTACTACCGTGATCTGGGCGTCTACGATCTTTATCGCCGGGGCCAGCCTGATCCCGAGCTGGCCGCAATTACAACCGAAACCATTTCCTATCCCGAACCGGAGCCTGATATATCGCCTCGCCCAGTTGCGGCATTGTCGCCCAACGCTTTCGCCGCGTCAGCGGCCCTTGCGCCGGAAGAGCATGCGGTCGGCCTCGAGGCAATTCGAGCCGATATTGGCGAGTGCATGCGTTGCCCGTTGGCTACGCAGGGACGCCACACCATTGTCTTCGGCGATGGCGACCCGAATGCGCGGCTGATGTTTGTGGGCGAAGGTCCTGGCGCGGATGAGGACGCGCAGGGACTGCCGTTTGTGGGCCGCGCAGGACAACTCCTGAACAACATGATTGCCGCGATGGGGCTGAAGCGCAGCGAAGTCTATATTGCGAATGTGGTGAAATGCCGGCCACCGGGAAATCGCACTCCCGAGCCGATTGAAGCGAACACCTGCATGCAATTTTTGTGGCGGCAGATTGACGTTGTGAGGCCGGAGGTGATGGTGGCGCTGGGTGCGACGGCAGCAACCTATCTGCTGGGCGGCAAGGTGTCCCTGGCCAGCCTGCGAGGACGCATCCACAATGTTCGCGATACGAAGCTGATCGTTACCTACCATCCCGCGTATCTGTTGCGCGATCCGCGCCAGAAGGGCGAAGCCTGGAAGGACCTTCAGATCGCGATGAGGGAACTTGGCCTCAAGCCGGCCAAACCGGCGAAATCCTAAGGCCGGCCCTGTACTCTAACCCTGTGCCAGCTTTCTGCGACGTCGCGCTCCCCGTTCCGCTTGACCGCGCGTTTACTTATGCCATCGACGGAACCGTGCCGGTTGTCGGCGCGCGCGTACTGGTGCCGTTTCGCAACGAAAAGCTGGCCGGAATTGTGCTTCGCGTTCACGACGAGCCACCTTCGGTGGATGCCAAGCCCCTGCTGACCATTCTTGACGAAGAGTCAATCCTCTCTCCGCAGCTTCTTGCGCTTGCGGAGTGGATTGCGCTCTACTACATTGCGCCGATTGGCGAGGTACTGCGAGCCATGCTGCCGCTGATGAGCGAAGTGCGGAAGCAGGTGCTCTTCCGCATCACAGATCGCGGACGCGAGGCGCTTTTCAGCGGCGCGCGCGAGGGATCATCGCGGCGAACGCGGCGCTCGCCGAAGGAGCAGGACACCGAATACAAAATTCTGAACGATCTCGAAAACGGCGACGCGGTGCGGCTGTCCAAGCTTCGTTCGGCTACGGGTGCGACGCGCGAGCTGCTATCGGGAATGCTTCGCAAAAAGTGGATTACGCGCGAGACGGCGGCGGCGCCGCGCGACGCAAGGCGGATAGTTCGCTATGCAGTACTGGTGGAAGGCGTTCGGCTGCCGAAGCTGAACGGCAATCAGCAGGCGATCCTCGCAGAACTTGCAGGGTCGGGGTACGAACTGCCGGTATCGGAACTGCGGCGGCTGGCTGTGCCGCAATCCACACTGGCGACGCTGGTCAGGAGGGAACTGGTTCGCGTGGAAGAGCGGCCGGCCGATTTCCACCTGACGCATCTCTCAGCGTTCCACACGGAGACCCACGCACTCAACGCAGCACAGCAGGCGGCGCTGGTCACCATCACGGCGGCGATGGAGGTGGCGGAATTCCGTCCGCATTTGCTGCATGGAGTTACCGGCTCCGGTAAAACCGCGGTTTACCTGGCCGCGATGCAGCGCGCGCTGACGCTGGGCAAATCTTCAATTCTGCTAGTGCCGGAGATCGGGCTGACGCCGGCGATGGCGGCGCAGCTTCATCACACATTCGGCAGCGAGGTGGCGCTGCTGCATTCTGCGCTTACGCCCGAGGAGCGCAGCGAGCAGTGGCATCGCATTCGGCGCGGGGAGGCGCGTGTGGTGGTGGGCACGCGCTCGGCTATTTTTGCACCGGTCGACAATATCGGGCTGATCATCGTCGATGAGGAGCACGATTCAAGCTACAAACAGGAGTCTACCCCGCGCTACCATGCGCGCGACACGGCTGTGATGCGGGCCAAGTTGGCAAATGCGACGATTGTGCTGGGATCGGCTACGCCGTCGCTGGAGTCGTGGCACAACGCACAGCAGGGCAGGTATGCGTGCATTGAAATCCACGAGCGCGTGAATCAACGCCCGCTGCCGACGGTGGAGCTCGTCGACATGCGGCGAGAATTCCAGGAGACAGGGCAGGAGCATCTATTCGCACGCGCGCTGATTGAGGAGACGGAGGCCACGCTGGCGCGAGGCGAGCAGGCGATTATTCTGCTTAACCGGCGCGGCTACTCGTTTGTGGTGATCTGCCGGGCGTGCGGAGAGAAGCTTCAGTGCGAGAACTGCTCCATTTCGCTGACGTACCACAAGCCGGTGCCGGGCTCAGACGACCGTGCCCACGCCGGACAGCGGCTGGAGTGCCACTACTGCGGCTACAAGCGAACTGTTCCGAAGCGCTGCCCCAAGTGCGATAGCGAGCACCTCTACTTCCTGGGAGCTGGTTCGCAGCAGGGCGAAGAGCGCTTGCAGGAGATTTTTCCAAACGCGCACATTGGCCGCATGGATCGCGATACGGTGCGCGGGCGTGGCGACATGGAGCGGCTGCTGATGCGGCTGCACTCGGGCGAAATCAATCTGCTTGTCGGTACACAGATGATCGCCAAGGGCCACGACATCCACGGGGTAACACTGGTCGGCGTCATTGGAATCGACTTTGCTCTCGGCCTGCCGGATTTTCGCGCCGCCGAGCGCGTCTTTCAGCTGCTTACGCAGGTTTCCGGCCGCGCCGGACGCGGCGAGCTTCGCGGCAAGGTGCTGGTGCAGACCTATCACCAGGACCACTACGCGATTCAGTTCGCGGCGAAGCACGACTTCCACGCCTTTGTGGAAAAAGAGATGAAGTACCGCCGCTGGATGCACTATCCGCCCTACGGCGTGCTGGCCAACGTATTGATTCAAAGCCCGCGGCTCGAGGAGGCGACAGGATGGGCAGCAGCGCTCGGGCGATGGTTCCAGGAGACTCCGCATGAAGGCGTGCGCGTGTTGGGACCAGCAACGGCGCCGCTGGCGAAGATCAAGCGCGTCTACCGCTTTCATCTGGTGCTGAAGGCGGAGAAGCGACAGGCGATGGCCAGGACGCTGCGCGCGGCGCTGGCGCATGCCGATGCCGTGGGGATTCCTCGTCGCAATCTAATTGTCGACGTGGACGCCGTCAGCTTGATGTGAATTGACCGTGATTTCACCAGACAGCCCCGTGCATGAGTTCGGATCGCGACCGAAGCCCAGGGGCGGAAAAATAAAAGCTGAAGCACCGGAACGGATGCTTCAGCTTCTACGCCCAAACCCACTGTCGCGTGGGTCTTACGGAGCGCCTGAGCCAACTGCGCGGCTTTGGATCTGGCTGTTGGCATTGCTCAGTCCCGCGTATTGATGGCTGATATGGATGTCGGCCACATTGCCCTGGACCAGGATCCGCGATGAGATGACGTCAGTATCGGTCCGGATGACAGTGACGTAGGGGCTATTCTGCGCGGCCACATAAACCTTTCCAGCAGGGAAGTTGAAGTTGGAGACGATGGACCGAACCAGCGGCACGGCCATGTTGTTGGGGTCGGTCGGTGTGGGCGCCGGAACCGGAGCCAGCGCAATCGTAGTCAAGGGTGTGAACGAGCTGAGGCTTACGACCGAAACCGTTCCATCGCCTTCATTGGCAACATAAGCGCGACTGCCATCCTGCAGGACCGTGACGGCGGCGGGATGGTGGCCCACAGGGATGGTCGCCAACACCTTGCCGAAGGTGGGGCTGTCATTGCCGGCGCCGATGCCGGTCGAGACGAGACTCGTGTCAATGACGCTTATCGTGTCGTTGTCGTAGTTAGAAACCACCAGCAGATTGCTGGGCGCGTAGAAATCCGCGTACACCGGGCCGGCGTCGCAAGGTGTTGCGCCATTGCACAGATTGATGGTGCCGTCTCCGTTGAGGTAGGGAGAGGCGTTCACGGTATCAAGCTGGTTGCTCTGAGTGTTGATCACAGTGATGGTGCCGCTGCCCCGGTTCAGAATGAAGGCCCGGATGCCGGTCGGCGAGGTCACGCCGTAAACAGGGCAGACGCCAACCGGAATACGCGACGAGATGCTGTTCGTGGCGACTTCAATGCCGTCCGCTTCGCCGTTCACGGTGACGGCCGAAGGCGTGCCACACGCGCCCCAGGGGAGGTTGCCCCCATTTGAATTGCCCTGGCTGATGGAATAAATTCGCTGGGCCGCGGGTGCGCCGGTCAGATTGATGACGCTGGGAGCGATATCAGATATCTCTACCTTGAGCGTAGGCGGGTTGCTGCCCATCGCGGCAATGGCGTTGTGAGCCGGGCCGCCCTGCTCCACAATGTATTGCTGGCCGCTGCTAAGAATCAGTGCGTTGATGGGCGAGGAGCCGGGAAGCAGCGCGCTGGTGGCGACGTCTTTCGTCATCAAACTGCCACTGATGACCATGGAACTCAGCGTACCGTCGCAATTTTCACTGAACGCGTAGGATCCGGTCGGATCCATAGCGAAAGTCATCGGCCCATTGCCCAGCGTGGCCTGAGCGGCAATGCTGTCGCCCGAGGAGTCGATCACGGTCACCACGCCAGGGTTGGTGTACGGAGGCTGGGATCCAGGGCACGGCGAGGGGGCCGCAGCCGATGCCGCCTGCTGACCCGGCTGCGAGAATACCGCGACGTAGGCCTGTGGCTGCGGAGGCGGGCCGGTTTTTGTGATGGGGTTGATGACTGGACGATACTGGCTGCCACATCCGGTCAAACCGGCCAGAACCAGCAACGCTCCGGTTGCCGGCCATTTCATGCTCTGCACTCGCAAATATCTCACTCCACCGTGAATCCTGTTAGAAAGATGATTGTAAATCACCGCCAGCGTTCTCTTCAGCGCCGCGGCGGAGAATCTTCGCATGGGCCAGAAACGCCAATCCGACGTCCGTCTGCGGTGGCAATCGCGCGGAGCGCTCTTCCTCGCCGTCGGGCTGGGAAGCGCAAGCATTGCTCTGCAGTGTGTCACGTTTTTCGTCACTGCACCGAAGACAATTCTTCAGGCGTTTGTCCTGGGCGCGCTGTTGGCCCTGCTGACCTTCAGCCTGCGCGCTGCGACGCTCGCCGCCGCGATTGCCGGCGGCCTGTGCGCTGCGGCGCTGTACCTTGCCACTCCAGGCTTGAGGACCGCGCTGTGGCCGCTGCTGGCCCTGCTGCTCCTTACGCTGGCGGCAACCCGGTTTGGCTGGGCCCGCAAAGAAGGTATTGGAGTGGCGGAAGGGGCGAATGGCCGAAACGCCGCGCAGGTTGCCGCCAATCTCGGAGTGGCGGTCTTGGCCAGCGTTCCTCTGGGCCTCGCGCGCGTTTACGTTGTTCCTGCCGTGATTGGTGGAACAGCGATGCGGCTTGCGCTGGCCGCAGCGCTGGCCGAAGCCGCCGCCGATACGATGTCGTCGGAGTTTGGCGAAGTCCTGGGAGGTGAGCCGCGCCTGTTCACCACCTTCAAACGAGTGCCCGCCGGAACCGATGGGGCGGTGAGCGCGGCTGGAACGCTGGCCGGGCTGGCCGGGGCCATTATCGTTGCTGTGGCCGCCGCTCTAGCCTTGAATCTCACGCCGGGACAGGCTGCGCTTGTGGCGTTGGCGGCCATCGCCGGGCTCTTTCTGGACAGCGTGCTCGGCGCGCTGTTTGAGAGGCGAGGATGGCTGAACAATGACGCTGTGAACTTTCTCTCCGGATTGGTGGCCGCGCTCATCGCTGCGCTCGCGGGCAGCCGCTACTGAGGCGTGCTAGCCGCGGATGCCGATGAGCCACTTGGCGCGCCAGAATGTGTAACTCAGGATTTCGTGAGTTATGCGCTTCATTCGCATCCCGAAGGGAAGCGCTCGCGCCCCTTGTCGTGGCGAGGTATGAACATTCAGTCCAATACTGGAGCAAATCGCATGCACGCGAAAGAGATGTGTACCGTCGCTGACCACGACGACGCTGCGCAGGTGGTTGGCGCGCGCAATCGCCGCAAGCCGCTTCACAGATTGCTCAGTGTTGTTGCTCTCCGTCTCCGCAATGATGGCGGAGACGGGCACGCCGTGCGCCATGAGATAGTCACGGCCCACGCCGCCCTCAGAGTGCTGGTCCGCGGGACTGCCTCCGCCGAGCGTAATGATGAGCGGAGCGATTTTTTCCTGATATAGAACCAGGCCGTGATCGAGCCGGGCACGAAGCACGGGAGATGGCCGTCCGTCATACTCCGCCGCTCCGAAAATGGCGATCGCATCTGCCGGTTGCGCCTGGTCGTGCCCGGCGTAGTAGCGAATCTGCGAGTCGACCCACGCGACCCACGCCACAGCGGCGAGCAGCACCAGCACGGCAATGATCCATCCGAGCGAATGCGGTGGCCTGGCACGCCCCTCGTGCCTCGCGGAACGCAGATTGGTCTGGGGAACAATCATTGCTTCTAATCACACTTCAATCGGCGTCACGAGTGCAGCGCCAGAGC
Organism: Acidobacteriaceae bacterium; assembly: GCA_049280995.1. Classification (GTDB taxonomy): domain Bacteria; phylum Acidobacteriota; class Terriglobia; order Terriglobales; family Acidobacteriaceae; genus Silvibacterium. The sequence goes on from JBAPRH010000017.1 coordinate 41,846, forward strand.
GATTTTATGCGTGGGAATCGCGCCTTCGCGCAGTACTCTCCAGACGCCTTCGCCTTCCGACAGATCGACGATCGTCGTGGGAACCGTGCGCCCGGTCGGGCCTCCATCCACAATCAACGGAATTCGATCCCCAAGCTGCGTCCGCACTCCGGCGGCGGTGGTGCATTCCGGCGTGCCCGCGAGGTTCGCGGAGGTTGCGGTCACAGGCAGCCCGAATGCCTCGACAATTGCGCGCGGAATCGCTGAGTCCGGCACCCGCAGAGCAACGTTACCGGTATTCGCCGTGCTGCGCAGCGGCAGGCGCGAACTGGCCTTTACGATCACGGTCAGCGGCCCCGGCCAGAACTGTTCTGCCAGCCGGTCCAGATTCGTGCCAAGGTCGCGCGACAGCTCGTATGCCTGCGAGACGTTCGCGATCAGCAGCGACAGCGGCTTGTGCTTCAGCCGGCTCTTGATTTCGTAAATGCGCTCGACGGCGCGCAAATTCACAGGGTCGACAGCCAAGCCGTAAAACGTGTCCGTAGGGATTCCCGCGACCTTGCCGGCACGCAGGCAGGAGACAACATATTGCACACGGTCCGGCTCCGGCTCGTCCGGATGAATACGCAGAATCTCAGCCGACAAAATATCTCCACCTGAAGACTGAAGTCGCGACGCAAAGCGCCGGCCCCGACGCGGTAAAGGACCTGTGAAGACTACAGGGACCGGGAAAATGCCTTAGAATCGCACCCATGTCCACCGCTCTCAAGCGCGCGCGCCTCATACGCATTGTACAGAGTCGGCAAAATGCGCGGGTGAAGGAATTGCGCGCAGCGTTCGCCCGTGCCGTTCGAACCGAGCGCGGGCTGCTGGCGATTGAGGGCGAGCATCTGCTGCTGGAAGCCATGGCCAGCGGGCTGGAACTCACGTCGGTATTCATAGAAACGGGAAGAGAAGCGCTGCTTGACCGGCTGGGTATTCCGCAGGGCGTGGAAGTTCTCGCGCTGTCACCAGAGATTTTTTCGAGTGCGGTGCAGACGGAGTCGCCGCGCGGCATCGCGGCACTTGTAAGGCCGCCGACCTTCGCGTTGGAGCAGGTGTTCAGCGGACCGCGGCCGCTTCTTCTAGTCGCCGCGGGGTTGCAGGACCCCGGCAACCTGGGAACGCTGATCCGCTCCGCCGAAGCCTTTGCGGCAACCGGCTACATCACGCTGCCCGGAACGGTGAGTACGGATAACCAGAAGGCGCTGCGGGCCTCGGCAGGGTCGATTTTTCGTCTGCCGGGAATAACCATCCGTGAAGATCACCTCTTCAGCGTTCTCAAACAGAAAAAGATTCGTGCTTTGGCCGCAGTAGCCGCGGGGGGCGAACCGCTGCCTCGGCATGACCTGACCCGGCCCTGCGCGCTGATCATCGGCAATGAAGGCGGGGGGATTGACCCCGAGCTTCTTCGTCGTGCGAATGCCCACGTCACCATCCCTACGCCCGGCCCGGTGGAGTCGCTCAACGCCGCCATCGCGGGAAGCATTCTGCTCTATGAAGCGGCGTGCCAGCGGAGCAGACGATGAGCCTCTTCAACCAGGGTCCTGAACCTGGCGGTCTTCGGGAGCCTGGAGCCGCTGCGGCGGCTTCCGCACCGCTCGCCGAGCGCATGAGGCCGCGTAGCCTGGACGAATACGTGGGCCAGCAGCATCTGCTTGCGCCAGGCAAGCCGCTTCGCGTGCAGATCGAGCACGACGACACCTCCTCGATGATTTTTTGGGGACCTCCGGGAGTAGGGAAAACGACGCTCGCGAAGATCATCGCTGAAACCACCCGCTCCACCTTCATCCAATTCTCTGCTGTGCTCTCCGGCATCAAGGAAATCAAGCAGGTGATGGCCGATGCGGAAAAGGCCGCGCAGTACGGCTCGCGCACCATCCTGTTCGTCGATGAAATTCATCGCTTCAACAAGGCGCAGCAGGACGCATTTTTGCCTTACGTCGAGCACGGAACGATTCGCCTGATTGGGGCTACCACCGAAAATCCTTCGTTCGAAATCATTTCCGCGCTGCTTTCGCGCTGCCGCGTCTATACGCTGCGCGCCCTGAGCGAAGATGAGATCGTAACCCTGCTGCAACGCGCGCTGAATGATGCTGAGCGCGGCCTCGGGAATATGCGGATGGCAGCGGAGGACGGAGCTTTGCGTCTGCTCGCCTCCTACTCCAGCGGAGACGCGCGCAATGCCTTGAGCGCACTCGAAATTTCAGCCAAGCTGGCGGAAGCCCGCAACGAAAAGAGCATCACGCCGGAAATAGCGACCGAAGCTTTGCAGCAGAGGACGCTCCTCTACGACAAGCTGGGAGAAGAACACTACAATCTCATCTCGGCGCTGCATAAATCAATCCGCAACTCCGATGTGGACGCCTCGCTCTATTGGCTCGGACGCATGCTGCAATCGGGCGAAGACCCAATGTACGTGGCGCGCCGCGTCGTGCGCATGGCGGTCGAGGACATTGGCCTGGCCGCGCCGGAAGCGCTCAATCTGACGATCTCTGCCCGCGATGCCATGCACTTTCTCGGCTCGCCGGAGGGCGATCTTGCGCTGGCACAGGCAGTCGCATATCTGGCCCTCGCGCCGAAATCAAACGCCATCTACACCGCGTACGGCGCGGTTCTGTCGGATATTGAAAATACCCGTGCGGAGCCGGTTCCGCTGCACCTCAGGAATGCGCCCACAAAATTGATGAAGTCGCTCGACTACGGCCAAGGCTACAAGTACGCGCACGACGAAGAGGGCAAAGTGGCGGACATGGAATGCCTCCCCGAAAGCCTGAAGGGGCGCCGCTACTACGAGCCAACCAGCGAAGGCCGCGAAAAACTGCTCGCGCAGCGAATGGAAGAAATTCGCAGGCTGAAGGAAGGGAAGCGGCGAGGGTAAGCCGCCTTCTCTAAGGCTTGAACGCGATGCGCCGCCCTTCGGCGCTCGATAGGCGCGCCAACTCAATGAGGCGAGTCGTCCTCCACGCTTGCTCGGGAGTGACCTCCAGTTTCGCTTTGCCCAGAATCGCGTCGCGCACATTGGCGTAGATACCGCGATAGTCTCCCGCCGCGGTTTTGATCTTGCGTACCGGCTCGCCAGCGATGCGCAGCTCGCCCCACTGCGATTCGGGCTCCTCGCCAAAGCCCGGATTAGCGAATTTCGCGCCCGCCCTGAGCGCGTCCTCCTGCGGGTCGAGTCCCCACTTGATGAAGGTTCCTTTGGTTCCGTGAACGAGGAAGCGCGGCCCCGGCATGGCCGCCGTGAGAGTGGAGCGCAGCAAGGCGGTCACTCCGTTGAACTTCAGCATGAGATCAAAGGCATCGTCCACCGCGCCGTTTTCGCGGTCAATACGGACGTCAGCCCAGATGCTTTCTGGATTCCCAAACAGCGCCGTCGCCTGATCAATCAGATGCGATCCCAGATCAAACAGCGTCCCACCTCCGGGACCACCGCTCTCGCGCCAGACATCCAGCTGAGGCTCTTCGCGAAAGCGATCGAAGTGCGATTCATAGGAAACAACGCGCCCCAGAGCGCCTGACGCCAGCACCTGCTTCAGCGTCGCGAAATCACCGTCCCACCGGCGGTTTTGATAGGCCGTGACGAGGACACCCTGCTTGCGTGCTTCGCCGATGAGCTGCGTCGCCTCGTCTGAGGTCAGCGTGAACGGCTTATCAATTACCACGTTGCGTCCCGCGCGCAGGCACTGCATTCCATGCTCAAAGTGCGCGTAGCTGGGAGTGCCCACCACCACCAGGTGAATGGACTTGTCATCGAGCATTTCCTCAATTGACCGGCAGATTCGCATGCCCGGATGCGTCTGCGCCGCTTCATCTCCACAGCGCTGCACAATGCAGGCCAGTTCCAGCCCCGGAGTTTCCGCAATCACAGCCGAGTGAAAGATACGCCCAGCCAGCCCGAATCCAATTACGCCTGCGCGGATGTCTTTTGCCATTTGGCCATTGTCTCAGATGGGAAGGAAGGGCAGCCCGGGACCAGATTCGACGGCGCCGATCCGAAAAGCTCAAAAAAATAGCATTGATCCTGAAAACAAAGAGGTTAGCAAATCTTGATCCTGAAAACAAAGGACTTAGCTAATGCGAGTGTTTTGTATTCCCCTCACTGTGACGCCAAAAAGAAACGTTGATCTTGAAAATAAAGGAGTTGCTAAATCGATCTTGAAAACAAAGGGGTTGCAAGAACGACAGCTCAGAGTCCCCGGCTTTCAAAATGATTCTTCTTCGTTTCGGAGTTTAGCCCATGCCCTGTCACAAATATGCGCTTCTGCCACAAACTGGCTTGGGATTCCAATGAAAAGGGACCGCGACTGGCGGTCCCTTTTTGATTCTTATCCTCTACTTCTATTTTACCAAATTCGGGGAAATGAAATGCATGGGTGGAGGGAATTTGGGTACCTTACTGGGCAGCCTCCATCAAGAATGTTTTTTTACTCTCTCCCTTGCCCGTGGACCAGCGGATGCCGTAATAATCACCGCCGTGAACGCAGGTAATGTCGTTGACACCGAACTGTGGGGAATGAATGATCCGCAGGGCCTTGCCGTCCGATGGGTTGACCATGACGATAAGCTCTTTGCCGTTCGTCGCCCCATCCGTGGCGCGGACAAGCCAACTGCTATCGGAGGGAATCAGGGACTCGGCCTCGAATCCGGCGGGTAGGTGGAGCGTGGTGCTTTGGATCGCGCCACCACCGCCGATGGTGAAGATTTTGGGTTTGGATCCGGGCATCAGAAGCAGTAGGGAATCGTGGTAGTGAACGAACTGGGCGGCGACCAGGGCAAAGCCTAAACCCACCCCCTCGGGCATCGTTTTGAATTGGCTCTTCAGCCGTTGTGGCTCATGGGCCACAATCGAATTATTCGAGCCGAAATCCTGGTATGCGTCGATGTAATGATCCAATTATCCGGAGCCGTCGATTACGGCGAGGACAGGGGTCTGATTCGTGCGCTCGAGCCCCAGGAAGGCGAACTTGCCCTCGCTTGTCGCCGCGAACTGTTCAGGCTCAAAGGGAAGATCCAGCGGGATCACATCGGGCGTGGAAGGCTGGCGATGAAAGTGGAGAATGAAAGTTTTGGCGTACTTCCCCGCCTCAGGAGAGCCGGGTTTGACATCGTGATTGAGCAGATCGTCGCTTTTCGCTGCCCCGGCCAGCACATAGAGATCGGAGCCTTCCGCATCTATCAAGCGTGGCTGAACATTCACCAGGCCCACGATCGACGCCATACTATAGTTGGTTACCGCATCCTTGTCCTTGGGAGACACGGCAATGATTTGTCTTTCGCCCCCGGGAAGCAGCATTGCATTGAGGTAGTAGGTGCCGTCCGCGCCGCAAACGGGATGGTTGAAGTGCACAAAATTGGCCGATAGCGGAAGCCCATCGCCGACTGGTTGGAAGTCAAGAGTTGTCTGGGGCAGAAAGTCCTGCTTCGGCTTGACTTGGGCAGTTTGCGTTCCGTTTTGTGCGGGCTTGGCGCGGGCGGCCTGTGCGCCGCTCAGCGGCGCGCAAAAACAGAAAGCAGTTACAATCAAGAGCTTCATCGAAGGACCCCCTGTCGCGTTCGCGCTGCCAGTGCTGTTATTCAACTAGCTAGCAGAATACTTGGGGGGCAAGAAGAATTTTGCGCTTTTTTGGTGAGATCAAAAATAGATCAAAGAAGCAACGCCGAATCGCTGTCGCTCCTCTGTTGGACGGGAGGCAACAGGGAACTAGGCTCTCACCAGCTCCTTGGATTTTTTTGCTGAGCCGTAGTGCGTTCGCACGTACTCATCCAGAATCTTCGTGAAGTCCTGAACGATGGTGTCACCGCGCAGCGTTGTGATCAGCCGCCCGTCCACGTAAACAGGGGCTTTGGGCTCTTCAAACGTTCCCGGAAGCGAGATGCCGATATTGGCGTGCTTCGATTCGCCGGGCCCGTTCACCACGCAACCCATCACCGCCAGTTTCAGCTCCTCCACGCCGGGATACTGCTCGCGCCACGCCGGCATCGAGTCGCGCAGATAGTTCTGGATTTGCTGCGCCAGTTCCTGGAAGAACGTGCTGGTCGTCCGCCCGCATCCTGGGCAGGCCGTGACCTGGGGCGTAAAGCTGCGGATGCCGAGCGACTGCAGAATCTGCTGCCCGGCCAGAACCTCTTCCGTCCGGTCGCCGCCGGGCTTGGGAGTGAGCGAAACGCGAATGGTATCTCCAATGCCTTTGAGCAGCAGCGGAGCCAGCGCCGCCGTCGAGGCGATGAGACCCTTCATGCCCATTCCAGCTTCGGTCAGTCCCAGATGCAGAGGGTAATCGCAGCGTGAGGCCAACATTTCGTACACTTCGATCAGATCAAGTACGCCGCTTACTTTTCCGCTGATGATGATCTGGTCGTGGCGCAGTCCGTAATGCTCGGCGGCGGCGGCGGAGTCGAGCGCGCTGCAGCACATCGCTTCCATCGTCACGTCGCGAGCCTCGCGCGGTTCAGCCAGCCTGGAGTTTTCGTCCATCATCCGCGTTAGCAGCGCCTGGTCCAGCGATCCCCAGTTCACGCCGATTCGCACCGGCTTCTGGTTTTCGACCGCGACTTCAATCATGGCGCGGAAATTGACGTCGTCCTTGCGTCCAATCGAGCAATTGCCGGGATTAATCCGGTATTTGGCCAGCGCCCGCGCACATGCGGGATATTTCTTGAGCAGCAGATGTCCGTTGTAGTGAAAGTCGCCGATGATGGGGACGTGAATCCCGCGTTTCGCCAACCCCTCTACGATGAAAGGAACCGCCTGCGCGGCATGGTCGTTGTTTACCGTCACGCGAACCAGCTCCGACCCGGCGGCGGCCAGCGCTGCAACCTGCTGAATGGTACTTTCGGCGTCAGCGGTGTCGGTGTTGGTCATGGACTGCACGACTACAGGAGCGTCGGAACCTACACGAACGCCGCCGACATTGACCGTAACTGTTTTCCTGCGCTGAATTTCAGGCATAGCTCCCTCAACAACATTTTACAGTCAAACTGCGACCGCCATCGATGGGGAATCCGTCCGGGAACCTTTATGATGAAGGGAACCGAGGGGGATGTGAGAGAGATGATTCCTGATGCGATGCAGACAACGTGGGCCAGCGTAGACGAGTACATCGACGGCCAGCTGGCGCCGTCTGATTCAGCATTGGAGTTCGCCCGCCGAAGCAGCACCGAGGCCGGTTTGCCGCAGATCGCCGTTACGGCCAGCCAGGGAAAGCTGCTGCACTTGCTCGCTCTCAGCGTGAACGCGCGCAGCATTCTTGAAGTCGGCACGTTGGGCGCCTACAGCACCATCTGGTTGGCGCGCTCTCTGCCCGCCGACGGACGACTGGTTACGCTGGAAGCTGATCCAAAACACGCCGAGATTGCACGCGGCAATATCGCCCATGCCGGGCTTGCGGAAAAGGTGGAGTTGCGTGAAGGGGCCGCGCTCGCCACTTTGCCCGAGCTTGCCGCCGAGGGCCTCGCACCCTTCGACTTCATCTTTATCGACGCGGACAAGGAAAACAACGCCGGGTATTTTGCGTGGGCGCTCAAGCTCTCGCGCCCCGGCAGCCTCATCTTTATCGATAACGTGATCCGCGAGGGCGCCGTTGCCGATGCTGGCACCAAAGACCCGGTGGTCCAGGGAGTCCGCCGTCTGAATGAAGTCCTGGCGAAGGAAACCCGCGTGGTCGCAACGACCATTCAGACCGTCGGCAGCAAGGGCTACGACGGATTCACGCTGGCGCTCGTTCTCGGCTGACAACGTTCGGCATACGGCACTCGACTAGCAGAGAATGACTGCCGCGCCGTCAATCGTTTCCCGATAGACAGCCTCGAGCGCCCGGTTCGCCTCCTGCAATGGAAAGCACGTCACCTTAGGCCGGATGCCGATCTCGCGCGCCAGCTTTACGAACTCCCGCGCATCGTCTCGGGTCATGTTGGTCACGCTGCGCAACTGACGCTCGCCCCACAGCAACGAGTCGTAATCGAACTGCGGCATGCGGTCGAGGTGAATTGCATTGATGGCGACGACTCCGCCCTTGCGCAGAGACGCCAGCGCCGCCAGCACCACATCGCCGCTTGGCGCAAACGTGACTGCGCGATCCAGAGGCACAGGCGGTCGCTCCAGCGCGTCGCCCACCCAGACCGCACCACGCTCACGCGCAAGTTCGCGATGGGATTCGCCCCGTGTCGCCACGTAGGTCTCGCATCCCCACGCGTTCAAAACCTCGATTGTCAGATGGGCGGAGGCTCCGAACCCAAAGAGCCCCACGCGGTCGCCCCGCTCGACGCCCGCGACGCGCAGGCTGCGATAGCCGATAATCCCCGCGCAGAGCAATGGAGCAAGTTCCTCTGGCGCTGGGCCGTCAGGAAGCACGAGGCAAAAATCCGCACGAGCCACGGTGTACTCTGCAAACCCGCCGTTCACGGAATACCCGGTGAAAGCGGGATGATCACAGAGGTTTTCCATGCCCTTGCGGCACAGCAGGCAGGTTCCGTCCACACCGCCAAGCCAGGAGACACCGACGCGCCGGCCAACCATATCCGTCGAAACACCCGCGCCTGATTTGGCAACCCGACCCACAATCTGATGTCCGGGAACGACCGCGTCATGCAGCGGCTTCAGCTCGCCCATGGTGATGTGCAGATCGGTGCGGCAAACTCCGCAGGCTTCGACGCGTAGCAAAACCTCGCCAGGGCCCGGCTCAGGGATCGGCCAATCTTCAATCACCAGAGGCGAAGGGTTCTTAATTGCGGAAGAGTACAGGACGGCGGCGCGCATAGATGGTTTGATGATCTGATGCGTGATGGGAACGCGCAATCGTCAGACCGGCTCGGCCACCGCGGCGAACTCCACGCTAAGGACCGTAATGTCGTCCTCCTGCCCAAAGCGCTGGGCCTGCTCCACAATCGACGCTGCGGGCAGACTGCTGATCGCGCGCGTGCGCTCGAAGCCGAATGGCTCACTCGCGGCGTTGGTGGCCTCAACCACTCCATCGGTGAGAAAGGTAAGATGGTCGCCGGGCTGAAGCGTCAAAGTGCTCACCGAAGCCTCGATTTCGCCGCTCACGCCCAGCGGCAGAGAGCCGTCCAGCTCCACTTCCTTGCCGTTCAAATAAGGAGGCAGGTGTCCGGCGTTGGCAATCCGCACGGTGCCGTCAGGACTCAATTCAGCAGCCAGGCAGGTGGCAAAATGGCCGCCCGAGCGTCCCAGCAGGCATTCGTTCAGCATCTCCAGCAGGGAAGCCGGGTCAAAACTTTCCCTGGCGCGGCTGCGGATGGCTCCCACCAGCACAGCAACCAGCATGGCCGCGCTGACGCCTTTGCCGGACACATCTCCGATGACGACCAGCAGGCTGCCGTCGGGTTTTGTCAGCGTCTGGAAGAAGTCACCGCCGACCGTCTGCGCGGGCCGGTATTCGGCTTCGACAGTGAAAAACGGCGAGTGGAGCGTCTCCGGAACCAGCACGCGTTGCTGCAACTCATGAGCTTGCTCCAGCTCCTGAGCAACAGATTGGCGCTCAAGTTCCTCGTGTACCTGGGTGCGCAGAAAGCGCCGCAAAACCAGAACGCCGATCACCAGGACCATAAGGATAGACGCGATGGCTCCGGTGCTGATGCCGATTCCGAAGGGATAGAACTGGGTGGAGAATCCGAACACGTTGAGGAAATACGCGGCGAAACTGGAGAACTCGAACAGCAGGATGGGAACAACGGCTGACAGAGCCTCGGTCCGGTCACGGCGAAAGCCTTCAACGAGGATGATGAGAAGCAGGACTCCGAGTGCGCCGAGCAGCGCTGCCGAAGCGGTATTGCACCCGGCGAGCCACGCGCGCGGCATCCAGCGCTTGCCGCGCAGGTCGAACCAGTTCCACCAGAACATGATCCACAGCGGCAACGCCAGCGGGCGAAGCAGAACATTACCACAATGGTATTGGTGCCAAGTGAAATCAGCGAAGCCAGATTGCCGACCAGTGTCAGACCAAAATCGACCGGGGAGACAACCAAGGCGAGAAAGAGCCACAGAAATGTGTGGTCATGCCGGTTCTTGAGCCAGGCCCAGAGTGCCAAGCCAAGGGAGCCAGCAAAAGAAAAAGGATTGCTTGAAGAACCGACCCTAAGTAGAAGTGCAGATTAGCGTCATCGTCTGCCGATTGGAGCAGATGAATGGTGGAAGCCAGTCCCACCACTGGAGGCTCGTGCATGCCACCGGCATCGAGCGATTGAAACTTGGTGCCGCTGGTCATGTAGAACCGGATGGCAAGCTCAGTCTCTCCGTCAGGTCCCGGCGGAGGTAGCCGGAAGGAAAAGGTTCGCGCAGAGTATATAGTGACGCGGCTCGGCGAGAAATGACCGAATTGCCCGACGTAGTGTCCGTTGGCGTAAATTTGGTATGCATCGTCTACGTCATTGGGCATTTTGAGCCATAGTGGCTTGCCTGGGTCCGCCACTCGAAGGCTTGCGCGGTACCAGGCATATCCCCAGAGATCGGGAAAACCGCGTGCGGTCCAGCCGGGCACAAAGCCGGGAGTCCCGTACGACGGATCAATCGAGCCGGACTTCGGCGCAAGATCCATTGTCGTCCAGTGCGAATCGTCAAAATTGGTTTGCGCCCAGAGCGGCACGCCGTTGACCAGGGGCGAATCGCCGGGAGCAAATTTCCACGGTCCGGGAAGGGTTGCGGCAGAGCTGCCCAGGGTGATAACTTCCGCCGGCGCAGGCGGGGTGAGCGCACGGGCCGGGATCGAAGAACCAGACAGGAAAGCAAGCAGCGCGAAAGTCCCGAGAAAGCGCATGCCAGCGAGAGTACCGTTCTTGAGGCTTAGATCCGGCCATGCACCCAGTCCCCGCGACCAGCGCACAGTAGCCGCGGTGATATATCCAAAACATCACTGGAGTCCGTGCCGTTGTCTATAAATAGGGCTTAAATCCAACAACTATTATCAAGAGGATGCTGGACATCCGCGCATGATTGGGTGAGGAAACCGAGTCTCTTAATAACTGAGAATGATCGAGTCGCCCATGATGCTGACGGCATTCATCACCCATACGACGAGGCAAAAGAGCCGCGCGCGTTCCATCTTTTGCTGCTCTGCGGCCTGTGTTGTTCTATAGAAGAGATACGCGGAAGCGCCAGCCACTAGCATGATCTTGAGCAGGCTAAGCGCAAGAGCAGTGTGAACCGGCGTGCAACGGCGCGCGACGCGGATTCCGGTTGCGATGGCGGCGATTGCAATCGCAACCATCGTGATCTTCATTTGCGCGAGACTCATTCCTTGCTTGGATTCGTTGAGATCCATTTGGTTTCTCCACGACTGCGAAGCACGACTGCGAAGGATGTTAGCACCCTATGCTGGCTACAGGCACCCCTGCCACCAGCAGAAGGTTAGCGACGACTTCCATTTACGCCCGATTTTATATGTCCGATAACGAATATTCTGTATAGTCACGAAACCGATAATCTCAGGGCGACTCTTAGGCTCAACGCAGCAGCTTAAACTAATGTTTACCCTCTCCTCGGAGCTTTCACCCTAAAATGCAGGTAATTCAATCGGTCAACGGCACTTTTTGGCATTTCGATTTGGCGAACCAGCTTGAATCCATGGGATTTCTCAAGCGGATTTATTCCACATTCCCGTGGTTCCGGCTTCAGCGCGAAGGCGTGCCGCGCGACCGCGTGGAAACCTTTCCCTGGATTCATCCCACATGGTTAGCCGCCGAGCGATACAACCTGGTGCCCCGCTGGCTGTCCCGAGAAATTGCCGTCGCGAATTCGCGCTTTTTTGATGATTGGGTAGCTTCACGAATCGATGGTTGCGACGCTTTTGTGGCCGTGTCCGGCTCCGGGCTAAAGACCGGGCGGGTTGTGCAGAGCCGGCATGGTAAGTACATCTGCGACCGGGGGTCCTCGCACATCCGTTACCAGGCGACGATCCTGGCTGATGAGTATGCCCGCTGGGGGCTGAAAGGCAGGAAGCCTGACTCGCGTGTGCTGGAGCGCGAAGAGGAGGAATATGCCCAAGCGGATGCCATCACGGTTCCCTCGGAATTCGCGCGTCGGACGTTCGTGGAGATGAGGGTGGACGGCAGCAAGGTGAAGAAAATTCCCTATGGCGTAAGGCTGGACCGCTTCAAAAAAACGGCCGAACCGCCCTCTGGCTCCTTTGACGTGCTTTTTGGAGGTACCGTGAGCATCCGGAAAGGCATTCCTTATCTTCTGGAAGCATTCGCGAAGTTGAAGCACCCCCTCAAGCGCCTGCGCCTGGCGGGTCCGGTTGAGCCGGAGATGCGTTCCCTATTGTCGCGTTTCGACATGACCGATGTTGAAGTACTGGGACGCCAACCCCAGGCGGAGTTGGCGCGATTAATGAGCACGAGCCATGTGATGGTGCTGCCTTCGATAGAGGACGGTTTCGGGCTGGTTCTGGCCCAGGCAATGGCCTGCGGGACGGCAGTGATCGCGTCCGAGAATACCGGAGGGCCGGACCTGTTTTCTGATGGCGTGGAGGGATTCGTGGTTCCGATCCGCTCTGCCGATGCCATTTGCGACCGGCTGCAGCAGCTCGCGGACAGCCCCGATCTGCTGCAGAGCATGGGCGAATTAGCCTTGAAGCGTGTGCGATCCCTAGGCGGATGGGACTATTACGGCTCCCAGTACGCGGCTTTCTTGAAGGAGCTAACTGGCGGCAATTCTTAGTCGCCACTCTCAGCGCACAATTCTCATCTTCTCCAAAGTGGAGGCTGCTGCTCGAATGGTCGCCCTGCCCGCCTTGTACAGAGGGCTGCAATTTCGCTTGAAAAATCCCGCAAGCGGCATCAGGAACGCATCAACCCTGTAGCGGAACAGGCTGGTGCGAAAGCTCTGCGCCGCGCCCTCGTGAACGTAGACCCTCTTGTAGTACGGGGGAAATACCGCCGTGGCAAAGCAGGTCTGGTCTCGCCACCGCCGGTTGTAGTCTTCTTCGCATTCCACCATGTCGCGAAGCTCGCGATAATACCCGACGTGTTGCAACGCCGCCCGGGATACGACGTGGGGCTGGTCGGTGTACAGGAAGTACTCTTTCTTCCCATCTTCGTAGGGCCGGGGCGCAATGTAGCAGGGCTCGCTGCTGCCGGCCAGGGCCTTTTGCTTGTCCAAAGGATGCGGTGCGCCGCAGTAGTTCACGATACCAACGTTGGGGTTGGCCTCCATTACCTGAATCGTGTTTTTCAGGTAATCCGACGGTCCGGCGCAAACGCAGTCATCCTGAATCATGAGAATATATTTGCCCGTGCAATGCTTCAGACCATTGTTGTTGTTGGCGCCCAGTCCCCTGTTCTTTGGCGACAGCGCAAAAACATCAGCAGGCAGCGACCGGATCCGGCGTTGAGTTTCAGCTCCACTCCCGTCATCGGCGATCACCACTTCGAGGTTTGGGTAGTCGGTATTCTCCTGAAAGCGGCGCAGCGACTGCTCCAGCAAATCAAAGCGCTTGTACGTGATAAAGAGAACCGAAACAAGCGGATATTGGTCGTTATTCATCAAATGAATGCTCTGCTAAGATGGCTTCATTGTATGGCAAAAGTCTTGGTTCTTTCTTCAAACACAGGCTTCCCATTTGAGGTCTGGAGGCATAGTGCAGCTTTTCTTTTGAAGCACAGCGCGGAGCTGGATACGCACGGACAGCACACCCTCACGGACGATCCGGTGGAAGCTGACCTCATACTATTTGGTGAAATGGGAACGAGCGGCCAATTGGCCGAGATGGTTCGCGCACATCCCTACTACAGACGTTTTGCAGAGAAGTGCTTCGTATTCGACAGCGGTGACTTGTTGCTTCCAACCGTACCGGGCATCTACGCGTCACTTACCAAAGACCAGTACCGCCTTGGTTACACGCGTACTGGTTTTTATCTTTACCTCATCGAAAATGCATTCATAACTTCACGCCCCTGTTCGGGAAACGAAAAGCACCTGGCGTCCTTCGTGGGATCGAGGAATACTCACCCGGTGCGAGAAGGGCTTTTCGAGCTTGGGCGCAGCGATATCTGCGTCAAGGACACATCGAGTCTTAGCCAGCGCACTACCTATCACGGTGATCCGTCGGAGCGAGCCCGGTTCTGGGCTGAATACGCTGATGCAATCGCGGACGCGAAATTCAGCCTCTGTCCGAGGGGGCGCGGCGTTGGAAGCATCCGCCTTTATGAATCAATGAAAATGGGGCGCGCATGTGTGATTCTCTCCGATGACTGGCAGCCCAACGACGGCTTGAGCTGGAGCGAGTTCTCCATCATCGTCCCTGAGAACCAGGTTCGCCGCATTCCAGAAATTCTGGAGCGGAACGAGCATCGCGCAGTTACTATGGGCGCTCGGGCCCGGCAGGCGTGGGAGGCGCGATTCTCCGAGCAGGTTCGCTTCCATCATGTGGTCGAGCTCTGCCTGGACATTCGAAGTCAGGCCAGCAACCACTGGCTCGCCAGGCAACTCCGCTTCATCCGACAGGCAGGCAATCCGAAGCATTTCCGGCGGTATTGGAGCAGCAAGATGAACATCTATCGTAATACCGGAAAACTCTACTGGTGAGTAACACTTGCGACGGAGCCTTCGCGTTTTTAGCTCTCCGTGAATCGAAATAGCTTTTGGCTGGCGTTTTTTCCGCGATGAACGAAATTGCGGACGTAGCGCTTTATCTCGTCACGATCGTGCTGGAAGAGCATAAAGCCATAGGCGAGCACGAAGTAGACAAGGCTAAAAGCCAGCATCTCCGTCAACAACGGTAGAAATGCGTGCTCGCGGATTCGGACGAACCGGTGAACGAGACCCCAACCCACCAAAGCGGCAGCCGATAGAGGAACCAGCGCTCGCAGAAAGCACTCTCCGTATAAAGCAAGGGCATTCACCTTCAGGAAGCGTCCAAGGCGGTACCAGAGGATGGCAGTCTGTGGCACAATCACGATGGCCAGCGCGAGAGTAATTCCACCCAGCCCGAAAAGCTTCGCAAAAAAGAACGCGAGGCCGAAATTGGCGATGCCCTGCAGCAAAGAAGTGACGGAAAGCAGACGCATCCAGCCAAAGGTGAACGAGTAATCAATGGCCACCCGCTGGATGGACCCGATGACGCAGCATGCGGCCAGAGACGCCGTAAGTAAAAATCCGGCATACTGGCGCGGGCCAACCCAGGTCGTCACCAGATCGCGATTGAATAGAATGACACCGACGGCAAGAGGCAGCGTAAGGGTCATCAGCAGGCGAGTGATTCTGAGCAGAGCGCCGCGCACTTTCTCGACTTCGCCGCGACCCCAAAGTTCGTTGATCGCGGGCGTTGCGCTGTCGGAGAATCGCCGCATCATGTTATACGCCGTCATCGTAGGCATTTGCGTGGTGTAAAAACCACTGGCTGCTGCCGCCCCGGTGGTAATGCCCGCGATGGTGTTGCCGGAACGATAGACCAGCATATTGCCGATATTGATGAACGCGGCGTGCCCGCTGAAACTCAGCATCTCCTTCAGGAGCTTTTTGTCGCGGAATCCCCATCCTGGCATCAGGCTGGGGTTCATCTTTTTAAAACGCACCCGGAACAGGAAATAACCACATGCCTCAGCCGTTGTGCCGGCCAGCATCAGTCCAAACAGGCCACCGCCCATGAGAACAAAACCGAGGGAAGCGGCCGCCCGCACGATTCCAAGCGCAGTGCCAATCAGGTTTACAGCGGCGAGATCCTGAGTGGCAATGGAGGCGTTGAGGTAGGCGGCAAGCGGCGTGCGAGCGATTGCCCATACCGCGATAACGTAGAGGGCCATCCGCGCCTGATAAGTGACTTCAGGAGATAGATGAAATAACCTACCAATAAACAAGCTGAAAATAAAAACGAGCAGCGCGAAAGCAGCGTTGCAAAAGAAAAAAACTGTCCTCGCCGTCGTCAGGATGGTGCGAAAGCGCTCGCCGCCATCATCGAGCCCCATTGCCTGCCCGAGGAATCTTTCGAGAGACCACGACCCGACGATGTCCACCAGAGCGATGAAACCGAGAACCTGCATGATGGCCGCATAAGCGCCGAGGGTTTCCCGTCCGGCAACCTTGAGAACGACAGGAGCGAGCAGCACTTGCACCAGGATTTGCGCGGAGTACTGAAAAATGCTGGTAACAAATCCTTTAGCGGCGCGTGAACTGCGACCCATTCTCAGAGTCTCCAAATCGGCAGAAGTGCAAATAAAGAGGCATCCGGTGTGCACATCAGGTTCAACGCGACGCAGCCTCGCCTGTTCAGAAGCATATCTTAATGTTGTTGAGGTGGTGAGGGGCAGTCGATGCGTGAAGGCAACTGCACCATGGGCTCCTGCCTGGAAGCCGCCCCACCGGATTGGTCGCTGAAAACCCGCCTACATCCTGTACTTGCCCAGGTCCTCGTCTCCCAGTCCCTCCAGCCATTTCTTTACGTCCTGGGACGATGCCTGTTCGACGGGATTGGGGAGGACTTTGGCGGTACGCAGCACTTCCTCATCCACGAAGATGGGGCAGTCGGCGCGCAAGGCCAGGGCGAGTGCGTCGGACGGTCGTGCGTCGAGTGAGATGATTTCGCCACCCTGCTCCATCCAGATCACGGCGTGAAAAGTGTCGTCCTTCAGTTCTGTCACAACCACGCGCTTCACCCGCGCGTTCAGGCTGTCGATGGTGCTGCGCAACAGATCGTGCGTCAGCGGACGCGGCGTTTGCATCTTTTCCACCTCAAGCGCAATGGCGTTGGCCTCGTAAAGACCAACCCAGATGGGCAGCAGCGCCTCCGTCTGCGGATCTTTCAGCAGAACGATCGGCATATTGGTGGAAGGATCGACCATCAGGCCGCGAATTTTCATTTCAATTTCCATGACGATTAGACCGCCTCGCCGACAAGGCTGTTAGGAAAACTGTTGGTGACTCGGACCTTCAAATAATTGCCCATAGCCGGGAGGATGGGCTCTTTCGTCGTGAAGTTCAACGTTTTGTTCTGGGAGGTGCGTCCCTTGACCTGCCCGCGAACCGTGTTATATCCCTCGACCATAACTTCAATTTCCTGCCCTATATGTCCAAAATAATTTATCTTTTGTATTTCTCGCTGTCGGTCAAGCAGGATTTGAAGCCGGGTAGACTTTTCTTCTTCCGGGATGGAGTCGGCCATGGTCAGAGCCGGAGTATTGGGGCGCGGCGAGTACCTGAAGGCGAACACACCGTCGTACTGGACCTCGTCCAGCAGGCTGAGGCTCTCTTCAAAATCCGCGCCGGTCTCGCCGGGGAAGCCCGCAATCATATCCGTTGTTATGCTGATAGGACGCTTCGCGGCCTTGATCCAGGCAATCCGCTCCAGGTACCAGTCACGCGTGTACTCCCGCTGCATCAGGTGAAGGACGCGCGACGAGCCGCTCTGCACCGGCAGATGCACATGGTCGCAGAGCGTGGGCACGGCGTCGATGGCTGCAACGATCTCGCGGGTGAAGTCCCGCGGGTGCGAAGTGGTAAAGCGCACGCGGCGAATGCCGGGAATCTCTCCAACGGCGGCGAGCAGTTCGGCGAAGCTGTACTTCCCTTCCGGATCGCGATAGGAATTGACGTTCTGCCCGAGCAGCTGAATTTCTGTGTAGCCGCCATCCGCCATCCGGCGGCCTTCGTTCAGGACGGAGGTCGAGGTGCGGCTGCGCTCCTTGCCGCGCGTGTACGGCACCACGCAGTAGGCGCAAAACTTGTCGCAGCCTTCGATAATGGTGATGTAGCCGCGGTGCGGGTTGGAGCGGGCGGTAAATTCCGTCTCAAATGTCTCGTCGGTCTGCCGATCATCAAGGCCGGTAACGCGCTGCTCTCCGCGCCCCAGCCGCTCCAGCATTTCCGGTAGCTTGCGGTAGGACGCCGAGCCGGAGACCAGCGAGACATAGGGCGCGCGCTCAAAAATCTTTTCGCCTTCCTGCTGCGCCACACAGCCCAGCACACCAAAGCGCTTACCCTGCTTGTAAAATTTTTTGTAGTCATTCAGGCGGTTGAAGACTTTCTGCTCGGCCTTGTCGCGGATCGAGCAAGTGTTGTAGAAGATGAGGTCGGCCTCCTCTTCCGTCTCGACGCGAGTGTAGCCTTGGTGCAGAAGCGTCCCGATCACCTTTTCCGAGTCGTGAACGTTCATCTGACACCCAAAGGTCTCAATGTAAAAGGTCTTCGCGGGGGGCTGTTGCGTGTTTTCTCGAGGCGTCTCGGGCTTGATTTCTACATATGGCATGACTTCTTAAAGTATATCGCTGTGCGAGTTCTGGGGATCGGCAGATATAGTGAGACATGGACGTTTCCGTGAGAAACGAATCGGGTCGAGCACAAAAATTGACGTCCGAGCGAACGTCGACGCCGAAACCGCTCTCGCACGGCGCGTTGAACCATTGTTTTGGCTGCGGTCAGTCAAACCGCAACGGACTGCGTCTGAAGTTCTTTGTCGATGAGGAACACACCATCCTTTGCAGGGTGCGGCTGGCGCGGAGGTTTGAGGGGCCTCCGGGACACGCGCACGGCGGGATCATCGCCACGCTGCTTGATGAAGCAATGAGCAAGGCCAATCGCCAGTTCGGCGTACTGGCGATGACGCGCCAAATGGAAGTCGAATACCTGAGGCCGGTTCCGCTGGGAGTGCCGCTCCTGCTCACCGGCCGTCGCGTAGAAGAGTCGGGAAGAGTCCACCGCTGCGAAGCCCGGATTGCGAATGAAAGCGGCGTGGTGCTGGCTCGGGCGAAAGGCCTGTTCATCGCGGTCGATCCCGCGATGCTCCGGCCATATTTGCCGAAAATCTCATAAGCCGCAAAGACTCTCGAATACCTTAAAACTGCTAAACTGGAGCTTCACAGCGATCAACAGGAGCGCGCTGCCGGAGGATCATTTCCGGGCATGCAATTCGCTCGAAACGGGAGAAACATCATGACGGACCACGCGAACACAAACGGCAATTATGCGCAGAACCCATCCGGTTCGGCATCGGGGCTACGGCTGAAGGTCGGCCTGGCCGAGATGCTCAAGGGCGGCGTGATTATGGATGTGATGAACGTGGAGCAGGCGAAAATCGCTGAGCAGTCCGGCGCCGTTGCGGTGATGGCCCTGGAGCGCGTTCCCGCGATGATTCGCGCCGAGGGCGGCGTGGCCCGCATGGCCAAGCCGAGCCTGATCAAGGAAATCATCGCCACCGTCTCGATTCCGGTGATGGCCAAGGCCCGCATCGGGCACTTTGCCGAGGCGCAAATCCTGCAGTATCTCGGCGTTGATTTTATCGACGAAAGCGAAGTGCTGACCCCCGCCGACGAAGCCCACCACATCGACAAACACGCCTTCAAGACGCCGTTTGTCTGCGGCGCGAGGGATCTGGGCGAGGCCCTGCGGCGCATTGCTGAGGGCGCGGCCATGATCCGTACTAAGGGCGAGGCGGGCACGGGCGACGTGGTCCATGCCGTGAAGCACGTGCGCCAGATCGTGCGGGAGATGAAAGCGCTCACCGTGCTCAGCGATCAGGAACTCTACGCCGCCGCCAAGGAGCATCGCGCGCCCTACGAACTGGTGCGCATGGTCGCCAAGGCCGGCAAGCTGCCGGTGCCCAACTTCTCCGCCGGCGGCATCGCCACGCCCGCCGACGCAGCGCTGATGATGCAGCTTGGCGCCGAATCGGTCTTCGTCGGCTCGGGCATCTTCATGAAGGAACGCGCCACTCCGCTGGATGTGAGCGTGGATGCCAAGGGCGCGCCCAACAATCCAGAAGAGCGTGCGGAAGCCGAGTCGCGCGCCAAGGCGATTGTGATTGCCACCACGCATTATAACGATCCGAAGATCCTCTCCGAGGCGGCCGAGCAAGTGATTGGCTCGATGAAAGGATTGGCTGCTGCCGCCATCGAAGAGAAGGAATTGCTCCAGACGCGCGGTTGGTAGCACTGCGAGGGAAAGACTCGAAGATTTGTCCGAATCTGTTTCCAGACCTGATGCGAAATCGACTCCCCGGATCGGCGTTCTCGCTATTCAGGGCGACTTTGAGGCGCACGCCAACGCGCTGCGCGAAGCGGGGGCGGAACCGGTCATGGTGCGCACGCGAGAGCAGCTTGCCGACGTAGACGGACTGGTCATCCCCGGCGGTGAATCCACAACTTTTCTGAAGTTTCTGGAGCGCGACGGGTTCCTCGCCGCGCTTGAGGAGTTTGTCCGCAGCAAGCCAACCTTTGGAACTTGCGCGGGATGCATTCTGCTGGCGAAACAAGTCCTACGTCCCTCGCAGCCAAGCCTCGGCGTGCTCGACGCCACAGTCGAGCGCAACGCCTACGGCCGCCAGATCGACAGCGTAATCGAAACAACGGAGACCAAGCTCGAAGGCGGGCCATTGGAGATGGTCTACATCCGCGCGCCGCGTATTGTGAAGACCGGCCCTGGCGTAAAAGTCCTCGCCGAGCGCGACGGCTTCCCTGTTCTCGTCGAGCAGAATAACCTTCTCGCCGCCACCTTTCATCCTGAGTTGTCCGCGGACCGCCGGGTCCACCAGCTCTTTGTCGATCTTGTGCGCCGCGACACCGCGGGCCCTTCCTGATAACGATGACCAACGCCCTCTGTCTGCTCGAAACTGCGCGAGCCGTAGCGTGGATGCCATCCGACGGCTCGCTGAGGGGGCCGATCCTGGACCGGCTCATGTTCTGGAACCTCATCGCGCTTTGCGCTACCGCCGTTATCGCACACTTCTGGCTTGTTTTCGCAATGCTGCGCAAACGGTCCGCTCCTTCAGCGTTTCCGAGCTTCATCCAATGGGGCCTCGTTGGTGTTTTCTGCGTGATGTATGCGTGGATGGCCCTGACAGCCCAGCAACTGTGGGCGGCGAACCGCTACACCGGTCCTTCGCCCACCGCCTTGCACGTGGAGGTGGTCGGCGAGCAGTTCCAGTGGTACTTCCGCTATCCCGGCCCGGACGCAACCTTCGGAACCGTGCGCCCGCAACTGGTGGATGCTGCGGCGGGTAACCCGCTCGGGCTTGACGCGCGCGACCCGCACAGCGCCGACGACATTGTGTCCAGCGTGCTCGTGCTTCCGGCCGGGCGCGAGGTCGACCTGCGACTGCGCTCGCTCGACGTGATTCACGGCTTCTTCATTCCGGGCATGAGGATCAAGGAAAACACCGTGCCGGGGCTCGTGATTCATCTCCACTTCACGCCGAAGACGCCCGGAACCTACCCCATCCTCTGCAGCCAGGTCTGCGGCGCGGGGCACGCGCGGATGCAGGCGCGCCTGATGGTGGTGGCTCCGGCGGACTTCAACGCGTGGCTCGACGCCCGCGAACGCGCGCGCCGGCAGGAGGCCGGAGAATGAAGCGCGCTCTTTCCCACGTTTTCACGACCGATCATCGCGCTCTGGGGATTCTCTACCTTTACCTCGCGCTGGCGGCAGTCATCGTCGGAACCATTCTCTCGCTGATGATGCGCGTTCATCGCGTATGGCCCAATGCGGTAATTCCGTTCGTCGGCCTCATGAAGCCGGAAGATTATCTGGCCATGGTGACCATGCACGGCACGCTGATGGTCTTCTTCGTGCTCTCCACCGCGCCGCAGTCGGGCTTTGCCAATCTCGTCCTGCCCGAGCAGATCGGTGCGCGGCGCATGGCGTTTCCGCGCATCAACGCCGCCGGCTTCTGGCTCTCGGTCGTCGCTTTTCTGGTGCTCATCTCCGGAGCGCACATCAAGGGCGGCGCCGCCATTTCCGGCTGGACAAGCTATCCTCCGCTGAGCGCGCTCCCCGCCGCCGGGCCCGGCCAGGGACTCGGCATGGACCTGTGGCTTATCAGCATCGGCATCTTCTGCATCGCGTCGTGGCTGAGCGCGGTGAATATGCTGGCGACCATCCTCGGTGAGCGCCGCGCCGGCATGACCTGGTCGCGCCTGCCCATCACCGTATGGGCCTGGCTGGTCACCTCCATCCTCACGCTGCTCGTCTTCGCCGTGCTGCTGGCCGCCGTCGTTCTGCTGTTTTCCGATCGTCATTTCGGATCAAGCTTCTTCATCCCCATGGGCGACATGATCGATGGCCGGGTCATCGGACACGGCGACGGCTCGCCGCTGCTCTGGTTGCACCTCTTCTGGTTCTTCGGCCATCCGGAAGTCTACATTGCCGTTCTCCCCGGTATGGGCCTCGCCACTTCCCTCTTCGCCAACTTCACCCGCCGCCGCGTCCATGCTTATCGCGTGATGGCGGGCGGGCTGATCGCCATCGGGCTGCTCGGCCTCGCCGTCTGGGGACACCACATGTTCGTGAGCGGTATGAATCCCTATGCCGGCTCCGCCTTTGCGTTCACCTCGATGGCGATTGCCGTGCCCAGCACCATCGAAGTCATCGCCTGGCTGGCGATGCTCTGGGGAGGCGGGCTGCGTCTGCGAACCCCCATGCTTTTCGCTCTCGGCTTTCTCTCCTTCTTCATTGCCGGAGGACTCAGCGGCCCGCTGCTCGCCGAACCCGCGCTCGACGCCTACCTGCACAACACATTCTTTGTCGTCGCGCATTTCCACCTGGTAATGGCCATGGCCGGAGTGTTCTCCGTGTTCGCGGGCATCTACTACTGGTTCCCGCTGATGACCGGACGCATGATGAACGAGACGCTTGGTAAACTGCACTTCTGGATATCGATGATCGCCGGCTACGGCACCTTTTTCCCCATGCACTTCGCCGGATTGGCGGGCGAGCCGCGCCACTACGACCGGCTGGTGGGGCCGGCAATTTCTTTTCCATCGCTCGTCCCGCTCGCACGCGGCATCACATACTCAGCGATGCTTTTAGCGGCGGCGCAGGTTATTTTTCTGTGGAACGTGTTTGCCAGCGCTCGGCGCGGCCGCATTGCGGAAGTCAATCCATGGCAGGCGTCCACCCTCGAATGGGCGAATGGCGCTGAGTTAGACCGCATCGAAAGCGGACCGTATGGATACGAGTTGCAATCCGGCGGCGAAGGATTCCATCCACAGTGGGAGGCCGCGGCCAAAGGGGAGTAATCTTTTGTAGTAGAGGAGTGGGTCATGCCAGCCACCTTCACGCGCAATCCGGTTGAGATTGAACGAAAAGACCCCGGCACAGGCGGTAAGCCGCCGGTCGACCGCCGGCCAACTGGTGGCGGTGGTGACGGCGATAACTGGGGCGACCATCAGGACGGGCATCACGGCCCGCGCGAGATGCTCATCCGATACCGGCTCGGCATCATCTTCGGACTTGCCGGCGACCTGATGTTCTTTGTCGCGCTCGTCAGCGCGTTCTTCGTCCGGCAAAGTACCGGCCACTTCGATGTTCACGACAATTACATCAACGACTGGCGGCCGCTGGCGGTGCCCCGTATCCTGTGGCTCAATACCGCCATTCTGCTGCTGAGCGCAGCCACAATGGAGATGGCACGGCGGCAGCTCTTTCACGAAATTGACGTGATGGAGGAGTGGCTCGGACTGGGCCGCCCCGCCGTCAAGCGCGCTGCGCCCTGGCTTGTCGCCACCTTGGTTCTTGGCCTCGCCTTTCTCGCCGGTCAGTGGATTGCGTGGGAACAGCTCGTCCACGAAGGCTACCGCTTCCTGTCGGCGGATCCAAGCAGCCACTTCTTCTACCTGATCACCGGCATCCACGGCCTGCATCTGATCTTCGGCATCTTCGCCCTCGCCGCCGCGCTCGTCGGACTGTTTACCTTCAAGAAAATCGAGTACAAGCAGGTCGCAGTGGACTGCACCGCCTGGTACTGGCACACCATGGGCCTGTTCTGGGTCTTTCTTTTTGTACTGCTGGAGTTCTTTCAGTGACGTTGAAGCGGTTCTGTATCCTCGCGGTGCTCGCCGCTCTGCTCTTACTGCCTGTCTCGAACCTAGCGTATGCCGCAGCGCGGGACATGACCAACGGCTTACCCCCGCAGGCGCGTGCAGGCATGGTACGAGGGCTGCTTGTCCTCGGAATTCCAGCGGTCCTGGTGTTTGTGGGCATCCTTACGTTGGCCTTGAAGATGAAACCACGCGAGCGTTCGCTGCGCGAAGAGGCCGCTTCACCAGACCACTCTGCTCAGGCGTCAATTCCGGAAGGTCCGCCGCCTGCGAAGTGAACAATCTCAAATTTGTCGACTGAATGAATCGCAGTCCCGGGCCACGCCTCACGGCGGACGATCATTCCATTATGTTCGAGCGCGACCCGGTCGCCTTTGAGCCCGAGCGCCGTCGATAAGTTGTGCAACATTCGCCGCCACATCAAGAGAGAAACTCGCGCTCCTTGCCATTGCCGACCACCCGCATGTGTTGAATGGATCTGGCCACCGGCGGATGCAGCGCGCTACCGCAGCATGCGCCATAGCTGCCACCCCCCTACACCCACGAGCACCAGCAGAACGTTAAATAACATCGCAAAGACAAACCCGCGCAGGGCCCCGCCAGCTGGTTCCAACGGCTCACCGTCACCGATGCCATCCGCGCTTAGCGTGGCATCCGATGGGCGCGGCAGCAGAACAGCATGTTCTCTTTCAAAGATCTGAGTGGCCATTCGGGGAGTCCCTCCGATGTCCACCTTATCGACTCCAGCTTGAGCCGCCTTTAGGAGGTTCTCAGGAATCGCATTCGAGTGTTTCGGATCGGGACAGTCTTGCCCGCGCGTCCCCTTCTGGAATCGCCAAAGAAAAAATCCGCAGCCTATCGCTCGAAGTCCAACTGCAACTCATCCACGTAACACCAGCCCCATGATTCTCCCGGCTCAAACGACCGCATAATCGGATGCTTGGTCGCATGGAAGTGTTTCGTCGCATGCTTGTTCTTTGACGAATCGCAGCAGCCGACGTGGCCGCACTCCAGGCACAGCCGCAGATGAACCCATCGGTCGCCCGTCTTCAGGCATTCCTCGCAGCCGTTCGGCGTGCGCGGAGTTACGTCTCTGATCTGATCAAGATGAGTGCAGGCAGCCATATTTTCCTCGCTCTACTTTTTTGAAGACCTGGTTGCGGAAGACTTGGCTGCGAGCAGGTCGACTTTGTGGATCTTCGGCGCTTCGACCAGCAGATCCGAGGCCCCTGTTCATAAGTGCGGCGGCAACCTTGCCGGAGAGATGGGCCTCGCGTCCGGACTCCGCGGCAAAGGTGTCGAAGATTCCGAAACCTGAAGGACCGAGCCTGAGCGCAAACCACGAGTTTGTTTCAGGCTCCGCCTCAACCAGAGACAGAGCCAACTTCAGGAATTCCGCGACTTCGTTTTCCTTGCCGGGCTTCGCTCGAAGCTCGACCCAAAGCGCCAATTTGTCCATGAACCAGTCCTCGCTTTCCAGTTTTTAGATGCCTGTTTTCCATCCTCAGCGATGGACTTCACGGATGCGGATTACTCCCAGCGAAAATCATGGGCGCGGCTCTTGTTGATCCCAATAAACTGATTCACAATTTGACTGTTGACAGTCGAGCGGCTACAGTCAAAACATCACCCGTTTGACGTTTATACCCTGAGGCGAGTTGAGCCGTATGCAGACCCATCCGTACACATGGAATTATGTCCCACTGCTGATCCAGATCATTGTAGCCGTGGGGCTAGGCTGCGGGATGGCACTTTTTTCGTGGTTCATCGGAAGGCATCGCAACTCCAAAACCAAGCTGGCAGCCTACGAGTGCGGAGTTCCCGCCGAAGGCGATGCGCGCGGACGCTTTTCCGTCCGCTTCTACATGGTCGCCATGCTGTTCATCCTCTTCGACGTGGAAGCTGTCTTTATGCTTCCCTGGGCCATTATCTACCGCCAACTGCCGCGCATCACAGGCTCGCGCCTCTTCGGCTTCTGGGAAATGCTGGTTTACCTCGGCTTCGTGCTGGTTGGCTTCTTCTACATCTGGAAAAAAGGAATCCTCGACTGGGCATCGGAGAAGGGCGACCTTTAGGACGAAATGACATTGCCGGATAAAGACACTGTTCTCGAAGCCCACGCGCAAAACCGGGCCATTGTTTCCCTTCTCGCTGCTCTGCCGGATTCCATCCTCGATGCTGTCTTCGACCGAAACGAGTTGACAATCACCATTGCGAAGGACCAGATTCGCGAGGCCGCAAGAACAGTCCAGCAGGCCGGGTACAACTTTCTTGAAGACGTGACCTGTGTCGACTGGCATCCCAGCGAGCCGCGTTTCCACGTCGTCTACCACATCCTTTCGCATTCCATGAAAGAGCGCGTACGCCTGGTGGCGCAGGTCGAGTCCATGGACCCGACAATCGACAGCATTATCCCGGTCTGGCCATCAGCCAACTTCTACGAGCGCGAGGTGTGGGACCTGTTCGGCGTACGCTTCAACGGACATCCCAATCTGCGCCGCATCATGATGCCGGACGAGTGGCAGGGCCATCCGCTGCGTAAGGACTATCCGGTGGAGGGATACCGCTGATGGACGACATGTCGCAATTTGTCGCCACCTCCACGCTCCTCGAAGCGCGGCCTGAGGAAGGCTCCAAAGACAAAACCATGGTCCTCAATCTGGGACCGCAACACCCCTCGACGCACGGCGTTCTGCGCCTCGTGATTGAGATTGACGGCGAAACGGTGCTGAAAGTCGTGCCGGACATCGGCTACCTGCACACCGGCATTGAAAAAACCTGCGAAGCAAAGTTCTATCAGCAGGTCGTGCCGCTTACCGACCGCATCGATTACCTCAGCCCGCTGACCAACAACCTGGCATACTGCCTCGCGGTCGAAAAACTCCTGCAGATTGAAATTCCCGAGCGCGCGCAGTGGATTCGCGTGCTGCTCAACGAACTGACGCGGCTGAACTCACACCTGGTTTGGCTGGGCACGCACGCGATGGACATCGGCGCGCTCACCGTCTTCCTGTACTGCTTCCGCGAGCGCGAAGAAATTCTGCGCATCTTCGAGGCCGTCAGCGGGCAGCGCATGATGACCTCCTACTTTCGCGTGGGCGGCCTGGCGCTGGAGCCGCCGCTTGACCTGTTCGGACGGATTCAGAAGCTGCTCAACGCTCTACCGGAAAGAATCGACGAGTATGAGGGCCTGCTCACCGGCAATCCCATCTGGATGGACCGCCTCAAGGGCGTAGGCATTCTGAGCGCGGAAGACGCCATCGCGCTCGGTGTTACCGGCCCGCCGCTGCGCGCTTCCGGCGTGGACTGGGACCTGCGGCGCGACATGCCATACTCCAGCTACGAGAAGTTCCAGTTCAAGGTGCCCATCTCGAACGAGTGCGACGTCTGGGCACGCTACATCATCCGCATTCAGGAAATGCGCGAGTCGGTCAAGATCTGCCAGCAGGCGCTCGACGGCATGCCCGAGGGCCCCATCAAGGCCAACGCTCCGAAAATTGTTCTGCCCGATCGCGAGGACATGAAGTCGCAGATGGAGTCGCTCATCTACCACTTCAAAATCGTTACCGAAGGCTTCCCGGTTCCTGCCGGCCAGGTTTATCAAGCGGTGGAATCGCCGCGCGGTGAAATGGGCTATTACGTCGTCAGCGACGGCACGGCGAAACCCTACCGCGTCCACATGCGTAACCCGTCGTTCGCAACACTGCAGGCGCTCCAGAAAATGTGCGAAGGCCGGCTGATCGCTGACATCGTCGCCGTTATCGGGTCCATCGATATTGTGCTGGGAGAGATTGACCGATGAGGTTGGAGTGGTGAGCACGTCTGAGCCACTGCAACGGGAGCTTTGGACCTCGTGGGCCTCGCTGCTCCGCTCCTACTCGGCGGCCCACGGATTGAACGGCCACCGTCAGGTGGTGGTGGAAGTGGGAGCGGACGAGGTTGTACTTCGCGTCGCGGATCATTGGATTCGCCTCACGCATAACCGGATGGAGGATAGCCGGGGAAACTCATCCTCGTTCGCGCTCGAAGAGGATGGGACGATCAGGCTGGGCAACGAAGTGGAAGAGATGGATCTTGCCGCCGAACGCCTGGCGCGGGAGATGATGAAACATGAGTGAGGTTGTCAATTCGATATTTTCACCCGAACTCGCAGCGCGTTTCGACAAACTTGTAACGCTCTACCCGCTGCGGCGTTCCGCGCTCATTCCCATGCTGCTCTACGCCCAGGACGAGGTTGGCTACATCTCCAAGGCCGTTGTCGCCGAAGTTGCCGAGCGCATCGGTATACGCGAAAATGATGTGACGAGCGTGCTCAGCTACTACTCCATGCTGCGAATCAAACCCGCCGGCAAATACAACATCCAGGTCTGCACCAACATTTCGTGCATGCTGCGCGGCGGCTACGGAATTCTGGAGCACTGCAAAAAACGGCTCGGCATCGGCCACAAGGAAGTCACGCCCGACGGCCTCTTCTCCCTCGAAGAAGTCGAGTGTATCGGGGCCTGCTGCTGGGCCCCCGCCATTCAGGTGAACTACGACTTCTACGATGAACTGACCCCGGAAAAAATGGATCAGGTAATCGACGCTTACAAAGCCGGACGCGGAAAGGAGACGGTGTAACCATGCCAACCCTCGTCTCCCATCCCGACGAAGTCAAAATCATCTCGCGTCGTTTCGGCCAGGGCGCTGCCGACATCGACAAGTACATCGAGCTGGACGGCTACAAGGCCGTGCGCGCAGCAATCGAAAAAGGCCCCGAGTGGATCATCACCGAAATGAAAGCCTCCGGACTGCGCGGGCGCGGCGGCGCGGGCTTCCCCACCGGCCTCAAATGGTCCTTCGTTCCCAAGCAGTCGGACAACCCCAAATACGTCCTCGTCAACGGAGACGAAAGCGAGCCGGGAACCTGCAAAGACCACCTCATCTTCCTGCATGATCCGCACGCGGTCATTGAAGGCACCATGATCGCCGGCCTCGCCATCGGCTCGAAGCTGGGCTTCATCTACCTGCGCGGTGAGTATCGCTACCTGCTCAAAATCGTGGATAAGGCCGTTGCCGATGCCTACGCAAAAGGCTTTCTCGGCAAAAACATCTTCGGTTCCGGCGTCGACTTCGATATCGTGACGCAGACCGGCGCGGGCGCTTACGAAGTCGGCGAAGAATCCGCGCTCATGGAATCGCTCGAAGGCAAGCGCGGCATCCCGCGCATCAAGCCGCCCTTCCCCGCCGTCGTCGGGCTCTACGGCGGGCCTACCGTAATCAACAACGCGGAGACCATTGCCAGCGTGCCCCACGTCCTGCTGATGGGCCCAGAAGTTTATGCAAAAGTCGGCTCCGAGCGCAACGGCGGAACGCGCCTCTTCGGCATAAGCGGTCACGTGGAGCGCCCCGGCGTCTACGAACTGCCCATGGGCTACAGCCTTCGCAAAGCGATCTACGAAGTCGGAGGCGGCATTCGCGACGGCAAAAAACTGAAGGCTGTTGTCCCCGGAGGCTCTTCAACTACGGTCCTCAAGCCGGAGGAAATCGATGTTGGCCTGGACTTCGACCAGATGGGCAAGGCCGGAACCATGCTCGGCTCGGGTGGCATTGTCGTGCTCGACGAAAACGTCTGCATGGTCGAGTTCGCGCTCCGCACCATGCAGTTCTACCAGCATGAGAGCTGCGGCTGGTGCATCCCCTGCCGCGAAGGCACGGACTGGTTGAAGAAAACGCTCACCCGCCTGCACGCCGGCGGCGGCGTGGACAAGGACATCGACAACATCCGCTATCTCGCCGAAAACATGCTGGGCCGCACCTTTTGCCCGCTCGGCGACGCGGCGGCCATGCCCACCATCGGCTTCGTCAAAAAATTTCGTAAGGAGTTTGAAGACCACCTGAACGGCAAGGGCTGCCCTTACAAGCATTCGCGTGAGCGCGAAGAGGCGCTGGTTTAACGCGAGGAAAGAATCGGAATGGCTGACGTAACACTTACCGTCGACGGCAAAAAGATCACCGCGCCCAAGGGCACGCTGCTCATCGAAGCCTGCAAGGCTGCGGGCATTGAGATTCCGGCCTTCTGCTACTATCCCGGACTTTCGCTCCAGGCTGCGTGCCGCATGTGCCTGGTGCGCATTGAAAAGGTCGGCAAGCTCCAGACCGCCTGCACCACTCAGGTCGCGGAAGGCATGGTGGTGGCGACCGAGACCGACGAAATCAAGCAGGCTCGCAAATCCATGGTGGAGCTGGTGCTGGGCAACCATCCGCTCGACTGCCCGGTGTGCGACAAGGGCGGCGAGTGCGAGCTGCAGGACATGACCTTCAAGTATGGTCCGGGCATCTCGAAATACGTCGAGATCAAAGAGCATCGCGATGAGCAGCAATGGTCGCCGGTGGTTTTCTTTGACCGCCCGCGCTGCATTTTGTGTTATCGATGCGTGCGCGTCTGCGGCGAGGGCATGGACGTGTGGGCGCTCACGGTCGAGAACCGGGCCGTCGGCAGTGTCATCGCCCCCAACAGCGAAGACCATCTGAACTGCGAAGAGTGCGGCATGTGCATCGACGTCTGCCCGGTCGGTGCGCTCACCTCCGGCACCTACCGCTACAAAACGCGTCCGTGGGAGATGAACCACATCGCAACCGTTTGCACTCACTGCGCCGACGGATGCAAAACCACGCTCGGCGTGCGTACCGTAACCGAGGGCACAGAGATCATTCGCGGCAACAATCGCGACAAGAGCGGCGTCAACGGCGACTTTCTGTGCATCAAGGGCCGCTACGCCTTCGACTTCGCCAATCATGAAGAGCGCATCACCAGGCCGCTCGTCCGCCAGGCCGACGGCAAGTTGGCTCCGGTGAGCTGGGAAGTGGCTCTTGAGACCGCGGGCCGCCACCTGAAGGAAATCCGCGACTCGCGCGGCGGCAAGTCCATCGGCGTCATCGGTTCCAATCGCACTACCAACGAAGAAAATTATCTCCTGCAAAAATTTGCGCGTACAGTACTCGGCACTAACAACATCGACCATCACCGCACCGCCGACTACCCGGCCTTCGCCGCCGCACTCAAGGGCCACGCCGGGCGCGAGGCTGGGCTGCGCGACTTCCTCAACGCTCCGGCCATTCTTCTTATCGGAAACGACCCGACCGTGCAGCATCCGGCGCTCGCCTGGCAGATCCGCTCCGACGTCCGCCTGAACCGTGCGCGGCTCTATGTCGCCAACCACGCAAACATTAAGTTGCGCCGTCAGGCCAAAGCGGAAGTCACCATTCCGCAGACTGGCTACGCCGCCTTTGTCCAATACCTCACCGGCAAAGACTCCGCGTTTGAGGCCAACGACGAATCCGCAGCTTTCCGCGACGCGATCAATAAAGAGGAGTCGCTGGTCATTGCCTTTGGCTCCGAGTTGCGCGGACGCGACATCGCTGCACTCGTCCAGTTCGGCTTGTCGCTGCCCAACACACAATTCGCCTGCCTCGGCGACTACTCCAACTCGCGCGGCGCGGCGGACATGGGCCTGTTTCCCGACCTGCTGCCCGGCTATGTTCCGGTCACTGCTCCCGGCCACTTTGCCGAGGAGTACGGCAGCGCGCTGCCCGCAGCTTCGGGGCTCGATCTCGTCGAAATGTTCGACGCAGCAGGACGAGGCGATCTCTCCGCGCTCTACGTCATCGGCTCGAACCCCATCGTCCGCTACGGCATCGATGTTTCCACGCTCAAAAATACTTTCCTCATCGTGCAGGATATGTTCCTGACCGAGACCGCGGCCCTCGCCGACGTGGTCTTCCCAGCCGCCAATGCTTACGAAAAATCGGGGACCGTGACCAACACCTACGGCGATCTACAACTCGTGAAGAAAGCCGCCGACAAGCCCGGGGTCCGCACCGATTTTGAGTTGATCGTCCGCCTCGCCGACAAAATGGGCGTGAATCCGAAAAGCCTCATTCCATTCGGCACAGGTGTACGCGCCGACTTCGGCCAGACACGCGGCGCGCAATCGGGAGAAGCCGACCGACACGCCGTTTGGCTTGCGGCCAATCATCTGGAGCCGAAACTCAGCCCCTTCGATCCCTTCGCCATCTTCGACGAAATCCAACGCCTGGTGCCCGCCTACGATGTTCCGCGCCTCAATTTGCTGGCCGGAAACGACGAGCACGTCAAGTCGGAACTGTCGCAGATGGACCCCGGCGCAACGCGTCGTGACCTGGCACTACCCGCAAACGACGGCCTCTACACGTCGGGAACGCTTGGCAACTACTGCGCCAAACTCAAGGAGACGGTGGCCTCCGGCACCACCGTTCTCAAGCCCGAGGAAACCGGAACAGCAGCAGATTAGCGAACTTTTTGGGAAGGCCTTGTGGACGTTAGCTTCTGGGTTTTTGTACTGATCAGTGCACTGAAGGTCATCGTCGTTACGGTGATCCTGCTGACCGCTGTCGCCTACACCGTTCTGCTCGAACGCAAGGTCGTCGGACGCATTCAAAACCGCTGGGGACCCAGCCGCGTCGGCCCCTTCGGCCTGCTACAACCATTGGCCGACGGCATCAAGCTCTTTCTCAAAGAAGACCTGATGCCCGCCGGCGTCTACAGGCCGTTGTTCATTGCTGCGCCCATCATCGCCCTGGGCTGCGCACTGATGTCGATCTCCATGATCCCCTTCGGCGCGAACATTCAATATAAGGGCGTCGATCTCTTCCAGATTTCCGACATCAACATCGGCCTGCTGGTCATCCTCGGCGTCACCTCCATCGGAGTCTATGGAGTCGCGCTTTCCGGCTGGGCCTCCAACAACAAGTATTCGCTGCTGGGCGCGCTGCGAGCCAGCGCCCAGGTCATCAGCTACGAACTTGCACTTGGGCTCTCGGTAGTCGGAGTTATCCTGCGCTCTCAGTCTTTCCGGCTGCGCGACATCGTGGACGTGCAGTCTACGCACGGCCTGCTCTCGTGGAACTTTTTCGGAGGTTGGCAGTTCGTCGCTTTCTTCATTTACATCATGGCGGCTTTCGCGGAGACCAACCGCACGCCCTTCGATCTTCCCGAAGCTGAGAGCGAGCTGACCGCCGGCTATCACACCGAATACAGTTCCATGAAGTTCGCCATGTTTTTCATGGCCGAGTACGCCAACATGATTACCGTCGGCTGCGTCGCCACGCTGTTGTTCTTTGGCGGATGGTCGAGCCCCTTCGGACATCTCTTCCCTGCAACCCTTGGAGGCATCGTCGGTCAGGCGCTGCTGCCGGTCTTCTGGTTCGTGCTCAAAGTCTTCTGCTTTCTTTTTCTTTACATCTGGGTGCGAGGCACACTGCCCCGTTTCCGTTACGACCAGTTGATGGGTTTCGGCTGGAAAGTCCTTATGCCTCTGGCGATCGCGAACATTATCGTGACCAGCTTCTGGCTGTCGTTTCGTGTTGTATAGCGTGATCTAAAATCGAGACTCCGGTCTCATACTTTTGTGATTTGTTCTTGTCGAGTGAGCGACTGAAGACATGTATCTGATCCTGTTCTTCATCTTTGGCGGGTTGTGCGTTGCGGGAGCGTTGAACCTCCTGTTCCAGCGCCACCCTATCAACTCCGCGCTTTCGCTGATCGTGGTCATGAGCTCTCTGGCGGTGCTCTACCTGCTGCTCGGCGCCGAGTTCCTTGCGGCGGCGCAGGTCATCGTCTACTCCGGCGCCATCATGGTCTTGTTCACCTTCGTCATCATGCTGCTCAACGCCGGGCGCGAAGAGCGCACGCACGGCAGCAAGGCCGCCTACGCCATCGGCATTCCCGGTGCTGCGGCACTGCTTGGCGCGCTCGTCTACATTTTCCTCTCCAACGGCAATCATCTCGGCATGACGATCCTCGGCCAGGCTTGGGTCGTGCCCAGCGGCTTCAGCGCGGTGCTTTTCCGCGATCTGCTGCTGCCGTTCGAGGTCACTTCAGTTCTGCTGCTGGTCGCCGTTCTCGGCGCAGTCGCGCTGGCAAGAAAGGAGCACTGAGCGATGCCTTCTGGTTCCGTAGTCCCTGTTTCCTGGTATCTCATCCTCAGCGCCATCCTGTTCTCCACCGGTGTTGCCGCATTTCTTATCAAGCGCAACATCGTCACCGTCTTTATGTCGATTGAGCTCATGCTCAATGCTGTCAACCTGGCCTTCGTCGTCTTTGCGCATCGCTGGCACCAGGTCGGCGGCCAGGTTTTTGTTCTCTTTGTGATGGTGGTCGCCGCGGCCGAAGCCGCCGTGGGCCTCGCCATCATCATCGCTGTCTTCCGCACGCGGAACACGCTGAACGTCGATCAAGTGGACTTGATGAAATTATGAACAGTTCCCTCCATCTCTGGCTGATTCCGCTCATCCCACTCATCGGGTTTCTGCTGAACGGCATTTTTGGCCGCAAGCTGCCCAAGGCGCTTGTCTCGGCGATCGCGCTCATCGCCACCGCCGTTCCCTTTGCGCAGGTCGTGCGCCTGTGGTTTCGCTTCCACAGCATTTCCCTGCCCTATATCGAGCATCTCGGCACGTGGATGCAAACCGGGACTTT
Organism: Acidobacteriaceae bacterium; assembly: GCA_049280995.1. Taxonomy (GTDB): domain Bacteria; phylum Acidobacteriota; class Terriglobia; order Terriglobales; family Acidobacteriaceae; genus Silvibacterium. The sequence goes on from JBAPRH010000017.1 coordinate 76,119, forward strand.
CCGCGCGGGCTTCGATCTACAACTCGATCAGCTTGCCATGGTCATGCTGCTGGTCGTCACCGGCGTCGGCTTCCTCATCCATATTTATTCCGTCGGCTACATGGCGCACGAAGAGGGCTACTGGCGATTCTTTGCCTACCTCAACCTCTTCATGTTCTTCATGCTCACGCTGGTCCTCTCGGAAAACTTCCTGTTGATGTTTGTCGGATGGGAAGGCGTGGGCCTCGCCTCGTACCTGCTCATCGGCTTCTATTACCTCAAAACTTCCGCCGCCGATGCCGGCAGAAAAGCCTTCGTCGTCAACCGTATTGGCGACTTCGGTTTCCTGCTCGCCATGTTCCTGCTTGTGCTGCACTTCGGCACGCTCAGTTTTAGCGGAGTCTTCGCCCAGGTCGCACATCACCCTGAATGGCAGGGAGGCTTCCTCACCGCCATCGCCATCTTCCTGCTCCTCGGCGCAACCGGAAAGTCCGCGCAGATTCCCCTCTACATCTGGCTGCCCGACGCCATGGAGGGTCCCACGCCGGTTTCGGCGCTCATCCACGCCGCCACCATGGTCACGGCGGGCGTGTACATGATCGCGCGCACGCACGTCATCTTTAACCGTTCGCCGCTGGCGCTCACCATCGTTGCCATCATCGGTTTGGCCACCGCGTTTTTCGCCGCTACAGTGGGGATCGTCCAGACCGACATCAAGCGCGTGCTGGCCTACTCCACCATTTCGCAGCTTGGCTACATGTTCCTTGCCTGCGGCGTCGCCGCCTACGCTTCCGGAATTTTCCATCTCGTCACGCACGCCTTCTTCAAGGGACTGCTCTTCCTCGCCGCGGGCTCGGTCATCCACGCCATCGGCGGCAACCAGGACATGCGCACGATGGGCGGCCTGCGCAGGAAGCTTCCCGTCACATTCTGGACCATGACAGCGGCGGTCTTCGCGATCTCCGGCATTCCTCCGTTCGCGGGATTTTTCAGCAAGGACGAAATCCTCTACCAGACATTCCTCTCGCCGAACGGCGGTAAGGTCTTTTGGGCCGTTGGCCTGCTCACCGCGTTTCTTACCGCCTTCTACATGTTCCGTCTCTGGTATCTCACCTTCTTTGGCGAGAGCCGCGCCGAATCGCACCAGCTCGCCGAGCACGGAGCGGCGGTCCACGCCAGCGCCACCTCCACTTTGGTGCTCGAAGCCGAGCCTGACAACCACGACCACAATCAAGGCCACGGTCACCACGACGGAGAAGTCCACGAGAGCCCGTGGGTCATGCGCGTCCCCCTCATCATCCTTGGCATCCTCTCTCTCATCGGCGGCTGGATCGGCATTCCCGCCGCGCTCGGCGGCCATAACGCCATCGGACATTTCCTTGATCCCTTGCTGAGCCCTGGCGGAGTCGCTGAAGGCTCAAACCACCTCGCCCTCACGCTTTCCATCGTTTCCACGCTCGTCGCGCTGGCCGGCTGGCTGGTCGCGCACGTCCTTTACTTCGCCCGGCCTGAGCTGCCCGCGGTGTGTGCCGCCCGTCTCCGCGCCCTCTATGCGCTGCTCGTCAACAAGTACTGGATCGACGAGCTCTACGGAGCCGTCATCGTTACCCCTCTGCTGTTCGCCTCGCGCTATCTGCTTAAGGGCCTCATAGACACCGGCGTAATCGACGGCGCAACTTACGGCTCGGCCTACGGCACAGCGGGACTCGGCGCCATCGTCGCACGCGTGCAGTCTGGAAACATCCGCTCCTATGCCGGCTGGCTCGCGGTGGGTGCGGCCGCCGTGCTCATCGTCGCCTACTTCGGATTCACCGCGCATTTTCACTAAAGAGAAAACAACAGGAAGATTTGCGGAAAACAAGCTGCTACAAGGAACGTATTCGTGCTGACTGACCACATCTTGACGCTCATGACATTCGTACCCGCCGCGGGCGCGTTCGTCGTAGCACTGCTGCCGCGCAAGGCGCGCATCGTCCGCTGGTGGGCGCTCATCGTCACCATCGTCACTTTCGCGCTCACGCTGCATCTGCCCGCGCATTTCGATTACGGAAAATCCGGCTTCCAGTTTGTCGAGAATTATTCCTGGATCGGCAGTCCCGCCATTCGCTATCACCTCGGCGTCGACGGCCTCTCCATGTGGCTTGCCGTGCTCACTGGCTTTCTTTCCATCGTGGGCGTACTCGCCTCCTGGAAATCCATCGAGGGCCGAGCCAAGGAATTCTACTTCTACTTCCTCCTCCAGCAGACGGCGATGCTCGGCATCTTTCTCTCGCTCGATCTCTTCCTCTTCTACTGCTTCTGGGAACTGTCGCTTATCCCCATGGCCATCCTCATTGCCCTGTTCGGACGGGAACGTGGACCGAAGACCGCGCTCAAATTCTTCATCTATACCTTTCTGCCGTCGGCATTGTTTCTCGTCGCCATTCTCTGGCTCTACGCCAAAACCGGAACCTTCGATTACGTAACACTGCACAATTTCCTGCTCGCCAATCCCTCGCTCTTCTCAACCAACGCCCTCTTCTGGGTGGCGCTGGCTTTCCTCGTCGCCTTCGCGGTCAAGGTCCCGGTTTTCCCGCTGCACGGCTGGCTCAATGACACTATCCGCGACGCGCCGACCGCCATGGCCATGGTCGTCGCCGGCAAGCTCGGCCTCTATTCCATCCTGCGCTTCAACCTCGGACTCTTCCCCGCGCAGGCCCGCGAATTTGCGCCCTGGATGATCGCCCTGGCCGTCATCGGCATCCTTTACGGAGCCTGCATCGCTCTCGTCCAGAGCGACCTGAAGCGCCTCATCGGTTTCGCCATTCTGAGCGCGCTCAGCTTCTGCACGCTCGGCATCTTCTGCTTTTCGCTCTCAGGGCTCGACGGCGCGGTCTACCAGTTCATCAACGAAGGCGTCTCCGGAGCGGCCCTGCTGGCGCTCGCCGGCTTCCTCTACGACCGTTACGGAACCTACGACATGGACCGCTACGGCGGCCTCGCTGCCAAGCTGCCCATGATGGCGACCTTCTTCGTTGTCACCATCCTGTCGCTCATCGGCTTCCCGCTTTTCAACGGCTTTGTCAGCGAATTTCTTGTCCTCAGCGGCAGCTTCGCTCAACATCACGGCTGGGTCTTCGCCGCGACCATCGGCGTCATCCTCAGCGCGGCCTACATGCTCAAGATGATCCAGCGCATCTTCTACGGGCCACAATCGCCCATGGTTACGGAGCGCAGGACCCGCGACTTCTTCGCCCACGAGCACATCCTGCTCTGGCCCATGGCTGCCCTCATGATCGCGATGGGCGTCGCTTCACCATTCTGGATCCGCGCCATCGATCAGGGAGTCAGCCGCTTTGCCTCTGAGGCTACTCAGTCCAGTCAGGCGACAACCATGACGTTCCAGGAACTTATCAGACACCACCCGACATCTGTGAAGCTAACAACCATTCCGGCCCCGCAGGAGAAACAATGAACACGACGCCCCAGATCCTGCGCATTCTTCCCGAGGTCATCCTCACCGTCACCGGCGTGCTTATCATGCTGATTGAGCCGGTCCTTGCCCGCGGCAAGTCTCGCAAACCGCTGGGATGGCTCGCCGTCGTCGGAATGATCGTCGCGCTCGCCGCCAGCCTCTACCAGTACCAGCTTCCCGCCGGCACTGCCTTCTTCGGAGCCGTCAAGACCGACGCCTTCAGCGTCTTCTTCCACGTTCTCATCTGCGGCATCTCGCTGGTCAGCATTCTCGTCGCGCTCGACGCCACCACTGCGGAGACTGAGGGCATGGGCGAGTTCTACGCGCTCCTCGTTTTTGGCACGGTTGGCATGTTGTTCATGACCTGCGCCGTCGAGTTGCTGCTGGTCTTCGTCGGACTTGAAATTTCGTCCATTTCCACCTACATCCTTGCCGGCTTCCGCAAGCGCAGCGCCAAGGGCCCGGAGGCCGCCCTCAAATATTTCCTGCTCGGCTCCTTCGCCACCTCCTTTTTCCTTTACGGAATCGCTCTCACCTTCGGCGCAACTGGCACCACCAGAATTGGCGCCATCGCTCGGCTGCTTCCTTCGAGCACCACGCCGCTGCTGGCCATCGCCGGACTCGCTCTCATCATCATCGGCCTCGCCTTCAAGGTCTCCGCCGCACCCTTCCAGGTCTGGACGCCCGATGTCTACGAGGGCGCAACCTCACCCGTAGTCGCGCTCATGTCTACCGGCCCCAAAGCCGCCGCTTTCGCAGTACTCCTCCGCATTCTCTACGGAGCTTTCCCGTCCCTGCATGGACACTGGGTTCCTATTCTCTGGTGGCTCGCTGTTCTGTCCATGTTCGTCGGCAACCTCGGCGCGCTGCGGCAGCGGAACGTCAAACGCCTGCTCGCCTACTCGTCCATCGCTCACGCCGGATACATCCTGGTTGCTTTCACTGCACTCTCCGCGGACGGCATCGCCGCTGCCAGCTTCTACGCCGTCTCCTACGCCGCCATGAATGTCGGCGTCTTCGCCATCGTCAGCCATGCGGGCGAGTTTGAAGACCGCCTGACGACAATCGACGATTACCGCGGCCTTTCCTACCGCTCTCCGTTGCTCGGCGGAGCCATGGCCTTCTTCCTCATTTCGCTCATCGGAATCCCCTTCACCGGCGGATTCTTCGGCAAGTTCTACGTCTTCACCGCTGCCATCCACTCCGGCTTCGTCTGGCTGGCCATCATGGGGCTCATCAACAGCGGGTTCGCCGCCTTCTACTACCTGCGCGTCGTCACCGCGCTCTACACCCGTCCGGCCGAAAACTCGCCCGTCGCCTCCGTTCCTCGCCCTACCGTGCCGCTGCTTTTCGCCATATTGCTGACCGCCGCCGCCACGCTCGTCCTCGGAATCGTCCCCGGCAAGGTTCTGGCCAGCGCGAAGGCTGCCGCAGAGACCTACCCGTCGGTCGCCACCGTTCCTCCTGCCGCCCCCACCTCTCCTGCCGCCGCGCAGGAAACTGCTCGGCGATGATCCATTCAGCAAAGCAGATTCGGGGTACCTCGGCGGGTTCCCTCGACCTCGCTTTTGCTTGCTTCTGCCCCAATCCGGGACTAGCCTGAGAACTGGCGATCTTCCGCGTTTCCTCCTAAAACTCTGCCTAAAATCAGAACAGGATATGCCCGTCTGGTACCATAAATTGGATTAGGGACGGCTTATCCACAAGATGTTGGGGTGCATATGTTGACCCTGCCCGTCGCTGCGTCTAGAGTTTTCACTGAACGACGATTTCTCTGGCCCGAAACGTCGCTTGCCCGCTCTGTCGGCAGTTCAAGGAGAAACTCTTCATGCTGAAACTCAAAAAAATCCAGATCGTGGGCTTCAAGTCGTTCTGCGACCGCACGGAAGTCTCGCTCCCCGGCCAGGGCGTAGCCATCGTCGTCGGCCCCAATGGCTGCGGCAAGTCCAACATTCTGGACGCAGTGAGCTGGGTCCTCGGCGAGCAGAGCGCCCGAACCCTGCGCGGCGGCAAGATGGAGGACGTCATTTTCGCCGGCACCCGCGACCGCAAGCCGCTGGGCATGGCTGAGGTCTCCATCACGCTTATCGACCCTGAGGCCTACGCCGGTCCCCTGCTCGTCGAGCCGGAAGTCGTCATCGAAGACAGCAACGCCGACTGGGACGAGGAAAAACTGCGCACCGAACGCGCGGCCGAGGTCGAAGAGATCATCGCCGAATCGCAGCCCGGCCAGGTAATCGACGAAGAGGATCCGACAGCCGTCGTTGCCCCGGCCGAGGAGATCCCGTCCGAGACCGCCCCCGAAAACAGCGGCCTCGAAAACGGCGTGGTCCTCAAAATTCGCCGTCGCAAGTTCAACAAAACCCCGCAGCAAGGCGAAATCATCGTCACCCGCCGCCTCTTCCGCACCGGCGACAGCGAGTATCTGCTGAACGGCAAGCTCTGCCGCCTGCGCGACATTCAGGACATCTTCATGGGCACCGGCCTCGGCCCCGAGTCCTATGCCATCATCGGGCAGGAACGCATCGGCCAGCTCCTCAGTTCCAAGCCCCACGACCGCCGCGCCATCGTCGAAGAAGCCGCGGGGATCACCCGTTTCAAAACCAAAAAGCGCCTCGCCGAACTGCGACTGGAACAGTCGAAGCAGAACCTCGCCCGCGTCAACGACATCTTCGAGGAAGTCGCCCGGCAGATGGGCTCGCTGAAGCGGCAGGCCGCCAAGGCCGAACGCTACGGGACGCTGCGCGACGAAATGCGCGGACGCCTCAAAGTCGTGCTGGCCAGCAAGATCGCACAAATGGATTCCGAGCAGGCCGGGGTCGCGGCAGAAATCGCGGTGCAGACCGCACAGATTGACGAGCACAGCACACAAATTGAAGCGCTCGACGCCGAAGATAACGCGGGGCGGTCGCGAGGCTACGATCTTGAGAACGGAGCCAAGGAAGCACAGACCCGCGCCAATCAATCCGCAGTCGAACTGGAGCGCGCTGCTACCCGCCAGGCCGCCAACCAGGAGCGCATCGCCGAGCTGGAAGCGCGCACGGCGGCGGGCTCCGCGGAACTCGGGCAGGCCAAGCAGAATCTCACCAACCTGACGGCGGAGCGCGAGTCGCAAAAGTCATTTTTGGAAACCGCGGCCTCCGACGCAGCCATCTTCCGCGAGCAGGCGCAGGCCAGGCAGTCGCAGGCGCATGAGGCGGTTGCGGCCGTGTCCGCCGCAGAACAGCGCGCCGAGTCAGGCCGCCGCCAGGCAATGCAGCTTCTGTCCCAGCTCGGGCAGATCCGCAATCAGGCTGCGCAAGCCGAGGAGTCGCTCGCCGCGCTCGAGCGCGACGCCGACCGGCTGGCCACGGAGATGGCCTCGGCCAAGGGTGATCTCGAAGCTCTCGGCTCCGAGCGCGGCCAGGTTTCCATGAAGTTTGAGTCGGTTACTGAAACGCTGAAGAGGCTCGAAGCCGAAATCGCCACGCTGCGCGCCGAGATTGCAGCCAAGCGCGACAACGAGTCCGAAGCACGGCGGCGAGGCGACAGCCTCCGCGCCGAGCGCGCGACGCTCACCGGACGCCGCGACTCGCTCGAAGCGCTCATCCGCGAGCACAGCTACTCGACCGACACCGTCCGTAAGCTCTTTCAGGCAAACTCCCTTGGCGGCGGCCTCGCACCCGTCGGAACGTTAGCCGATTTTCTCGAAGTCAACGGACAATACGAAAACGTGGTCGATGAATTTCTGCGCGACGAACTGAATTACATCGTCGTCAAAAGCTGGGACGCGGCGAACGAAGGCATGCGCCTGCTCAAAACCGGAGTCGATGGCCGCGCTACCTTCCTCGTCCATCCCGAAGACTCCCAGGCAAAGTTCTCCTTCACAGCCGGGGTCGACGTTCCCGGCCACGAGCAGCAGCAGGGCGTAGTTAGGCTCAAGGAGTGCATCCGCGTCCTCGACGGTTTCGGGCGCTCCCTCGAAGTCATTCTACCCAAACTCCGCGACGGCTACGTGACGGAAGACTCCGCAACGGCGCGGTCGCTCGCACTCGAGAATCCGGATGCGTTCTTCCTCGCGCCCTCCGGCGAGTGCTTCCATAACGTCACCGTCACCGGCGGCAAGCCACGCGCAGAGGGCCCGCTGGCCCTCAAGCGCGAGCTGCGCGACACGCAGCAGAAGCTCGACAAGGTGGAACGCGAGCTGGCGCAGGCCGAAACCGCCGCCGCCACCCTCGCAAAGGAGTTGGCCAACCTCACGCGCCTCCTCGATGCGAAGAGCGAAGAGTTGCGCACTGCGGAACGCGAGAGTGCCAACCAGTCGGCGGCGCTGCGTCAAATGGACTCCGAAGTTCAGCGGCTCGACCGCCGTCTCCAGGACTGGACGCTGCAAAGTGAGCGCAACAAGGACGCGCGCACCGCCAAGCAGGCTCTGATCGAGCAAAAACGGGAAGAAGCGCAGCGCATCGAAGCGCAGCACCAGCAGGCCGAGGCCGGCCTGGACGAATCGCAACGCGCTGTCGACGGGCTGCGGCAGGCCCGCGAAGAAGCGCAGCAGCAGGCAGCGCAAGTGTCAGCGGAACTGGCTGGGCTTGAAGAACGGCGGCGCGGCGCGGAATCTTCCTTCGCACGCATTGATCGCATGTATTCGGAACTCGCGCAGCGTCTGGCGCAGATCGAGCAGCAGTTGGCGTCGGCAGGCGCCGAGGAGCAGCAGCGCACGCGCGAAAACGAGCAGCTGGCCACGGACCGCGAACGCCTTACCTCCATCCGCGACCAGGCCCTGACTGAAGTCGCGCGCCTGACTGAAGAGGCGGCGCAGTTGCGTGCTCAGCTTGTGGAAATAGAAGCACAACTCAAAACCGTGCGTACCGAAACCGATGCTCTGCGCGAGGCCCGTAGCGCCCGCAGCACGCGCAGCGCAACGCTGGCTGCAGAGTTGGCGCACCTCGAACAAACCTGCGTCAACGACCTCGGCGTCGAGGCCGCGGCGCTCCGCGCCGACGCGGAAATTGCCCGCATCGAAGGCGAAACCCTCACCGTCGAAGGCGAAGCCTGCCACGGCCTGAAGCAGAAGCTCGAAGCCATGGGCCCGGTAAACATGATGGCGCTCGAGGAATACACGGAAACAGCACAGCGGCACGAATTTCTCGAAACCCAGCGCAAAGATCTGCTCGACTCCATCGAAAACACCCAGGCCACCATCCGTGAAATCGACCAAATTTCTCACACCAAATTCGACGAGGCTTTTGCCCGCATCAACGAGCACTTCGGCGTAACCTTCGCCGGCCTGTTCGGCGGCGGCATCGCGCAGATGCGCCTTACCGATGAAGAAAATGCGGTGGATAGCGGCATCGATATCGTGGCGCAGCCGCCGGGCAAGAAACTGCAAAACGTAATGCTGCTCTCGGGCGGCGAAAAGGCGCTCACCGCGCTGGCGCTGCTGGTTGGCATCTTCCGCTATCAGCCCAGCCCCTTCTGCGTGCTGGACGAGGTGGATGCTCCGCTCGATGAGACCAACGTAATGCGCCTCTCTGAAATGCTGCGCGAAATGTCAGCGACAACCCAGTGCATCATTGTGACTCACTCGAAGAAGATGATGACCGCCGGCGACTTGATCTACGGCGTCACCATGCAGGAGCCCGGCGTGTCGAAGGTCGTCAGCGTGCGGATGGGCGGAACCGAGCGAACGGCGGAGCTGAAACGGGCCTAGATTCTTTTGCCTCTATGTGGCAATCACAGTCCAGATTTCGAGTATCATACGCAATATGACCGAGTTGCCTTCTCCAGTCCAATCTCGCGCCCGTCCGGAAGGCCCGAATTTCGGCCTCATCGTGGTGCTCGCAGGAGTAGCCTTCGCTATCTGTTTGGTAATCGCCTACATCGTGGTCAGCAGCGTGGGGCCGGCCCTGTTGCCGGCAACGCATTACCAGGGCGAGCCAACCTCGCGCCTTGTGCTGCCTGCAAAAAACTGGATTAAGTCCTAGAGTTCTGCGCTATAGGAGCCTGGCGTCCCAAAGTAGTGGGCGATAGCGACACGCGGCCCTGCCTCACCATGTTTTTTAGCTATCACCCTGTGAGCAATGAGCTTTGATCGCAAAGCACCTATCAGGGATGGATAATCATTTCCCTTACCAACCCTTTATTGATTTTTTGGCAGATGCCCAAGCGTAAAGCGCAGCCCAACCCGCGTATTGAATGGCAGTGACGTATACCCGATCGGGGTGATGTGCTGCTGGCTCAGCAAATTGTCCAGTTGCGCGTAAACGCCGAACCACGAATTGACGTGGAGGGTTCCGCCCAGATCGAGCTTTGCGTAACCATGATCCAGGTTGCGATTGGGCAGCAGCAGCGAGTTGTCTCCGCTCGGCGTGCCGTAGCCCAAAAAAGTCGAGTCGTCGCTTCGGCTCGCATACGCCCCGGTGCCTACAACCGTAAAAAGCTTTCCGCTGTAAGTCACGGTGGTAAATCCGGTATGCGGCGGGCGCCGGAACGGCCGCGCGCCTCGCAGCGGCGAAGTATCTCCAATCGGGATGTTCGGAAACAGCGGATTGTAGCTCGGCCCCAACGCGTCGGCAGAAAACGAGTGCTGCACCGCGGCGTCCAGATAAGTGTATCCGGCACGTACAAAAATATTGCGCCCCAATCCGTACTCGAGTTCGGTTTCAAATCCCTGCGCGCGGAAGGCCAGCGAGTTCAGCGTGAGCGAGTAGGCGCCTTCGCTATTGAGAAACGCCTCCAGCGACTGCTGCTGCGCGGGCGAGAGTTGTGGCAGCAGCGTAGGTACTACACTGGCCGGGACATACTCAATCTGGTTACTGAATTCATTGTGAAAGTAAGTCGCCCGCAGCGTCACCCGCTCACTGAACAGGCTCTGCTCCACGCCGCCGTCGTGGGTGCGCGATAGTTCCGCGCCAATCGGTTGAATTCCGTACTGCGCAACTGTGGCCTCGCCTCCGTTGGTGAGCAGAAAATTATAGAGCGAGCCGAACTGATCGTCGATGCCCGGTTCCTTCACGCCCTTCGCAAAGTTGAAGTTGATCTTTGTACCGTGAAAAATCCCGGCGCCGGGCCGCACCGGATAATACGAAACCCCAATACGCGGCGTGCCTTCGGTCCCGAAAAGTTCATTTTTCTGAATGCCACCGCCCAGCGAGTAGAACACGCGCTGCTTGAAGTCTCCGTTGAAGGCCAGCATGTAGTCATAGTTCGCGCGCTCCAGCGTCTCGCCAAAGTCGTAAACCCATTCGTTCTCGGCGCCGCGTTCGTCTTCAAAACGAAAACCGGCAACGGCATTGAAGTGCGGCGTAATGTTGTAATTAGTCTGCGCGTAAAGGCTGTCGCGGTTGGAGACCAGATTGATACTCGACGGATAGATGCCACCGTAGTTCATAATGGCCTGGCCGCTCGTTGAGTAGCCGTTGGCCCCGGTGATGGTCGTGTAGTTCCCGTAATAATTGCCCTCAATCAGATTCCCTGCCGGGTACCACTGCTTCGACTCCTCTCTCTTGCGCACCAGACCGTAGCGTACCAACCCATGCCACCTGTCACTGAAATCATGGCTGATATCAGCGGCCAGGTACGTGTTCTGGTCAGATTCCTTGCCGTCGTTCGACATTCCCCAGAAGGCATGGGTCCCCGGAAGATCGGCTGCGTTATCGTTGTTATGCGCCGTCACGCGAATTTCCGTCTTGCTCGACCACGCATAGCCCAGGTTGGCGGCTTCGGCAATATTGTGAGCTTCAGCGGCGGGCACGGAGTTCTGTGTCTGCAAGTCGGAAAAGCCCCCATAGTAATCGAGCTTGCTGTGCGTGCCCCCCAGTTGCACTTGATTTCGATAAGTCCTGAAGCTGCCCAGATCGCCCTCGTAAAGCAGCGTCGGAAACGGCGTGCTGCCGCGAGGCGTCGTGAACGCGATCACTCCGGCGGATGCATCCGAGCCGTAGAGCACGCTGTTCGGCCCGCGGTAAGCTTCCACGCTGGCGATGCCGGTAGTCGAGAGGCCGGAAAGATCAAACACCCCGCCAATGTCTTCAAGTGGCACACCATCGAGCAGAATTTTGTTGGAATCCGAATTGCCACCACGAATAAAAATCGACGTAGCGCCCACGCGCTGCCCGGTCTGCACGACGTTGATCCCCGCCACCTGCCGCAGCGCATCCACCATATCCACTCGGTTGCGAAAATTGCTTTCCGGAATCGTAGTCACGGACGCGCTGACCTGCGCCTGCGGCGTAGGCGTTCCCGTGGCCGTCACCACAATCGACTGGCGCACCCATTCTGGCTCCAGCACAATGTTCTGCTCAACGGAGTCCAGTGCTCCTCCATAGAAGGCTTTCGTCGTGACCTGGCGAAACGACTTGCCTGCGACAAGAACATAGAACTGGCCCGAGGCTCCGCCGCTGAGTTGATAAGTACCGTCAGCGCTGGAGACTCCGCTCAAAACGATCTTGCCGTTCTGAACAAGCGCGATATTGGCGTCGGAGACGGGGCGGCCCACCGGGTCGGTTACGACTCCGTGGACGGTGACGGCATGCAACGTGGAGGCAAAAAGGAAAGTGCTTGCTAAAAGGAGAGAGCGGCGCTGCAGCCACTGGTATTTGCGCATAGGTTCCTCCGTTCCCCTCGGAACGCGGGCTAAAGCACAAGGGACCGGTCTCCTGACTTGCGCGCTTGGCCGGATTTCCTTCCCAGAGCTTCGCTCCAGTGGATTTGCCATCCGGGCCATTCAGCCGCTCCTTATACCAGGCTGCGACTGTGCGAGCTTACAGTTGCGGGGCAGTGGCGGATTTTCACCGCCTTCCCGAACATCCCATTGCGTTTGTCGTTAAGGTTGGGCCGCACGCCGCGATGCGCGCGCGACAGGACGAAGCCCCAGTTTACTTTCTTTCCTTGTGCATCAGACGATTTTCTTCAAAAGAATAGTTTTCATCGGCATTTTCGAGGTTCTGCATTCGTCATTGACATCGCCGCTGGCCGGGAATCTAATCCCGCTAATCCTCCGGATCTCTGAGTCCGTCATCGAAAGGAGGCCATAGGCCAAAATCTGCTCCAGAAAAAGAGATCACGACCATGCTGAAACGCTCGTTGATTTTGCTGCTCATCCCATTGTCCTTCCTCTTCGCCGCTCCGGTCGCCAAAGCCGACCTCCCTTACTCTTCCAACAATGCAAAGAATGCCGGGGTCATTATCGGAGGGCTCGCCGTGGTCGCCGGAATCGGATTCCTTATCTATTATTCAGTGCATCACGGGCGCTCACTGAAAGGTTGCATCACCTCCGGCCCCGATGGGTTGCAACTCGTCAACGAGGGCGACCAGCGGAGCTATAACCTGTCAGGGCGGACGGCGACAATCCAACCCGGCGACCGGGTGCGGGTCAAAGGCAAGAAGATCAAGAACGCCCCTACCCACAGACAATTTGCGGTGGCGAAGGTCTCAAAAGATTACGGAGCCTGCCGAGTCAGCCCAGCGGCACCCTGAGAGGCATGGTGACCCTGGGAAGACTCGAACTTCCGACACGCAGTTTAGGAAACTGCTGCTCTATCCACCTGAGCTACAGGGCCACTTTTTCTGAGTTTACACTGCGCAAAACCGCCGGGTGCACTATACTTCCTCTGGACTTGCGCTGCGAACCGGAGGTCATGAAAATGATTGAACGCAATAGGCTCATGGCATTCATCCCGGTGTCCAGCGCAGACAAGGCGCGCAGCTTTTATCGCGACACGCTGGGGCTCAGGCTCATCTCGGAAGACCCCTTCGCGTTGGTCTTCGACGTCGAAGGCACGATGCTCCGCGCAACGTTGATCCCTGAATTCACGCCTCAGTCTTTCACCGTTCTGGGCTGGCAAGTAACCGATGCCGCGACCACCGCGCGAACATTGGCGGCGGGCGGAATTCCCCTGGTGCGTTTTCCCGGAATGACCCAGGATGAAGACGGTCTCTGGCACGCGCCCGGCGGTGCCATCGTCGGCTGGTTCAAGGACCCTGACGGCAATGTTCTCTCAATCTCACAACTGCCCTGAGCACGCTCCATTCAGCCTCAAATGAAAACGCCGCCCGAAGGCGGCGTTT
>JBAPRH010000018.1:0-18161 GCA_049280995.1 Acidobacteriaceae bacterium
CCTCGTCGTACTGGTACATCTTGTCTATTTGGAGAAAAGTATCCACGGATTTCAATCTTCGCGCCTCTTGAGCCTCGAGGTCCGTGTTCTGTTGCCTGACTGCTGATTGTTGATCGCTGTGTTCCCCACTCGAGCCAACGGCAGGCTTGAATGGGCCACCATCGGGGGAAGAGAAGTATTGGGCCTCGAGGTCGGTCAATGCTGGTTTCGTTTGGTTGGGTGAGGGGAGTTGGGGTTCGTGCTCTCCCACCCTTTCACGCGATGAGGCTGCGCGAAAGGATGGGGCACCCTCGGTTGTGTTTGATTGAGGAGCTGCGGGTTCTTGTTCCCCACTCAAGCCGACGACAGGCTTGAGCCACCGTTGGGGTTCCGTTTCTCCCAGCGGTGCAGGTTCAGTTCGCTGGTGCGGAAGATGCGGTTGTAGGTGTTGGCGGCTGCGGTGTCGATCTTTCCTTCGGTGAGCGCCTGCGCGATGAGAAACAGGTTGTGCTGAATGGCCTCGCGGTCTCCGGGATAGACGAAGTCCAGTTTGGCGGTGGAGCGGGTGGATCGGGCTCGGGCGAGGGCGCTGACGCTGCCGCCGATGTGCTGGTAACAGAAGTTTATTCCCGTCATTGCGGGCGAGTTGCAGCGGTTTCCGTCGGATTTGATGTGCGCGCAAATGGGAAACATGGCTTTTTGTGGTTCCAGAGGGCATAGTGCCTCCAAAAAAAATATCTTGATCCTGAAAACAAAGGACTTAGCAAACGTTGATCCTACAAACAAAGGACTTAGGACTGGCCGTCCAGGCAACGGCGGCTTCGCCGCGCCTGTGAGTTTAGTTAAAAAAGTGGATATTGATCATGAAAACAAAGGACTTAGAAAACGTTGATCATGAGAACAAAGGACTTACGAGATCGATCCTGAGAACAAAGAGCTTAGCTCAAATTTTCCCCTAAAGAGCGAAAGGCGCAGCTTGTGGCTGCGCCTTCGGGTCGTGATTTTCTTCTACTCTTTTAGTTTAGCAGGTTGGGGGAATTCAGATGCATTTGTAAGTCAATGTCAATTCAAGAGTTAGGGGCATAGGGACTTGACATCTTTTTAGGGATGAACGCTGGAGGACCGGGAGTGAGTTCTCCCATGTCTCACAAGCGAGACATGGGGCACCCGGCACCCGGCCTCTAGCCGGAATTGAGGAGATGATTGAGGCTTGATGGCTTGGAGAGAAGCTTACTCTTGTTCCCCACTCAAGCAAGAGCCGCTTGAGTGGGCGACCAGCCGAAGGTGGTTTGCGCTGCGTCTGGCCGGGGCTCACCGCTTTACGGCAAATTTCAGCGAGTTCCTCAACCGTAACGCAGGTTGGTAACGGCAGAATCGACGGCGCTGGAAACCTTGCCGATCTTTTTGATTCCATTCATGATCAGGCCGATGGCCGCCAGGATCGCAATCAGCGCGATGAGGCATTGCGAGATCACGCAGTAGAGGGACCAGGCGTGCAGAACATAGGCTTGGAGATAGGTGAGATAGGCCGCAAATCCCAGGCCGATCCATGCGGATAGGCACGTCCACATCGGGCGGCGAAACCACGCCAGCAAGGCCAGCAGCAGGTAGCCGCCCACGCCGATGGCCGCCACCGGAATCGGTCCCAGCATAGAGAACCCGCTGTGGTTGACGGCACTGGAACTCCAAACGGCGCTACCGTCATACGGCTGCGTCGAGGCCGAATAGTGGGCCTGCAAGGCGAGCGCCGAAACGGCAATGCCGAGGATAGCCAACACAAAAATGAGCTTCCGCAAGGGTTTCTCCTTTATTCCAATTGAAGCACACGAACCCCTCCGATTGCACTCCGGGCGGGCTCTTCGCGGAAAAACGGCGGGCGGACTGCTGCTTGCGACGCCCGATTGGCGTTGTGGAGATGGCTGAGCCTTGATGGCCTGGAGAGTAAGCTCACTCTTGTTCCCCGCTCAAGCAAAGGCGGCTTGAGTGGGCCGCGCGCCTATCTGCCACGTCGAGGCCTCATCGTGAAACCCTCGTGAGCGCCGAACCCTTGTGCATTGCTATGTGGTCCGTTTTGTCGCTCTTGATCTGGTACTGTGGCTCGTCCTTACTTGCGTGAACCTTGTAGCCTTTGAACTGGATCTCGGAGGTGACTACCTTTGTGATCGTGCCGCTCACGCGGCCAGCCTCTGAATTCCAACTGACGTGATCCCCGACTTTGAAGCCTTTTGTCGCCATCGATGCTCTCGCGTGCTTATCCCAAGGATAACGCGTCGCCTTCTTTTTCGACCCTCGCACTCGTTGCTATAACCTTTGCCTCGCTTAATGCGTTGACAAGCACCCTGAACGGGCGCAGGCTGATCACCAATAACCCACGCCGGTCAACTCCTCTCGGCGGAAGACTTGAAGCACAAGGCGCAATCGACTGAAAGGCAAGAGGCAAGCCCAGTGACGACGTTAATCCTAGGTGTAATCGGGGTTGTCATCGCGATCGTGGCATCGATCGTCAAGGACCTCATTCCCGCGCCTTGGCACTATCGCAAGGCCTTGATTGCCTTGACAATCATAGCTGGCGGAACCCTTGCAATCGTTTCTACAGTGATGCAACACGTCGCAACAGATAAGGCTAACAACGCAACGATTCAGGCTGACAACAAGATGAAGTCAATTCTGACTCAATCAAAGGCTTCGGAATTACTCAAAATGAAGACACCGGCGAGCTACAGGCCGCAGGGCAAGCCAATACCCTGGCTCCCGGAAAATATTCGGTGGTCATCGCGGTGGGTCCCTCAATCGCGGATTTAAGGCGCTATGCGGCAAAATTAAGGGACCAGTTTCCGGGTATCGATGGAGATGAAATCTGCATCGCGAAATCACCGGATCGAGCAGCGGTCAAAACCAAATATCGGTTGTTTTTTGGGCGTCATCTGAATTTTATGACGGCTGCTCTTTTTCATACATTGGCTACCAACTCCGGATTTCCGCCGCCTGGCGGGAGGCCCCGTGTCGTTGATGACGACGAAAATGTATGTGAGCGGTAAGATCGCGTTCTTCTAGTCCGCAAACCTGCAGAAATTGCTTCGCAACACGCGAGTGGGCGCGGGCTACCAGGAGCCGCGGTGCTCGGGCACGTGGGCAATCAGCGGTAAGCAGGCGACCAGCACCAGGGCAGAAACCAGGAAGATCCGGGCCTGCATCAGGCCCGGCCTTCTGGAGCTGGCGAGAATTGCGGTGGCGATGGTGACCATGACGATGGTTCCGATCTGCATGGACATGGACCGCAGCGCGGCCAGAGTTGAGGAGTGCTCCGGCTCCAGTTGCAGCCCGGCATTGCGGGTGGCGGGGTTAATGGCACCGCTGCCCGCGCCGACAAGAAAGGCGGCCCCCGCTAACCACACGTAGGGCGAGATTCCCCCAGCCGGGCTGAGCGCGAGCAGAACCAGCCCGATGATAATGATGACGCCTCCGAGGTAGAGCGGCCGCCGGTAGCCGGTCCGTCGCAGGATCAACGCAGCAACAATCGACAGAATGATCGCCGCGACCCCTTGGGCGACGAGCAGAGTGCTGGCGTCGAGGGCGTTGAGGCCGTAGCGTTCGGCTGCGTAGAGGGGAACGAGGGCCACGGCGCCTGAGGTGAGGCCCCCGAGCAATCCGTTGATCGTGTTGACCGCTCCAAAGCCCTCTCCGTGAATCAGGTGCGGGGCAATGAAGGGGTGCGCGGAACGGCTGATGTGGCGGAAGAAGGCCCAGAGAGCCGCAATCGCGAGGACTGACGGGGCGAGGAACAGCGGCGAGAAGACGTCAGCGTGTCGCTCCCCCAGGTAGCTCGCCGCGAGCATCCCGGCGACCAGGCCGACGCCAAGCTGCGCCATGCCGATGGAGTCGATTCTGGGTTGGGCCGCTTGCTCTTCCGGCCGATCGCGAGGGATGTAACGAAGCCCCAGGACAATGACCGCGATGCCGAGCGGCACATTGACAAAAAATATTCCGCGCCAGGTCCAGTAGGTCACGAACAGCCCGCCAAAGATAGGCCCGATCATGGCGCCGACCGAAAAGATGCTGCCAAACAAGCCAACGGCGCGGTCCCGCTGGTCGCCAAAGTGGTCGACGATGATCGCGGTTGCCGACGGTGTGAAGCCCGCTCCGCCGGCCGCCTGGAGAGCGCGCAAGGCAATGAGGACGTAGATGTTATCAGCCAGACCACAGCCGAGTGAGGCGAGCGTAAAGGCGATGACGGAGCCGAAAAATACTCGGCGGTCGCCGTAGCGATCGCTCAGCTCGCCGCTGACCGGCAGCATGACCACGTACCCAAACGAATACGCGGTGATGGTCCATCCGGCCCAGTTGATGGAAGTGTGCAGCGCCTGCTGCAGAGTGTCGAGCGCGGTGGCGACGATGGTTGTGTCGACCGACATCATCATCAAGGCAAGTGCGACGATGGTGAAGATCAGCCCGCGGCGCGCCGGTCGGCGCTCGCTGACGAGTGCGGCGGGCGCGCCGGCCTTGCGGACATGATCCTGCATACTCATATTTGATTCGTACTACAAGGCTGAAGCCTTGTACGCGACATGCGGGCTGGTGGCCGCTTCGCTGCACCCGTGGGTTGATTCCAAAAATTAATCCTAAAAACAAAGGACTTAGGAACTGGTCCCTTCGGCTTCGCTCAGGGCAAGCTGCTCGGGTAACTGCGGCTTCGCCGCCTGATGACCCGTTGGACTACTCAAAAAGATTGTGTTGATCCTGAAAACAAAGGGTTTAACAAACGTTGATCCTGAAAACAAAGGGTTTAGCTTGCAAAGAGCGAAAAGAGCAGCGTGGGGCTATGCCTTTCGCGGGTTATTTCTTCTCTAAGTTTTAGGATACCAAATCAGGCGGTGATTGAATGCATTCGTCAAGTCTTTGCGTTTCTGCGACTTGCTTACTTTTGGGGGTTGACAGGGAAATGTCGGATGCTTTCGGTACGGCTGACTGGGTGGGTTGGGATCGTGGTCTCCCACCCCTTCGGCTTTGCTCGGGGGCAATCCCTTGGACGCAAACTGCGCGTCGAGAATGGGGCAGTCGGTTTACCCCAGGGTGCCGGTGGAGTAAGCGTCCCGAATCCTGTGCAGGTCCCGCACTTCGGAATAGAGCACGGGGATATTGAATTCGGAGGCTACCGTGTCGAGGGCGTCATCCACCGTGTCCCGCACCTCTTTTTCGCTGGGCAGGCGGGTTCGCATCGAGGAGTCGTGGTCCAGGGAACACCGGACACGGTCGAGCAGGAACTCCTCCACTCCCGCGACGTATTTCTTCGCAGGGTAATGGAACGACAGGTTTACGGACATGGTCTCGCCGGTTTTGAGCGGAACCTTGAAAGTGCAGCTGTCGGCGGTGAGGCGGATCGGCCGCCGGCGCGAGTTGGCCAGCCTCCGGATGAGGAAGGAGAGGAGATCATTGGGACTGCTGATGAATTCAACCAACGCCAGGACACCGGGGCTCAGCGCCAGAAGGACAAAAAGCGTCGTCGTGCTTTTTGTTGGGCTCAGGAAATAGCCTGAGGCAAGAACTGCGAAAAGAAGCGTGATGACTACAAACCCGGCGGTTGCGCATACCGTGTAAATTTCGCCAAGCGGCGCGGGGTTCAGATACCGTTCTAATGCAAGGGCTTGATCCAGAGATTCCTGGGGGGGATTCTGCCGTCTCATTGGTCGTACCTCGAACGTTAAAATTCAACGCGAGAATTCGGCAGGAAGCGCGGGGCGCAAGAGAGACGAAAAGGAGTCTAGCAGCGGCACTTAACCCTGTCTAGAAGAATCTTTTGATTTGTTGGGGGGACGGACATACTTGGTTCTCACAGTGGATCTGAATCCCTGCGTTCGCAAACCGCAGATGTTTCGCTCCGCTCAACATGACATCGACAGGGGGTGTGTTCCCCACTCAAGCCAAAAAACGGGCTTGAGTGAGCCGCCTGTCAACGGCCTGGGGTTTGGGAGCATCCGGCAATGGAGGAATTCGCTGAGGAAGCGCAGGACGGGAGGTGCTGTCGGCGTAGGTTCACTTGTTGGGGTCGCCCGTGTCCTTGTTGGACGCTTCCACTGGTTTTGATTCCGGCGATCCTTCCTGACGCAGAAAAATACTCAGCAGGATGTAGAGTGCGATCGCCATATATTCCGCCTCCCATGTCTGAAAGGTGGTGAACCAGAATTTTGCCGAGGTAGAAAATGCAAGCGTGGAAAGCGGTGGCTGGTGGGAGTAGGCGCGCTGCTGGTTGTATGCCGCAGCCCCTGAAAAGAGGTGAAGGAAGAACCCGGCGACGAAGAGAACTACAAATGTGAGGGAAAGCGAATTCCTGCGGAGCCAGCCATGCTTGTCCCCCGGCCACCGTTTTTCCCGGTGCTCGGGATGTCCAAACGAGATGGACTTTCTGGAATGTGGCGCTCCGCGCTGGTGCAGGTACACGCCGAAGATAATCAACGATGCGAGCTGCAGAATGGCCGCCTGCCAGTTGGAAAACATCCCTTGCAGAAACGTACCGGTGCGGACGTATTTCCAATACCCGATTTCCCCCAGGCCATGAGCCGCGCGAGTGTGGTTGAAGAGCGAAAGTCCTGAAAAGCTCTGTGCGAGCAGGAAGCCGACGAACAACACAAGGAGAACAATCGAAAGGCTGTTCTCGTTAAAGAACGTGCGGACTTTTCGCCAACGCTTTTTTCGCCGATCGCTCACAGCTCTTACATAGTAGCCCGGTTCAGGCGGGTTTGGGTTTGGTGAAGCGGGATAGGAATTGTTGGGGGAGGGTTGAGCCGGTTAGTTTCAGGACGGCGACGGAGAGGATGATCCAGAGGATGGAGGCGGCGACGAGCATTCCTAGCTCGCGCCAGCGGCTGGTGCTGGCGGCGAAGTGGGCGAGGGCGGCGAGGGCCGCGTAAACGACGACGGCGGCGATGATGGAGCGGGCCAGCTCGGGGTATTCGAGTCCGGCGAGCGAGACCATGCGGCGGCGGTGGAGCAGGACAGCCAGGGTCAGGGTCTGAATGAGGATTCCGATGTCGGAGGCGATGGCGAGGCCGCCCGGTCCGATGGAGTGGTAGAGCGACCAGTAGACGGGCAGCGAGGCGGCGGTGACGATGGTTCCAGCGATCATGGGTGTCAGCGTGTTGCCGGCGGCGTAAAAAGCCCGGGCGTAGATGGCCTGCGCGGACCAGAGGCAGAGCGAGATGGAGAAGACGGCGAAGTAGAGGGCCATGGTTCCGGAGTCGAGGCGGTGAAATTTGCCTCCGCGGAAGACGACATCGACGGCGGGATAGGCCATGGCGATGAGATAGCCGGTGAGCAGGATGGAAAACGCCAGAATCTTCGACACCGAGGCGTTGACGGAGCGGGAAAACGGGGAGCGATCGGGTCGGACGTAAAGCGACGCGAGGAAGGGGAGGGATGCGGCTCCGGCGGCCTGGCCGAGCGCGACGGGGACATTGAAAAGCTGCTTGGCGTAGGTGAGCAGGGAGACGGCTCCGCCGGTGCTGGAGGCGAAGTAGTTGATGATCCAGTTGTCGGCGGAGACGAGCGAGACGCCGAGCATGAGGGGGATGGACATGCGGACCCACTCGTGGAGGCCGGGGTTGGACCACTCGAGGATGGGGCGGAAACGCATGCCGTCGCGGTGGGCCCAGACGGCGTTGAGGAGGAAGGGGCCGAGGAAGGCTCCGGCGACCGCGCCGACGGCGAGGGCGGAGACGCCGTAATGGCGATAGAGGAGGACGCCTCCGAAGATGATGCCGCAGTTGTAGATGAGCGGGGTCACGGCCTGGACGGCGAACTGCTTGCGGGCCATGAGGACGGCGGCGAAGACTCCTCCGCCGAGGAAGAAAAGCTGGGCGGGGAGCAGGATGCGGGTGAGGTGGACGCAGAGCGCGGCTTTGGCGGGGTCGTTTTCAAAGCCGTGGAGCAGCAGGCGGACGAAGAGGGGCGCGAGGAATTCGGCGACGACGATGGCCGCGCCGAGCACCAGTCCCATGGTGGTGAGGATGACGGACATGGCACGCTCGCCCTCGCGGTCGCGTCCCTGGTCGCGATAGCGGGTGAGCATGGTGACGAAGGTGATGGAGGCGGCTCCGCCAATGAGGAAATAGGAGAGCATGTCGGGGAGCTGGAAGGCGGCGTTGAAGGCGTCGGCGGCGGCGGTGCGGCCGAGCAGGAAGGCGATGTATTTGGTCTTGACGAGACCGATGACGCGCGAGGCCATGACCGAAGACATGAGCAGGAGCGTGGCGGTAAAAGCCGTGTGGCTGTGGGAAGGGCGCAACACGGCAAGCGCCCTTCGCCAGCGCGGCGTTGAGGAAGTGGTGGACATCTGGTTGATTCATTCTAATCGGGACTTGCCATCCAGGCAGGACTTGCCATCCAGGCAGGACTGGCCGTCCAGGCAGGACTTGCCGTCCAGGCGAACGCGCCTTCGGTGCCAGCCATGATGCCGAACTCGCATGGCCGCTCCCGTTGGTCGCGGGAGGTTGAATTAGCAATAGCAAAACTGCTTGCTGTGGCTTTATCGCATACAATTGGGAGTTCTCGAGGAGCGGGTACGATGCGATCTTCTATTGGCCGGTTTGCGGTGGTGGTGGTTTTCTGTCTTCCTTTCACGGTGTTGGCGCAGCAGGGGGTGTATCGCGGGACGGTGCATGGGGGGGACGGGATTACGCTGGGGCCGCCCCCGGTGGCGGCGGTGCGGCCGGTCACGGATGACTACTTCGGCACGAAGGTGGTGGACGATTATCGCTGGCTCGAAGATGCGAAGAGCGCGCAGACGCGGGCGTGGATCGATGAGGAGAATGCGTACACGGAGAAGTATCTTGCGCAGGTGAAGATGCTGCCCGAGATCAAGCGGGGGCTGACGGCGCTCGAACGGGTGGATGAGTATTCGGTGCCGACGCTGCGGGCGGGGAACTATTTTTTCGAGAAGCGGCTGGCGGATGAGAACCAGGCTTCGATTTATGTGCGCGATGGCTGGACGGGCAAGGATGTTCGGCTGGTGGATGCGAGCAAACTGAGTGCTGACGAGGACACGTCAGTACATATCTGGGATGTGTCGGACGACGGCAGTCTGATGGTGTATGCGCTGAGGCGCGGCGGCGCGGACCAGGCTGAGCTGCATTTTCTGCGGGTGAACGATCGGACAGAGCTGCCGGACGTGCTGCCTTCGGCGCGCTATTTTGGCGCGAGCCTGAGCCCGGACGGGAAGGGCGTTTACTACTCGAAGTTCACGCATGCGGGAACGATGGTGTGGTTCCACAAATTTGGAACGCCGGTGGGTGCGGACAAGAAGATTTTTGGCGGGGAGTATCGCGGTGAGAAGCTGGGCGAGATGGCGCTGGTGATGGCGCGCATCACGGACAACCACCGGTATCTGGTGATCCATATCAGCCACGGGGTTCCGGCGACGGAAGACGACATTCTGGTGAAGGATTTGCGGAGGCCGGGGAGCGCGCTGGTTCCTCTGGTGTATGGCGTGAAGGCGCATACGAGCGCGATGAATATCGGCGACCGGTTCTTTCTGCAGACGGACTACGAGGCTCCGAACGGGCGGATTGTGGAGGCCGCGCCGGGGGGCCAGCCTTCGTCGTGGAAGACGGTGATTCCGGAAGGCAGCGACGTGATCGACAGCGACAGCATTGTGGGCGGGAAGCTGTTTGTGTCGCGGCTGCACGATGTGAAGACCGAGACCACTCTTTATTCTCTCGACGGGAAGAAGATTGGGACCCTGACCTATCCGGGGATCGGGACGGGGTCGGTGGTGTATGGGCGGCCTACGGCGAGGGAGGGCTTCTACACCTATGAATCGTTCATCACGCCGCCGTCGATTTATCGCTACGACACGAAGACCGGGAAGACGGAGACGTTCTTTACGCCGAAGGTCCCGTTTGATTCGTCGCAATACGAAGTGCATCAGGTTTTCTATCGGTCGAAGGACGGGACCCGGGTCCCGATGTTTATTGCCGGCAAGAAGGGGCTGGCGAGGGACGGCAAGGCGCGGCTGCTGATGACCGGCTACGGCGGGTTTGATCTGCCGATGCTGCCGGGTTGGAATCCTGAATACGCGTGGTGGATGGAGCAGGGGGGATTCTTCGCGCTGCCCAACCTGAGGGGCGGCGATGAGTACGGCGAGGCGTGGCACAAGGCGGCGATGTTCGGCAAGAAGCAGAATGTGTTTGATGATTTTTACGCCGCGGCGGAGTATTTGATTCGCAACAAATACACAACTCCCGTCCGGTTTGCGATTCGGGGGCGGTCGAACGGCGGTTTGCTGATGGGCGCGGCGATGACGCAGAGGCCGCACTTGTTTGGAGCGATCTGGTGCGGCTATCCGCTGCTGGACATGCTGCGCTACCAGTATTTCGAGTTCGGGCGGTTGTGGACGACCGAATACGGCAGCTCGCAGAACCCGAAGGACTTTGCGTATTTACTGAAATACTCGCCGTACCAGAACGTGCACAAGGGGACGAAGTATCCGGCGATCATGTTTTTTACCGGGAGCAGCGATACGCGGGTGGATCCGATGAATGCGCGGAAGATGACGGCGCTGATGCAGGCTTCGACGGGGAGCGACCGTCCTATTTTGCTGCACTATTCGCTGAAGGGCGGGCATAGCTCGGGAGTTTCGCTCACGCAGTTGGTGGCGGACCAGGCGACCGAGCTCGGGTTCCTGTGGACGGAAACGGACTTGCCGTCCGGGCAGGACTTGCCTTCCGGGCGATAGCGCTTCGCGCCTTCGTGATGCGGGCCGTTGTGGCCACTCCCGTTGGTCGTGGGATGGGCTTACTGTCCTGGTGATCGCTTCCATGTTCCCCGCTCAAGCAAAAGCGCTTGGGTGGGCCACCATCTCATCAAGTCCTTTACCGCCGCGCCGATAAAGGCGCTATGCGATCCGGGCTGTTGTGTTTTCGCCGGGCGTATATGTTCACTCTTGAGAAGGCAGGACGAGTCGATGGGACTGCTGGCGTTGGAGCAGG
Organism: Acidobacteriaceae bacterium; assembly: GCA_049280995.1. Lineage (GTDB taxonomy): Bacteria > Acidobacteriota > Terriglobia > Terriglobales > Acidobacteriaceae > Silvibacterium. The sequence continues at coordinate 10,959 of JBAPRH010000018.1, forward strand.
ATTGCGGGCAGCGGTTTTCTCTGGTCGCGGTAGCGAAATAAAGCGCGGTGACCTAAATCGCGCCGGTTATGCAGGCTGCGCCGTTGCCTCGGCTGTTGAAAATTCAGCTTGTGCCCTGGTACGCGGATTGCCGAATGGCTTGCGGGCGCGGAAGCGGAAGGCGTAGCGGGTGGTGTTTACCTGGACGTTTTCGAATCCAGCGGCTTGGAGGCGTCTGGGGAGCGGGTTGGGGTCCACCATTGCCACTTTGTCGAAGAGGTGCAGGAGGCTGAGCTCGGGACTGGCGGGGCTGTCGGCTCCGGCGAAGACGCCGCCGGGGCGGAGGACGCGGAAGGCTTCGGCGAAGAGCTGGTCCTGGTGCGGGGCCGGGATGACATGGTGGAGCATCATGAAGCAGACGGCGGAGTCGAAGCTGGAGTCGGGAAGCTCGATGGCGGCGGCGTCTCCGCAGAGGACGGTCATTTTTGATTGGGCACGCTTGCGGAGGTTGCGGGCGAGGTGCTGGTCGGATGCGATGCAGGTGAGGGATTCGCAGTTGGGGAGCAGCAGGTCGGTGGAGGCTCCGTAACCGGGGCCGAGCTCGAGAAGGTTCGGTCCAAGGTCGAGGCCTTCGAGCGCCCAGGGCAGGACGTGGAGGCGCAAGGTTTTCTTCCAGAGGCTTGAATTGCAAAATTTGCGGTGGAAGAGATTCATTGCCGCTCAGGCGCGGGCTTGCGGCGCTCGACCATTTCCAACCCGATCGACTCCTTGCCGGAGGCGGGAAGCAGGGTTCTTGCCGCGGAGAAGACTTCTGTCTCTTCAAGCTTGATGTGGCGCTCGTAGAAGCTGAGCAGGGTGTTGAGGATGGTTTGCAACCGCCGCCGGCCGCTATCCGGGATAGTGCCATCATCCAGCCAGCGGCGGCAGATGGCATCAACTTCGAGCTGCTGCCGATCGGCCCAGCGGTGATCGCTTTCGAGGCTGTCAATTTTCGTGAACAGCTCGTCGATCTGGGGCCCATCCATCTGGCGGAGGCGCGGGAACAGGGACTCTTCCTCGTCGGCGTTGTGGCGAGGGGCGGACTCGCGGAAATATCGGAGGGCGTTTTCGAGGGTGTCGCGGTAGGCGGGGTCGAGAGCCTGCGGGTCCGCTTCGGCCGTGACGCGAATGAGATTTTTGAGGAAGAAGAAGATGCGCTTGTGGCAGTCTTCGAGCAATCCGATAGGGTCGTGGAAATCGCTTTCCAGCTTTTGTCCAATCTGTACCAACATGGGTTCGTTACTCCTGTGCGCCGCGAGCAAGCGCTTTTTCAGCAGCGCTGCTCAGTTAGATTCGGCCCCGCGGCGACAGGAGGACGAATCAGCCCGCTACTTCGACACCGGAGTCGATTCTTTCGTAGTCGTAGGCTTCGTGGTCGACGATGGGTATGGCGGTGAAGTTTTCCTCAAGCGGCGGCGACTGGACGGTCCATTCGAGGCCGGCGGCGTGCCAGGGGTTTGGACCGGCGACCTTTCCGTACTTCAGGGACCACATGAGATAGAGCATGGGGAGCAGGTATCCGATGGCGAGGACGGAGGCTCCGGCGGTCGAGAGGACGTTGAGCACCTGGAATTCCGCAGGATAAGACCAGTAGCGGCGTGGCATGCCGAGGTAGCCGACGATGAATTGCGGGAAGAAGGTGAGGTTGAATCCGATGAACAGGATGACCGCGGCCATCCTGCCGAGGGACTCGGGGTACATTCGGCCTGTGATTTTAGGCCAGTAGAAGTGAAGTCCGGCCATGACGGCGCTGACCATGCCTCCCACCATGACGTAGTGGAAGTGGGCGACGATGAAATACGTCTCGGTGAGATGGATGTCCATGCCGAGCGTGGCCAGGAAGATTCCGGTGAGGCCGCCTATGGTGAACAGGCCGATGAAGCCGAGGATGTAGAGCATGGGGGTTTCAAAAGAAATGGACCCCTTATACATGGTGGCCGACCAGTTGAAGACCTTGATGGCCGAAGGCACGGCGACGAGCATGCTCATGAGGGAAAAGACCAGGGCCGAGTAGTTGGAGATGCCCATGATGAACATGTGGTGCGCCCAGACAAAGAAGCTGAAGGTGGCGATACCGACCGAGGAGAAGGCGACGGCGGTGTATCCGAAGACGCGCTTGCGGGAGAAGCAGGCGACGACTTCGGAGGCGATGCCCATGCCGGGAAGGATCATGACGTAGACGGCGGGGTGGGAATAGAACCAGAACAGGTGCTGAAAAAGGAGCGGATCGCCGCCCATGCTGGGGTCAAAGATGCCGAGTCCGGTGATGCGCTCAAGAACCACGAGTGCCAAGGTGATGGCGATGACCGGCGTAGCGAGGATAAAGATGATGGCGGTGGCGTAGTAGGACCAGATGAAGAGCGGCAGGCGGAACCAGGTCATGCCCGGGGCGCGCAGCCGATGGATAGTAACCACGAAGTTGACGCCGGTCAATATGGATGAGAATCCGGCGATGAAGATACCCATGGCGGCGGCGACGACGTGGGTATTGAGGTAGTGGGTGCTGAGCGGAGTGGTGAAGGTCCATCCGGTGTCCACGCCGCCGAAGATCATCATGTAGAGCTCGAAGCATCCGCCGGTGACGAACAGATACCAGCTAAGCAGATTGAGCTTGGGAAAGGCGACGTCGCGCGCGCCGATCATGAGTGGGATAAGGAAATTGCCGAAGACGGCGGGGGCGATCGGCACCAGGAAGAAAAACACCATGATGATGCCGTGGATGGAGAAGAGCTTGTTGTAGGTATCGGCGGCGACAAGATCGCCGGCGGGTGTGAGCAACTCAAGCCGGATGAGCCCCGCGGCGGTGCCGCCGATCAAAAAGAAGAAGACGGTGACGATCAGATAGAGGATGGCGATGCGCTTGTGGTCCTGAGTGAGAAGCCATGACTTGAGTCCATAACTCGAGTTCAAAAAGCTCTTGCGCGGCATTACCAACGGGACCGATGCAGTCGCCATTTCAATATCCATCCTCTAATTCAGTAGTCGGATCCTTCAGGCCCTCCGAATACTCAGAAGACCTTCGGGCTGAATTGTAGGCGAGTTTTCTGAACCGTTCAATGGTGCTGTGCGACGGATTCGAATCTGGAAGACTTCTGGGCCACGGACGACGTAGTTCCAGTCGAGCTGGCCGGGGCGCATGGTGTCCATCTGCCGGTTGAGAGGGACCGGGTCGTGGTCATTCACGAGGACAAAGGATTCACCAACCTTGAGAGCGTCAAAGGTAGAGAAAACAAGCGGATGGCGTTCGCGATGGGGCACCTGGCGGAGGTCGAGAACCTCTTCTTTCTTTTCCTGAGCAGTCGTCTTGCCGGCGGCAACGACAAGAAGCGAGGAATCCTCAAAGGCCTCGAGATGATGGTTGACGCCGCCTTCAATCTGCGCGACTTCACCCGTGTGCAGGTCAATGGGGGTGGCGCCGTCATAAAAGGTGATATGGCCGGTGACGGCGTAGACAGTCACGATGTCCGGGTTGGCGTGCTCGGGGACACTCTGGCCTTTGCGCAGATTGAGCAGGACGAGGCGGTAGCCGGGGCGATTGGTGAGGACTTTGGGGAGGAATCGGTTGTCGTCGTATTCGATCAATTCTTTTATGTTGAATTTGGGCATGAAAAATTCTCCGGCTGATCAGGGATTGACGTACTGTAGCCACGGTAGGCGGCTGAGGCAAGATTTTCCGTGACTTAGGTCACATGCTGGCCCCGGATCGGGCGGAATCCGTGGTCCGTGCTGCGGCCGCAGCCGCGTGATTTCAGTCACAGGGCAGGGCGCGGGCCGGATGCAACAATATAGATAGGAGACGACGATGGTATTGGCTGTATTCAGGACGACGGGGCGGGCTCGTACTGAAGATGAGGTTGCCGGCATGTATTTTTTCAGGGTGGGGTTTCGGGCATGAACGCGTTTGCGAAGGTGCCGGTTGCACCGAAGGACGTGGCTCGCATTGCCAGCGAGCGGCAGAGCCAGCGGCTGGTGACGGCGTTTGTGTCCAGCGGGCTGGTGTTCATGCTGCTGCCGGGAACGTTTCTCGGCGTGTGGAACCTGCTGAGCATTTCAGAAGCGCACGGGCCGGGTTCGATTTCGCAGGCGTGGCTGCAGGCGCATGGACAGGCGCAGGTTTTTGGATGGGTTGGCTCGTTCATTCTTGGCATTGGCTTTTATTCGCTGACCAAGATGCGGAGCACGATGACGTTTCCGGCAAAGGCCGGATGGACGGTGTGGGCGCTGTGGACAACGGGCGTGCTGATGCACTGGCTGGCCGGGGTGACGGGCGACGCGTGGCGGGTGGCGATGCCGCTTTCGGGAGCGCTGCAACTGGCCGGCTTCGCGCTGTTCTATCGCTCGGTGCGGAAGTATCGCCCGGTGCCGACGCCGCACAAGCCAGGCGCGACACGGCCGCCGAACACGTGGATGAAGATTGTTGCGGCGGGGACGGTCGTTTTCCTCGTCACGATGGCGGTGAACTTCGGGCTGGAGTTGTGGGACGCGCTGCGGGGCGGCTCGCCTGCGCTGCCGCATGTAGCGGACGAGAAGTTTGTAACGCTGGCGGTGTGGGGCGTGCTGGTGCCCACGATCTGGGGGTTCAACTCGCGCTGGTTGCCGATTTTTCTTGGGCTGCGACAGCCGAACCCGAAGAGCCTGTATACGGCTTACGGGCTGAGCGTGGCCGGCGTCATCACAACTTATCTTGGATTGCTTCCTTTGGCCTCGGTTCTGTTTTTGCTGGCGGCGCTGCTGGTGATTGAAGCGCTGCATGTGTGGCAGCCAGCGGTGAATCCGGCCAAGCTGATCAATGTGCATCATAGTTTCCCGTGGTTCGTGCGGCTGACGTATGGATGGCTGGTGGTGTCATGCGTGATGGCGCTGATGGCGGTTCCGTGGGACCACTCGGGCGGAATCTGGGGCGGGAGCCGCCATGCGCTGACGGTGGGCTTTGTGGCCGGAATGGTGTTCGCGATTGGGCAACGCGTGCTGCCCGCGTTCTGCGGGATGAAGGTGCTGTGGAGCACGCAACTGATGTTCTGGTCGCTGTTTCTGCTGTACGTCGGCTGCTCGCTGCGGGTGTTCGCGGAGCCGCTGGCCTATGAAGGCATCTGGGCTCCGGCGTGGAAGATTCTGCCCGTGTCGGCGGTGATCGAGCTTACGGCGGTGACGCTGTTCGCGCTGAATCTGTTTGTCACGCTGGCGCTGCCGCCCGCACATTTGCGGAAGGCAGCGGCTTAGTTTCGGAGGTTCTGTGGTTTCCCACCCTTGCCGGCATGGAGCAAAGGTACCCTCAAAGATGGGGCACCCTGATATGGGCAAATGCTGACCTCTAATATGCTAACTGTCACAGTGACTCGATAGGAGAGGTGTCGCTATCGCAACTGCGCGGCGCAACGGGGAGCGAAGGAAGAAATATGAGAAGTGCTAAAAGAGCTGTCATATTTATGCTCGGGCTTGCGGCTCTTACCTGTTCCTCCTCAGTGGCACAAGTGAATATCAGCGCTGTGGTGAACCAGTCGGGATTCACGGGGGATGTCCAGAGCGGCATTGCCTATTTTGCAGCGACATATCACATCCCCGTGGTTGCAGAATGCGTATATAACACTACCCGTGTGACGATCCCTGCGGGAGTGATCAGCGCCTCAACGGCGCTGACAAATCTGCTTGTTGGAACGCCTCTTCAGTGGGAAGAGATCGAAAGCGCGATTCACATCTATGATCCGCGAATTTTATCGACTCCGCACAATTTTCTCGGATACACGTTTGCATGGTTCAAAGTTCCGGACGGGGCAACGCAGTTTCGGAATACGATCGTGGAGAGACTTGGGAATGAGTGGTATATTGAGCCTCATTCTCCACATGTCATCTCGCCCATAGGCGGTGGAATTCAATCCTCCTATCTCGACCCGGGCAAATGCATTCCAGAGGTATTAACGGACGTGACGGCACGTGAACTCCTCATTAAAGAAGCGGCTCCTGCCCGATATGTCACGATTATGATTTATCCGGACGTAAAGCACCTTGTGAACAAAGCAACATTTGAATTCATTGCGAGGAACTGGTTTTGGAGATCGATTAACCGTCCGCCAATAGCGGTTACGGTTCGTCTGCATTGAATCGGTTGTGGCGTTCAGTTAGCTGCGGACCGCCGCGGGTTCGCGGAGCCAGTTGTAGAGCGGGAACTGGTTGGCCAGCTCCTGGACTTCTCCGCGAATCTGCTGGAGGGCCTGGGGGTCGTTGCGGCGGTCGAGGGCCTTCACGATCCACTTGCCGATGGTGCGCATTTCCGCTTCCTTCATGCCGCGCGTGGTCAGGGCGGGCGTGCCGATGCGGATGCCGCTGGGCTTGAGCGGCGGATTCACGTCATACGGAATAGCATTTTTGTTGACCGTGATGCCGGCTTCGCCAAGCGCGGCTTCGGCTTCGCTGCCGAGGATGCCTTTGGCGAAAACATCGACGAGCATTAAATGCGTGTCCGTGCCTCCGGAGACGATGCGGAGGCCTTCGCTGGCGAGGGTTTCGGCGAGGACTTTGGCGTTGGTGACGATCTGTTGTCCGTAGGCTTTGAATTCGGGCTGGAGAGCTTCCTTGAAGGCCACGGCTTTGGCCGCGATGATGTGCACGAGCGGGCCGCCCTGCTGGCCGGGGAAGACGGTTTTATCGATGGCGGCGGCGAACTGCTGCTGGGAAAGAATCATGCCGGCGCGCGGGCCGCGCAGCGTCTTGTGCGTGGTGGTGGTGACGATGTGCGAGTGCGGCACGGGCGAGGGATGGACTCCGGCGGCGACGAGGCCGGCGAAATGGGCCATGTCGATGAGCAGCAGCGCTCCGACCTTGTCGGCGATCTGGCGCATGCGCGGAAAGTCGAAGGTGCGCGGGTAGGCGCTGCCTCCGCCGATGATGAGCTTGGGCTTCTCGTTGACGGCGATGGATTCGAGCTCGTCGTAGTCGATCTGCCCGGTGTCTTTGCGGACGGTGTAGGAGGCGACCTTGTAGAGCTTGCCGGAAAAATTGAGTTTGTGGCCGTGGGTGAGGTGGCCTCCATGCGCGAGCGAGAGGCCGAGGATGGTGTCTCCCGGCTGGATCACGGCCATGTAGGCGGCGGCGTTGGCCTGGGAGCCGGAGTGCGGCTGCACGTTGGCGTGCTCGGCGCCGAAGAGCTTTTTGACGCGGTCGCGGGCGAGGTTTTCGACGGCATCGGCG
>JBAPRH010000019.1:0-30209 GCA_049280995.1 Acidobacteriaceae bacterium
CCCATGGGTGGAATGGTCAGGGTGAGATGGTCGCCGTCGAGTTTGCGAGTCTCAGGAGGGCCGGGCTGCGAGGCTTTTTTGAGCGCGGCGATCTCGGCGACCGTAGGGTAGCGCGGCGAGCCCATGCGCTTCCATGCGGCGAGCGTGTCGCCGTGGTGTGCATCAGATCGCTCGATAGTGACGCGGGCGTTGGGCGCGACGTTCTTCAGCTCAAGGGTGACGGCTTTGGCCGGGGCGGTTGCGCCGGGCTCGACCAGGTTCCAGGCGGCGATCGAGAGCGAGCCGTCTTTGCGCCCGGTGACGAGAACGTTGTCCTCGGGCTCGGCAATGCGCTTGTCGCCGAGATGGTGCAGCATGGCGAAGGCATTGAAGGCGGGCTTGGGAATATCATCCTCGGCGATGAGGCCGAAGCCGCCGTAGAAGGGTGTTTTCACGACGCCCTGCTCCTCGAACACATCGGAGAAGGTCCAATAGGACATCATGTCCACCTTGCCGTCGCACTGGCGAATGGTGTCGGCGAGCCACGGGCCCATGTAGATGGAGTCGGTGATCTCCGGCTGGGCGCTGTAGCTGGCGTTGAATTCGCTCCAGATGAGCGGAATGTGGGGGCGCGATGAGGCGAGGATCTCCTTGTGGACCTTGTCGACGGCGGCGCAGACCATCTGGTGAGGCGGGATGTGGCGGTCGTCTCCAAAGATATTTTGGGACGAGTCGTTGCCGTAAGCGTGCGAGGAGACAAAGTCGAGCGGGACGTGGTTCCTGGTGGTGTGTGCGATCAGGTCGCCGACCCAGGCGGCCTGCGCGGTGGCCGGGCCTCCCACGCGAATGCGCGGGCTGACCGCCTTGAGAGCGCGCACGGTGTGGTCGTAGAGCTCAAAGTAGGTCTGCTGTTTGGGGTTGCCGGTCCAGAAGTCGAGGTTGGGCTCGTTCCATACTTCGAAATACCACTTGGAGACTTCGTCAATGCCGTAGCGATGGACGAGGTGCTCGGCAAAGGCGGTGATGAGCGCGTCCCATTTGGCGTAGCTCGCGGGCGGCGAGGCGATTGGCTTATACCAGAAGCCCTGGTAATCCGGTCGCGCGGCAAGCGCCTTCGGCATAAAGCTGATTTCGACGTAAGGCCGCACGCCCTCGGCCAGCAGGCCGTCGTAGATGTGGTCCACATAGGAAAAGTTGTAAACCGGGTTGCCGTCGGCGTCTTCGGTGTAGACCTGATTTTCGTCATCCAGAATGCCGTGGAAGCGGACGTAGCTGAAGTCCGTGACCGCTTTCACGGTGCGCATGTCCTCGCGGTAGTCGGCGCGCATGGCGAGGTTGGCATGACCGGAGCCGAACATCTGCTCCCAGAAATGCGGCAGCGGCGTGGTAGGCGCGTGCGCGTCAATGGTGATGGTCTCGGCGACGGGAGCGGCGCTCTGCTGCGCGAAGGCGGCGGGAACAGAGCATGCAAGCAAAAGAGACAGCGCGAGGGTGATTCGACGCATGAAGGCTTCTCCTGATGAAACGCTTTCAGTTATGCGTTATACGTGCAGAATGCGGGCCGGGCCGGCTTTGGCATCCTGCACTTTGATGCGTTTGGCGAGCCCCAAGAAGCCGAGCAGGCGGATGCACCAGTAATTGAAGTCCAGCTCATACCAGGCCATTCCGTGGCTGGTGGAGACGGGAAGCGCGTGGTGGTTGTTGTGCCAGCCTTCGCCGCCGGTGAGCAGCGCCACCCACCAACTGTTGCGGGAGTCGTCATGCGTTTCGAAACGGCGCGAACCCCAGATGTGCGTCGCCGAGTTCACCAGCCAGGTGACGTGCATGCCGAGCGTGACGCGAAGGAAGATTCCCCAGAGCAGCCAGGGCCATCCGCCGATCAGGAACAGGCCGACGCCGAGGGCCGTGACCGGAAGCCAATGGTAGCGGCTGAGCCAGCGATAGAAGGAGTCGCGGGAGAGGTCGGGGGCGTAGCGCGTGAGCAGAGTATTGCGATTGCGGAGCGTCCCCTGCAGCAGCCAGCCCATGTGCGACCACCATTTGCCGTCGTGCGGCGAATGAGGATCGCCGGGGCGATCGGTGAGCTGATGATGCAGGCGATGGACGGCCACCCAGTAGATGGGGCCTCCCTGCAAGGCGAGCGTAGCGCAGAGAGCCATGGCATACTCCACCCATCTGGGCGTGACGAAGCCGCGGTGAGTGAGCTGGCGATGGTAGCTGATCGCGATGCCGACGTTTTGGCCGAGCACCCACAGAACGGAGGCCACGGCGAGCGCGGACCAGCTGAAGAAGAAGAAAGCGGCAATGGCTCCGATGTGGAAAACGGCGAGCCAGATGGCGAGAAGCCAGTTGAAATGGCGGGCGCGGCCCTGAACGAGGGCACGCGAGTCGGCCTGGAGAGCTTCAGTTGCCAGCGTGTCGGGAACGGATGCGACTTCACTCAGCGAAGACATTTTCAAGCGACACTCCAGCTCTTACGCTAGCGAATGTGCGTGGGCCGGACTGTAAGAGTTGAGTAATATCGTCGGTCAAGCTGGGATTCTCAAACCTGAGCCGGCTGCTCCACGCGCGCCGGTTCGCGCGCCGGTTCGTCCATTCTTCCGAAAATCATTTTGCCGGAAGCGGTCTGGAGGACGGAGGTTACGGAGATTTCTATGGAGCGGCCGATCAAGCGGCGGGCGTGATCGACAACCACCATGGTTCCGTCGTCGAGATATCCCACGCCCTGGTTGTATTCCTTGCCCTCTTTGAGGATGGCGATGTTCATTCTTTCGCCGGGCAGCACGACAGGCTTGAGGGCGTTAACCAGGTCGTTGATGTTGAGCACTTCGACGGTGTGGAGGTGGGCGACCTTGTTGAGGTTGAAATCGGTGGTGACGATTTTCGCGTGCGACTCCTTTGCCAGCTCGATGAGCTTGAGATCGACGCCGCGAATTTTAGGATAGTCGGTCCGGATGATTTGAATGTCCAGGCTGGTATTGCTCTGCATGCGCTGGAGAACGTCAAGTCCGCGCCGTCCGCGCTGGCGCTTCGATCCGTCCTGCGAGTCAGCGACCATTTGCAACTCCTCGAGAACAAACTCGGGAATCAGCAAGGGGCCTTCAAGAAAGCCGGTTTCTGCCATGTCGGCGATGCGCCCGTCGATGATGGAACTGGTGTCGAGGATTTTGCCCACGGGCCGGGGAGCGGCGAATGGTTTCTCGATGGAAGGGTTGTCAGGCGCATTCCGGCTGAGCAGATCGCCCTTGCTCGCACCCACCACCAGCCCGATGTAGGACAGGAGCAGGAGCACAAAAATTTCCAGCAGGCTCTGTGCCCTGCCGTGGGGCAGGCTGATGCGCAGCACCAGCCAAACGAGAAGCGCGCCGAGGATCCCGACGAGGGCTCCTGCGGCTGCGCCGAGCAGCCGCCTCGGGTTCAGAGCGCGCACTCGCGCCTCGAGGAGGAGGACAAGCACAGCGATTGCCGCTCCCATGGCGGCGGAAGCCCATGCGGGAAGCCCAAAGGGTGGGAAGAAATAACAGGCGATTGATGAAAGCAGGAAAAACGCGATTCGGATGAGAAGCAGATCCATAAGCCTTACCCTCGCGCGGGGGAACGCTCAAGCGGAGTATACTCGCCAGCCGCTGGTTTGAGCAAAGGTGCGCGCGCCAGCCGCGTGCCGCGGCGAACGGCGCTTGCCGATCGCGGTAATACCTTCAGACTTTCTGAAACAGGCGCGCGCGTAGGTCCCGGCAATGCCGGTTTCTCAAGCAACACTACCGGACCCGCGTTACCATTGCACTCCGGGGTACAGGCTAGGAAGCCGATGCGCGCGATAGAGGTTTTCGCCGGTCTCCTGCAGCGTCCAGACCGGCTGTGACGGGCTGGTGGTCGTTACCTCGTCCACTTCGGAACCGCCGGAGAGAGCGCACAGGTCATACTCCAGGTCGCCATTTGCAAGTTGCGTTCCGGAGCCACCCCACACCGAGAACTTCGCCGCGGGGACAGTGGCGCGGAAGGTGATGGTGGCTGTTTTTGCTGCTTCGTTAATGGCCATGATGGGGGCCGTGGTGTAACAGGCTGATCCTGAGCCGGTACAAGAGGAGCCATCAGCGAGAATTCTCCCATAGCCGTTATCCATCATCGCCAGCGAAAACTGGCCGGAGGTCGCGGCGCTGGCAAACGTCGGATCGTGCTCGCCGTAGAACCAGTCCTCGGGCGCGGTTCCGCCGTTGAGCGTGAAGTCTCCTCCGTTGCCCAGCCGCCACAGAATATCGCCGCTCCCGGTGCCATTTTCGTAGTCGATTTTGATGATCCAGCTCTGGTGGCGCATGGAAACGAGCAGGTCCCCATCGTCGGGCGAATAAACCACCGCGTTGGTGTGGGTCCAGTCGGGGAAGGCGATGGGGTGACGATTCACATCGAGGTGATCGAACTCGCTCCATACCCAACTGACGTTGAAGTTCTGGTCCAGATCGACCAGCACGTCGCCCAGCACGTTGGTGGTTCCGGAGTAGCCGGTCAGGTTGGTGTAGGGCTTGATCATGTTCGCGATCGCAATGATATGGCCGTTGGGCAGGATGGCGACGTCGTGGTGAAAATCCAGGAGGGTCATGTTGTACCCGGCTGCCGCGAGCTTTGCGTTTAACTGCGCCATCGTAATCTGGGCCACTGGGTCGCCGGCCAGATCGATTTCGCGAATCAGGTCCACGCTTTCATCCGCCGGGGTCAGCGTGACTCCCTGGTTCGGCAGCACAAACTGCGAAGCGAACGAGAGCTCGACCAGGAAGTTGCCGTTCGGCATGAGCTTGATGGGCTGAACAATGGTGTTCGGACCGGCGCCGTCCGGGAAGTTATAGCCCCAGATGATGTTGCCCTGGAGGTCGATGGCGTAGGCGTCGAGATATTGCTTGTTGCCGGAGCCGGCGGTGGCGTCCAGCAGCTCAATCCCGGGCTGCGGAGTCTGGCCGGGACTGGTGGTCGCCGTCAACGTGGGAAGCATGGAGGCGGGAAAGCTTCCAGTCTTGAAGGTGTGGTCCTGGTCGTCGACCACCGTGCCGTCGGTCTCGGTGACCACGGCGCGCATGTGGTAAGTGGTGTTCTGCTTCATGCCGGCGACCAGAATCGCGACCGGGCCGTCATTGGCCGGAGTGGCGACCGAAGCGGTACTGCGGCCGTAGGTGGTGTCGGTTCCGAACTCGACGTGTACAGTTCCCTGCTCCTCGGGCTGGAAGCTGTAGAGCGCGACCAGCGGGTTGGCGGTTTGCGTCACCAGCGATTCGCCGCCTGAAAGCTGCACGCCGGTTCCGGCCAACTGCACGGTTTGAGTGGTCGGGGTGGTGCCGCTGGTCAGCGTGACGGCCAGCGAACCGCTGACGGAGCCCGATGTCTGCGGGGTGAAGCCGACGACCATCGAGCAGACTCCCCCAGAGACCAGCGACGCTCCGCAGGAAAGGTCGGAGCGCAGCTTGAGGCTCGCGTCTCCATTGAGCGCGGCAGAGAGCGTTGCGGTCTGCTGGCCGGTGTTTGTAATGGTGACGACGTCGCGGGTCGAGGTTTGCGAAACGATGACCTGGCCGAAGTCAAAGCTGCTGTTGCTGGCCGCTGCGGTGCCGGGAGACGAACACCCGGACAGCAGCAGGCCCGTAAAAAGCGCCAGCATTAAAGAGGGAAAAACACGCCTGTTTGTCGTCACCGTGCTCCTGAGGGCATTTTATTCAATTGTCTGCTTTCGGTTTTTTTGTCCGGTGTTGTTTTGACTGCTTTTCTGTCGCGCAAGTTGACTCCCGCGGCGGAGAAACCTGGTTCGAATTCGCGTCGTGATCAAAACACCGCCGGCGACCACCCATCCTTTACTGCTTGCCGGCCCACGCCTTCAGCTCCCTGGCGCTCATCGGCTGGTGGAGCAGCGATTCCACAAGCGCGTGTTCCCGGATCGCGGGAAACGGCTCCGCGACGGTCTCCGGGGTCGTCTCCAGCGGAAAATGTACCATGAGGAACGGGTGGGGGTCGAACTTCCCTCTGGAAGCCTCCTGATCTTCCTTAGTCCATCCGGGCTCTATGCGCCACAAGGGCACCCGCCACGAGTGATCAGAACAGACAATGACGGTCGTCTTCGAGGCCAGGGAGGTCTGGCTGATCCATTCCATCAACTGGCCCAGCGAGCGGTCGGTCAACGCAACGTTGTCGAGATAGCTTCCAACGACGCCGAGTTGGCCGGTTTTCCGATTGTAAAAGCCGGGAGGGTGCGGCAATGGCAGGTGCAGAAAGACGAAGCCGATGTTCTCGTCGTCGATCAGTTTGTGGGACCACTGCATGAGGTCGCTGTATTCGGCGGCTTGCATTTCAGCGGTGGCTGGAACCGGGTTTTTCCTGTCCGTAAGCCCGGTCTCCGCGAGCAGCAAGGGCGCATTTACATTCCACCATAAAGATTTCTCTGGTGAGTAGTTTCCGGGGATGCCAAAACTTCCTACCCAGGCGCACCAGTCGAGCGATGGTCCATAGGTTCGGCAATACTGGTTGTACCAGCCCGCCACTCCAGTCGACCATCCATCGCGCTGTGCGTCGGCAAAGATAGATTGACTGGCCGGGAATCGTTGCCATCGGTCCGAGGTTTTAACAAAGAGATTTCCGGAGAGGTCGCTGCGTATGCCGGTGATGATCTTGCCCCACAGCAGCGACGGCACGACGTCCTCGGTGTAATAGCCTGCCGGCTGCACATCGGAGAACAGAACACTTTGCGAACGGAAATGATCGAGTTGAGGCAAAGACAAACCGGGCTGGCGATGATCGAAGACCTGGTCCTGCGAGAGCTCGTCAAAGAGAATCCAGACAACACGGCGTTGTGGCGCAGGCGCCGGAGAGACGGCACGAACAAACTTCTGGACATCATGCGGTTCGGGGCGAACGGCCATATAGACCAGTTGGGGCAGCATCCAGACAATACAGACGCCCATCAGGGCCAGCCCCCCGCGAAACCACCGTACAGCTTTGCGGTACCAGGATCGGTTCCATAACCACAGTGCGACGGCAGCGGCGAAACAACACGCTGCGAGGAAAACGAGTCCGGCCAAAGGCACGTCAAGGTGAGCAAGCTGTATCCCTTCAACCATGATGAGCTTGCCGACGCTGAAACCAAGGATCGCAGCGATCAAAACCCACCATAAGCTATGTCCGTCCGGATCGAATCGTCGTAGCAGCCAGAAGACGCCGGTCCAGAAAAGGCAGGCGACGATGAGATCGATTGCGACGGCGCCATAGACCTTGTTCATCGGCAAGAGCCGGTGATAAAGATCAACGTGCAAAGGTGAAATATGCACCCAGGCGCGCCAGAGCATGACCAAGACGCCGGCTCCGCAGCCTTCGAGCCACACCAGCAGCCGGCTTTCGCGAGAGGTCGCGGCCGTCGATTGAGCGTCCTTGCGGGGTTCCGTTTTTATTTGGCCTCCAGCAGGAAGAGTGCGCGCCCATTTTTCAGCCGATGCTGCGCGGTAATCCGGAACAGCGGCTCGATCGCGGCCAGAAACTCCGCTTCGCTCAGGTGGCCGTAAAGGTCGTCGCGTCCGCGCACCAGTTCCGCAAAGCGCGGATCGGTCGCCGGCACCCATTCCACAATGGCCCACCGCGTAGTCAGATCGCGCAGCAGCCCAGCGATTTCGGGCAACGGAATCTGGTCGGTCACCAGCAGGTGATGAATCAGGCCCAGCATCATTACGCAGTCAAAGCGGCCTTCTGCTCGGTCCAGCAGGCTCAGCCATTCGCGGTTGCGCCAGCCGGTCGCCGGACTGGGCCGCGCAGGATCGGCAAGCAGCGGCTGAATCGGAAGCCGCTTCTCCGCCGCCAGCTTCCAGTTGCGCGCGCTGGCTTCAAGGTCCGTGTCCCAAGCCACAACGTCCGCGCCCGCCTCCGCCGCAATGCGCGAATAGACTCCGGTGTTCGCGCCCAGGTCGAGCGCGCACCGGGGTTGAGCCCGAAGCAGCGCCTCGCGCACAAAGCCTTGCTTCTGCTGGTGGTCTTCATCTGTGTAGTGGTCCGCGCTTTCGGGATACTCGCTCCACCGCGAGCCGCGAGCCGCCGGTTTGAGCGCGCCAAGCTGTGCCCGCAGCCGCCTCAGGTTTCGACGCAGCACCGCCGTCGCCACCTCCGGAGCCTGCCGTAGGTGCGAGGCCGGGGCTGCGGCTCCAGCCCCGCGCTTGCTCCGTTTCTCCAACAGGTGAGGCAGCGTGACCAGCGACCGCAGAGGCCGCCGCCAGCGCCGCGCCGTTCCCAGATGCGGATACAAGTCGCCCGGCTCGTAGCCGTCTCGCCTTTGAAGGCTGGCGGCCAGCGGCCATCCCAGATAGCGATAGGCCGCCAGCGGCAGCAGAAACGTGCGCACGAACTGCGCGTAAGCCAGCCACAGCGGACTGCGCGGGTCGCGCGCGTCGATCGAGAGAATATCGACAAAGATGGGCCGCGTGCCCTCAAAAAGAACGTTCAACGGAGTCGCGTCTTTGAGAATCAGCCCCTGGTCCAGCAGCGCGTCGCACAGGTTGAGCGTGAGCTCGCCGGCGGCAATCCAGGCGTCCGGTATCCACTCCCACGGGTAGGAAGGGAAAAAGACCCGCGGGTGCTCGAGGAGAATTTCGTCGGCCTCGCCCCCGGCAGATTCAGTGGTGGAAATCAGGCGTCCGTCGGCGACCCACTTCTGCGCCAGGGGCGAACGCAGAAACCCGAGCGCGGCCTGCGCCACCTCCGGCTTCACCCTCCGGTGCACCACGTCGCCTTCAATGCGGAGAGAACCGGCCGGATCGCGAAATGTCGCGATGGCGGGAGGCGCTCCCACCGTCATGCGTGCGGTCCGGGTGCAGCTTCGCTTGCGGCCGTCTCGCCGGCCGCGTCCGTCGCCGCAGGCTCCGGATTTCCCATGCGGAAGAGCTTGCGGATCTTCGCTCGCAGCACGAACAGTGCACCCGCAAGAATCGAGCCGCCCATCTGCAAGAACAGAAGGCCCGAGCCGGGATCAACATAGGCATTCGCCGGTTTTGCCGCGGCAATCAGAAAGACGATGACCTCGAACAGGCCAAAGCCATACCACGCGTAGCGAGTCCATTTACGCATAAACTTCACCAGTTACAGCGGGAACTGCCCACAATGTACTCGCAATGGGGTCAAGTCTCAATCTAAATTTTCGCTTCCGTGCCCGCGGGGACTCTTGCTTGTAAAATAGACAAGTAAAGATCAGAAAAGGCTAATCATGTCTACGCAATTAGAAAACACCCTTTCGCAGAAGATTGAAGCTGCTGCTCAGTCGGCCAACCTGGTTGTTCTAGCGGCAGAGTCGGGCACAGACACGACCGGCCACCCGACGGCGAAGTTCCGGCTGGGACGGACGCAGGACGCAACGGCGGAGCGCTCGCTGACGCTGGAGCTGAGCGAGGCCTTCGACTTCCATAAGCCCGATCTGCTGCCGGAGATGACTTCACACCTGCGCGAGGAGGCGCGGCGGCTCCAGAACCCCCGTCCGGATGTGTGCGTAACGCTGGCCGGGCTGCCGATTCGCTTCAGCGACTTTCGCTGGCCGTTTCACCGGTCGGTCTCGGGCGCGGACAGCTACGTTGTCCACGGCACCGTGCATCTGGAAGATGGTCAGGGTTCGCCGCTGTACGCGCTGGTTTCCGCCAGCATGACGGTGACCTTCGCCGAGATTGTTCCCGCAGCCGAGCAGCCCTATGCCGAGTCGTTCATCTACAACGCCGTGCGCAAGACGCTGGACCAGGGCCAGCTTGAGCTGCTGAAGAGCGGCAACCGGCAGCCGGTTCCCGTGACTACACGCTACTACTCACGCTGGCAGAAAAAATTTTTCTTTACCGACACGACGGACGAGAACCGGCAGGAGTATCTGGCGCTGAAGGTCTACTGGCTCTCCGGCGTGCTGGGCGGCAGCGGGGCGGTGTGGATTGCCGACCCTCGCGACGCGCAGTACCTGAACGCCACAGAGAAAGAGCTGCTGGACATAGCCGGCAACCTCGCTCAGCAGGGCCTGCTGAAACTTGAAGGAGACAGTGCGGCAGCTACTCCGGCGCTGATGGCGCGCGCCGAAGAATACCAGAGAAAGATGGAGAACGCGCTGGAGACAACCAAGCCCACGTTCAACGAAGAAATGCGGCACGGCCACACCAATATGTGAGGACTGGGCAACTGCCAGTCGCGAGCAACTGGGCGACTGGCCGTCGCGGGCAACTGCTTCGCGTGGCCACTCCCGTTGGTCGTGGAATTGATTTCGGCCGCGTATGGTCCTAGCGGGCCACTTCGGCGGGTAGAATCTCTTCCACGTCCAGCAACTGCGTTGGATATTTGCCGGTGTAGCAGGCCACGCAGAAGCTGTTGCCCTCGCCGCCGTCGCAGGCGTGCAACATGCCCTCAAGAGAGAGATACACAAGCGAGTCCGCTTCAATGAACTGGCGAATCTCTTCGACAGAATTGTTGGCGGCGATCAGGTCCGCCTTGCGCGGCGTATCAACTCCGTAATAGCAGGGCGAAATGGTGGGTGGGCAACTAATGCGCAGGTGGACCTCGGTGGCTCCCGCCGCGCGCACCATGCGAACGATTTTGCGGCTGGTGGTTCCGCGAATAATCGAGTCGTCGACCAGAATGATCCGCTTGCCCTCGAGAAGATTTCGAACCGGATTCAGCTTGAGTTTGACGCCAAAATCGCGCACGCGCTGCTCCGGTTCAATAAAGGTGCGGCCCACGTAGTGATTGCGGATGAGGCCAAAGCGGAAGGGGATGCCGCTTTCGGCAGCGTAGCCAATGGCGGCGGCCACACCCGAGTCGGGAACCGGGACAACCAGATCGGCGTCCACCGGCGCCTCACGCGCAAGCTGCCGGCCCAACTCCTCGCGGCTCTCCTGTACCCAGCGACCAAAGATTTTGCTGTCGGGGCGCGCGAAGTAGACGTGCTCGAAGATGCAGCTTGCGTGCTTGAATCCGCTGGCGAAGCGGCGGCTGGTGACGCCGTCACTGGTGACCATGATGAGCTCGCCCGGCTCCACGTCGCGCTCGAACTTGGCGCGGAGCAGGTCGAAGGCGCATGACTCGGAGGCGAAGACGATGGTGTCGGGGCCGCCAGGATTTTCAATGCGGCCCATCGAGAGCGGGCGGAAGCCGCGCGGATCGCGGGCCGCGAAGATGCGGTCCCTCGTCATCATGACGATCGAAAAGGCTCCGTCCACCTGGCTGAGCGAGTCAGCGATGGCATCAACCAGCGTGCTTTCTCTGGAGTGTGCGATGAGCTGGACGATGATTTCCGAGTCGCTGGTCGTCTGGAAGAAGACGCCGTCGCGTTCGAGACGCGCGCGCACGTTGCCAAGGTTCACCAGATTGCCGTTGTGGGCGATGGCGATGAGTCCCTTGGTGGATTCGACGCGAATCGGCTGCGCGTTGAGGAGAGCCGAATCGCCGGTGGTGGAGTAGCGAGTGTGGCCGATGGCCATGTCGCCCTTGAGCTTGTCCAGCACGTCGTCGGTGAAGATTTCAGCGACCAGGCCCATGCCCTTGATGTTGGAAAGATTCTTGCCGTCGGCAACGGCGATGCCGGCTGATTCCTGCCCGCGATGCTGGAGCGCGTAGAGGCCAAGATAGACCTGCCGCGCAGCCTCGGGATGGTTGTAAACGGCGACGACTCCGCATTCTTCGCGGAGCTTATCGTCGGCATATTCCAGCCGCGGGGGGTCCTCGCCGGTTATGCGGGTTTCTTCGCCCGGAATGCCTTCGATCATCAGGCGCTTCATGCCAGCACCTCGTCGGCTGCTTGGTCGCGGAGTTTGGATTCGAGGGAGGAGGACCAGGACTGCTTCAGATCTTCGATGGAAGCAGATATCAATGATCTATCTCCAACTGTGATCTTCAACGTTTCGCCGCCCGTCGTACCAAGCGACACCACAGTAACGAAGCCATCGGCAATCCTTTTTACGGATTCGAGATTTTCCGGCGCGCAAGTCAGAATAACCTGACTTGCCTCCTCCGCGAATAGACTGCACACGTCCGGGTAATTGAGTTCGATAGCGTAGGGAAGCAATACGATTCTCGCTCCAATTCCGTTTGTGAAGGTGGCTTCTGCCAGTGCAAGTGCTAGCCCACCGTCGGAAATATCGCAGACGCTATGGATTATTCCAGCATTCGCCAAAGCCGTAAGGCAGCGAAGCAATTCGAGCTCGTCTGCGAGGTCGATCCTCGGTGGAACGCCCCAAAGAGAGTTAGCTATCACTTTCGCGTATTCCGATGACCCAAATTCACGAAACAGTCTTGTCCCTACAGGGCCACTCGGAACTGTTAAAAGCACCACCGAGTCACCGGCCCGCTGAAAGTCTGCTGGAACCGCCCTGCTGATGTCGTCGAGAATGCCGACAGTGCCAATTACCGGAGTCGGGTAAATCCCTTCCCCCTTTGTCTCGTTATATAAGGAGACATTGCCGCCGGTGATCGGCGTGCCGAGCGCTGTGCAGGCTTCGGCTATGCCGTCGATGGCTGCCGACAACTGCGCCATGATCTCCGGCTTCTCGGGGTTCCCGAAGTTCAGGCAGTTAGTCGCCGCAACCGGGGTCGCTCCCGTGCAAGCAACCTTGCGTGCGGCTTCTGCGACGGCCAGCTTCGCACCCTGCTTCGGGTCGAGATAACACCAGCGGCTGTTGCCCGCAAGCGCCATGGCAAGGCCGCGCTCATGGCCCGGAGTTCCGGTTCCCTTGATGCGCATCACGCCGGCTTCCCCGCCGGGGCCCTGCACCGTGTTGGTCTGCACCATGGAGTCGTACTGCTCGTAAACCCAGCGCTTGGAGCAGATGTTCGATGACGCGAGTAGCTTTTTCACATCTGCGGTGTAGTCACGCGGCTTTTTCAGCTCTTCCAGAATCTCGGGCGAAGGGTCGAGCGGAACGGGAGCCTTCCACGTCCCAACCGGGCGGTGATACAGGGGCGCGTCGTCGGTGAGCGATTGGTTGGGAATGTCGGCGACGACTTCGCCGTGTTGCAGAATCCGCATGCGGGCTTCGCCAATGACTGTGCCGACGATGCTGGCGTCGAGTCCCCACTTCGTAAACACGTCCAGGACTTCCTGCTCCCGGCCTTTCTCCGCGACCAGCAGCATGCGTTCCTGCGACTCGCTCAGCATGATTTCATAGGCGGACATACCGGTCTCACGCTGCGGAACGCGGTCCAGTTCCACTTCGAGGCCCACGCCGCCGCGCCCGCCCATTTCGCAGGTGGAGCAGGTGAGCCCGGCCGCGCCCATGTCCTGAATGCCGAGTACCGCGCCGGTCTGCATGGCTTCGAGACAGGCCTCGAGCAGCAACTTCTCCATGAAGGGGTCGCCCATCTGCACGTTGGGGCGCTTCTGCTCGGAGCCTTCCTTGAACTCCTCGCTGGCCATCGTTGCACCGTGGATGCCGTCGCGCCCGGTCTTGGCTCCTACATAAATGACGGGGTTGCCGATGCCGGTGGCTTTCGCGTAGAAAATCTCATCGCGGCGGACGAGACCGAGGGCAAAGGCATTCACCAGCGGATTGCCCGAGTAGCACGGCTCAAAGCGCGTTTCGCCGCCGAGGTTCGGGACCCCGAAGCAGTTGCCGTATCCGGCGATGCCGCTGACCACGCCTTCCATCACGGAGTGATTTTTGCGGATGACCTCAGGAGGCGTTACACCGTCCGGCTCGCTGGGGCCAAAGCGGAGCGAATCCATAATGGCCAGCGGGCGCGCGTTCATGGTGAAAATGTCGCGCAGAATGCCGCCGACTCCGGTGGCCGCGCCCTGATACGGCTCAATATAAGAAGGATGGTTGTGCGACTCGATCTTGAAGGCGCAGGCCCAGCCGTCGCCTACGTCGATGATGCCGGCGTTTTCGCCCGGACCCTGCACGACGCGCTCGCTTTTGGTGGGCAGCCGCTTCAGGTGCACGCGAGATGATTTATAGGAGCAGTGCTCGCTCCACATCACGCTGTAAATGCCTAGTTCTGTGAGCGATGGGGTGCGGCCAAGCGCGGCGAGAATGCGGGAGTACTCCTCGCCCGTGATGCTGTGCTGGGCCAGAAGTTCGGGGGTAACAGTGACTGGCTGCGGGGCCGCGACGGCTGCGAATTTCATGGCTTATGCCTCTATTGTCGCACGGCTGCGGAGTGCTCTGCCGGCCACGCCTCGCGGACCGCGCGGATGTGCGCCGGGGTTGTGCGGCAGCATCCCCCGACCGCGTGTGCCCCGACCCGGAACCAGGCTGCGGCTAGTGCTCCGTACTCGACGATGCTGGAGCTGCCCTGCCAGCAGCGTGTGGCGGCGTCCCATGTTTCGCCGGAATTGGGATAGGCGAAGACGGGTTTGCGGGTAGCCGATTTTACGGCGGCAATGAGGTCCGCCACGAAGCGTGGGTGGGTGCAGTTGACGCCCACGCCTACGACTTGCGGCACATCGTCAAGCAGGGCCGCGCAATCGGTAAGCTTTTCGCCATGAGCGACGTGCTCGCTGTCTCGGCAGGTGAAGGACAGCCACGCCGAGAGCGTAGGAACGCGGATGAGCGCGACAACGATGGCTCTGGCTTCTGCAAGCGAAGGGATGGTTTCGAGCGCGACGAGGTCCGCGTTGGTTGCAGCCACCACCGCCAGCCGCTCCGCGTGAAACGCGACCAGCTCGTCAAAGCCGATACCGTAGCGCCCGTGGAACTCCGCGCCGTTGTGCAGCGCCGCGCCGTAGGGACCGAGCGACGCGGCGATCAGCACGGGGCGATCTGATTCGCGCCGGTACTCGCGGCGAGCCGACTCGGCAATTTCCACCGACTGGCGCAGGGCGCGGGCGGCGTCCTCACGCGGGCGCCCCAGTTCCGCATAGCCCAACGCCGAAACCTGATAGCTCGCCGTCGCAATGCAATCCGCACCGGCTCGCAGATAATCCAGATGCACCTGCCGGATCGCCTCCGGCGCATCATCCAGCGCCCGCGCCGACCACAGCGGCCCGGAGATATCGCACCCGCGCCGCTCCAGTTCCGTGGCCATGCCGCCGTCAAGGACATGGAGGTGCGCAATGTCGAGGTGCGCAATGTCGAGGCGCGCAGTGTCGAATTGAGAGGCGGAGTTCATGCGCAAAGCAGGGGGGATCGCGGTCCCTTTTCTGATATAGTCAGGATAGCTTGCTGAGAGCGCGGGGAGCGACCAGGAACCCGCGGAGCAGGCATCCAGCCAAACGACGTAAGAGTTCGGGGAGTGGCTCAGCCTGGTAGAGCACCTGGTTCGGGACCAGGGGGTCGGAGGTTCAAATCCTCTCTCCCCGACCAATCTTTTCTGTAAGTTAGTTCTGCACCGTTCTCGCTCAAATCGCGTCTTGTGTCGTTGATTGTGTCGTAACTGGTCGATTCGTTCCCGCGTGTAGAAAGTCCCTGCAACGCTTTCCGCTTCAGATCGAGACGAACGTGGGAGTAGTGCTCCAACATCTGGTGAGAAACATGGCCCGAAATGCTCATGATCGTCGCATCGCTGGCCTGGGGCTCGGCCAACTCGGTGATTGCGTGATGCCGCAGGTCATGAAAGCGCAGCCCCGGAACTCCGGCAGCCTTCCGGAGGACGACGGCAATTCACCGCCACAGCACAGCGCATTCCGGTGGGAGAGCGGAACGATGCTCTTTTTCAACGCGCCTGTGCGCTACGCGGTGACGCGGCTACAGAAGAGGAAATTACGGCCCACCTTCGAGAGATAAACAAAGGCTGTGAGAAACGCTCCCTGACTATAAACTTAGGTCGATCGCTCACTCCGCATGTAAGTACGAGCCAAATCCAAAGATCGAAATAAAGCCTGACACAATAACACTCCACCCCGCGGCTATGTATGGTCTCGCCGGGAAGGTGGTCGATACTATTCTTCCCCAAACTGAAGCGAATGCCCCATCTCTCCTCCTGCACTTTCTCGCAGCTTGTGGAAGCATGATCGGACGTAATGCTTACTGTAGCGTAGATGGTGCAAAGCACTACAGCAATATATTTGTCGCCTTTGTTGGTGCCACTTCCAAGGGCCGCAAGGGAACAAGTTGGAATCGTGTGCGGGGTATATTTTAATTAGTTGACCAATACTGGGCGGCCAACCGCATTCAATCGGGTTTAAGCAGCGGTGAAGGTCTAATTGCCGCTGCGGCAGCCAAGGGTGTCACAGCCTTTGACACGGATAATCCCACCATTGACAAACGCATATTCATTGTAGAGGCTGAATTCGCCCGCACACTTAAGGTAATCACACGAGAAAGCAATACTCTGTCCGCCGTAGTCCGCAACGCGTGGGATACAGGTCCATTTCAAATAATGGTAAAGAAAGACCCGCTGAAGGTCGACGGCGCGCACATTACGATAGTGGGACACATTACATGTGAGGAAGTGCGACGTTCCCTCAGTCATACTGAATTTGCGAACGGTTTTGCGAACCGGTTTTTATGGACGAAAAGCGAGCGTTCTAAACTTCTGCCGGAACGGGGTGCTTTAAGTGAAGACACCTTATCAGAACTGGCGACCCTGGTTAAGCCTGCGGTCGACTTTGGCCGTACAGCAGGCTTGCTTCAAGTACTGCGTTTAAGTATGATCCTTGCTCTGCTAGATTGCTCAACTACAATTCGGCGGCCACATCTGGAAGCTGCGCTCGCAATTTGCAGATACTGCGAGCTGACAGCAGAGTGGATGTTTGGCTCTAGCTTGGGAGACTCCACTGCGGATGACATTCTTGGCGTGCTCAGACGTTCAGACGGAATGACGCGAAACGAGATTATGAATTACTTCCATCGCCACAAAGCCAGTGGGGAAATAGAAAGAGCACTCCATTTGCTGAAGGATCAAGGACACGTTGACTTAGAGTGGCCCAAGACGGACGGACGGCGCGCACAACTCTGGAGGGCTGTCGAGGCGGAGGAATTTAGTCTCAGCGAGGAAAACAACGACCACACCCTGGATGACGACGGACCAGGGGGGTGCAACTGAGTGCACCTATCTCGCTAACCTCGCTTTTCTCTCCAGCGGGGGGACTTCAGGTGAAAGAGTAAACCATGGGGAATGGAAATCAAGGAGGCTTATCTCGCTAAACTCGCTTTCCGTTCATAGAGACAGGCATCTCGGGGGTAAAAACCATTGGGTGGGAATAGGAGATAAAGATATTCATAACGACTATACAGATAGTATCCCCCATGGCGAGATAAGCGAGAAAGTGCTGGCGCCATACACTGCTGGTGGTTGTTGCGACGAACCGCGAAAAGCTGGATACCTCATAATGCTGCGAGTTAAGCGAGATTTATGCACTCGATTGCAAAGGCGGACCGAAAAGAAACCCCCCATGGCAGTGGCGCCGACAAGAACACACTGAGGATCCTTGAGGAGAAGCACATGATATTCGACGAGCTGTAAGTCAACAACCACTGTGAACGATATAGGGTCGTAAGCATTTTCGCCAACGCGGAGACCACCAGGGAGCGACACTTCGAACGAAACTTCTTACGGACTATACAGGACGGATCGAGTTCAACAAGAGGAGTACGAGACCGTCAGTCAGCGATGGACCAGCTAGTCAGGTCCAGGGACTGGTTCACCAATGCGCGGGCGGGAGCGACAGAAAATTATTCACATACGCTACCGTCGTCTACATCGGTCTGTAGACCCTACCTTAATTGTTAACCACGCTGAAAGGATCACAAAAGGTGAATTTGAACGAGAGCATGGCTAATAAGTGGTATATAGAAGGCGGAACTTAGGGTTTTCCGAAGTGTAGGAAGCGGACAGCTGAATGTTGAAGACAGTGGTGGATTGTTGAAAGGACCAGGCCGCGTATATTTTTCCCGAAACCATGTGATAATGGTGGACGAGTAAAACAGCTGTGATATAGGTCCATCGCCTTTCTAATGAATGGAGCGAGAAGGATTCCCGTCCCAAAAAGGTTCGCTTGGCCAGCCAAGATGCGGAACGAGACGATAAGCGATTAAGTATTATGGCGATAGAAGTTTTGATGGAGATGATTCAAAACTTTCAATTGTCAAGCGCCGGTATATACGGCAAAACTTCTGGAGAATCCATGACGATCCCTTCCTGCTCAAGGTTTCCCAACGCCTTTGCTCTTCCTGCCTTTCTGCTTTGCGGCTGTCTCACACTTGCGGCTCAGACGATCCGCATCGATGCTGCGGCTCCCGTGAATACGATTAACCCGCGCACCTCTGTAGGAGCCGGCATCGATCGCATTCCTGTCGCTGCAATTGAGCACGATTTCACTTCTCAGGCGCTGAAGCCTGTGCTGCAAGCCGGCTGGCAGCCCATCTCTTATCGGCAGAATACCGATCTCGCGATCGAGGCGTGGCACTGGAATCCCGTGGGCACGTGGAGCGGTCCTGGCGACCAGGGCTACTTCACTGGCTCGGGGGACTCGAAGGGATTCATCAGCCTCTCCTATGGGTACGCCCTGCCGCACAACGGTTTCACCTCCAACGACGGTACCGGGCCGGGCGGCTTCTCCCGCATTACCGATGGAAATACATCGACCTACTGGAAGAGCGATCCGTATCTAACAAGCCGTTTCACCCATGAATCCGATGCCCTGCATCCCCAGTGGGTGGTTATCGATCTCTCTCGATATCAACTGATAGACGCGCTCAAAATCGACTGGGCCCAGCCTTACGCTACCAAATATGTGGTGCAGTATTGGTCTCAGCCCGGCCTCAGTCCCGATCCTTTCCACTTTCCCACACTTGGTGTGTGGGCAACCTTCCCGCACGGCGTTATCGCCCACGGACAGGGAGGCGTTGTTACGCTGCGGCTCTCGCAGATGCCGGTGAGGATCCGCTTTCTGCGCATTGTGATGACGGCGTCCTCCAACACCTGCGATACGCATGGCTCCGGCGATCCGCGAGACTGCGTCGGCTACGCCATTAACGAGGTGTACCTCGGGACAACGTCGAAGGATGGCTTATTTCACGATCTCATCCAGCACACGCCCGATCCGGACCAGACCGCTACTTATTGCTCCTCCGTTGATTCGTGGCATACGGCCCAAAGCCATGTGAACAAGAGTCAGGCGCAGGTTGGTTTTGACCTCTTCTATCACAGCGGTGTCACACGGGGCCTGCCTGCGATGATACCCATCGCTATGCTGTACGATACGCCCGCAAATGCGGCTGCGGAAATCCAGTACATCGAAAACCACAAATACCCGATCTCCTATGTCGAGATGGGTGAAGAAGCAGATGGCCAGTACATCTCTCCTGAGGATTACGGATCTCTTTACCTGCAGTTTGCAGCGGCCTTGCATAAGGTTGATCCAACGCTGAAGCTAGGTGGCCCTTCCTTTCAGGGAGTGAATCAGGACATTCAGTATTGGCCCGATGCTGAAGGGCGCACCTCGTGGCTCGGACGTTTTCTGCTCTATCTGAAAGAGCACCGTGCCATGAACGAGCTTCAGTTCTTCTCCTTTGAGCATTACCCCTACGTTCCGTGCCAGATCACCTGGGCCAATCTGTATGAAGAACCCACACTCATTCAGCACATCATCGACGTCTGGCACGCTGACGGGCTGCCTCCGAATGTTCCTTACTTTATTACGGAGTCTAACCTTTCCTCTTCGACGGGAGAGCCCTACGAAAGCATCTTCGGCGGATTGTGGCTGGCCGACTACATTGGATCTTTCCTGACCGATGGCGGCAGCGGTGTCTACTACTTTCACGATCTGCCTCTGCAAATGGAGCGGGGATGCAACAACTCCGCCGGAACTTACGGAATGTTCACGGTCAATCCCGACTATTCCGTCAGGCAGCCGCTGGCGCAGTTCTTTGCCAGCCAACTGATCAACCATGCTTGGCTCGCTCCCAAAGGCGACAATCGAATTTACCACGCGACTTCGGATATTCAGGATGGAGTGGGCAACACGTTGGTGACCGTTTATGTGGCTCGACACCCGGACGGCACTTGGTCTGTCATGCTCGTCAACAAAGACCAGAACAATAGCCATCGAGTTCAGATCGAGTTTGTTGGAGCCGATGGCGTGTTGCGAACATTTCATGGGCCGATCGCCGAATCCGTCTTTGGACGCGCGCAGTATCACTGGAATCCGCCCCATCGCAATTTCAACTCGCACCTGCCGATTGTTCTCAGCCGCGCTCCCGACCTTTATTACGGAGGAGGAGTTGCCTATTACGGAGGAGGAGTTGCCGATCCCGATGGACCCCCTGTGCACGGCGAGTTGCAGGGGGGTAGCAGGGTCGTTCTGCCTGCGGCATCCATAGTAGTACTGCACGGAAGTCTCCTATCGTCCAGCGAGAGAACCTGGACTACCCGATGATCTGCGCTGTCAATCCGCACCTGCTCTATCCTAGAGGGACTTTGTTGGGTCCCGATCAAATTGCAATTGATTGCACGAGCACTGCCAAGCCAACTCGCGGTGATCGTTAGTGACGAGAAGCCGACTTGTAGGGGGTTTATCAAGCTGGGTGAGTGCATTCGCGAATTCGAGGCGCTTGTGAAGCTAAGGCCAGTCCGGAAGTATTGTGATCCGCTCCTTCACCGAGAGCGATTTTAGCCGGCAAACTTCTCTGCCCGTGATGAACGATGGGTCACAATTCCCAGGTTTGGCCGAGTCGCTAAGTAACAGTCAATTGGAATGTGACCGTGCTCGATATTGCCGATGCCCCCGATCCGGTTGTTGCTGTAACGGTAATCGTGTAAGTTCCCGCGGGAGTTCCCGACGATCCTGTGCCGCCGCCCCCTCCGCTGCTCATACCGCTGCCGCCGCCACAACCGGTTGTCGAAAGCACGAAACACAGCGCCAAAACTCCAAGCATCCGCGCCCAGGTACGTCGGCGACCGGGCAACACAATTAGAAGGATGCCTGCCAGCGCCGCTCCTCCGCCCGGGAGCCAGCCACCTTCCGGAGCAAGCGCTGAAGTGCTTCCGGTCGTCGCAATCGTCAGCGTGGTCGAACCGCTGCCTGTGACCGACGACGGGTTGAAGCTGCAGCTTGCGCCCGTCGGTAGCCCGCTGCACTCGAATGTAGTGGCCCCATTCAATCCGCCCAGCGAAGTCAAGGTGAGCGTTTCAGTAACCGAGCCGCCAGGAGCCACCGAGGCCGATGACGATCCCAAAACCGCCGTGACATCCTCAATGTTCTCCGTAATCGCCGCACTGGTGGACGAGGCGAAGTTTGTGTCTCCTGAATAGACCGCGGTAATGGAGTGCGTCCCCCCGCTGAGCGAGGTGGTGGAGTACGACGCGCTCCCCCCGGTAAGCGTCACTGCCGATCCTAACGGAGTGCTTCCGTCGTAGAACTGAACGGTGCCGGTAGGCGCAGGCGAAGTCACCGAGCTTGAGACCGAGGCCGTAAAGGTAACACTGGTTCCCCCCACCACGCTCATGGCAGAGGTCGTAAGCGTTGTGGTTGTGGCGGATTGAGTGGCGACCGCATCAAAGGCGCTGCTCGTTACTCCGATGCTTAGCGGTGAGGTCAGCGGCGGGGGTGGCGGGGCAGTGGTGACAGGTAGCGTGGCGACTAACGCGTCACCGGCTCCAGCGGCACTGACCTGCAACTGGCCGGAGGATGCGATTCCAGACGCCGCCGTGGTAAGGCTGCTCAGGTTGAGTGCCCCGCTGTCGCCCACGGCCAGAGCGAGGGGAATGCTCACGCCGCTCACTGGGAATGGGCTGCCACTCTCGCTGAGCTGCACCGCAGCGGTGAAATTGGTGTTCACCGAAACGGTGGATGGAGGCTGTGTGCTGAAGCTCAAAGAGTAATTTGTCTGAACCGGTCCAGAATCGACACACGGAGGGTTGCTGCCGTAGGTAGTCGTTCGCGGGAAGCCGCGCTGGTCGGTTGTAATGCCTGCAGGAATATCCGCGACCAGTCCCGCGCATATTGCAGGGCTGCCGGGTAACGGCGGGGTGGTCTGAGTCGGGCCGCCGTAATTACCGAGCGGAGCGAGGAGCGCGTTCGGTCCGACTATGTTTCCGTTCTGTCCATTGGTTGGGCAGGGACCTCCTGGATTGGTATCGCAATCATCTTCTTTCGATTCACTCGAGGTATTCGATCCGTTCGAGGTGTTTCCAGAGATGATATTGTTGAAGCCCATTGTCAGGCCGCCCTGAATGCCGCCGCCCGTGGCATCGCCGTAGGACTCGGGATCGGAACCAGGCAGAAGAGTGGTAGTCGCGCTGTTTCCGGCGACGATGCTATTCGTCATCGTCAGAGTGCCCCCGTTGTAGATACCGCCTCCGGCTGCATTCAGGTTGGCAATACCGGTCCCGCCGGGGAAGTTTAAAGCAGTGTTCCCCACGACGGTGCTGTTGGTTATCGTCAACGTAGCCCCACTGCCATTGCCGATGCCGCCGCCGTTCACGGGGGTGGAGGTGATCCCCCCCGGGCCCTCCGCGGTATTCCCCGTGACGGTGCTGTTGATCAGTGTCAGAACACCTAAATTAGCGATGCCTCCGCCGAAAGCGCCACTACCCTGGGGATTGTTTCCTGATATTGTGCTCCCCGACACCGTCAGAACGCCGCTATTCAGTATGCCGCCGCCTTCGTATGACGCAACGCCGCCCGTGATCGTCAGCCCGGAGATGGCTGTGTTCGTCGCAAACTCGTTTACCGTGAAGACTGGGCCGCCGCCGCTCACTGTCACCAGATTAGTCAGAGTTGCGCCGCTGCCTTTAGTCGGACCAGTGATGGTCGTATGTGGCGGGACGTTCAGCCCTCCCACATTGCCTAGCGCGATGGTTTGCGGAGCGGCAAAGACGGTGGCGTTGAAGGTGATGTTGCCAGAACCTGCTGCGTTCGCTGCGGCCAGCGCGTCGCGCAGGCTGCAATTCGGGGCAGGCGCGGTCGTACAATTCGCCGCTACGCCAGAGGTGGTGTCCGTGTTGACAGTCACCGCAAACCCGGGGATCGACCCGAAAGGTACATTCACCGCCTGCGCGACCGTGTTGCTGGTGGCAGCGCTAAAGGCGCTATCGCCTGGATAGGAGGCGGTCAGTGTATCGGTTCCGTCCGGTAGTGAGGCGATATTGAGAGTGGCCACGCCGGAGGACAGCGTGGCGGTGCCAATGCTCGTTCCTCCGTTATAAAAGGTTACGGTCTCTGCGCCGACCGTGAAGATTCCCCCAGGCGAGATGTACGGGCTGAGAACTGCCGCCAGCGTGATCGAGGCGCCTTGCGCAGAGGGGTTGGCACTGGAATAAAGCTGCAGTGTAGTTGCGACCTGCGATATTGTCACAAGCACGTTGCTTGAGGTGCTGGCACTGAAGCTTCCATCGCCGGAATAGGTTGCCGTCAGCGTGTTGGTTCCGGGTAACAGCCTGGCGATGCTGAGCGTGGCCACACCGGCGGACAGTGTTCCGCTCCCGATGCTCGTTTCTCCGTCGTAGAAGGTGATCGTCTCACTGTTCGTGGTAAAGGTTCCCTCTGAGTAAGGACTGAGGGTCGCCGTCAGCGTGATCGGGTTGCCCGCGATCGGGTTGTTGATGCTGGAACTCAGGTTGAGCTTAGTTACAATCGGCGCTGCGAGCAGTGGGATGGTGCTTGAAGTACTGGAGTTGTAATTGGCATCGCCGGGATAGCTGGCCAGAATCTGTTGCGTCTCGCTACCCGATATGGAAACATTGCTTAAGCTGGCCGTCGCCGTTTGCGTAAGCTGGTTCAGTAAGACTACCAGCGGCGATTGTGCCATCGCCAGGTCCGGAAGCCCATCCCCATTGAAATCGCCCACGACCATCCCACCAGGGGCAACATCAGGCCCCGATGACGTTTGGGCAGTGAATGACCCATCCCCCTTGCCCACCAATATAGTTGTGGTGCCATCGCCGTTAACATAATCGACTACCACCAGGTCTGGGATGCCGTCGCCGTTAAAATCACCCTCGGAAGCATTGAAAGCTTTGTAGTCAACAAAATTAAACCCAGTAGTGAAGGTCCCATTCCCGTTCCCCACCAATACCGAAATTCCGTCAAAGTAGGTCACCACTATGTCTGGAACGCCATCTCCATTGAAATCAGCCAACATAATGGAAGAAGGCTGGGTACCAACAGATGGCGTGGATTTGGTCGAAAAGGTTCCGTCTCCTTTGCCCAGCAGCACAGTCACCGTGCTATCGCCACTATTGGCCGTTGTCAGATCAGGCATGCCGTCCCCGTTGAAATCCCCCACCGCAATGGACTCAGGCTCACTGCCGACTGCGATGGTAGACCCGGTCGTGAATGTTCCGTCCCCATTCCCCTGCAGCACAGTGACCGTATCATCCCCTAAATTAGATGTCGCCAAATCCGGAATGCCATCCCCGTTGAAGTCCCCGGTTGCAATACTCCAAGGTCGATCACCCACACTAATCGTGGCTTTCGTGGTGAATGTTCCATCACCCTTCCCCAACAGGATCGTCACCGTATTATCCAAGGAGTTGGCAACGGCCAGATCCGCGATGCCATCCCCATTGAAGTCGCCCACGACGGCTTCGTTGGGTTCTCCGCCGACAATGGTTGTAGACGCTGTAGTGAAGGTCCCATCTCCGTGGCCTAGTAATACCGTCACTGAATTGCCGTACAAGTTGATTACGGCTAGATCCGGGATGCCATCCCCGTTGAAGTCCCCCACTATCGGGATGCCGTCGGCATCGGGAAATGTACTTGCAAAGTTCTCCCCTGGCGTAGCTGTTCCGAGTTCTGCACTGCCCAACGAGGCATTACCATCCGTCGTGTTGAGGAAGGAGACAGAGCCCGTCGGCGCAAGAGTGGGGCTACCCGTGCCCGCGACCGTCGCCGTGAGCGTATAGTTGCCGACCGAGCCCGAGGAGGCAATCGTGGTGGTCGTCGGATACGGCCCAGTCACCGTGAGCGCCTCCGCCGCGGATGCGCTCGTCGCATAGCTCTTGGTCCCAGCAAACACCGCCTGATAGCTGTGGCTTCCAAGCCCGGGCCGGAATTTGTAAATGGCTATCCCTGCGCTGGTCAACTGCGCCGTTGCGAGTAACGCGGAATCTTCGCAGTGAGCGGCCGCCGCATCGCAGAACCTTACCTGACCAGGATTCGCCGGAGTCGAGCCGGAAACCACTGTCGCGGTAAGTGTCACCACTGTTCCGGAAGCCACAGGGCTCGCCGGAGAAACAGCCAGCGCTGTCGTCGTCGAAGCAGCCTGTCCGCTAGCCGCAGCCAGCATGAAAAATGGGATGACGCTCGGAAGAATGCAGCGGAGAGAGACTCGGCGGTTGATATTCATGGCCCCCCGGATGTACAGCAGGACCCAGAACCGAACGGTGCCTGAGTATAGCACCAATCTTCGAGGCCTACGATGTAAATCCAAATCAGCTAATCGAGAAACACCTAAGTAAGTGAGAACTCATTGGGGATACTGAACTTAAGAGGGAAACGAAGCATGTTGCCCGGCCAAAATTGCCGACCGAGAGAACAAATGACTGGAAGCGGTTAATTGATGACTTCAGCCCAATGCACTCATTGAAAGGTGGGTAAGAGCCGAGAAGGCCCGATTGGTACTGAAAAAGGCGCTCCTCGTCACTTGGCCGAGAAGTCGGTGAATCGGACGATGACTAGTAGCCAGCATGCCTAGCTCTGGTATACGTTTGCTATTTACAGGCTCTGCTGGGTCCCGATCAAATTGCAATTGATTGCAGGAGCACTGCCAGGCCAACTCGCTGATCGTTAGTGAAGAGAAGCCTACTTATCATTCCCAATCTGCCGTGCCGGTTGGGTTCCAAAATTCTAATCGCGGAGGGTCGCAGGGTCCGGCCAGTTGCTACTGGATGTGACCTTGAAGCATGCTTACTTCAACCCAGGGCGATTTCTGATGTTCGAGTTCCGCATCCTGGAAGTCCTCGCCGCGCAGCCAGTGCCAGAGTTTTTCGCCATTGATGCCGCCCCAGGCGCGGTTCAGCTGCTCGCGGTCGAGTGCCAGGAGTTGGGGCATCGTCCGGATTCCCTGCTCCTGTAGCCGTTTCTCCATCCGGGCGCCTACACCGCGCAGATCGCGAAGCGTGAGCCCGTTCAGTGCTGTTGACAGCAGGTCGGGAGTCAGCGCCACCAGCCCGTCGGGCTTCTCCATATCGGAAAGCGATCTTCGCAAGATATCGGTCCGGTGCAAGGCCGATGGAGCAACGCAGGGTGGAACCGACGTTTTCCCGAATGGAAGCCTTGATGCGCTTTGCCAGGTCGAGCGCAGCCGGCAGCGGCTGTTCGCGGCCAATCAGGCTGGACTCCATCTCGTCGATCGACAGCACCGCCGAAACCGGCACGCATCGCTCGACGGCTTCGACGATGCGGTTGTGGTAATCAATATAGACTTCGTGCCTGCCTTCGACTAGCACGATCCCCGGACACATCTGTTTGGCGTCGCTGACACACGCAAGCCGCGACCACGATGAGATACGCGCATCTCCAAGATTCAGCACTGCGCGATGCTACAACTTCGATGACAATCGCGCCGCGGCCGGCTTCAAGGTACTTGCCGAGCTTGGCTGGAGCCGAATAATCCCACAGTTTATGCAAGCCTAACCAGCGCCTACAACGGACTTGGAGAACGGGATCAGGCGCGGGAGATAGACCTGCAGGTAGGTCGACTCCTGGCAGAAAAGAAAGCGGTCCCAGCGCAACCGCACGCATAGAAACTCGCGTCTGCAAAAATTGTGGGGAGCTCCATCAGAAGAACCCTCTTGACAGAAATACAGCAACGGATGCATGATTGTGTCCAATATTGTATAGGAATACGTTTTCCGCAAGATCGCAGCCACTCCTAGGACAACGCACCCACGCTTGGATCCGGCCGCAGTCCACCAACAACGTCCAGAGGGCGGAAAGTCAGAACTCTGGTACCTATAGCTTCGTGGGACTGAACATCGGGACCTACCAGCTTAGCGTATCCAAGACCGGCTTCAACAACACGGTTTTTAATTCAGTCGTCGTTCACGCCTCTCGCGTGACGGACCTCGCCGTGGTGCTCCAGGTCGGCTCCGTCAATCAGAAAGTTATCGTCACCGGATCACAGACGCCGCTCCTCGAAACCACCTCCAACGTCATCGGCTCCACCATCGACCTGAAGCAGATCGAAGACCTCCCATTGCAGGACCGCGACCCGACGATGTTCGCTGCAAACCTTCCTGGAGCGGTTGTAATGGGCACAGACGATATTGTCTTCAATAACGAGCCCCAACAATCGCAAGTTAACGTCGTGGACGGCGTCATTGGAAACTCCAGCCGGTTCAAAGCCGGCGGCAACATCGAGCCCGCGGCCTCGCCACGCATTCAGAACCTTCAGGAATTCACCGTCCAGACCAGTCAGCTCAATGCTGGACAGGGCGCCGGTCAGGCCGCAATGCAGGCCGTCTTCTCCACACGGCGCGGCGGCAACGCCTATCACGGACGGCTCTTTGAGGACATGCAAAATGCTTCCTTCAATGCCAACTCCTGGTACAACGACTATTTTGGGATTCCCAAAGCCGTCTACCACAAGAACGACTTCGGCGGCTCCATCGGCGGACCCATTCTGAAAAACAAGCTGTTCTTCTTCGGCAGCTACGAGCAGGACCACATCCCCGGCACTCAGATCGGCGCAAATAGCTTCATGACTCCCGCTCTCCAGGCAGGTAACTATACCTATCTCGGAACCGACGGCACGTCCCACACCGTGAATCTGCTCTCAATTGCGGGCGCGGCAGGCCTGCAGTCTACCATGGACACAGCCATTGCAGCCGAAGTGGCAAATATCAACAGCTCTCTTAAACTTGGAACCATCAGCAACGTTGGCGGCGAGGACCAGTACGAATCGCAGAACGTACAGCAAATCAACTTTACCGAGCCCAACAGCCAGAACACTTACTTTCCTACCTTTCGGATCGATTACAACGCCTCGAAAAATGTGAGGACGCACTTCGCGTTTAACTACAACAAGTTCAGCGCGCCCACGGCGCTCATTCCCACATTCCCCGGCCCCGACTTCGCATATCAGAACGATGGATACGGGTCCACGGCCTATACGGCGGCGATTGGCGCGGACTGGACAATCAGCCCCAGGCTGATCAATCAGTTCCAGGGCGGCTATCTCTATAACTACGCCGTCGACTCGCCGAAAGCCGAAGCTGGAAACTATAACCAGAAATATCCCATCGTCTGGTGGGTTGGCCCCTGGGGCCTGAACCTCGGCGCTTCCGGAGCCGGCGCTTCCGGCGATTTCTTCTACTCGGGTATCTCGAACTTCTACCCGCTCATTAGTTTTTCCGACAACATGGTCTGGCAGCACGGCTCCCACACCTTCACCTTTGGCGGCAGCTTCTACCGCGAGCAGGACCACTACTGGAATCCCCCGCAAGGTTATGACAACGTCGTAATGGGCCTCGGCGCCGGCGACCCCGCGCTGAATGTGTTCCAGCAAACCAATCCGGCGCTTGCCACAGCCAACCCCGGCCAGATCGGCGAAATGCAGAGTTAC
This sequence comes from Acidobacteriaceae bacterium, assembly GCA_049280995.1. Classification (GTDB taxonomy): domain Bacteria; phylum Acidobacteriota; class Terriglobia; order Terriglobales; family Acidobacteriaceae; genus Silvibacterium. Next base: position 28,401 of record JBAPRH010000019.1, read on the forward strand.
TACGCTCTCCTCACGGGTGACATCACAACCATCGCAGGCAGCCATCCCATCAATCCCAAAACCCACCAATACGAAAAATATGGCGCGCTCAATCTGGATGAACTCCAGAAGGCATGGGGGCTGTTCTTCCAGGATTCCTGGCGGGTACGTCCGGATCTGACCGTGAATTACGGTCTCCGCTGGGATTTCACCGGAGACGACCACGACCTCAACAGCATCTACTACAGCCCCACCGTTGCGGGACTCTGGGGGCCCAGCGGAATTAACAACGCCTTCCATCCAGGCTCCTTCAACGGTCCCGCGGATCCAGCCTACGTCTCCCGCGGACACGCGTATTCGCCCTGGAACGTGAGCCCGCAGCCCAATATCGGTATCGCCTGGAACCCCTCTGTCTCAGAAGGATTCCTCGGCAAACTCATGGGCGGGAACAACACCGTCGTCCGCGTCGGTTATTCTCTCCGCAGGTACACGCCCCAGTATCAGGACTACTGGACATACGCCTCTAACTACGGCTCGTTTTTCTATCAGAACTACCAGATCAACGCCAGTAACGCACCTGGGCCGGCCCTTTACCAGGCTGGCACCCTGCACTTGTCGGATTACGTCGCCGGCAATCTTCCCTCCTATCCCTCGCAGTGGTATGTCAGTCCTGAAAGCTATTCTTCGCAAATCTCAGAATCCTCACAAGGGATTTTTGCTCCGTTGGAAGGCATGAATCCGAACATCGCGCAGCGCTATATCGAATCCTGGAACATCGGGATTCAGCGCAAACTGGGCAGGGCCAACGCCATCGAGGTTCGTTATGTCGGCAATCGCGGCGTGCATGCGTGAATGGCAATCAACCCGAATAAAGTCAATGTCTTCGAAAACGGTTTTCTGGCCCAGTTCAAGGCCGCTCAGAATAACCTCGCGATCAATCAAGCCCAGCAGCCGAACGCTCCGCCGTCCTTCCAGGACAACGGATATGCCGGCCAGCAGGCCACGCCTATCTTTGATCAGGCGTTTATCGATAACCCCATCGGCGGATACACCTTCGGCGGTTTCATCTCTAACCTGCAACTTGGGCAAGTTGGGAGCATGGCGCAAAGCCTGTCGACTCCGTTCGGAGCAACCGGCCCTTACTTCTGCAATCTCGTCTCCAGCAGCTTCTCGCCCTGCTCCAATCTTTATGGCTACGCCGGCGCGGGAGGCAACTATCCCACCAACTTCTTCCAGGCCAATCCCTACCAGTCTGGCAACCCCATCGGCTACCTGGATGCCGACGGGTACTCCAACTACAACTCACTCCAGATCGAGCTGCGCCAGCAGGCATGGCACGGAATGCAGTTTAACGTCAACTACACCTTTGCGCGGGCCCTGGGCATGAACCAGCAGTACACGCTGCGCAATATGCGCCTTGCCTACGGCCCTACGGGCTCTGACATCCATCACATCGTCCATATCTACGGCACCTACGACCTGCCCTTCGGCAAGGGTAAAACCTTCCTCAGCAGCAACAACTGGCTCGACCGCGCTGTCGGAGGCTGGACCGTCGGCACGGTTACCGGGTTCCAATCCGGCGCCCCATTCCAGATGGCCGGAGGCAATCAAACGTTCAACAACCTGTTCGATGGCGGCATCGTCCTCCACGGCGTCACCAACAAGCAACTCCAGCATGCCATCGGACTGTACAAGGTGCCCGACGCGCCGAGCTACGTGCGGGATTGGATCAACCCCAAATTCCTTTCCGCGAACGGCGGGGCAAACCCGACATACATCACTCCCAACAGCGATCCCGGAACGGTGGGCACCCGCTATTGGCTGTGGGGC
>JBAPRH010000020.1:0-40153 GCA_049280995.1 Acidobacteriaceae bacterium
TTTCTTAGCTTTAACTCCCTAAACTTACAGCGTGGACTCGATCTCGAAGCCCCAGGCTTCCAGCAGCGATTCCGGAATATACTTGGAGTTGCGATTCCGCCGCGCCCATTCGCGCAGTCGGGTGGAACGAACATATTGATCCGGGGTGAGCTTAAATTCCTTGACTACCTGCTCGAAGGAAGTCACAGTCGGGACCACCGGGCCAATCGGCTCCGGCTTGCCCCAGTTGGGATTACCACGACGCTTTGCCATCTTGAGTTAGTATCCTTAGAAAAAATAAGGTGTTCCGACACAGCCTACGGCAGCAGAGTCCGCCGGAAAGACCCGCCAACTCTTCTATTCTAAGGATTTTTTATCCAAAAATCAATAGAAAAGCACTCGCATGCGAAACCTTGCAAAACCCACATGATCTTTCCAATCGTAACCAAAATAGCTTGCCTGTCGGTTTCAAAAACTACTGCAGCCCGCACTAAATAAAAATAGCTCTCGGAAAGGACTGGCCTTCCCGAGAGCTTGTCTCATGGGGTCGAATTGCCTGTTTAATTGTAAGGAACGGATGCGGCTGGCTTTTTCGCCAGTTTTTTCGCCGAACATTCGTGCGCCGCCTGCAGCGCCTCCCTGCCCTTTTGATCAAAAGCTTCGCCAAGTGGCGCCATGCAGTGGAAGCAACGCACCGTCGTGGTTATTGAAACAACATTCGAGGAAGGCACCCTCGGCGGAATCGCGTGTGTAGTCGTGATCGCTGGAAGCATATTGAAACTCCTGGGGCAGATTTTCCGCTTGCTCACAGAGACTTTTGTCTGGATACCTGTACAGATGCAATCCTAATCTCGGCGGGTTGCCTCTCCAGCCATTTATTGTCGAGTTTTCAGACGGTCAACAACATTTCTTCAGAAATCGCAGCCTCCGCCCGATAACCAGACCAGAACGTTTGTGCTGAATATGAACCTGCCCACCTCATCGAAACCCCGTGTGCTTGTCGCCACCGCCGACCGCAGACTCAACCTGCGACTGGCTGCAATCCTCACAAAACTGGGCCATTCCGCGCAGCCCGCCGCTGATGGTGCGACCGCATTGGAACTCCTCCTCGCCCCGAACCCTCCCGAAATCGCTTTGCTCGACGCTGCCTTGCCTGGCCAGAGCGGCCTGGAACTGGCCGCCGAGCTCAAGCGCAGACCGGGCGCGAAGCAAACCTGGATCATGCTCCTCAGCCGCTCGGCGGACGCGGCCACGGTAACCGCCGCTGCGGACGCTGGAGTTGACGACCTGCTTCTCTGCTCAGTCGCCGATCGAGCAGGCGACACCATCTCCGAAATGGAGTTGCGCGTCCGCCTCAGCGTGGCCGGACGCGTGCAGGACTTGGCCCGCCAGCTTCAGGCCCAGGCCGAGGCCATCACCTTCCACGCCTCGCACGACCGGCTTACCGGCCTCTGGAACCGCGAGTCGCTGCTCAGCCTGCTCTTCCCGGAAACAGACCGAGTGCAGCGCATGGCGACTCCGCTCGCCTTTCTGCTGCTGGATCTCGATTTCTTCGAGCGCGTCAATGCCGAGTATGGTTACAAAACCGGCGACAAAATCCTTCAGGAAATCGCCGGCCGCCTTCGCCGTTACATGCGCAGCTATGACCTGCTCGGTCGCTTCGGCGAGGACGCGTTTCTTCTCGCGCTTCCCGGCTGCAGCGCATACCAGGCGCGGCATCTTGCGGGCCGCATCCGCACCATCATGCTGCGCAAGCCCTTCGACGCCGGCCACGACATGATCACCCTTACCGTCAGCATAGGGCTGGCGCAAAGCCGGGGCCGCTCGCCGCTGGTCGTGCTGCGGGAAGCCGAACGCGCCCTCGCTTCCGCCAAACTCGATGGACGCAATTGCGAACGCGAGTGCATGCCGCCACGTCAGCCAAAACTCTACCCGGAATCCGTTAGCGTCAATTAGCAGAACTCACGCGGGCACCATCGCCCTGACCTCTTCCCTGCGCACAGTCAGTCTTTCCACCAGATCTTTGCGCACCTCAAAGCCCCGCCCCGGCGTGTCCGGAACCTGAATCTCGCCCTTCGCCGAAACCGTAACCTCAGGCTCGATAATGTCTTCCTTCCAGTAGCGCTTCGACGCGGACACGTCCCCCGGCAGCCGGAAGTTCTCAAGCGAAGCCAGCGCGATGTTGTGCGCGCGTCCAATGCCGGTTTCCAGCATCCCGCCGCACCACACGGGAACGCCTCGCTCTTGCGCGGCATTATGCACCGCAATAGCTTCGCTGAATCCGCCCACGCGCCCTACTTTGATGTTCACGATCCGGCACGACTCCATTTCAATCGCCGCCAACGCGTCGCGCCGGTTGCGGATCGACTCATCCAGACAAATCGGCGTTGCCAGCCGCTTCTGCAGCATGGAATGGAAATAAAAATCATCCGCCCACAGCGGCTGCTCAATCATCAGCAGATGAAACGCGTCCCACGCCGCGATGTGATCAGCGTCATGCAGACGATAGGAAGAGTTGGCGTCGCAGCTTAGAACAATGTCCGGCCACCGATCGCGGACCGCCTCGAAAATATCCGTGTCCCAACCTGGCCTGCACTTCAGCTTGATGCGCTGATAGCCCGCCGCGAGCTCTTTCTCAATCTCCGCCATCTGCCGTTCAAGCGTCGGCTGAATGCCGATCGAGACGCCGCACGCAATCGTTTCGCGAACCCCGCCAAGAAGCTCGGCGAGGGGAATCCCGCGCATCTGCGCCTCCAGATCCCAGACCGCGTTTTCCAGAGCCGCCTTCGCCATGCGATTGCCGCGAACTTTTCTGAATATCCCCGGACACTTCCCGCCATGCGCGGGTTCAGCGGCGACCAGCGACGGCGCAAGCTCATGCAGCATAACCTGCCACGCGCTGTCGGTCGATTCCTCAGAAAAATACGGGTGCTCGCCGGCCACGCATTCGCCCCAGCCCGTCAGACCTTCGGCTTTCAGTTCCGCCAGGAGCACGCGCCGGTCCGTCGTCACTCCAAAGCTGGTTTCAAAAGGTTGAACGAGAGGGATGTGCAGTTCGCGCAGAAGGATTGCATCAATTCTCATAGCGACCATCTCTTAAATTCAAATGTTGAGGTTTGAATGTTGCTCTGCCTTCCGCGCCCGTAGTGAAAACCTGCTCCTGCCGTAATCACGATGGCATCCGAGGCATTCCTTCGAGAAAAAATGCCTCCTTGCAGACGAGATGAGAATACACCACGAAGGGTTGGCGCATCCCGCCCCCGATTCATTCGCCTCGCTCTTTCTGCTTGGCTTGCGTCCACAACCGCTCCAGTTCCTCCGGAAGAGCTTCTTCCAAAGGTTGCGAAGATCCGACCTCCATGGCCCGAAATCTGCTACGAAACCGAGCATTCGTATCTCGCAGCGCAAGTTCGGGATCAATCTTCAAGCGCCGCGCCGCATTCACCGCCGTAAATAGCAGATCGCCCAGCTCCTGCGCTGCTCTTTCACGCATTGCCGCGCCCGCCTTAATCTCCGCCTCGAGCTCGGCTGTCTCTTCGCGAAGCTTGTCCATCAGCCCGGAAACATCCGGCCAGTCAAACCCCGCCTTCGCCGCTTTCGATCCCAGCTTCGCCGCTTCCGCCAGCGCCGGCATCGAGCGCGGAATCGCCTCCATCCTTCCCTCCGGCGCAGGCTTCCCTGCGCGCTCCCGCTTCTTGATCTCGTCCCAGTTGCGCAGCACCTGGGACGCGTCAATGCCGTCTACATCCAGCCCGGCCGCCGTGTTCCCCGCCTTCGCAGCCGCCTCTTCGCCGAATACATGCGGATGCCGCCGCACCAGTTTGCGGCTCAGCCCATCGACGACTTCCGCAATCGTGAGATGGCCCGCCTCGGCGGCCATCTCCGCATAGAAAAGCACCTGCAGCAGCAGATCGCCCAGCTCGTCTTTCAGCTCCGGCCAGTCGCGCCGCTCAATCGCGTCAAAAACCTCGTAAGTCTCTTCCAGCGTGTATCTGCGAATCGACTCGAAGCTCTGCTCGCGGTCCCACGCGCAACCACCCGGCGCGCGCAGCCTGTGCATAATGGCAACAGCTTCGGCAAAGCTTGCCGCTTCCTTCACATTTTCAGCCATAAGACCAATTTACCCGACCGCGCGCCTTACGCTTCCGTGGGAAGATATACTGCGCAGGAAACCTATGGAAACATTGGCCATAATCCTTGTCGTTCTGCTGGGGCTCATCTTTGGCAGCTTTCTCAACGTCTGCATCGCGCGGTTGCCCACCCATCAGTCCATCGTGCGCCCGCGCTCGCGCTGCCCCCGCTGCGGAGCCCCCATCGCCGCACACGACAACATCCCGGTCCTCAGCTATCTCTTCCTCCGCGGACGATGCCGCGCCTGCCGCAAGCCTATTGCCTGGCGCTATCCCGCCATCGAACTGGCTCTCGCCGCGCTCTGGCTTCTCTGCTGGCTCACCTGGGGGCCTACGCTGCGGGCGCTCGGCATGGCCGTACTCTGCTTCCTCCTGCTCGGCCTCGCCGCTATGGACGCCGAAACCCTTCGCCTGCCCGATGCCTTCACGCTGCCTGGGATCGTCCTCGGCATCGTCTATTCCGGCGCAATCTGCGGCCACTGGGCCCGCTGTGCGGTGCTCTCCATCGGCTGGGCAGCCTCGCTCGCCGGCGTTCTCCTCGCCATCTCTGGAATCTACTGGCTGCTCCGCCGCCGCTCCGGCATGGGGATCGGCGACGCTAAGCTCATAGCCATGATCGCCGCCTGGCTCGGCCCGTCCCCCGCCGTCCTGGTGCTGGTTTTCGGAACCGTCGCCGCCGCCATCTACGGCCTCTACATCAGCGCCGTCCGGCGCAGGCTCGATATTCCGTTTCCCTTCGGCTCATTCCTCTCAGCCGCCGCTATCTACGCCGTCTTCTACGGACAGCAATCCATCAACTGGTATCTGGGATTCTTCCGATAAGCGCTTATTTCTGATGGGGCGACTTCAACTCCGCCAGCGCCTTCTCCGCATCTTTGGCCTTCTTCCCCTTCGGAAACGCCTCAAGATAAATGGAGTAGTTCGTGATTGCTTCCCGTGTCTTGTGCAGTCCGCGCGCCGACTCAGCCAGGCCAAACACCGCGTTCTCGTCTTCAGGAGCAACCAGCGTTGCCTCCTTAAAGCGGTCGTAAGCGCCCTTGTAGTCTTTGGTCTGCAGATAGAACTTGCCGACCTTCTCATCTTGCTTCGCCAGTTGCGGGTCGTGAATGTACCCGCCCTCGCCGTTGGAAATGCGTGTCCTGCTGCCCGGAAGCGCATTCAGGCGATTCAAATCGACATGACTCGAAGATGATCCCGACGAGTTATTTGTGGAAGCATCCGCGGCGTTCTCCGCCTTGCGCGACTTCGCCTCAGGAAAGGGATTGGCTTCAGCGGGCGACGGCTTTTCCGTTTGCTGCTTTGAATTCGCCTGCGGCTGACCCTGTTTCGAGGGCTGCGGTGCAGACTGCTGCGCGGACACGCAGATGCCCGCACATAGAAGCACCGGAATGGCGTAGCGAAAGCTCATCTCCCTCCAGTTTAGACGGTCCTCACGTCCGATAGGGCTGGAACCAAAATTGTTATACTCGGCAGGAAACCCATGGCTTTAATCATCCGCTCCTCCGCCATCCACGCCGCCGGATGCTACACCACCGAGCCGATCAAAAACCGTTCCCGCGTCGTTGAATACACCGGTCCGCGCATCACCAAGGCTCAGGCGGATGCCAGGTACGAGCACTCCCCGACCACCTACCTCTTCGGAATAGGCGACGGATCGAAGGTGATCGACGGCCACGGCATCGCCATGTTCATCAACCACTCCTGCGACCCCAATTGCGAGACCGACGAAATACGTGGCCACGTCTGGATCAAAGCCATCCGCAACATCGCCGCCGGAGAAGAGCTCACCTACGACTACAACCTCTACGACGGCGACGAAGACGAAGCCGCCTGCAACTGCGGCGCGGAAAACTGCCGCAAGTCCATGTACTCCCCGGAGGAACTCCGCCGCCGCGCCCGAGCCGCAAAGCGCGCGGCAAACAAGAAGGTCCAAAAAGCGTATTCCCGCTGAATGAGAGGAAGAACGCCTGGAAAGCGCCGGTAATTTCGCCGGTTTCACGCGAACCTTTCACACCCGATACAATCAAGCTTTCGCATGGCATATCAGGTTCTAGCTCGCAAGTATCGCCCCCAGCGCTTCTCCGACGTCATTGGACAGGACCACGTTACCCGCACCTTGCTCAACGCGCTCGCGCAAAACCGCACCGCCCACGGCTACATTTTTTCTGGTCATCGCGGCATCGGCAAAACCACAATCGCCCGCGTCCTCGCCATGGCCCTCAACTGCCGCACCGCCATCGGCTCCGCCGAGCGGCCCACGCCCGAGCCTTGCGGCGTCTGCGACTCCTGTACTGAAATCCGCGCCGGCAACGCCGTCGATGTGATCGAGATCGATGCGGCCACCAATCGTGGCATCGACGAAATTCGCGAGCTGCGCGACGCCGCACGCTATCGCCCCGCGCGCGACCGCTTCAAAATCTACATTCTCGACGAAGCCCACCAGATCACCGACGCCGCCTTCAACGCGCTGCTCAAAACGCTGGAGGAACCACCCGATCACATCGTCTTCATGATGGCCACCACGCAGCCTGAGGACATTCCCCAGACCATCCGCTCGCGCTGCCAGCATTTCAGCTTCCACGCCGTCAAGTTCGACGATATTCTTGCGCAGCTCCGCGACATCGCCGCCAAAGAAGGCATCTCCGCCGAAGACGCCGCCCTCGCGCAACTGGCTGAGGCCGGCGACGGCTCCATGCGCGACGCGCTCTCCATCATGGATCAGGCCATCGCATCGGCTCCTCATGAAGACGGCCGTGCCCATCTCGACGCCGGACAGATTCGCGAGCTGATGGGCACCGTGCCCAACGCCGTTTTCGAGCGGCTGATGGAAGCCGTCAGCGCAAGTCAGACCGCGACCGTTATCGAAGAAATCAACCGCCTGCTCAACGCCGGAAACAGCGCGTCGCAGCTTGCCCGCCAGCTCGTCCACTATCTGCGCAACACGCTCATGGCGCGCATCGACGGAGAAAACTCCGAGCTGCTGCAAATCTCGCCCGATGAGCGCGCCCGCGCGGCCCGTTCCGCCGCTCTGTTTTCGGAAGAAGACCTCACCCGCTTCCTCCAGATCATGCTCCGCACCTTCGACGACCTGAACTACCGGCAGGAGCAGCGCTTTCATCTCGAGCTCGGCCTCGTCAAGCTCGTACACTTGGGCCGCCTGCTTCCCGTCGAAGAACTCCTCAGCAAATTCTCGGTTCCCTCCGCGTCCTCTTCTTCCACACCGCGCTCGCGAACCACAGAGAATCGCCCCACCAGCTCTCCCGCGCCCGCAAGCGCCCGACAGCCCGAGCCGGCCTTTTCGCCCTTTGAAGCCGACCGCAACCGCAAGATCGGCGGCCAAGCCACAGCCGCGCCCACAGCGTCGGCAACTCCGCCTCCGCGCGCGCTCACGCCACTTGAAATGACCGCCCGCGCCCCCGAAGCCACTTCGGTCAAGCTCCCTTCCGCGCAAGCCGTCGAACCCGCCGCGGAAACCATCGCCGGAGCCTTGGCGCTGGCGACTGAGCCCGCCACCAATCTGAATGCGGCCGCGGAAATCAACCTCGACCACATTCGTGACACCGTCACTACCGCGCTCGATGCCGGCGGACACAACACCGCCGCCGTCCTGCTCGCAAACGGGAAATGGGCTGAAAAGAGCAAGGGCATCGAAGTGGAAGTAGGCATTCGCAAAACCATGCTCAGCCTCACCATGAACGCCGAGGCGGAGAAAATCTGCCGCGACGCGCTGCGGTCTATCGGCGTGCGCCAGAAACTTAGCTTCGCTCCTGGACAGGGCGTATCCGACTCTGAGACTGCTTCCGCGTCAAAGCGGCCGTCGAGCGGAAGCATTCGCGCTGTGGCGCTCGATCATCCACTCGTCAAACAAGCCCAGGAGCTTTTCCAGGCCGAAGTGCGCAGTATCCTCGATTTAAGAGAGAAAAAGTAAAGCGCGAATAATAGAAACAGAAGCGAGCGCGACTCAGGAGCAATACAGTGGACCCTCTTAAAATTCAGGAAATGCTCGGCCAGGCAAAGCAGATGCAGGAGCAGATGCAGCAAAAACTCAGCCAGTCCGTTGTCGAAGCTTCCTCCGGCGGCGGAGCCGTCACCGTGAAGATGAACGGCAAAAAGGAAATCCTCAAAGTTACCATTGACCCTGCGGCCGTAGCCAGCCTCAGCGGGTCCACCGCCGATGTCGAAATGCTCGAAGACCTGATCGCCGCGGCCTTCAACGAAGCGGGTCGCCGCGCCGAGGAGCTTTTGAAATCGAGCATGCAGGGAATGCTGGGCGGGCTCAACTTGCCTCCCGGGCTATTCTAGAGATATTCGGGTCGTCCGCCGCGGCCAGTGCCGCGGTCCCCACACGAAGCCGGGAATCAATGATCACACGACGGAAGTTTCTGGCAAATTCGGCAATCGCGGCGGCCGCCACGCTGGCTCTGCGTAGACCGCTCTTCGCTGGCCAGCATCGCAACAGGCCTCCGCTCGTGCCGGAGCCCGCACAGAACCCCGGCCAGACTCTGCTGCAATCCATGCGTGCTGCAGCGAGAGTCGCCAAAATTCACAGCACCAAACTCACCGACACCGTCATCCTGCTCCAAAGCGTGGGCGCCAACATCGTTGCTCTCATCGGGCCGGAGGGCAAGCTCCTCGTCGACTCCGGCATGGCCACCGGCGCGCCACACCTTCTCGACACGCTCACCAAGTTCGCTCCGCACCCGGTTAAGCTACTGGTCAACACCAGCTGGCTCTTCGACCACACCGACGGCAATGCCGCCATGAATGCCGCCGGCGCCTTCATCATCGGGCAGGAAAACATCCGCACCCGGCTCGCCGCCCCCCAGAAAATTCCCATGCTGAACGTCAGCCTGCCGCCAGCGCCCGCAAGCGCGCTCCCGGAGTCCACCTTCGTCGACCACCAGAAAATATATACCAACAACGAAGAGCTCGATCTCATCCACGCGCCCAACGCCAGCACCGACTCCGATACCTTCATCCACTTCGTCAACGCCAATGTCCTCCACGCCGGCGAAATGTGGTTTAACAAGGCCTACCCCATCCTCGACACCCACAGCGGAGGCACTATCAACGGCTTGATTCAGGGAGTCGATCAGGTGCTTCAACTCGCCGACGACCGCACCAGGATCGTCCCCAGCCACGGCAAACCCGGCACCAAGGCTGACCTGGCGGCCTATCGCGAGATGCTGGCCCTGGTGGCCAATCGCGTCGAGCGGGTCAAGATTTCCGGGCAAAGCCTCAGCCAGGTGCTCGCCTCCCACATCACTGCCGACCTCGACCCCGAATGGTCGCACGGCGAGATGACGCCGGACATGTTTGTCTCGGCCATTTACGATACGCTGTAGTTTGCTGACTCTGATGTTCCTGCACTAAGACGATGCCATCCTGAGCCATTTCGCGGGGGACCGCTTGTCACGATTCGCAGAACCCATGGCGCGGCTTATCGAAGAGCTGCGCAAATTGCCCGGCATCGGCACCAAGAGCGCGCAACGCCTCGCGTTTCACATCCTGCGCTCCAGCGCCGAGGACGCCGAAGCGCTGGCCGAAGCCGTGCGCGAGGTCAAGGCACGCCTTCGCCTCTGCTCCGTCTGCAACAACATCACCGACGTGGACCCGTGCCTTTACTGCGCCAGCCCCACGCGCAACCAGCGGCTGGTCTGCGTGCTCGAAGAGCCAACCAACATCGCCACCGTCGAAAAGACCCACTACAACGGCGTCTACCACGTGCTCCACGGCACGCTCTCACCCCTGCACGGAGTTGGCCCGGAACACCTGCGAATCGGTAATCTGCAAGCGCGCGTCGAACGCGGAGAAATCGACGAAGTCATCCTTGCCACCTCTCCCACGGTCGAGGGAGAAGCCACAGCTCACTATCTCGCCGGAGCGCTGCGCCACACGGACATGCGCATCACCCGCATCGCCACAGGAGTCCCTGCCGGAAGCGACATCGAATACGCGGATGAGGTAACAATGACCAGAGCGATGGAAGGAAGGCGAAGCGTTTAGCTATTGACTCGGCTACTGGCTATCCCCGCAGCTTTGCCAGCAGGTCCTGTGGATGCACTGGCTTCGCCAATATCTCGAACTGGTGTCCTTGGCCCTGCGCTCGATCCAGCAAGTCCGCGGTCGCGGCCTGCCCGGAGAACAGCAGGATCTTGCACGAAGGCAGCATTCCGCGGATTTTGATTGCCGCGTCAATGCCATTCAGGTCCGACATAATCACGTCGCTGATGAGCATGTCCGGACGCAGCGTCTTCGCCGTTTCCACGGCTTTCTCGCCGCTATACACGGCAGTCGCCTCAAATCCGCTCTGGTTCAGAATGATGGCAAGGGTGTCTGCGATGACTCGCTCGTCATCAGCTACTAACACCTTGGGTTTCGCTGGAGTATCGGACATTCGCTCGTTCACATCACTTTCTTTCGGAAATGACCCGGCAGTACCGTCTCCGCCCCGACAAAGTTTTCAGGATAGGGCAAAAATGTCCCGCTTCATCAATGATCTGCTTCTACAGATGATACGCTGGGCACAGGGGATGCTTCATCCCTCTCTAATCATAGCAACTTAGAGACTGTACCGGCCCGCGCCGTTTTGCTATCTTTACGACCCGCGGCCCGTCCATCCGCAATAATACTTTCAGGAAGTCTGGCCCATGAGCGAACCGATCATTCGCGCCCAACAGGTGGAGAAGTTTTACGCTCAGCCGAGCGAGAACCGCATTCAGGTCATCTCGCCGACTGATCTCTCTATCGTGCCCGGCGAAATCGTCGCGCTTCTCGGCCCCTCCGGCTCCGGGAAATCCACCCTCCTGCGCATGCTCGCTGGCCTTTCGCAACCCTCCGGCGGCGAAGTCTTCTGGCACGGCAATCCCATCTCCCAAGTGAAGATCAACGTCTCCATCGTCTTCCAGAGTTTTGCCCTTTTTCCCTGGCTCACCGTCCTTGAGAATGTCGAGGCGCCCCTCAGGGCCCGTGGCATGGACGCCCACGAAAGGCGCCAGCGCAGCATCAAGATCCTCGACACCGTCGGCCTCGACGGCTTCGAGGCCGCCTACCCCAAGGAGCTTTCCGGCGGTATGCGCCAACGCGTCGGCTTTGCGCGCGCCCTCGTCGTCGAGCCGGAAGTTCTCTTCATGGACGAGCCTTTTTCCTCCCTCGACGTGCTCACCGCCGAAAACCTCCGCAGCGAGCTGCTCGAGTTGTGGCAGAAAAAGACCATCCCCACGCAGGCCATTTTCCTCGTCACCCACAATATCGAGGAAGCCGTGCTGCTCGCCGACCGCATCATCGTTCTCGGGCGCAATCCCGGCCACGTCCGCACCGATTTCAAAGTCACGGCGCTGCCTCACCCGCGCGACCGCAAAAGCCAGCCCTTCACCCAGCTCGTCGATTACATTTACAAAGTCCTCACCCGCCCCGATGTCGCTCCCGCCGCGATTCCCACACTGGAGCCCGGCCGCCGCATCCGCGACCAGCGCCAGATGCGCTATGAAATGCTGCCGCACGCGCGTCCTGGAGGCATCGCCGGCCTGCTCGAAATGATCATCGACCTTACCGACAAAGACACCAATGGCCGCGCCGACATCTATCGCCTCGCCGACGAGCTGGCCTTCGAGGTCGACGACCTGCTGCCCATCGTCGATGCCGCCGTGCTGCTCGGCTTCCTCCGCGTCGAAGAGGGCGACGCCGTCATTACGCCCGCCGGACGCGAATACGCCGAGTCGGAAATTCTCCAACAGAAGGAATACTTCCGCGAAGCCGCAACTGAACATATTCTGTTGCTCCGCCAGATCACCCGCGCGCTCGACAACAAGAACGACCACACCGTTCCCGAAGAATTTTTCCTCGACATGCTCGACGAGCAGTTCAGCGAGGAAGAAACGCAGCGCCAGCTGGAAACTGCCATCAACTGGGGCCGCTACGCCGAGTTGTTCGACTTCGACGCTGGCCGCCGCCGCTTCATCCTGCCCGAAACCGAAGAGCCAACGCCTTCGATCGAGGAGGCTGAGTGAGTGAGCGCCACACATTTTCCCGCGAGCTGATTGCCGAGCGCACCTGGCCCTTCTTTCTCGACCTCAGCGTGGCCGCCGCCCTCATGGCCGCGTTCTACGCCATCCTCTGGATCGGAAAGTTCTGGTTCAGCACCGCAATTCCCGAAGTCGCCATCCAGCGCTCGCCCTCGCACCTGCCGCTCTATGCCTTCTATTCCACCGCGCGCATTTTCATCGCCTACATCTTGAGCCTCGCCTTCGCTATCGGCTACGGATACATTGCCGCCTACAACAAGCGCGTCGAGGGGCTGATGATCGCCACACTCGACATCCTGCAATCCATTCCCGTGCTCAGCTTCCTGCCCGCTGTCATGCTCGCCATGATTTCGCTCTTCCCTTCCCGGCAAATTGGCATCGAGCTCGGCGCAATCCTGCTCATCTTTACCGGCGAGGTCTGGAACATGGCCTTCAGCTTCTACTCCTCGCTCAAAAGCATCCCCCGCGAGCTCCGCGAGGCCTGCGACGTCAACCATTTCTCCGCCTTACAGCGCCTCTTTCAACTGGAGCTGCCCTACGCCACCATCGGCCTGGTCTGGAACTCCATGGTCTCAGTCGCCAGCGGATGGTTTTTCCTCATCGTCTGCGAAATGTTTCCCGTCGGCAGCCGCAACTTCCGCCTGCCCGGCCTTGGCTCCTACCTGCAAACCGCCGCGTCCAACGGAGACACCCAGGCCATGATCTACGGCATCATCACAATGATCCTCATCATTGTGCTCACCGACCAGCTACTGTGGCGTCCGCTCATCGCCTGGTCCGATAAGTTCAAATTTGAAAGCGTCGAGAGCGTCGATCGCGTCACCTCGCCCATCCTCCACATCATCCGTACCTCCAACGTCGTCGGCTTTCTCCAGCGTCGCGCCTTCACCCCCCTCAGCGAAGACATGTACCGGCGCATGGCAAAGCGGCAGGAACATCGCGCCGTCCGCAAACAAACCCGCCGCGACCCGCGCCGCTCCATCACCATCCTTGCGGTGCTGGCGTCCCTCGCGGCCTTCGCTGCGATCATCTTCGCCGCTTTCCAAGCCGCCCTGTTGCTGCGGCATATCCATGCGCACGAACTGCTGGTGCTGCTTGAAGGCGCTGGCGCAACCTTCCTGCGCGTCAATGTTTCGTTGCTGCTCGCCTCGCTCTGGACCATCCCGGTAGGCGTCGCCATTGGACTCAATCCCCGCCTCGCGCACATCACCCAGCCTCTGGCGCAGATCGCCGCATCTTTCCCCGCCACCGCCCTCTTTCCGGTAATCCTGATCGGGCTGATGGACCTCGGCCTGGGCCTCGGCGTCGGCTCCATCGCCCTCATGATGCTGGGCATGCAGTGGTACATCCTCTTCAACGTGATCGCCGGAGCTATGGCTATTCCCTCCGACCTCAAAGAAGTCTCCAGCCTCTTCCGCTTCACCAGCCTGCAACGCTGGACCACCGTCATCCTGCCCGGAATCTTCCCCTACCTCGTCACCGGCCTGGTGACCGCATCGGGAGGCGCATGGAACGCCTCTATCGTCGCCGAATATTTTCAGATCAAGGGCAGAACGCTGGAAACGACCGGACTAGGCGCGCAAATCAGCGCCGCCAGCGCTCATGCGGACTTCCCCACTCTGCTCCTCGCCACTATCATCATGGCCCTCATGGTCGTCACAATTAATCGCCTGGTCTGGCGACCCCTCTACCGCATAGCCGAGACCAAATACCGCCTCGATGCATGAAAAACCGGCGTCCGGAGTTCAGGAATGCAACCATCATTCTTCCCTGAACGCGGAACGCCGGCTTTCGTCTGAAACGCTATTCCGTGGTCCCCGGCGGCTGATGCGTCGCCGGCTGCGCACGCTTTTCCTCGACCTTCGGCCCGCCAACCTCCTGGTCCGGATGCTTCTGGTAGATCGAGAACTGCTGCGCCGGATGGCGGAGCTTGATGGAGATCGCCTTCTTGTCAGCAGTGATCTGGTAGTCATTCCCGAAGGTCTGGAAGCCGGTTGCGATGACCTGCAGCCTCAGCGTGTCGCCAATCGGAATGACGTTCAACTTCGCCTCGCCGTTCTCGTCCGTCTTCAGTTCCATACCGCCTTCATCCTTGCCCTTCTTGTTAATGGGATGAAACACCACAGCGGCGTTTTCGACCGGCTTGCCGTTCGTCGCCTTGATCACCGTAACGGTGATAGTGCAGGTCGGCGGTGGCGGTTTATATTTGCGCCCGCGACCCCACTCCTGCCCAAACAGCAGCGAGGGAACCAAAAGCGTGGCGGCGACAATAAGGCGGCAGGAAGACGCAACACAACTCATGCTCGAATTGTATAAAGTTCAGGTATCCTCTGTCAGCACCCTTGTTTTCGCTGCACCTTGTTTTTGCCGCACCAGAATGGCCGCAACTTCTATGGACACAACTTCGAGCACGCGGTCGCGTCTAAACTTCTAATACCCTCATCTCGTGAACGTGAAGCGTGATATGGTCGCTTACGGAGTAGACCTCATTCCGCCAAGTTGTTTGCCTTTCAGTCCCGCCGTCCTTCGCGCCAGGTTGACCACTGTGGCCGTGCTAACGTTACGTCTTGAGGTATGGTCGCAAGAAAAACAGTGTGAGGTGGGAATGCTTCTTAAGATCATCATTTTTCTTGGTGTGGTCGTCGTTCTGCAACTTTGGGTCATCAACCAGAGTTTACAAAGCTTGAAGGAAAAACTTTTAGTTTTAGAAGGTATCGCAAACAAGATTACGGAGGAGTTTCAAGGGTACAAAAATTTCACTTTCCCTCGGGATTTACGAAACTGTCTAAAGGAAATCCCGAATGACGTCGTGGAAGAACTCAACTGGGGAAAAGGGTACTCTTTTGCTGCCTGCCTGAGAGGGTGGCTGCAAGAAATCGCGGAGAACACAAAGAGACCCGGTAGATGAGCCGTGACAGGCAACGGAGAAAACAATGCAAGAAGATAAACTTCGTATTCTCGCAGCAGAGATGGAAGGCTCGCGGACAATGATGAGGCGATGCTGCTAAGCATGACAGCAGGCACTCCCCAACACCGGGATCTATCCATCCGAGTAGGCAATATGAGGAGATGGTCCCGAACCATCGCGGAGGCGTTGCAAACACCTGATAAGAGTGGGTAGCTGGGCAACGCTGCATCGCACAGTAGCGTGGCAGATTTGGGCTTGACAGCCTTGGTACGCCTTAGCACCGCTGTTTAATCTCATTTAAGCCGTTTAATGTCAGTGGCTACAGGGGAATCGTGGCGAATCCCACTCTCCGCCATGAAGTCGTTTTAAGGCGTCCAATAAAATCCAACGAGGTATGGATGATTCACCAGCTTCAGCGAATTCTCATTGCGGCATTGTTTCTCTCCTTTGCGTCGGTCGGAATGGCCTACGCACAGGACATTAACCCGCAGGAAGCGGTGGCCCGCGCCTCGCACAATGAACTTACCGCTCACGACGATCACCCCTACCGTTTCACGCTCCACAAAGTCGATGACGGAAAAATCACCACCAAAGAAATTATCGAGACAAAGCAGGGCGACGTTGCTCGCCTCATTGCCATCAATGACCAGCCTCTGCCTCCCGAAGTAGAAGCCAAAGAAATTGAGCGGCTTCAAAACCTGCTCGCCCATCCTGAATTGCAGGAGCACCGCCGCAAGCGGGAGCAGGCCGACGCCAATCGCGCCAATGAAATGGTGCGTCTGCTGCCTACGGCCTTTATCTATAAATTCGAGGGCATGGTTGAAGGGCCCAGTGGCCCCTGCTATCGCCTCAGCATGGAGCCCAACCCTGACTTCGACCCGCCCGACCGCCAGGCCGAGGTGCTGCACGGCATGGCCGGCGAGTTGTGGATCGATCAGAAGCAGGAGCGCATGGCCCGGCTCGACGTGCATCTCGTCGCCGACGTGGATATCGGCTGGGGCTTCCTGGGCAGACTCTACAAAGGCGGCACAATCCTCGTAAAACAGCGGGACGTAGGCCAGGACCACTGGGAGCAAGCCCATCTCCTTCTCAACCTGAACGGCAAAATCCTCATGCTCAAGTCTCTCATCATCGACACCAAAGAAGACGAAAGTGACTTCGCCCCCGTCCCTGCCGACTGGACCTACCAGGACGCCGTAAAAGCTCTGCTAAGCGAGAAGCAATGAGAGCACTGGCCGAAAGTATAAATATCGAAACAAGTTGTCATCCCGATTAAAGCCCGCAGCAGCGGGCAGCCTGCCGCGAGCGAAGCTGATGGCGCCAGCCCCCGTTGACAAACCCCGCCGGGAACTTCAGAATCGGAGTTCAGTCTTATTCTTCTGAAGGCCTGCCTTGCCAGCACTCATTGAAACCGACCTCACTCCGCTCACGCTCTATGCCCGCGGCAAGGTGCGCGACCTGTATTCCGTGGGCGACCAGTTGCTGTTCGTCGCCACCGACCGCATTTCCGCATTCGATCATGTGCTCGCCACCGGCATTCCCGGCAAAGGCAAAGTCCTCACCCAGCTCTCTCTCTTCTGGTTCAATTTTCTCAAGGACATCGTCCCGAACCACCTCATCACCGCCGACGTAAGCCGCTTCCCGCGGGAGTTGTCCGAATACCGCGACGAACTCGAAGGCCGCTCCATGCTGGTCAAGCGCGCCCAGATGTTCCCGGTCGAGTGCGTCGTGCGCGGCTATCTCTCCGGCTCCGGATGGAAAGACTACCAGGCCACCGGCGCGGTCTGCGGCATTCGCCTGCCCAAAGGGCTGCGCGAATCGGACCGTCTGCCCGAGCCCATCTTCACCCCCGCCGGCAAAAGCCTCGGCGGCGAGCATGACATCAACATTTCGTTCGATGAAGTGGTTGCGCGAATTGGCGCGCACAGCGCCGAGCGGCTCCGCGACCTCACGCTTGCCATTTACCGGAAGGCCTCCGACTTCGCCGAGCAGCGCGGCCTCATCCTCGCCGACACCAAGTTTGAATTTGGCTCCGCCGCCGAAGGCATCATTCTCGCCGACGAAGTCCTTACGCCCGACTCCTCGCGTTTCTGGCCACGCGACCAGTACGCGCCCGGCGGCCCGCAGCCTTCGTTCGACAAACAGTTCGTGCGCGATTACCTTGAGAGTATCCACTGGAACAAGCAGGCGCCCGCGCCTGCGCTCCCTCCCGAAGTGGTTTCACGCACGCAGGAAAAATATCTTGAGGCTTTCCGCCTTTTGACCGGAAACTCACTGTCGTTCTAGGAACATGGATGGTGCTTGTCGACTCGCTGATTGTCGTTGTCTTGCTGGTCTCAGTGCTCACAGCGGCAAAGAATGGTTTTTTTCTCGAAGTCTTTTCGCTGGCCGGCGTCCTCATCGGACTCGTACTGGCCAGTTGGAACTACCAGAGGCTGCTGCCGTGGATCACGCGCTGGATCCACTCCCTCGCAGCAGCCGAGGCGCTGTCGTTTCTGTTGATCGCGCTGGGAGTCATGCTCCTGGCCGGTCTTCTGGGGAGGGTGATTCGATGGTCGGTGCATTCAATTGGACTGGGCTGGGCGGACCGGTTTTTCGGTGCGCTCTTCGGTGTCGCAAAGGGTTTCGTGCTGGTCACGATCGCGGTGCTCGTGGTCGCCGCCTTCTTTCCCAAAGCGTCGTGGCTCCGGCAATCGCGTCTCGCGCCCTGTTTTCTCACTGCGGCACACAGCGTTTCGATTACGGCCCCGCAGGACCTGGAGCGGCGCATCCGTAGAGGCGTCGGCTCGCTCCGCGGCTCGGAACCCCAGTGGCTGAAACCAACAGCCAGCGCAGTTCGGACGGCAAGCAAAGCGGGAACAACCCGCGCATAAGAAAGAGGAACGAAGTGAGACGTGAACTGGACAGCCTTGTGACCCAAATGCACGACGGAGGCATCACCTATGAAGAAGCCGTCCGCGAATTCAAAAAGCGCTACCTCATCGAAGTGCTCGCGCATCACAGGGGAAACCAGTGTAAGGCCGCCAAAGAGTTGGGCATGCACCGCAACACGCTCAGCCGCATCATCGCCGAACTCCAGATCGACCCGTCACAAATTCGCCGCGGCCTCAAGCGTCCCAGCCGCAGCGAACGTCCTATATTTGAAGTAAAGCAGGCCCGCTGATCCGGGCGCGCGCGAAGGTGCGCGTTCTTGCGAGGTGATCCGTTCGCTCCGCGCGGACACTCGCTAAGCTGTGCCCTGCTTTATTCTGAAGAAGGGCGAATCCGCGAGTGGCATCCACACAAACTCAACCCGCCGTCTTCCAGCGCCAGGGCTTCCGCTGGGACGCGCAGGGCGCATATTTATTCGACATCGACGGCACGCTGCTGCGCTGCCGCGACCGCATCCACGTCGATTCCTTCTTCTCCAGCGTGCGCACCGTCCTGGGACGCGAGCTTGTCCTTGACGGCGTAGTCCTCAGCGGCAACACCGACCCCGGCATCCTGCGCGATGCCTTCCGCGCCGCCAAGCTGGACGACGCGCTCTGGCAGCCTCACATGGAAAACATCCTTCAGCAAATACGAGACGACGTAGCCGCGCGCCGTGCCAGCTTCAAAATCGACAAAATGCCCGGCGTCGATCAAGTTCTCCACCATCTTCACGGCAAAGGCGCAACCCTCGGCCTCGCCACCGGCAATCTCGAATCCATCGGCTGGCTCAAAGTTGAGTTCCTCGGTCTGCGTCCCTGGTTCGCCCTTGGAGGCTTCAGCGACCGCTGTATCGCCCGCGCCGACCTGATCGCCGAAGCCGCCCGCCAGGCCCGTGCCCTCGCCGGTCCGCAGTCCACCGTCTGCGTCGTAGGCGACACGCCAGCCGACATCGCCGCCGCCCGCGCCAACGGCCTCTCCACCATCGCCGTCGCCACCGGCAATTACAGCTTCGATCAGCTTATGGAGCATCAGCCGGAAGCCTGCGCCGCCAACCTCCTCGCACTTTTTGAGACAGCCGACGCCTGATGAATCGCCATCTCCAATCCGCGCTCGTGCTTGCGGCCATCGCCGCGACGCTGCCCTGCGCCCACGCAAAAAACTCCAAGCCGCACGATGCAGAACAAGCCCGCAGCCTTTACCTCGAAGGCGCAAAGGCTCTCGAACACAAACATTACGCCGCGGCCGAAACCGACTTCACGCAGGCCGCGCACCTTGAGCCGGCCAACCCTCAATACCAGGCTGCCCGCGAGCTCATCGTCAGCCATCACGCCACCGCACTGATTCAAGCGGCGGACAAGGCTCGCCTCCTCGGCCACTCCGCCGAAGCCCGAGCCGACCTGCTGCTCGCCTATCATCTCGATCCAAAAAATCCGATGATCGCGCAGCACATCGATGAAATCGCCGGCGACGCCGAAGCCGCTCCTTCGCAGCTTTACCCGCAGGATGAATCCTACGGCCCGCCCGTCCAGCTTGCTCCCGCGTCCGCCACGCACAGCTTTCATCTGCACGCCAACTCCGGCGAGCTTCTGCGCCAGGTGCTCGCCGCCTACGGAATCACGCCCACCATCGACAGCTCCGTCAAGAACCAGATCGTCCGCATGGATGTGGACAACGTGACCTTCGACCAAGCCGCGCGCATGGCCCGCCTTGTCACCAACACCTTCTTCGTTCCGCTCGACCCCAGGCGCGTGCTGGTCGCCGAAGACAACCGCGGAAACCGTACTAAGTTCCAGCGCCTGGACTATGAGACCGTCTACTTCCCCGGCCTCGACAACGCCGAAATCACCGACATGGGCCTCATCGCGCGCAATGTTTTCCATGCACATCAGGTCACCGTTTCCGCCAGCAATTCCACGCTGGCTGTCCGCGCCCCTCAGCCCGAGCTTGCCGCGCTCAACGGAACTCTGTCGGAAATGCTCGATGGCCACAGCGTCGTCCAGCTTGAGGTCCGCCTCTACGACATCGCCAAAACAAAAACACGAAACGTCGGCGTGCAGTTGCCGCAGCAAGCGACGGTCTTCAACATCCCCACGGCGCTGAACAGCGTCATCTCGCAGAACCAGGCCCTCGTTCAGCAGATCATCTCCGCGGGCCTCGCCAGCCCCGGCGACCTGGGAGCCATCGCTCTCGCCCTGCTCGCCTCCGGCCAGATCAGCGGCTCGTCCATCCTCTCCCAGCCCTTCGCCTACTTCGGTGGAGGACTCACCCTCACCGGTATCACCACCAGCGGCCTCACCGGCAACCTCGCCCTCAACTCATCCGACTCGCACGTGATCGATCACATTACCATGCGCGTTCAGGACAAGCAGGAATCCACCATCAAAGCCGGCGAGCGCTACCCCATCATCACCTCCAGCTACTCCAACTTCGGAGGCAGCAGCCTCAACATCCCCGGCCTCTCCAGCGCCGGACTCTCCAGCCAGCTCGCCGCTCTCGGCATCAATCCCGCCGAGCTTGAATCTGGCCTCAGCCAGACCATCCCCCAGGTGCAGTATCAGGACCTCGGCCTCACCCTCAAGGTCAAGCCCTACATCCAGAAAAACCGCGACGTCACACTCACCCTCGACCTGAAAATCACATCCCTCCAGGGCACCAGTCTCAACAACATCCCCGTGCTCAGCAGCGAAGACTTCGCCACCATCACCACGCTACGTCAGGGAGCGAGCGCCCTCGTCGTCAGCAACCTGAGTAAACAGCAATCCCGTGCCGTCAGCGGAGTCCCCGGCCTAAGCGAGCTGCCCGGCTTCCAGTCCACCACCGACAAGCAGATGCAGACTGATTTCTCCGACCTCGTCATCGTCATCACCCCGCACATCATCCGCCTCGCCCACAAACAGCAGGCCGGAAAAATGTTCATTCTCCCCGTCCACTGACGCCCATCGGTTCATCACGCGGCAAGTTGAAGAGTTGTCATCCTGAGCGGAGACGCGCGGCTTTTCGCGCGTCGTAGTCGAAGGACCTGCGGCTCGCTTCGGTATGCACGAACCTGGTCGCCCCATCCTTTCG
This sequence comes from Acidobacteriaceae bacterium, assembly GCA_049280995.1. Lineage (GTDB taxonomy): Bacteria > Acidobacteriota > Terriglobia > Terriglobales > Acidobacteriaceae > Silvibacterium. Next base: position 21,018 of record JBAPRH010000020.1, read on the forward strand.
CGCATTTTGTAAAAGGGTGGGATCGGCTGCACACCGGCAGGCTCAGGTTGGCTGCTTACTCCCAGCCCACAAACCAGGGATTGCTCGCCCGCTCCGCCCCAATCGTCGTCTCGCTTCCATGCCCGGGAATCACCCGCGTCTCGTCGCCAAGCGGCAGCAGCCGGTCGTGAATCGAAAACAGAAGCTGCCTCCGATCCCCACCCGGCAAATCCGTCCGGCCAATCGACCCCTTGAACAGCGTATCGCCGGCCAGCAACAATTTTTCCTGAGCGAAATGCAGGCTGATGCTCCCCTGCGTATGCCCCGGCGTAGCCAGCACCTCGGCCTTGTGGTTCGCAATCCCGATCACCATGCCCTCGCGCGCATTTTCATCGGGAGGCGCAACTTCCGGCGGCACAATCCCCAGCCATGACGCCTGCACGTCCATCATGTCCAGCAGCGGCAGATCACTTTCATTCAGCAGAACCGGAGCGCCCGTAGCCCGCTTCAGCCGCAGCGCGCCGCCCACGTGGTCGATATGCCCATGCGTCACGACAATCTGCTTCAGCTTGAGCTTATGCGCCGCCAGCCGTTCCAGAATGTAGGCCACGTTATCGCCGGGATCAATCACCATCGCCTCGCCCGTCGCCTCATCCCCCAGCAACGTGCAGTTGCACTGCAACACCCCTACCGGAAACGTCTCAAGAATCATAAAAACAGGGTACAGCTTTCAGAGGGCAACCCGACGCCGCCGGCCTTCGTCGAACCGCCCTGACCGCTGTACCCTAGTTCTTATGAGGAAAGAATGGACCGAATGGCATCTGACGCCCCGCGGCTGGGAGAAAGGCGCAACCCGCGTCCACGGGCAAGGCAATACCTGGGTCGAAGAGCCGACCGACCGCATTCTGAGCTGCGTCTATCAGGAGCTCGAATCCGGTGATCCGCCCGAACTCAAAAAATGGTGCGAGGAAACCTGGCGCTCCAAGCAGGAAGAAGAAGTAGCCGCCGCCCTGAAAAATTCCGGCCCCTGCCCCGAACGTCTTTAGTTAACCAAATACCTCTAGGTGCGTAAATATCTGGTGTCATGCTGAGCGAAGCGACCGAAGGAAGCGCAGTCGAAGGACCTGCGGTTTGTTCGCTCCGGCAAGCAATCCATCACGCTTGCAACAGACTCACCCGCCCCGTAGCCAGATCATAATAGCCAGCCACAATCTTCAGCTTGCCTTCCTTCACCAGCCCCGCCAGCAGCGGAGACGACTTCGCCAGCAGCCCCGCCTGAATTTTCGCGTTTTCCTTCACCGCCGTTTCAAGGTCGCCGCCCGCTCTGTCCACCGCCGGCTGAATATGCGCGAACCATGACCCGATCAGCCCCGGAGCGGCCTCAGCCCGCATCGCCGCCGTCACCGCGCCACAATTCGCGTGCCCCAGCACCAGAATCACCTTCGTTCCCAGCAGCGCCGCGCCGAATTCCAGGCTGCCCAGTATCTCGGGAGACACAATGTTCCCCGCCACCCGCGCCACCAGCAGTCGTCCAATTGTTTGATCAAACACCAGCTCCACCGGAACCCGCGAATCCACACACGAGAGCACCGTCGCAAACGGTTCCTGCTTCCTCACCGTCTGCCGTCGCAAGCCCGCAAGATTGTCCCCCGGCCCGGTCATTTTCCCCGACACAAACCGCTCGTTGCCCTCCATCAAAAGCCGCAACGTCGCGTCGGGAGTAAGCTCCTTCCGCGTCTCAGTCACATTCGGTTCAACAGCAGTTGAAGAATCCATCTCGCGCACTTTCCCCTTTACCTTTTGTCCTGCTCTCACTCAACCTTCAGCGTAATCACCTGCTGGCCGTCCAGCACCGATCCCAGCTCCACCGACCCCAGCGGCACCGCCGACTCTCCATTCAGCGTCACGCGATGGTTCCGCCGCTCCGGCTCCAGCACATTCGCCATTGACAGCGGCAGAGCCGCCAGCGTACGCCCGTCCAGCGCCGCCTGCGCCTCCGGAGCAAGCAGCGTCACATACAGCCGATCGCTCGCATGCAGGCTGTTCAGCCCCGCTATGGTCGCCGCCACGTCCTGCGCCGGAGCGCCGGCCATCGCCGGCTGCATCAACCGGTCCAGCGCCTCGCCGTTGCTCACCAGCAGCCGCACCGAGCCGGAAGGCAGCGTCGCCGGCAGCTTCACCGGAATCCGGATGTTCCGCACTTCCCCGCGCCACGGCCGCACCGTTGCGTCAATGAAAACCGTATCGCCGCCGCGCACTTCCATCTTCTCTGCCTGCGCGTTCAGCAATTGCATCGACCGCCGACCCGCCAGCGCTTCCACGTCAATGTCAATGCTCTCCACCGGCGTTTTCCGCGCCGCGTTGTCATACAGCTGCTGGAACCGTTGCCCTACCGCCAGCGCCGCCGCCATGTTCGACGGAGCCAGAGCCGTTGGAGCTACCATCCAGTCCAGCCGCATCGCCGGAAATCCCTTCAGCGTCACCTCCCCGCGCACCCGGTAGCTCATCTCAGCGGCATAAGCGTTCGACTCCATTAATCCCTGATAAACCGAAACCAGCACCGCCGCTGGAGTCAACTGCTCCTGGTCTACCACCTGCAAATGCAGCGTCCGCGGCGCAGCGCCGTGCTCGGCAACCTGAATCGTCAGCGGAATCATCCGCGCCGCCAGCCCAAACTGCCCCCGAATCGCCGTCTGCCGATCCGCGGTAAACGACCCGATCGTTTCGCCCGTGTTAATGATCTTGAACGCGTTCAGCGGCGAAGGCAGCGTCGCCACCACATCGGCCTTCGTCATCGGATATGACACCGGCCCAAACTGCGTAATCGGATGTCCGCAAGCCAGCAACTGCGTCGGATCAACATAGGTCACAGTGCACGTCGCCGCAATCTCCAGATCGCCCCGCACCAGCACCGCACTGATCGCCGATCCCGGCTCAACCGAGTGCTGGTCAGCAACCGAAGCCATCCCGCTCAGCCCGCCGCCGCCCGAAACCCCACCAATCCCAGCCACCGGAGTCAGCCCAAGCGAAGGAGCGTGTTCCTTCCAAAGCGCGACAGCCGCCGGCGAAAACCCGCTGAACACCAATGGAGTCTCAATCGGCCGAACCACTGAATTCTGATCACCAAATCCCGACATCTGCGCCCCGCCGCCCTGAGCCCCGTCTTCCCGGGCTCTGAGCACCGGACTCTCGACCCTGTTCTGCAGCATCTGCCCAATCGGAGTGATCCCGCAAATCGGCTCCTTGCTGAACTGGCCAATCCGGTACGACAGCGCGCCCACCAGTTTGCCGTCAATGTAGACGGGGCTGCCGCTCATCCCCGCCACCACGCCCGTATAGTCTGGCTTTGCGCCCTCCAGCCGCGCCAGAATCATGTCCTCGCCCGGCCCGATCGCGTTATGCAGCAGACCCAGAATCTCCACGCCCATCGCTTCCGGCTTCGTGCCTTCAAACACCGTATAGGCCACGCCATGCAGCCCACGATGTACCTGGCTCAAAGGGAAAAATGAAGTGGTGGGAGGAGGAGTCACCGCCGCCGGAGTTGCATCCAGAATCGACTGCGCCGAAGCAACCACGCCAAACGGAAGAAAAACGGCCAATAGGCACACCGCTAAACCGAAACGTCGTGTCATCCTGGCGATAACCTTCCCCGCGACCAGCGGGAGCGGCCACGCGAAGCGGTTGCCTGGACGGCCAGTCCTCCTGTTGTCTTTTCCGTTGCGTTGCACGTCTTTAATAGAGTAGCGTCTTGCCTGCCCTTGCCGCAAAGCACGGCGCGATTGACAATGAGGAAGCCATGAAACTTGTTTCCGCCATCACCATGATCGCGCTCCTGCTGCTCGGCGAAATGCCCAACCTCGCACTCGCCCAGCAGACCACGCCCCAGACTACACCGCAGACCACGCAGGACCAGACCCCGCCCGCCGACGGAGGCCCCACCGGAGACAATGGCGCCATCGCCATCCCCAAAGAAACGAAGCCCGAAGCCCCCGCGCCCTTGCCGCCCCCGGCCAAGCCCAAAAACCCTCCCGGACTCGGCAATCTCTCCATCCAGGTCAATGTGCCTGTCGTTAACGTGGACGTGGGCGTGATCCTTGAGAAAAACCACGAGTTCGTCCCCGGCCTCAAAGAAGATAACTTCCGCGTTTTCGAGGACGGCCAGCCGCAGCAGATCACGCATTTCCAGCAGATCCAAGCGCCTATCACCGCCGTTCTGCTCGTCGAGTTCGCCGCCAATAACTGGTGGTTCATTAACGATATGCGTAACGCCGCCTACAGCTTCGCCCAGCAGCTCCGCCCCAACGACTACATCGCTGTCGAAACCTACGACATGCACACCAACATCCTCACCGACTTCACCCAAAACAAGTCGGTCGTAATGAACGCGCTCAACTCTCTCACCATGCCCACTTGGAACGAAACCAACCTCTTCGACGCCCTCTACCAGACGCTTGACCGTCTCAGCCGCGTTCCCGGCCGCAAATACGTCATCCTCATCGGCTCGGGCGTCGATACCTTCTCCAAGATCACCCTCGACAAGTGCCTGCAGAAGATTAAGGAAACCCCCAACGTGACCATTTTCAGCATGGGAACCGGTCAGATGGCGCGCCTCTATGCGGAAGACGGTGGCATGGGCAGGGGCATGGGCGGCCCGCGCGAAATGACCTTCCTCCAGGCCGATAACCAGATGCGCACCTTCGCCCGCATGACCGGAGGCATGTCCTTCTTCCCGCGCTTCCCCGCCGAAATGCCGGAAGACTTTTCCGTCATCAACAACTCCATTCGCAACCAATATGTGCTTACCTACACGCCCACCGATGCCAAGCAGGACGGCACCTGGCGCAAGATTCACGTGGAATTAGTCGATAACGAAGGCCGTCCGCTGCAGATGCAGGACCAAAAACACCACAAGCTCAAATACGACGTCATCGCCCGCAGCGGCTATCGGGCGAAAGAGGAAGTGCAGTGAAGCAGTGTGCGAAGCAACCAAATAATGATGCAGGCGCACTAATCCAGATGTTAGTGACGCACCTGCTTTCATTGAATGATCGATATTTATCATCCTTCAGCTAAGGCGGGTTCTCGGCGTCGTAGCTGAAGCGCCTGCGGTTCCCTCGGTCTATTGCTCCCGCTGGTTCCTCGACCAGCGGGAGCGGGCACACGAAGCAGCCGCTTTGACCTCCTGAGATCTCAATTCCCCGTCTCAAGCACCACCCGAAACCGCGCCTTTCCGCTCATCATCCGCTCATACGCTTCCGCTGCTTTCTCCAGCGGATACTTCTCAATCAGCGGCCGCACGCCCATCGCCGCGCTGAACTTCAGCGTATCCTCGGAGTCGATCGCCGTCCCACTCGGCCATCCCTGGATTGACTGCCGGGCTCCCAGCATCGGCAGCGTAGTCACTTTCAGCGGAGTCATCACCGCGCCCAATACCACAAGTTTCCCTTCATGGCCCAGCCCGCCCACAGCCGCCGACATCGCGTCCGCGTCCGTCACCGTCGCCAGAATCGTCTTCGCTCCGCCCAGTTTCTGCAGTGCCGCCGAAACATTCTTCGCCGTGCTGTCGATATAGTGCGCAGCTCCCAGCTCGCCCGCAAATTTTGCCTTGTCCGCCCCGCGCGCAATCGCCACCGTCGTGTAGCCCATCTTCGCCGCAAACTGCACGCCCAGGTGCCCCAGCCCGCCCATGCCCAAAACCGCCACCACATCTGGAGGCCGTGCCCCGCTGTTCCTCAGCGCATTGAAGGTGGTAAGCCCTGCGCACAGCAAAGGCCCTGCCTCCACCCCGTTAAGCGCGTCGGGAACCGCCGCCAGCGCCACCTCCGGAGCAAAAACATAATCGGAATATCCGCCGTCATAAGCGATTCCCGGAACCTTCAGCCGCCGGCATCCCACCAGATCTCCTCTGCGGCACGGTTCGCATTTGCCGCAATGCCCGCCGTACCAGCCCAGGCCCACGCGCTGGCCAACCCGCCACTCGGTCACGCCCTCCCCGATCGCGTCCACCACGCCGGCCACCTCATGCCCAGGCACGCGCGGATACGAAATTCCCGGGAAAGTCCCTTCCTTGGTAAACGAGTCGCTATGGCACACGCCGCAAGCCTGCACCTTCACCCGAACCCATCCCGCCTCGGGCTCGCCAACCTGGCGTGTTACCAACTCCAGTGCTCCACCGCGCTTGCCCACCTGCACAAACCGGCCTGTCTTTCCGTCAGCCATTTCCCTGCCTCCTAATGCATCTGCTGTTCGATGCGGCAGAACCCTCGCCAGAAATCAAAATCTGCGCGGCTCATCTATGCTGAGCCCTGCCCTTCCTGATCGCTGAGCGCCGAGCTCTGAACTCCAGCTTTCCTCTGCCGCGCTTTCCGCCGACGGAGCACCACCAGACGAACCGCCAGCGCCAACGCTCCGCCCACCGCCGTGCAGAATGCCCGCCGATGCGCAATCTCCACACCCGGAATCTGTGCCAGCGAAAGCAGAAATACAATATACCCTGTCAGACAGGCCGCAAACAAAGCATAGTTCACATTCAACGTCGCGTAGGAGAGCCACGCAAACAGCACCGTGATCGCCGCCACAACCACAAGCGACGGCGCAAAGTGAATGATCACCACGCTCAGCGCCCAGGCCCCTAAAATCGTGCCCAGCGTCCGCGCAACCGCCCGGCTCACCGTATCGGCCAGGCCCGGTTTCAGCACCAGCACTGCGGTCATCGGAATCCAGTAGCCGCTGGCAAAGTGCAGCCGCCGATCGATCTCCGTGCTCACGCCCACCGTCACCGCCAGCCGCAGCGCATAAGGCACCGTGGAGCCTCGGAATCGCCTCTGCCGGACCGTCGCCGCCACTTGGATCATAGCCGCACGCAGCGCCAGTTCCTCCTCGCGAAGATAGCGGGATATATCCACCAGATTCTGCCCAAGCTGCCGGAACAGCCGCAGCGCCGCGCTCGACCACAGCACCTGCACCGCACCTCCGGCCAGCACCAGTAGCGCACGTACCAGCGCCATTCGTGCCGAAAACGGAAACGCCGATCCCACCAGCAACATCACCACGCACTGCTGGCCCACCCAGCCGTACCCGCCCGGACGCGAGGTCAGCATCCCATAGCCAAAGGCCCAGAACGCTGCCACCACCACGAGCATGAAGCTCCTGTGCCCGGCCACCATCCCCACAAAAACCGAAAACGCCATGCCTACCGAGGCGAAAATCATCGGCAGCAGCCGCGACCGGTCAATGCTCTGCTTCGCGCCAAAGCCCACCGTCATCGCGCCGCCGCCGGCAATCATTCCCGCCGCCGGATGCCCAACTGCCAAACCCAACCCAAGGCAGAAGGCGATCGGCACCACAAACACCAGATCGCCGGCAAAGGTCTGTTTCCGCCAGTTGAAGACGTAGCTGTCGTTCAGGTAACCCGCGATCGGCCCAATGCCCATGCAACATAATTATCACGGCAAAGAAAAAGCCCGGTCACAAGGGCCGGGCTCAAGGGGAAGAAGAAATGCTCTTTCTTAATTCTGTACAGAGTGAAAATACTTCGCGACCGTCCGCACAAAGGGACGCGCCGCCGCGGGAACCGGAACGCTACCGTCCAAAATACTGTGGAAGCTGTGAGATCTGCCGTAGAAGGTGTCCGTATCCGCCTGGTTCTGGGTTACTGAGGTCCCGTCCAGAGAAACGCCCGCGAACAGCCCTTTGTTCCGCGAGTAGGTCAGCAGCTCCGCACCCATGTTGATCGAGGTAGCCGCCTGTGCGCTGCGGCCCACTGGTCCAGCCGCAGCCGAGGCGTCGCCGCCAATCTTGAACGTGCTCCGTAGTAAATCCTGCATCCCGTGTTGGTTCATCGCCACCAGCACCAGGTCCGTTCCCTGCGCGCCAATCTGGAAGCCGAACGATCCGCCCGCCATCCGGATGAAGACCGGAGCGCTCCAGCCGTGCCCAGTGCGACAAGTCACGACGCCCTGCCCATATTGCGCGCCGATTCCGAACGCGGCCTTCTTGAAACTGGGCACCACCGCCACGCAGACGGCTTTTTCAACAATGGCGTTGGGAATCCCCTGATCAGGCGTATTCGACAACTCATTAATGATCTGTCGAGAGCTCTCTAGCCGAGCCGTCAAATCGGACCTACTCGACGCGGCAAATGCAGTACCTGTAAAGGCCGCAATGCACAGGAAAGCAAGCATCTTTTTCATAGGTGTTCTTCTCTCTTGGCAAAGCTGTTGGATTGTGCCCGTCCCGCAGGCCGCATCGCATTTGCCTTTAACATGTTAAAGATAGATGCCGGTTTCTGTCACAGGGTTGAATAGGAGGGGACAGATTCTGTGGAAGTCGTCAAACAAAAAAGGGGGGCTGCGGATTCTATCCTTCAGCCCCGTTCCCCAGATCTGCGTTGTTGCTAGTTACGTTGTAAGGGCCAGCCCTGTTTACCGCAAGATAACCAAAGACCACTGCCCTAAAGTAACTAGGTTCTAATTCTTCTCCCACTCCTTGGCCCGGACCGAGAGGGCAATCCTGTTCTCCACCCCCGCCTTGCGAACCAGTTTGGCGATATGCGACTTCACCGTCCGTTCCTCGATGCCCAGCGTCGTGGCTATCTCGCGATTGGAGCGCGCGGCCTGCAGCAGTTCCAGAATCTCTTCTTCGCGTTTTGTAAAGGTCAGGTTATGGCGCGGCACGGGCTTGCTTTCCGCGGGATTCAGCATTCGATCCACAAACTCCGACAGAATCTTGCGCGGAGCCCAGATCGACCCCGAAGCCACCACGTCAATGCACATGACGACCTGCTCCGGATTCGCCGTTTCCTCGAGGTACCCCTTGGCGCCCGCCGCGATCGCGCTGATGATCGTCTCTTCGTCCGTCTCCCGGCCCATCACAATCATCTTCAACCGAGGCTGCGCCGCCTTGAGCCTGGCCAGCAAATCAAACGACCTCGCCAGGTCGTGCAGTCCCAGTATGGCCATGTCCAGGTCCTTATCAGTCAGCGCCTCCGCAAGCGTCGTCGAAACAATCGAGACATGCGGCAAAGACTCGCAGACCGACTCGAGCCCGGCAACGCGTAGCGGTTCAAAGTCCAGCAGACCGATTTTTAACTGCGGCTTCCGGGGAGAAACTGCGGGCATCCTTCATCCACCAGACTGCTCTCGTGCCGGACGGAAATGTCGTCGCCCGGCATTGAGAGCTGCAAAACTGAGATCCTACAGCCTAGGTTTTTGATTCCACGCTTAAAGTTATTCCACGCTTAAAGTTTCGGCAGCACAATTCCCTGCTGCTTCTGGTATTTTCCTTTGCGGTCGGCGTAGCTGATCTCGCATGTTTCATCCGACTGGAAAAACAGAATCTGGCACAGACCCTCGTTCGCATATATCTTAGCCGGCAGCGGAGTGGTATTCGAAATCTCCAGCGTCACAAAACCCTCCCATTCCGGCTCGAACGGCGTCACGTTCACAATAATCCCGCAGCGGGCATAAGTCGATTTACCAACGCAAATCGTCAGAACGTCCCGGGGAATCTTAAAATACTCGACCGAACGGGCCAGTGCAAACGAATTCGGAGGCACAATCACCGAATCGGATTCCACGCTCACAAACGACCGCTCGTCGAACTTTTTGGGGTCGATGACTGCGCTGTTGACATTGGTAAAAATCTTGAATTCATTCGACACCCGCAGGTCGTATCCGTATGAGGAGAGCCCGTAGGAAATAACCCCCTCCCGCACCTGCTTCTCGCTGAACGGCGCAATCATCCCATGCTTCTGTGCCTGTTCACGGATCCATCGATCACTTTTGATAGCCACAAATCCCCCTTGCCAAACCCCGGTCTCCGGGCCCGGACTTTTCAGCCAGTACAAACTGGCTGCATCTTGTGGTGAAATTGCATCTTACGAAAGGTCCCTATGCGTTGACAATGCGCAAAATCCTTTCTAGCATCGTCTCAACACTGGAGATATCGTAGCTCGCGTCCGTGTTTCGGAGAGAAGCCATTGATTAAGCAGGACATCGTACATCAGGTAATTGAGCGTACCGGATTGCCCCGCGTAAAAGCCGAGGCCGCCGTCGAAACCGTCTTTGAAAGCCTCAAGCGGGCCCTCGCCAAGGGGGACCGCATCGAGCTGCGCGGCTTCGGCGTCTTCAACGTGCGGCCCCGCAAGACCGGCATAGGCCGCAACCCGCGCACCGGAGCCGAAGTCAGCATCACCCCGGGCCGCGCCGTCCGCTTCAAACCAGGCAAAGATCTGCACGCCCTCGATTAGAGCGGGCAGCCCTTTCTGCGTTCCATAAATAGAACATCGGCTATAAGTGCGCCATCTGCATCGCCAGCGTCTGCGCATGCTGAATATGGCAGATGGCAATTGCCAGCGCGTCCGCCGCATCCGCCGGCTCAGGCAAAACGGCAAGATTGAGCAGCCGAGCCACCATGAACTGCACCTGCTCCTTCTGCGCCAACCCGTAGCCGGTTACTGTGGACTTGATCTTCAGCGGAGCGTATTCGGCGATAGGCATATTCGCGTTCGCCGCCGCCAGCAGCGCAACGCCGCGCACCTGCCCCAGCTTGAGCGCAGACTTCGCGTTGACCGAGTAGAAAACTTCTTCAATAGCGACCACGTCGGGCCGATGCGTCTCCAGCAGCAAAACCAGTTCGGCATAAACCAGCGCCAGCCGTCGCGACATCGGTTCTTTTTTGGGAAGACGAATGCCGCCCGCGCCGAGTGACATCAGTTGCGGGGCCCGCGCCGCGTCATCCCACTCCACGATGCCGTAGCCGGTGATCTCTGTTCCGCAATCAATGCCGAAGACGCGCATGGCAGGAGTGTACCGCACGCGCCACGGGCCGGGAATTCACTTCGAGATTCCCCTCAGCGGAGAGCTGCCGCGGCGCAGAGCTTACGCTGAACCCCCCTGCAAGAAACGCCTCGCGTCCCGCGAGGATTGCCTGCCGCACAGCGTCCGCCATGAGGACCGGATTCTGACCCCGGCAAGCGCGCAAACACAATGTCGCCCGAAGTATAAGGCGGCACGGTAAAGTCCTCCTTCACCCGCGCGCGCACCGCCTCAACCGTTGCTTGAACATCGCTTTTCACCAGACCGTTTCCACCAGCCGCGACCGGCGAGCTTCCTGATCGGGCATCCTACCGACCACGCTGATACGAGAACATGTACGCTGGCTTCGTTGCGACAATCTGCTCGGTTATCAGTGACTCATGGAGACCTGCCTGCACGGTTTCCGGCAGCTTATCGTTTGCGATGAGAAAACCGCCGGGCTTGAGCATATGCTCCACATTGACGCGCGCCAGCGATAGTTCAAGATCGTCATAGTAAACAAAGACATTGGTTTCGATCACCAGGTCATATTTCGGGTGTGGCAGGGTCTGGCAAACAATATCCAGATTGATTGGCGTGATGCGGTCTACGATCTCCGGACGCACCTTCACGGCCCGCGTTTCGGTTCCCGGGACCACGCCGGCAGGCACCGGAATCGGCGCAATCTGAACGCCGATTTTGTCCCCCAGGTGTTTCCAGTAATCGGAAAATTCTGCATGATATTCGGGAGCGAACGCGGCCCTGGAACTCCACGGCAACTGGACCACATACGGCTTTCCCTTCATCGCAGCCTGTCGTGCCCGCGCAATATGAAAATTCACCTCCGGACTGACGTCGAGCGTATCCAATTCGACCGTCGCCGGGTCGGAGAGCCCAAGGCGAATCAAAGAATCCAGTACGGCAAAGGGTTGGACGGTTTGCGGAGGATAAAAATCGTTTCCCGCCTCCTTGTTTGAAAAATCAAGTCCAGGGCCAATAATTGCTACATGGTGCACGCTCCCCGGCCGGAGCAATCCCGACTGAATCATGTGCCTGAGATGCTGATCGATCAGGAAATCGGGATAAAGATTGGTATCGAGGGAGATGCCTCTGTTTTTGAACATCTCGAAGGTATTCGTGCCCTTCGGCTCGTTCACGTACTTCAGGAATTCATCGCGCATTCTCGCCAGATTGTGGAGAAGGTATGTCCTGATCTTTTCCCGGTCTGTGGGCGTGGCGAACGAGAAGCTTTTGCTCTTGAGGAACGCCCGCATGTGGGCGACTCGTTCATTGCGAGCGACGGCTTCCTCAGACGACATGGCATGAATCAGGTCATTGGCGCGAATGCCGGCGCGAGCGGTGACAATTGCATTCTGGCCATAGCTGAGAAGTTCGCGGTTGCTGATCCGTGGCTCCGAGGTGAACGTCACCCCCGAACGTAGAAAGTTGGTCAGTGTATCTTCCTCGCCCCGAACCAGGCGATGGCGAATTTTACCGTCTTCGCTGCGGACCCATGCCGACCACTGGGCTGCATCCTGTATCTTGGGAGAGATCGCGGACGGCATTTTCGTAAGGACAACTTTGGCCTGCTCGAACGACGTGAATTCAGGCTGAGACGTGGACTGCCCGACCAAGTGGATGCAGAACAATGACAAGGTTGCGCCGATCAGCGCACTGCGCACCATTTTCTTCGCCTTCCTCGTAAAACGCACTCTGGCAAATAGGTATGAAGCCCCGCTCGGGCCCCTTCACAATCCAAGCCTTGTCCGCAACCAGCCAAGCCATTCCCGCAACGTCCAAGTGTACCCTTCAGCGGGCGCAGTGCGTTCGAGGTTCCAGTTTCATCGGCCACTTTCGGGCAGGAATCACCTTTTTCATTGTATGTCGATGCGGTTGCAGTGAAGAGCAGCAGCGAAAACCGCCGGAACCGGAGCCGGAACCCCTATTGCCGGAGCCGCAGGTACCCTATTTCTGGAAGACCGCCAGCATCATTTGCGACTGCACTTGGTCCAGTTGCTTCAGGGTTGATTCAAATTCGGGTTGTTCGCTCACAGAACCACCTTTCATCAATTCCTTCAACCGGAACGCAGCACGGCGCATCATGATCTGAGCGTCTCTTAGTTTTTTCGAGTTCTTCGTCAGATCGAGGTGAATCTTCGACGCGTAGCCCTGGATGGACCTCAACGACGTCGAAGCGTCGGAAAGGTCTCCATTGTCCATTTGACGGCCGGCCAGCGCCGCCATGGCGCGAACCAGTTTCGCGTAAAGATAGCATCGATCCCGGGGAGTGGCTTGTTCGGCCTTCACGGCCAGAGCCGAGATTTGCTGCGGGTCCAGATCCCTCGCGTTCCCCGCAAATGCCGGGGGGACCCCTATCAATGCCACTGCTACAAGAATCAAAACGTACCGCATACGCACCTCCCGCGCGCGCTAACGGAACGCCAACCAGCTACTTCTTCAAAAGCACGATCCTTTGCCGGGCCTGCCATTCCTCGTCGGGGAACTTTCCGGAGGCCGACTTCAGGAATAATTGATAATACTCCAACGCCTGCTTCTTGCGATGCAGACTGTCATTCGCAGTTGCCCACAGGAAATAAGTTGCTGGTGTTTCCGCCGCTAATTTTGATCGCGTCGCAAGCGCCTCCAGCTCCAGTTCAGGCTGATGCGTTTTCGACGCCGCAAAGGCGATCCCGCCCCATGCGTCAGGATCATCCTTGCGTACTTTAGCGGCATTTTGCAGCAAAACAAGAGCCTCCGAGTACTTTCCTTCCCGGATCAGAACCTGACCCCGCGCCGATTCCAAATCGGCGTCGTTGGGCGTCGTCTCCAGCAGTTCGGCGTAGACGGCATCGGCCTTTTGTGCTTCTCCAGCCTGCACGTACCCGTCCGCCAGCATTTTCGCAATTCCACGATCCTTCGGCTCAAGTTGATGCAGCTTTTCCAGTGCGGCCACGGCCTGGTTGGCGTTGCCTTCGGCTGCAAGCAGGGCCGCATATTGCGCGTTCAGCGCCGGATCGTCCGGATCGCGCGTCAACGCCGCCTTCAGCAGCGGCTCCGCGTCGGAATATTTCTTTTCTTCGAGCAGCAGGTGGGCCAGCCCGGCAATCGCCGCCGACGATTCCGGATCGGCCTTCAGAGCCCGGCGGTACGCCTGCTCCGCAATCTCCTTATCGCCCGCGGCGTCCGCGATCTCGGCCGCGAGCAGCGTATCATCCGGCGTCTCGGGAGAAATCCTTAGCGCATCAATCAAGGCCTGCTTGGCAACAATCGGGTCAGAGTCGCGAACCAGGTGGGCCAGAGCGCGCAGAGCCTGCGCCTTCGCGGCCGTATTGGGCGGATCAGGGTTCAGCGTGGCCGCCGCTTGCAACTGCTCGCGCGCGCCGGGGTCGCCCTCCTTCGCCAGAATCAGCCCCAAAGCCAGCCGCGACTCAAACTGCTTCGGGTTCGCCGCAATCGCTTTGCGGTAGAACGCCTTCGCCTGTGCCGTCCTGCCCTGAGCGTCGTCACAGTAGCCGCGGTCAAACAGAGCGCGTGCGTCAGTGGGATGCGCCGAAAGATACGCATTAAGCAGGCCCCGCGCCTTGTCATATTTCCGTGCGGCAATCTCCGATTCGATCCCGTCCAGCGGGCTCGCCTGCGACTCGACCTGTCCGCTACCCGGAACACTTGTCCCCGGCGGCAACGGCGCGGCCTGCGCACCAAGCATTTGAGAAAACGCGAGCGGGAAAACAACGCCGCACGCCAGCACTGCAATTCTGAAACGCATTACACCTCTACTTCTTCGATCGCTTCTGTCAAAACTTCGATGGCCGCGGGTTTGCGGCCCGCGGGAAGCACCTTCTTCAGCCAACGGCCCGTGTGCGAGGCATCGACCTCCGCAACCTGCTCCGGAGTGCCCGCTACAACAATCTTTCCGCCATCCGCCCCACCTTCGGGACCAAGATCGATCACCCAGTCCGCGGATTTGATCACGTCCAGCTCGTGCTCAATCACAATCAGCGATCCGCCGCCGTCGATCAGCTTGCGGAAGGCGACCAGCAGCTTGCTCACGTCGTCAAAGTGCAGCCCGGTGGTCGGCTCGTCCAGGATGTACAGCACCCGACTCTGCCGCCTTTTGCCGTCGCTCCCCGCGCGCACCGTCGCCAGGTGCGAGGCCAGCTTCACCCGCTGCGCTTCGCCTCCGGAAAGGGTCGTCGCCGACTGCCCCAGCCGCACATATCCCAGCCCGACCTCATCGAGCACCGCCAGCTTTTCGACGATTTTGTGCTGTCCGGCAAAGAATCGCAGCGCCTCCTTCACCGTCAGGCCAAGCACCTCATGGATATTCTTCCCCTTGTAGCGAATCTCCAGCACGCTCGATTTGTAACGCGTTCCGTTACATTCTTCGCAGGGCAGTTCCACATCGGCCAGAAACTGCATTTCCACCGTCACCGTGCCGCCTCCTTCGCAAACGTCGCAGCGACCTCCCGGCACGTTGAAGGAGAACTGCCCCGGGCTGTAGCCGCGCCGCAGCGCCTCCGGTTGCGCGGCAAACAACTCGCGAATCGCGTCAAACGCCTTGATGTACGTCACCGGATTCGATCGCGGCGTACGCCCGATTGGCGTCTGATCGACCAGCACAATATCGTTCAGCCGCTCCACTCCCTTGATGTCGCGATAAAGGTTCGACGGATCGCCGCCCTGCATCTTGCCCAGCCGGTGTGAGATCACGCGATACAGCACTTCATGTACCAGTGTCGATTTTCCCGACCCCGAAACCCCGGTAATCACCACCAGCGTGTTCAGCGGAATATCCACATCCAGCCCGCGCAGGTTGTTGGCGCGCGCGCCGCGCAGCGAAATCCATTCCTTCGCTCCGCCTGGTTCTCTCCGGCGTGTCGGCGTGGGGATCACGAGTTGCCCGGAAAGATACTTCCCGGTCAGCGAATCAGGATTGCGCTCCACTTCCTCCACCGTGCCCGCCGCGAGCACGCGGCCTCCAAACTCGCCCGCGCCGGGGCCCAGATCGAGCAGGTAATCCGCTGCCCGCAGCACATCTGCATCATGCTCCACCACCAGAATCGTGTTTCCCAGGTCGCGCAGGTCGTTGAGAATCCCAGTCAGCTTCGCCGTGTCGCGCGGGTGCAGCCCGATCGAAGGCTCGTCCAGCACATAAAGCGAGCCCACAAGCTGCGAGCCCAGCGAAGTCGCAAGCTGAATGCGCTGCGCCTCACCGCCCGACAGCGTCGAAGACAGCCGGTCCAGCGTAATGTAATCCAGCCCCACCGCATCTAGATAGTGCAGCCGCTGCCGGACTTCCGTAAGAATCGTCCCCGCAATCTCCTCCTGCATCGGAGAAAGCGTAATCCCGCTGAAGAACTCGTTCGCCGCGCGGATCGTCAGCGCCGCGCTCTCGCAAATGTTCTTTCCCGCCAGCCGAACCGCCCGCGCCTCCGCCCGCAGCCGCTGCCCCTTGCACTCCGGGCAAAGCGCGTACCCGCGATACTTCGACAGCATCACGCGAACGTACAGTTTGTACTTCTTGCGTTCCAGATACTCGAAGAACCCATGGATGCCCCCAAAGCTGCCCTCGCCTTCGAGCACAAACGTCTGCTCCTCCAGCGTCAGATCAAACCACGGCACGTCCATCGGAATCCCATGCTGCTTCGCCGCCCGCTTCAGCTCCGTAAAATAAGGCCGGTACTTGGGGCGATTCCACGGGTCGATCGCGCCTTCGTCGAGCGTCTTCGATTTATCCGGAATAATCAGGTCGAGATCAAAATCAATTGTGTTGCCGAATCCCTGACAGCGCGGGCACGCTCCATAAGGATTGTTGAACGAAAACAGCCGAGGCTCCGGTTCGCGATACACGCGATGGCAGCTCACGCATTCAAACGCCGCCGAAAACCGCACCTTCCGCCGCTCCCTACCGTCTTCGCTCTCTCGCGGAACAAGCTCAAACACAATTTCCCCGGCCTCGCGATAGCCAATCTCCGCCGCGTCCACAATCCGCGCGCGATTCTCCGCGGACACAACAATGCGATCCACTAGAATAAATACCGGCTGCGAAAAATCAATCTCCAGCAGCGACTCCGGCGTCGAAAACTCGTAGATCGTTCGGTTCTGATAAAGCCGGTTGAATCCACGCTTCCGCAGATCGGCCAGCCTCTCTTTCAGCGCGTCCGTCAGTCCTGAACCGGAACCGGGCAGCGAGCCAGAACCAAGTGAGCCACCGGAACCGGCCTCCAAGCCCGAATCCTTCCCCGCCTGCTTCGCGCTTTTCTTCGCCCGCCCCGGCTTTTTTGCGGAAGCCTCAACCGCAGTTTCCGCCGCGGCAGCCAACCGCGCCCGCGACACCACCGGAAACAGCGCGTACAGCCGCGTTCCCTCGCCCAACCCGAGCACCGCTTCGGCAATCTCGTCCACCGAATCCCGCTTCACCACCCCATCGCAGGCCACGCAATGGACCACCCCGCAGCGCGCATACAGCAGCCGCAGATAGTCGTAAATCTCCGTCGCCGTCGCCACCGTCGAGCGCGGGTTCCGCGTCGAATTCTTCTGCTTGATGGCAATCGCCGGAGCCAGCCCGTCAATCAGGTCCACGTCCGGCTTTTCCATCCGCTCCAGAAACTGACGCGCATAGGCCGACAACGACTCCACATACCGCCGCTGCCCCTCCGCATAAATTGTGTCGAACGCCAGCGACGACTTCCCCGACCCCGACACGCCGGAGATCACCGTCAGCTTCCCATGCGGGATCTCGCAGTCAATGTTCTTCAGGTTGTGGGTTCGCGCGCCGCGAATAATGATCTGGTCCGTCAACACTCCGCCCCGAAATGCGCCCAAAGGCGCACAGGGCGAGCCACAACAAACGAACAAACCGCCCCAGTCTGATTATAAAGGTGGGATTGCCCGCCCAGGGTGCTCGCGGCACTAGCCGCACGGGCGGACGCGCTTCGCGCCCTTCAAGACTCCGCACCACTGACCACGGATTTGCAACTTAGCTCCAACGGCTGAGGGCTGGGGTCACCCCTCCCAAATACCGCACCGTTCCGCTCTTCCCTTTTCCGCCGGTAGATCAATGAGCCCCCCGCCAGCCCGAAACAAAGATACGACTTCGCGCTTCAATGAGCGCGTTGGCCTGATATCGATCTTCGACCTCCGCACGATATACGACAGACGCCATAGTAGGCTCAAGTCAGAATCCTCCGCTTCAAAAAGCTTCCGCCATTCGGGCATGACCTTGGTCTTCAAAACCACGTTTGAGGTATTCGCCAGGGTTAGCCCCGACAACTCGCTTGAACGCCTTACTGAACGCAGCGTCGGACTCGTAACCAACCGACCGGGCAACGTCTATGAGCTTTTTGTCACGCTGATCGAGTAACTGCATCGCCTTCTGCATCCGCCACTCGGTTACATATTCCAGTGGCGTTTGTCCGAGTAGCTCTTTAAAACGTGCTGCAAATGCGGAGCGAGACATGCCCGCCTCTGCGGCCAGGGATTCGACCGTCCAGGGTGTATTCACTCTGTTGTGAATGGCACTCAGAGCAGTGCCCATTTGAGGATCGAAAATCGCACGAAGCCATCCCTTGTTGCGCCATCCCACGCCCGACGCGATATGCGCCCGGAGTGCCTGGATAAACAGAACCTCGCCTAGCCGAGTCGCGACGACTTCAGATCCCGGCGCCTGTTCTGCCATTTCTGACGCCAGCGCTTGCATTGTGTTGTGAAGAGCAAGCGTGTGAGCCTGATCGGACTTAATCAGAATGAAGCTCGGCAATAACTGAGTGATCGGCTTCAGGCTGGCGCGATCGAAACTCAAGGACCCACAGACGATTGTCGTCGGCGCGCCGCCACCTCCATAATGAGCGACATTGCTGTTGTCTCTGGCTGCGACCTCGCGGAAGGTCTTCATCGGACGTGTTCGCAGGCTGTCGCGCAAAACAAACGAAGTCCCCCGGGCCAGCAAAATGCAATCGCCACCGGTGAGGGGAACCGGCTCCGGAATGCCTTCCACACTCAACCAGCAGTTGCCGCGCGAAAGCATGGCGAAGTGCGCCAAATCTGTGGGTGAAATCTTTTTGTCGGGAAGCGTGACTTTCTCTTCGGTCTGCTTCTCCTGTATCAAGCCCCACGGGGCTGTGGCTTCGAGCCTGTGCTGACCGAAAGCCGTGACGTGCATCGTTCTGAAGATGTCGGTTATCGGATCCAATGTAGCCTCCCACTTTGGACGAATAGACAAAACAATTGGACGCGCGAGCAGTTCTCGTCCACCACCAAAGAAATCTACTCTTCTGTAGTCAATGCTACACATCGACCGAAGGGAGTCATTATGGGAAAGCTTGAAGGTAAAGTTGCAGTCATCACGGGTGGATCGAGCGG
>JBAPRH010000021.1:0-107324 GCA_049280995.1 Acidobacteriaceae bacterium
GAGTCGCTCAGCTCAGAGACGGTGGGCGAATTGAGTGCAGGCAGAATGCTGAGAATCGTCGGCAGCGTTGCCTTTTTCGCATTCAGCATCAGGCCCACCCGTCCCTGCGCATCAATGGCGGCGTTCAGCATCAGGGCGATGTTGTCGATCTTCTGCTTCTTCCACGCGTCGTTGTATGCGGCGCAGTTGGCGATGAGGTGCGTTTCGCTTTCCATCACCGTATCGATAATGCGCAGGCGGTTGGCGCGCAGCGAGCTACCGGTTTCCGTAACCTCGACGATGGCGTCGGCCAGCGTGGGCGGCTTGACTTCAGTCGCTCCCCAACTGAACTCGACCTTTACCGGAACCTGCTTCTCCGCGAAGTAGCGCTTGGAGACTTCGACCAACTCGGTCGCGATGATCTTGCCGCTGAGGTCTTCGGCCTTCTGGTAGGGCGAGTCTTCGGGGACCGCGAGTACCCAGCGTACTCTTTGGCGGCTTTGCTTGGAGTAGACGAGGCTGGCGACGCTCTTGACTTCAAGTGCGCTTTCGACCACCCAGTCGATGCCGGTGAGCCCCGCGTCGAGTACGCCTTTTTCGACATAGCGTGCCATCTCCTGCGCACGGATGAGCATGCACTCGATTTCCGCGTCATCGATGGAGGGGAAATAGGAGCGGCCATTAGCGTAGATGCGCCAACCCGCGCGTTCGAACAACGCGATGGTTGCGTCCTGCAGGCTGCCTTTGGGGATCCCGAGGCGGAGTTTGTTCGCCATTAGCGGACCTCCCCGGCAACAGAAGCAGTCGCGGCGGGCAGTGCGATCCGCCTGGTGAAGCAGCTTACTGTGCCTTCATGGCAGACCAGGCCGTCGCCTTCGACTTCCACGCGGAACAGCAGCGTGTCGTTGTCGCAGTCGGTTGCGGCGTCGAGAATGTGTAGCCGGTTGCCGCTCGTCTCGCCCTTCATCCACAGCTTCTGGCGGGTGCGGCTCCAGAACGTGACGAAGCCGGTTTCAAGCGTCTTCTGATAACTGGTCTCGTTCAGAAAGCCGACCATCAGGACCCGTCCGGTTTTCGCGTCCTGCACGATGCCCGGAACCAGCCCGTCCATTTTGGCGAAGTCAATTTTGGTTTCCCCAGTATTCTCTAAATTCGTTTCGCTCATCTTCCTCAATTCCTGTCTTTAGTTTGCCTGAACGTAAAAAGCCCGCCGAAGCTTATGCGCCGGCGGGCTCTTGGATTCCCTGATTCAGGCCGTTAACTCAAGCCACACAGATTCGCCGGCATGTTCGTCGCATGGTGATGGTGCTGCTGGCGAAGATGGAAGAGAACCTGCATCTTCAATTAAAGTATAGGCGCGAGGCCCAGATGTCAACTGCGGGGTTTCTTAGCCGATGTTTTCTTCGCAGTGCTTCCGGCGGACTTTTTCGTAGCTTTTTTCGCAGGCGTTGATTTCTTCGCAGAGACGACCTTCTTCCCTGCGGCCGCTTTTTTTGCCGCTTTCTTAGCAGCTGGTTTCTTCCTGGCCTCCAGCGTTTTCTTGATCAGCGCAGCCTTCAGCTCGTCGAGGTCGACCTTGCGCGCTGATTTCCTCAGCCGTTCGATGTCGTAGAACGTCCGCTTTTCCTCGAGAAAGATGTGGACGACAAAATCCACGTAGTCGAGCAGGATCCACTCGGCCACGCGGCGTCCTTCCACGGAGTTCGCATACGCACCGAAGTTGCGTTTCAGGCGCACCTGTATCTCGTCTGCGATGGCCTGCGTCTGGCGTGTATTGGCCCCACTGCTGATCAGAAAGAAGTCGGTGAATCCGGAGTCCTGCGGGTCCAGCTCCAGCACCCGCGTGTCGGTGCCCTTTTTCTCTTCGCAAACCGCGGCTGCGGCCAGCACCATCGCGCGCACTTCGTTTGACGCCATCCTGTCCAGGTTCCTCGTTTCGTGCAGCCTCTCGCCGGGCCTCTTCCCGATTCGCGGACCGCAACTCTGTTCATTCTATAGATGCGTGTAGAGATGGCGCATGCGGATATATTTGACAACCGCCGGATTGAGAACCTCCCCGGTGTTCGCGTCGCCATGCAGAGCCGAACGAACCTCGCTCGCCGCTACGTCCTCCGCGAGGTCTGTCAGCAGATAAAGCAGCGACCCTCGGCCGTCTGTGTGCGTCAATTCCAAAACCTTCGTGTGCGCAAGCTTCGTAGTCACCGGGCTGGCGGAAATGCCCTCGGGGAACGCAGCCTCGACATGGCTCAGGTCGGAGCCGGACCGTGCGCCTACGATGAAGTCGCAGGACACGAGCAGATCGGCCGCGCGGTGCCAGTTTCCAATGTTAAGGAGCGAGTCGGCGCCGAGGATAAAGAACAGCGCGTCGGCTGGACTGAGCTGCCGGCGGAGTGCGGCCAGCGTATCGATGGTGTAATTGGAGCGGCCGTCCGGGCGCGGAGCATCAAGGAGCGAGATCTCGGTGCATGGCTCACCGGCGAAGGCCAGCCGCGCCATCGCGACCCGGTCCTCGAAGCCGGCTGGGGCCGCATCGGACTTCAGTGGTTGCGTCGCTACGGGAGCGACCAGCACCCGGTCCAGCGTCAGCCGTTCCCGCGCCAGTCGCGCCAGCGCCACATGCCCGTGATGGGGAGGGTCGAAGCTCCCGCCAAAGAGCGCAACTCGCATCGTGCTTCCATCGTATGGTATTTTGCACGATTGTCGTTCCCGCTATGCTGAAGAGGGCGCATGAAGTACACGGCATACATCGGACTCGGTTCAAATCTCGCATCGCCTGCCGGCAACCCGACGGAAACCGTGCGGGCGGCCATCGGAGCCTTGGCTTCGCTGGGCAGCGTCACTGCGCAGTCTTCCCTCTATCGAACCGCCCCGGTGGGCGATCGCGAGCAGCCATATTTCACTAACGCGGTGGTTTGCCTTGAGACTGAGCTGGAACCGGAGCCGCTGCTTGGCAAGCTTCTGGAGATCGAGCGCAGCTTCGGGCGCGACCGGCTGCATGGCATTCCCAAGGGGCCACGAACGCTGGATCTGGATATTCTTCTGGTTTTCAAATGCAATGCGGAGCCGGTCGTGCAGCAATCGCCGGTGTTGAAGCTGCCGCATCCGGGAATCGCTCATCGCCGTTTTGTTCTGGAACCGGTGGCCGAACTCGACCCGGGGATGCTGCACCCGGTGCTTGGCAAAACCATGCGGCAACTCCTGGACGGGCTGTCGGATGGCAGAGCGAATTCGGAGGAAGAAGTTACGCGATTATGAGGCAGTGTTCGCAGGGGCACGCAGCACTGCCTCTGAAAACTCTTATTTGATCTTGATGCGCAGGTTGATGATGACCTTCGAGCGAGAATCGTAGGAGCTTATACCCCGGGTGTCGCTTTTGGCGTTTTTGTAGCGCGCCCATATCTGGTAGTCCGTGTCGGCTGCAAGTTGTCCGAAATTGTAGCTTCCGTTCGCAGTTGAAATAAAGCTGCGGATGCTGTTGGTCTTGCCATTCTGGAGATAAACGATCGCACCTGAAATCGGAGTGTCTTTGCTGCTCAGCACCTTGCCCTCCAACGTTTTGCTGGCGCCTTGTGCGCCTGCGGACAGGGCCATGAGCGAAACCAGAATCAAAACCAGCAGCATCGAGCGCGTCGCCAACTTTCTCATTCGTTACTCTTCCTCCTCTTCCCCGGAGACCCCACTCTCCTGGTCTCCATACTCGTCCTCGATCTTTACGATTTCAAGCGGGTCGGTGGCGATCACTTCAAACTCGGTTCCACACTCGTCGCAGACGACGACATCGCCTTCCTCAACCTCGTCGGTTTCAAAGTCGAGCGGGCTTTCGCATTCAGGGCAAATCGGCATATTTCCTCCGCGGAATAAGGGCGCCATAAAATCAGGAAGGTTTCATAGCAGCCTGGTTAATCTTGAATAGAACTGGGCTGGCAGTCAAGCCAGCTTGTGACATAATTTTCATTCAGTTTAGACGAGGTGAGTTCGAGAATGGAGCGTATTTTTCGCCATTTCGCTGCTACCGCTTTCACTCTCCTGCCGTTATCGCTCGTGCTCCAATCTGTATATCCGGGTTCCGGGCCCGTTTCTTGCTCTGACGGCTCCGGGCGCGATCAGGATGCCACTGCTGCCGCAATCTTGCCCGCTCCACCCTCGGCGCGCGACTTCCTTGTTCCCGGCTCATCCAATGCAGCAGTTCCGCTAAATTGGAGAGTGCCATAATGCCTTCTTTGCTTGACCCCATTCGTATCGGCAACCTGGATTTGCCGAACCGCGTGTTTATGTCGCCGCTCACCCGCCTGCGGGGGACGGAGGACAATGTTCCAACTCCGGTGATGGCCGAATATTACAAGCAGCGCGCCGGGGCCGGGCTGATTGTCAGCGAGGGCGTTCCGGTGGACCCCATGGGAGTGGGCTATCGGCAGGTTCCCGGCATCTGGAGCCAGCAGCAGGTGGCGGCATGGAAGCCGATTGCCAAGGCTGTGCATGATGCGGGCGGGCACATCTTCATGCAGATATGGCACGTAGGGCGCATCTCGCATCCCATGTTCCTGCACGGAAAATCGCCGGTCGCTCCCAGCGCGGTCAAGCCGAAGGGAAACGTAAGCCACGTGCATCCGCTCACGGAGTTTGAAACGCCGCGCGCCCTTCGCACAGAAGAGGTAAGGACCGTGGTGGAGCAGTTCCGGCGCGGCGCGCGGAACGCGCAGGCTGCGGGCTTTGATGGCGTGGAACTGCACGGTGCGAATGGCTATCTATTAGATCAGTTCTTACAGGACGGAACCAATCAGCGTACGGACGAATACGGCGGTCCGGTGGAGAACCGGGCGAGGCTGATGCTGGAGTGCGCGGATGCAGCGGCTTCAGTGTTTGGTCCGGAGCGCGTCGGCATGCACCTTGCGCCGCATTCGCCCGCGGGTGACATCAGCGATTCCGATGCGATCAACACCTTTACTTATGTGATCAAAGAATTGGGGAAGCGCAGGCTCGGCTTTATCACCGTGCGCGATCCTGTCGGGCCCAAGCACCTTGGGGTGCTACTTAAAAATACCTTCGGCGGCGTAGTCGTCTTCAACGATGGCTACACGAGACAGACAGCGGAAGACGTGTTGCAGCGGGGCGAAGCCGACGCGGTGGCCTTCGGAAAGTTGTTTATCGCTAACCCTGATTTGCCTCGGCGTTTTGCCGAAAACGCACCATTGAATGTCCCCGTGCCGGAAACCTTCTTTTCGCACGGAACGGAGGGGTACGTGGATTATCCCTCGCTGCCGGAGGACTGAAGAAGGGGTGCGTGGATTTCGCATCCTTCAGGCATGCGCTTCCGACGCGTATTTAGCCGGTCATCACGGACGCGCGTTCGACAAAAAAGCGCAGAGCGTCGTCAACGGCCCTGCGCTTTTGTTTCGTCTACTGAGCAGCTTGTTCGACAGCTGCTTCTTCGCCCTTGACCGTTACCGCAACGTGCGCCGTGACTTCGCGGTGCAGCTTTACGGGAATGTGAAACTCGCCCAACTGCTTCAGCGGCTCATCGAGCTGCACCTTGCGACGATCGATGTTGAAGCCTTTGGCTTCGAGCTGCTGTGCGATATCCGCCGACGTGACGGAGCCGAACAGGTGATCGCTTTCGCCCACCTTGCGCTCAAACACCAGAGCCAGAGTGTTAAGCTGCCCCACCAGCACTTCGGCTTCCGCCTTTTCCTTCGCGGAGCGGCGCACGGCGGATGCCTTCATCTGCTCGATGACGGACTTGTTGGCGGCCGTGGCCTGCAGCGCGAGCTTCTGGGGAAGCAGGTAGTTGCGGCCATAGCCGTCGGCCACCTTCACCACATCGCCGCGATGGCCGAGCTTGTTGATGTCTTCTTTGAGAATGACTTCCATTTTGGATCTCCAGTTTGCGAGGCGCTCCGCGCGGCCTGGGCCGAGCGTGAACGCGGATTTTGCGAACGGCCTCCGCCGTTCTGTCCTCGAAGCGTCGTCGGGCCTAGTAACGGGCGGCGAACGGCAGCAGGGCGATGTTGCGGGCCTGCTTGATGGCGCGGGTCAGGCGGCGCTGATGGGTCGTGCAGACGCCGGTTAGCCGGCGGGGCACGATCTTGCCGCGCTCCGCGACGAACCCCTGCAGAAGGCGCACGTCGCGATACGGAATAGCGTCAATCTTCTCCGTGCAGAACTTGCAGACCTTCTTGCGGCGAAAGAATTTGCGTCCGCCAGGACCGCCGGTACGGGGACCGCGGGGGCCGGATGAAGATGGCGCTCCGCCTTCGTGAGAGCGTTGAGGTGTAGTTTCGTCAGCCATGATGATTTCCTTTTCCTTTTCAGCCGTCGAACGGGAAAACCCGGCCAGCGGCTATAACTTTAAATTCTGTTCTTAAGCGCTGGCCGCTTCGGAAACGGGCTCAGCAGCTTCCGCCGCGGGTGGGGGTGCCGGTGTTGGTGTGGGCGCCGGCGTGGGCTGCGCGCTGACTTTCTTGTGGGCGGCGCGAATGGCCTTGACCTTGTCCAGGCGCTTCTGCTCCTCGTCCATGCGCACGGTGATGAACTTGATGACCGGTTCGGAGACCCGCAGGCGGCGCTCCAATTCGGCCACAAGCTTGCCGTCAGCATCGACGGTAAGCAGCACATAGTTGCCGTCATTGAACGTGCGGACAGTGTAGGCGAGCTTGCGGCGTCCGAGCTTTTCGGTCGAGCGCACGTTGCCTCCGCCAGTAGTCACCGTGTTTTCAAAACCGGCAATCAGCTTGTCCAGGTCTGCGTCCTCCACGTCGGGACGGACGATAAACATTACTTCGTAAAAACGATCCATGCTCTGCTTCTCTTTTCTCTGGGCGCGGAGGCTTGCCGCCGCGCCCGGTCCAGAAATTTTCCTTCTACTGCTCCGTCGGTCCGTTATCCCGGCGGTTGAACTCGTTCATCGCGGCGTTGACCCCCTTTGCCGCGACTGCTTCCATTGCCTGCGCCACGCGGTCCAGAACCCCGTCGAGCATGGCTAAATCCGCTTTGCGCAGCGGCGTCAGCAGATAATCCTTGCCGCGCCGGAATGCGCTGCCCGCATCGTCATCGGGACCAACTCCGATGCGGATGCGCGCCCAGTCATCAGAACGAAGCGCACCGGAAATCGATCTCGCTCCGTTGTGTCCCGCCGGGCTGCCGTGCTCCCTTACCCGCAAGGAGCCGAGCGGCAGATCCAGGTCGTCGTACAAAACCAGCAAGCCGCGGCGAGGATCAATTTCAAACTCCTCCACCAGCGCCGCGACGGAAAGACCGCTGAGGTTCATGAAGGTTTCCGGCTTGGCCAGGATCACTTCACGTCCGGCGATCTGAATTTTTGCCGTCACCGCGCGGCAGCGGCGGTTCGCCACAGCTACGCGATGATCGTCAGCGATACGGTCCACTGCGAGAAAGCCCGCATTGTGCGGAGTGAACTGGTACTCGATCCCCGGATTGCCAAGTCCGACGACCAGCAACGTTCCTTCCCCGGTCTCCAAGGCCTACTTCTTCGCTCCAGTGGCGGGTGCTTTCGTTCCGGTGGCGGGTGCTGCTTCGGTTTCCTGCTTGCCCTTCTTGGCAACTTCGGGTTCGGCAGGCGTTGCGGCCGCAACGGCTTCGGCCTCCGGCGCCGGAGCGGCTTCTTCCTTCACCGCGGTTACGTGAGCAACCGTTGAGTCTTCGTCCTCCAGGAACTTCAGTTTGTCCGAGTGCGGCAGGTCAGCCACGCGCAGAACATCGCCAAAGGACATGCTGGTCACGTCGACATCGATGTGGCTGGGAATGTCTCCCGGCAGGCACTCGATTTCGATTTCGCGCATAACCTGGTCGAGGATGCCGCCCTGGTTCTTCACGCCAGTGGCTACCCCGACAAGCTGTATCGGGACCTCGACGCGAATGGCCTTGTCCAGCGCGATGCGCTTCAGATCGATGTGCAGCAGCGAACCCTTGATCGGCTCGTACTGCCAGTCGACGATCATGGCTTTCGACTTCGCGGTTGACCCGTTGATTTCCAGATCGAAAATCGAGTTGTAGCCCGCTTCTGAATGCAGGATTCTCGAAATCTGCTTGGGATCGACCTCGATGGCCACGGCCGGCTCGGCCGCGCCATAGACTACGGCGGGAATCCGGCCCTTGGCGCGTACGCGCCGGGCTGCGTTTTTGTTGAACCTGCCCTCGCGGGGCGTTGCTGCTACGACTTCCTGATTGATCATTTGTCCTTTTCCTTCGGGCACGGCGAAACAGAAATCAGGATTCAGGGATTGAAGAATGGCTTTCAACACTATTCACTTTTCCATTCGTCCGCCTGTCTCTTTCCGCTCCCTTCTTTCTGAACCTTCCAGTTCATTGGATTTCGCGGCTTGCGCCACGGCTTGGTAATCCCTTTAGTTGAACAGCGAACTGACGCTGGTCTCCATGTGGATGTTCTCGATCGTTGCGGCCAGCAGGCCGGCGACCGAAAGCACCTTGATCTTTGCTAACTTCTGAGCCTCTTCGCGGAGGGGAATCGAGTCGGTAACCACCAGCTCTTCCAGCCGCGAATTTGTGATGCGCTCGATGGCCGGGCCTGAAAGCACGGCATGCGAAGCGCATGCATAAACCTTCGTCGCACCCTGCTCCAGCAGCGCGTCGGCGGTCTTTACCAGCGTTCCGGCAGTGTCCACAATATCGTCAAGGATGAGGCAGGTCTGGCCCCGTACATCGCCGATCACGTGCATCACTTCCGTCACGTTCATGTCCGTCCGGCGCTTGTCGACAATCGCCAGCGGTGCGGCCATCTTGGTTGCGAAGAAGCGTGCGCGTTCCACGCCCCCCGCGTCCGGCGAAACTACCGTGAGATTCGGCAGATTCAACTCCCGGAAGTAGCTCACCATCACCGGGCTGGCGAACACATGGTCCACCGGAATATTGAAGAACCCTTGAATCTGCGCCGCGTGCAGGTCCATGAACAAAGCGCGGTTCGCACCGGCCGTGGTCAGGAGGTCGGCCACCAGCTTGGACGAAATCGGCACGCGGGAACGGTCCTTGCGATCCTGCCGCGCGTAGCCGTAATACGGAACGACCACGGTAATGCGACGTGCCGACGCGCGCTTCATCGCGTCAATCATGATCAGCAGTTCCATCAGGTGCTGGTCCACCGGATAGCAGGTGGGCTGCACCACGAACACATCCGCACCGCGAACGTTTTCGAGCAACTGGACATAAACCTCGCCGTCGGCAAAACGCTGGATCCGGGTCTCACCGAGTGCGACGCCAATATGCTTGCAGATTTCGAGCGCCAACACGCGATTGGCGGAGCCCGAGAAAATCTTGAACCGCTTGTCTTCCGCGTACTGACGCGACCGTTTTTTCTCCTGCGCCGGTTTGCCGTCAGCAGGCTTGGCGACTGCGCTTGCTGCTGGTGCTGCCGCGCTCGTTCCTGAATTCGTTGTTTCCGAAGCTGCTTCCAATACCGTTTCGCCCTTCACAAGATTCTCCTGGGCTGGTTTGCCCTGATGACCCTGCCTTGATGTTTCACTGGCGCAACTCCCGCCAGCGCCCTCCGGTGGGTTGCGCCGGAGCCTTTCCCCAAACTGGCTGGGCGACCAGGATTCGAACCTGGACAAAGTGCTCCAAAGGCACTTGACCTACCATTAGTCGATCGCCCAACACTACAAAATCAGTTCACCCACCGCTCTCGACCGGTCCCCGGCGTGGCCCGCTTTTGGCCGCGCTGGGCGGAAAGGCACTTGACCTACCATTAGTCGATCGCCCAGTACCGACAGCTATTGGCCATTAGTTTCTAGCCATTAGCTTCAAAACCTGCTGGCAGCTTTCTCGCTGACCCGACTTTCGCTGCCCGCTTCTTAGCTGGCCGCCTCATCAGCCATCATCCGCTGCCAATAAGCTTCCCTCGGCAAAGTTTCTGTTCGCATCGACCGCACGCCCAGCTTCGCCAGCCGCTCCTCCGCCGCATCCGCTGCTGACCTCGTTGCATAGAGGCCAAACAGCACCGATCCGGAACCAGACAACGCCGCGCACACAGCCGCAAGCTCCGGACGGTCCGAGATCGCGAGCACGCGCTTGATTTCACCGAACAGGGGATTCTGAGGAAAGACGACTGCTTCAAAGTCGTTTTCAATCCCGGTTCGGACAAGCGCTAGAAGCGGATTCAGCACAAGGTCTGCGCCCGAAGCGAAGACACCGGAGGAGTGCGGCTCGCAGAATGCGGACGCGAGTGACCGACTCAACGTATTCAGTCTACTGGAAGGGGGTGCAGGGGTCAATTGCGATGCGACCGCTGGAGTCGCCGCCGCCGCGACATTCCAGAATGCAAACGGTGCGCGCATGTCGCGTTCGGGATGGCCCTCCAGGCTCTCGGGGCCGACCTCGTGCCGAGCATCCCATTCGCGAAAGGCTTCCGGCGTGGAGACGCCGATCTCCGGCAGCGCCAGGACGCATGGTGTCACAGGAAAATCCGGCATGGGATAGACTTCTTCGCCGTGCCCCAGGCCCAGCACCGCACCGCCAATCAGAAAGAGCGGCACATCGGAGCCAACTTCAGCCGCGATCTGCAGGCGTTCCGCCCTGGAAAGCATCGTCATGCCATGCACGCGAAGCTCTCGCTCCAAAGCGATCAGAGCCGCCGCCGCATTCGCCGAACCCGCGCCCAGGCCGCCCTGCACCGGCAGTCTCTTCTCGATGTGAATGGACACATCCGCCGTGATGTTCGCGGATCGCAGCGCGAGAAGGGCTGCTTGATAGGCAGTGTTGCGCTCATCGCAGGGGACGCGCTGGTCGTTGCAAGTGAGCGAAACACGAGTCGCGGCTGCGGGCCGCAGCGTCACCGTAACAAGATCATGCGCCGCGAGCGTCTGGTAAAGTGTCGTCAGCCAATGAAAACCATCCGCCCGAACCGGCCCAATAGCCAGCCCCAGATTGATCTTGGAAAACGAGCGAACGGTCGTGGACATAGATGAGGCGATTGTAGCTGGTCGGCCACACGAAGCAGTCGCCCGGACGGCCAGTCCTATTCCCACCGCCGGAAGATCAGCGACCCATTGATTCCGCCGAACCCGAACGAATTCGATAGCGCGGCCTGAATCTTCGCATCGCGCGCCACCATGGGAGTGTAGTCTAGGCGGCAGTCGGAGTCCGGGTTTTCAAGGTTGATGGTCGGCGGAATCTTCTGGTGCATCAGCGCCATCACGGTGATCCCGGCTTCGAGACCGCCCGCGCCGCCCAGCAAATGCCCGGTCATCGACTTGGTCGCACTGACCTTGAGTTTGTGGCTTATCGCGTGTTCGCCAAAGACGACCTCCAGCGCGCGCGACTCGTTGCCGTCGCCCAGCGGAGTGGATGTGGCGTGGGCGTTCACGTAGTCGATTTCCTGGGGCTGCATTTTGGCGTCGCGCAGCGCGGCCCTCATGCTGCGCTGCGCGCCTTCGCCTCCAGGGGCGATGCCGGTCATGTGGTAGGCGTCGGCGCTCATGCCGTAGCCGCAGATCTCCGCCAGAATCTTTGCGCCGCGGGCCTTCGCGTGCTCCAGTCCTTCCAGAATAAGAATGCCCGCGCCTTCGCCCACTACGAATCCGTCACGATCTTTGTCGAACGGCCGGCTGGCGCGCTGCGGCTCATCGTTGCGTGTGGAGAGAGCGCGCATGGCCGCGAATCCGCCGACTGACATCGGCGTGACCGCCGCCTCCGACCCGCCGGCGATCATCGCGTCTGCATCGCCGTGCTCGATGATGCGGTAGGCGTCGCCAATGGAGTTGGCGCTGGTGGTGCAGGCCGTAGCAGTCGCGGAAATCGGCCCTTTGGCTCCATATTTAATGCTTACATGCCCGGCCGCCATGTTCACAATGGCCGCCGGAATAAAAAAAGGAGATATTTTGCGCGGGCCGCCGGTGAGCAGGTTGGAGTGTTCACGCTCGATAATCTCGAACCCCCCAATGCCGGAGCCAATAAACACGCCACAGCGTTCCGCGTTTGAGGCGTCGATCTTCAGGCCGGAGGTTTCGATCGCCTCCTGCGTTGCCGCCAGAGCAAGATGAATGAAGCGCCCCATTTTGCGCGCTTCCTTCTTCTCCACGAAATTCAGCGGATCGAAGTCCTTCACCTCAGCGGCAAAGGTTACCGGAAAGCCGCTGGCATCAAACTGCGTGATGGGAGCCATCCCGCTCTTGCCGGCCAGCAGGTTTTCCCAGGTCTCAGGCGCGGTGTCGCCCACCGCGCAGATCAACCCGAGTCCCGTGACGACGACGCGCCGCTGCAAAGTTATTTGCCGCCTTTCGCGTTCTTGTCGATGTAGTCGATCGCGTCCTTAACGGTCTTGATCTTCTCGGCGTCTTCGTCGGGAATCTCAATGTCAAACGCTTCTTCAAACTGCATCACAAGCTCGACCACGTCGAGCGAGTCGGCGCCAAGATCTTCCTGAAAGGATGCGCCGGGCGTGACTTCTGCCTCGTCCACCTGTAGTTGCTCGACGATAATCTGCTTTACTTTCTCATCCACTGCTGCGGCCATTTGTTTCTCCTCGTAAGTTCCTGAAATTGCTTCGGAGCCGAATCGACACACGAACGCGTTGGCACAACTTCCGCTGCCCCGAAACTCCAAGTCTACTGAGGACTGGCCGTCCCGGCAAGGACTCGTCCGCCCAGGGTGCTGGCCGCCTGGGCACACGCCGGACTGGCCGTCCGGGCGTATGCGATTCTCGAACTGCTGAACGCGGTCTAGTGGCCGCTTCCGCTGGTCGCGGGTCGGGGTACCCACAGGAGCAATCACGGAAGCGGCGAGGCGGGTTTATAGTCAGGCCATGCTCCCTGAAATCACAATTTCATTTGCTGTCGGGCTCGCGCTTGGATTCCTCATCGCGTGGACGCTCGGGCGAAGCCGCGAGCAAGCCCAGCGCCAGCGCGCAGCGCAACTTGAACAGCAGCTTGCCGAGCGCGCCGTCACCCTCGAATCCACTCAGCGCGAGCGCGACTCAGGCCGCCAGGAGTTGACCGCTCAACAGCAGACAGCCGCCGAGCGCGACGCCAGCCAGCGCGAAGAGATCGCAAAACTCACTGAAGCGCGCACGCGGCTTGAAAAGGACGCGGAACGCGCGGGGAACGCCATTGAAGAATTCCGCATTGAAAACAACCGCCTGCGCAATGATCTTTCCTCCGCGCATATCGACCTCGCTGCCCTGCGCCTGACACTTGAAAACGAGCAGAAGAGCGCGCAGGAGAAACTCGATCTCCTCACGAACGCCCGCAACGAACTCTCCAACCAGTTCAAGGCTCTGGCTGGCGACATCCTCAAAGAAAACTCCAAAGAATTCACCGTGCAAAACCAGACCAATATCGGAAATCTGCTCAATCCCCTGAAGGATAAGTTCGGAGAATTCCAGCAGGGAGTGGAGAATCTAAAAAACGATAATGTGGCAGGACGCACGGCATTGAAAGCCCAACTGGACCAGCTCAGCGCCCTGAATACGCAGCTCTCGCAGGATGCGAACAATCTCGCCACCGCTCTGAAGGGGTCGTCGAAAGTGCAGGGCGACTGGGGCGAACTCGTGCTGGAAAGAATCCTCGAAGCCTCCGGTCTGCACAAAGGCTGCGAATACCGCGTCCAGGAAAGCTTCACCCGCGAGCAGCCCAACGAGGACGGTCGGCGCAGGGCTCGACTGGATGTGATCGTCTATCTCCCCGAAGGTCGCCACATCGTCATCGACTCCAAAGTCTCCTGCAACGCCTACGACGAATATTGCCGGGCGGAAGATGATGGTGCGCGGAAGGCCGCTCTCTCCCGTCACATGGCGTCCGTGCGCAACCATGTGAATGAGCTCTCAAAACGTGATTACCAGTCGCTCTATCAGCTCAACTCGCTTGACTGTGTAGTGATGTTTGTCCCAATTGAGCCTGCCTTCATGCTCGCCCTTGCCAGCGATGACGATCTCTGGGAAGAAGCGTGGAGCAAGAACATTCTCCTGGTCAGCCGAACCTCACTGCTCTTCGTTCTGCGCACCGTCGCGCATCTGTGGCGGCAGGAGAACCAGGCGAAAAACCATCAGGAGATTGTCCGGCGCGGCAAAGAACTGTATGACAAGCTCGCCGCCTTTGCGGAAGACCTTCTAGCCGTCGGGAAAAAAATAGGCGAGGCGCGTGACAGCTACGACGAAGCCGTTAAGAAGCTCTCCACCGGAAGGGGCAACGCCATCCGTCAGGCGGAGATGCTGAAGACCCTTGGCGTCAAGCCATCCAAGGCAATCCCAATGGTGCTGATCGAGCAGGCCGTCGAAGATGCTCCGCTGGAGTTGGCCGCGAGTGGAGAAGACAGCAATCTCAGACCGTAACCAGCGTTCCGGCCGCACGGGCGGCTACCTTCTCGCGCTGCTTTTTCTCCGCGCCCATGGTGGTCAGCGCCCATGCGGAGCGGTCTTTCATCAGCCGAGAAACCAGTGCGGTGTGCATCGCGTGTCCGGCGCGTTCGGCAACCACGTGACCTAAAATGTGATGTCCCGCCAGCGCGAGGTCGCCGATCAGATCGAGTACCTTGTGGCGGACAAACTCATCGCTGAAGCGCAGCGGGCCGTTGAGCACGCGCTGCCGGTTCAAAATAATCGCGCTTTGCTCCGAGACGCCGCGGATGAGCCCCATGTTCCGCAACATCGATTCATCTTCTTTGAAGCCGAAGGTCCGCGCCGGAGCGATCTGCACGGCATAGTCGCGGGTCGCCAGATCGACCGCAAACCCCTGCTGCCCAATCGGCGTGGGGAAATCGATTTTGTAGGAAACGCTGTATCCTTCGCCCGGATAGACGCCGATGAACTTGTCGCCGTCGCGAACCTCCAGGCTCTTCAGAATGCGGAGATACTCGCGCCGCCGCCGCTGCGTCTTCAAGCCAATTGACTGGAACGCCTCAACATAGGGAAGCGCGCTGCCGTCGAGGATGGGCAACTCCAGGTTGTCCAGCTCCACAATTACGTTATCGACACCGAGGCCGATCAGCGCCGACAGCAGGTGCTCGGTGGTCTGGATCAGCACGCCCTTGCGCATCAGGCTGGTGGCGTAGCTCACCTTGGCAACGTTGCGTCCCGTCGCGGCAATCTCAAAATTGTCGAGATCTGTGCGGCGGAAGAGAATCCCGCATCCAGCAGGAGCCGGCAGCAGCCGCATCAAAACCGGCACCCCACTGTGAAGGCCTATGCCGGAAAAGCTGACGGCGTCCGCGATCGTATGTTCAAAGTGCGATGATTCATTCAAAATCAGAATCCCTCGTACCTCATTTACGGTACGAAGGCATAGACTACTCGTGCGGCAAGAAGTTTCATTGTGGCGAATTAGCCACAGTTTCGATTCAAAACCGCACAATCTCGATTTCGCCCATAGCGGGGTGACAAGGTAAGAAATGCCTGAAGCAGCAATTAGTTACAAGCGAATCAACCTGCTGAAACAAGCGCAATCGCGCGAAAAAGGCCTTCTCCGGCTGCTTCAGGGTCTTGTCGAATTTGAGTCCCCCAGCGACGAAAAAGCCGCATTCGACCGCTGCCTCGACTTCACCGCACAGGCCGCTGCGAACCGCGGCGCGACTATCCGGCGCCACCGAAGGAGCAGCGCCGGAGATATCCTCGAAGCCCGCTTCGGCCCCCAAAAGGGCGGACGAAACGCCGCAAAGCCCATCCTGTTGCTCGGGCACCTCGACACGGTATGGCCGCTCGGCACGCTTGCTCAAATGCCTTTCAGGATCGAAAAGGGCCGGGCCTGGGGGCCGGGCATTTTTGACATGAAGGCCGGTGTCGCCATGGCGCTCACCGCTCTCGACCTCCTGCAGGCCGAAAAGCTCCCTCACCTCCCGGTCATCTTGCTTCTCACAAGTGATGAGGAAACCGGCAGTTCCGCCTCGCGCTCTCTTACCGAAAGGATCGCCCGCCGCTGCGAAGCCGTTTATGTGCTCGAACCCGCGCAAGGCGTCGAAGGCGCATACAAGACGGCCCGCAAGGGCGTCGCCGGATACCGCGTGCATGTAACTGGAGTGGCCGCGCACAGTGGCGTAAGTTTCGGGCACGGTCACTCCGCCATTGCCGAGCTGGCGCGGCAGGTCTCCGCCATTGAAGCATGCACTGGGTTCAGACGCGGCATCACCGTCAATGTCGGAACCATCCAGGGGGGAACGCGGTCAAACGTCGTACCCGCCGAAGCATGGGCGGAGATCGACGCGCGTGTCGTGCGCGCCGCGGACTTTTCTCCACTTGACCGGCGCATCAGGGATTTGCGTGTTCACGACAAAGCCTGCGTCCTGAAGGTAGAGGGCGGGCTGAACCGTCCACCCATGGAGCGCGCACCGGCCACGGTGGCGCTCTACCGGCAGGCGGCGAAGCTGGCGGCGGGGATGGGTTTCGACCTGCGCGAAGCCTCGACAGGAGGCGGATCGGATGGCAACTTTACCGCGGCGCTGGGCATTCCCACGCTGGATGGAATGGGCGCGGTGGGCGAAGGCGCGCACGCGTTGAATGAGTCAGTCCTGCTGCGAGAACTGGGGCCCAGAACCGCGCTGCTCGCGGCAATGCTGTGCCAGTCTGGTAGTGGTGCAGTTTGAGATCTGGTGCTAATTTAGAGCAGAAATGAAGAAAGCCGCGCTGCTGGCGCGGCCCCTCTGATCTTGTGCGGCACACAACTCATCTCACGGAGTGTGCCCAAATGCAACTAAAAATAAAGCCCGTTGTTTTCATGGCGATCACAACCGCGTGTGCTCTAATGCTGCTTGCCCAGCAGCCCAAGTACGCGAAATTGACGAGCATAACGGGGATCCCCGGCGAGCCGATTGCTGCGGGAACATGCACAACTTCTACTTCTGGCTACTTGGAGCTGGGAGGCGAGACGAGCGGCTTCAATGACGCCGAGTTCGGGAAAGCGATACTCTCCGCCCTTCATCAGGGATACGTGATCACTATGTATCCTCCGACAAAGAACGGAATATTCCTGAATCAAGAGTGCCATGGGGGCGCTAAAGGAACTAAGGCTCCGAGGTTTCCGTAATACCTTTCAACTCAGGCTTTATGAAGTGCGCTGGATTCTTGATTGTGACCGATAAATCGGGTAGTCCATCCTGGTAGACGAAACCTATATGATTGGGACCCGCATTCGCTTGAAACAGCTTGAATGTGCCGCTCGCCATAGTTTCGGAAACTTTGACCGAAACCTCGAACTGTCCGGAGCTTATTTGTTTTGATTGGTCAAGCCCCAGCTGTGTGCCGAAAGCCTGTTGATCATTGTGAATAGGCGTGACAAGTCTAAAGTACAAGTGCGCATTTGTCAGCTTGTCGGCATCAGGTCCAGCGAAGGTGACTTTGAAGGAGATAGTCTGACCTGGACGGTAGGCGCCTGGGGCCTGTGCGAACAAGTTTGGGGTGATGGCGATGCTGGCCAACATGACCAGCGTAGGAAGAATGAATTTCATTTTCACGGGAATTCTCCCGCGTCCAAGTTGAGACGCAATGACGCCCCATGTACCTGCGGGGAGGTTTTCAGTTGACGCGGGAGCGATTCAGCGGTACGCTGAGAATGCAAGTACGATCCCGCACGGCACGAATTTTGAATTTGTTCATCGCCCTGATTCCAGTCGGGGCGTTCGTGTTGTTGGCCCTCCCTTCTGAAGGCTGACTTTCAGTATTCATCGGGTTGAGGAGAAAATCAAGCGAAACTCCCATAAAACCCGAAGATTGTCCCTAATTCCCGAAGTCCTACGCAGCCCGCAATTCTTTCCTTTCGTATAGCAGTCCGATTAACTCTTCCAAAGACCAGACGTGATCCGCAATCCCCGCTTCCATCGCGGGTGTCACCCGTAGCGTCTTATGAATCCGGCAAAAGTTGTAATGGAGAAAATACAGTGCGACCGCGTGGCCGTGGTTTTCCAGCTTCTTTGAGAATCCGTTTGTGAGCCTTGTGAAACGCCTCATACCCATCCGCATTGTGAGATTCTGGCGCTCTACGAAACTGGTGCTGACATGCTTAGGGTCGGGAACGCCGCTCACGGTTTTCATATCGCAGCCAATGCACGTCGCAGGACTGTAGCGGGTGTCAGTCGCTTCATAGCCATAGACCTTATGAAGCATGGCATAATCCGCATCGCCGCCAAACGCTTCTTCTACAGCCTTCAGATATGGCTTGTGCGCGTCAGTTGTTATCTGCGGTTTGCCGATGATGCGCTCCGAGCAATCCTGCATAAAGTCCACCGCCCAGCCCGTTGAACGTCCGCCGACGAGGTAGGAGACGATGAGCTTGGTATCGGCATCGATTGCCGTCCATGTCCACACATCTCCCCAACCTGCCGCTTTCTGTTCGAGCGTAGTGTTCTTCGCCTTCGCTCCGCAAAAGGCCCAAATTTCGTCACATTGGAGACGACGAACGCGAAGCCCGCGCACATTGCGGTGATGATATTCGGCGGCAGCGCAGCCCAAGTCCTCAAGCAGGTTGAGTACAGTATGCTTCGCCACGCCTGTCATGCGGCAGGTTGCATTGATCGAAGCGCCCTCTACGAGAGCCGAAACCACTTGGACGCGCCTTGCTGTACTGAGACAATTCATGATAAACGTATATTACGTGACCGCTCACGTATAAGTCAAGGTAAATTTGCTTGACTTTTCCTGACCGCTCACGTATAGCATAAAGTATGGCAAAAAAGAGAAAAAACCCTTATGCTGTGGCCTTAGGGCGAAAAGGTGGAAAGAAGGGTGGCCCAGCACGAGCCGCCAACATGACCCCTGAGCAGCGCAGCGAGAGTGCCAGAAACGCCGTGATCGCGCGCTGGGACAAAGTGAAGAATAAGAGCTCGGTTGCCGATAATGCTGAGCAGGGAGCTTGAAAATGGCAGAGAAGAGAACAACGATCAGACTGCCCACCGGAGAATTTTCCGGGGTAGAGATTCCGGTCAAAGAGTCTACTGAGCGGTGGTCAGAGGTTTCGCTAGAAGATGGAACGGTCCTTCGTGTCAAGCCCACCGTGTTGGCGGCAATTCGCGTGGACGGCCAATACGATCCGGAGGGGAATCCACTCTACGCGCTAAAGTCCACTCAGACGATGGTGGTGGCGAGCATACTGCCCCATCTAAAAAAGGGTGCCGCTACTCCCGGAAAGGCTAATCAGTCATGATCCGATTCAAGTACGTCGTACCCTTCGCGGCGGAGTTCATTGTTACTGCGACGGTATGCGTTACGACCTGGTGTTATACGGGAACATTGCAACCTGCGCCCACGCAGTTTGTAATCGCAAATGGCAACAACGGGACGGTTATTTTTTACGGTAATTCTGTTAAGACCCAGTTCGTTGCTGACTCGAAGGCTGTACAGTGGATCAAATTTCAAAAGCTCGTTCGACAATGGCAAGGTGAACGCGGAGTGCGATCTTCGATTACGGAAGCCTCGATGAAGCCTGCATACCAGAGCATTATCGGAATGGGGGAAGAAGCGGTTCCTCTTCTAATTGCACAACTTCGCTCGGAGGGGAATGATCCTGACCACTGGTTTTGGGCGCTTGGCGCTATCACTGCAACTAATCCCGTCAAACCGGAGGATCGAGGCGACACTGTGAAAATGGCTCAGTCTTGGATAGAGTGGTCTGAAAGCGAGGGGTATGCTGGGTAAGTGGCCCCCGAGTGAACTTCCACATTTGACTCAAGACAATTGCGAAGTCACAAGCCCCATGAGCAAGCGATACAACTGTATCGCGTGGGCCGCAGGAGTGGATTCTAAGTGGTGGTGGCCTGTTCCCGCACAAGCGTATTTCTGGCCCGAAGGTGTTCCCAGAGAGGTTACTTTCGAAGCCTTCATGCAGGCGTACGCCACGCTCGAATACCAACTGTGCCTCAATTCATCGTTGCAGACCGCCTTGGAAAAGATAGCCATCTTTGGTATTGAAGCCGCTGACGGAACGAGGATGCCGACCCATGCGGCCCTTCAACTTGTCTCCGGCAAATGGACAAGCAAACTAGGTGTTTTTGAGGATATTCAGCATGATACGGAAGATGCAGTAAATGGTCCTACCTACGGCAAGGTCGTTTGCTATATGTCTCGCCCCCGTCCGGCAAGCTGATTACTTGTTTTCGGTCGCTTCCCTGACGATCCGCGCGGCGGCCTGGCTGAAGTCCTCTTCGGGTCGATGCTTCTCGCTGACGTGTTTGTGAAATTCCCGAAGCAATGCGTTGCCCCTCTCAGTTTCAGGAGTTTCAGAGGGGATGGAGAACGTCTCATTGCAGTGTGAGCACTTTCCCGTCAAGGAGGGTGGATAGATCAGCGTTGGTTTTGTCATTCCTCAATCATCCCACCGTAAGAACCAAACTCGCCACCCCTGTGGAAATTCAAACTGCACCACTACCGCCAGTCTTGACGGCTTGACGGAGGACCCATGCTGCGACTCATCGAATTCGGTCTTCTCGCCGTTGCCCTCGTCGTAGTCCGACGACTCATCAGAGGCCGCCGCACAGGCTCCCACCGCCATGAAGCCCAGGAGCCCGGCGAACTCGCTGACACTGCGAAACGCGAAAAGCCTTCTGAATGAAAGCCCTCGCGGCAAGGTCGCGCAGACGAGGGCAAATCGCCTGCGCGGCCTTCGCGATGCGGCTTTGGTGATGCATTAGGGATGCGTCGGGTTCGGCCCGTAGAACTTCCACTGCGTCTGATAATCCCTGGTCAGCTTCCCATTCTCCAGGTCCGCGCGCAGAATCTCTATCGGCATCGGTCCCTCATGCAGAACCGCATCAGCGAACTGTTTCTCCGTCATCTTTCCGGAGCCCACCAGTTCCTCGTGCAGAGCGCGGAATTGCAGCGCCCCCACCATGTAAGCGATTTGGTACAGCGGCCCCACGGAGCCGTTGAAGCTGCGCCGCACTTCCGCCGTTGCGTTGTCCACGTCCCAGCCGACGTTGTCCATCAGGTACTTCACGCATTGCTGCGGCGTCCAATTGCCAAGGTGAAAATTCATCGTGAAGATGATGCGCGCCGAGCGGTGCATCCTCCACATCAGCGCTCCCACCCGTTCCGCCGGAGTGGCCTGATAGCCGTCCTTGTAATACAGCATCTCCCACCAGAAGGCATTGCCCTCCACCCAGAAAGGCGTCATAAAGGCGCGACGGTAGGGCCGGTAACGGGCCATCATGTAGAACTGCAGGAAGTGCCCGGGAATCATCTCGTGGAAGGCCTCGGCATGGGAAAGCGGCGTGCTGTTGCCGCGCATGCTCTGCATCCGCTGGGCGATGGTCATGGTGTTGGTGGGATACGAGACGCTGATCTCATTTCCTCCCGTGAAGAACGGGTTCACCAGTTGGCGCTGGGGCGTCATCATGATCATGCGCCAGGTTTCCTCAGCCATCGGAGGAATCGTTACCAGGTTTTTCTTCTTGGCGAAATCGATGCCTTCATCCACCAGATTCTTAATCACCTGTGGCTGTTCGCCC
This sequence comes from Acidobacteriaceae bacterium, assembly GCA_049280995.1. Taxonomy (GTDB): domain Bacteria; phylum Acidobacteriota; class Terriglobia; order Terriglobales; family Acidobacteriaceae; genus Silvibacterium. Next base: position 21,367 of record JBAPRH010000021.1, read on the forward strand.
GGCGGTACATGCATCTCTTTCACTTTTTCGACGGCCTCGTGCCAGTTGTCGCCGTATCCCATTTCGCGTGACGCCTCGAGCATCTGCTTCAGCGACCAGTCGTACTCGGTCTGCGCAATGGCGATCAGCTGCTCCGGCGTGTAAGGAACCATGTTGTCGGCAAGATCGGCCATGAGCGCGGCGCGCCCCACCGGGTCGCCGATGATGGTCGTCTTATCGCCAGGCTTGATGCCCACCAGCTGCTCTTTAAGGAAGGTGGCGTATTCGGTCAGTGCTTTATCGGCGTTCTTGTAGGGAAGATCCACCCACCAGGTGAAGTCCGGATCATAGCCGTTGTATTCCCTGAACCAGTCGTGCAGGTTTCTCTGCAGCTCAAAGGTGGCAAGGACGGCGCGATTGGCGACGAACGGGTCGATTTTTGGACTCGACTCCGCACCCGGAGCACCGTGACGGCCCGGGTCCAGTTGCTTTTCCGTGGCCTCGATCTGCGTCACCATATCGGCCAGCATTTTCGCGCTCTTCTGCGCATCAGGACGCTGCATCAGCCGCTTCCCGGTCATCATTTCTTCAATCGCGGGCGCGAAAGGCAGCAGAGGCTCCATCTGGGCGTCTTCCTTCTTCTCCAGCGCAAGCTCGTGCAGTTGGGAGTCGCATTTGAGCCTCAGCAGTTCGTAATCGACCTGATCTTCATGCGACAGGCTGTCAAAGTTCATGCCGTCCAGCATCGCCAGCTCGTTGCGGTAGAACTTCTCCATGCGCGCGGAACGGACCGGAGAAATCCTCACTTGATAGGTGCGCGCCAGGCTCATGCGGTTGGCAGAGTACTGCTCTACGACCGAGGGCATCTTCGCTCCCTCTGAAGTCGCGGGAATTGCAGGAGTCGTTGCGCCGAGCGCCGAGCCCACCATCGCGACCGCTCCCATAAACGTTGCAACCCTTCGCATCTGAGCACGCATTTTCAAAAAGTCCTTTCCAAGTGGAGTGCGTGAGCCGAGTCATCGGCTTCATGCGACTGCTGTTGCGGGACGAGTGTGGTTCGGTTCGCGAACGTAGCAAAGTTTAATCCCGGAGGACAGGCGTTGTATACCAAATAAAATGCATCTTCGTACTCAGCCTATCGGGTAAGGGGAGCGTCAGCGGCACAGCTATAATTTTCTCCAGACCCGCCTGCATGAAAATACTCCACGTTATCCCCAGCCTTTCTCCCGCCAGTGGCGGGCCTGCGGAGGCGCTGCGCCAGCTCGTGCGCGCCTATCCTGAGGTTGGAGTGGAAGCCGAAATCGCCTGTCTCGACGCTTCGGATGCAGACTGGATCGGCAACTTCGCCGCGCAGGTCCACGCTATGGATTGGCACGGGGGAAAGTATGGCTTTTCACTGCGGCTTCGCGATTGGCTCGCGGGCAATGTCGCCCGTTTTGACGGCGTCGTCGCCCATGCCATCTGGAGCTATCCCGCACTGGCCGCCGCCCGCGCCGCCCGTGGCCACGTTCCTTACGCAGTCTTCACGCACGGCATGCTTGATCCCTGGTTCCAGCGGCGCTATCCGCCGAAGCACTTGAAGAAGCGCCTCTACTGGCCCATTCAATATCCGGTGCTGCGTGATGCGAAAAGCGTCCTCTTCACCAGCCGCATTGAGAGCGAACTGGCTCCGCAAAGCTTTCGGCCCAACAAGTGGACCAGCCTCGTCGTGCCTTACGGAACCAATGGACCGCCGCCGGACGAGGAAGCGCAGCGGCGGGCGTTTCTATCCAAGCTGCCGCAACTGGCGGGCCGGCGTTTCCTGCTGTTTCTCTCGCGCATTCACGAGAAGAAAGGCTGCGATCTGCTCGTCGAGGCGTTCGCCGCGATTGCGCCGCTCTATCAGAATGTGGATCTGGTGATCGCCGGCCCCGACCAGACCGGCCTGCAGTCCCAGCTCATGGCATCCGCCGAGCGGCTGGGCATTGTCGGACGAATTCACTGGCCCGGTCTGCTGACCGGCGACGCGAAATGGGGAGCCATCCGCGCCTCGGAAGCCATGGTCCTGCCGTCGCACCAGGAGAATTTCGGGGTGGTTGTGGCTGAGGCTCTGGCCTGTGGCCGTCCCGCGCTGATCTCGAACCAGGTGAACCTCTGGCCGCAGATCGAAGAGGATCGCTGCGGGCTGATCGAGCCCGATACGCTCGAAGGAACCCGGTCGCTGCTCACGCGCTGGTTCGCTCTAAGCGAAGCGGAAAAGTCCGCGATGGGCGAACGCGCCTTCGCCACCTTCCACGCGCGATATTCCATGCGCAACTGTGCTCTGGCGATTCGGGACCTCTTCAGCAGCGGAAACGGCCAAGCCTCGGCATAGACGATCAAACCACAAGGGCCGGGTTTGCAGGCCCCTGTGGAAACATCCAACTGCCGTGCGCGGGCTCAGGCGTGCGGCTTCTCTTCATGATGCTCCGGCTTCGCCTCTTTCCGCGGAGCGGCATGCGATTCCGGCTTTGCTTCATGCCTTGCGGCAGGCCGCGCTTCCTGCCTCGGCTGAGGCCGCGCCTGCGGCTTGGGGGCGGGTCTGGCTTCGTGCCGGTTCGGCGGCCGGTTTTCGGGGCGCGGCGTGGGCCGTGCTTCCGACCGGTTTTCCGGACGAGCCGCGGGCCGAGCCTCAGTATGATGAGCTGGTCTGGCCTCTGACTTGGGCGCGGGGCGGGCAGCGGGGTGACTTTCCGACTTGGGCGCGGGCCGCGTCTCGTGGTGGTTTGCGGGTCTGGCATTGTGCGCTGGCGTGGCCGTATGCGCCGGAGCTCGGTTTTCGGACCGGATCGCTGGATTCACACGGCGCACATTAGAGGCAGGAGCGTGGGACTTGGTTTCGTGCTTTGCCGCCGGACGATGTTCGCTTCCGGACGTAGGGGCGGGTCGTGCGGCGGAATGGGTGCCGGTGCGTCCGGTAGGGTGTGCCGAAGGGTGAGCTTCGGATTTCGCGCCCGGCCGAGCTCCGGGTCTGGCCACTTCATTTCTCGTTCTTGGCGCGGCCTCTGTTCCCCTTCGGTTGGCGGGACTCGGTTTTGCTGCGGGCTTTGCCGCTCCTGAACGCACGCCGCGCGAGGGAACGGCGCGACGGAATTCCGCCGCTGTCTTTGCCGGGCGCTGCAGTGCCGCGTGCGGAGGCGCTCCATGGTTCACCTTGGCATAGTTCTGCCGTTCGCCGCGAGCCAGGCTGACCATGTGCTCCTGCGCAGCCACCGGGCCAAAACGTTTGTCGCGCCTTGCCCTCGTTTGCGTCTGGTTAGGACGCGCCTGGATGCCGCCGTGCCCGCCATTGAAGCTCACCCGGCGGCGATTATTGTTGCGGATTACGGTGCGGTTGACGTAGGTGTTGCGAATGACAGTGCGGTTCACACGGGACACCGCGGTGTTGTAACTGAACCGGTTTCCCTCCCAGCGCCCGCCGTAGTAGCCGTCGCCGGAATAGCCGTAGCCGTAATCCACGCCGCCGTAAAAGCCCACCTGCGGCCCCCAGTAGCCGGGGTTCCAGTCATAGCCGGTATTGCTCCAGCCCCAGTACCCAGGGGTCCATAGCAGGCCGGGCGCCGGAGCCTCCACCCAAGCCCCAGGTACCCAGTAATAGCCGTCGCCGCCCCAGGCCCAGTAGCCTGGCGTCCAGATGTAATTCGGTGCTGGACATTCGGGCTGCTCGTAGATCGGCAACTCCGGAGGAGCGATGGTGATGGATACGCTGATTTGAGCAAAGGCGGCACTGGAGAGAGCGACAAGTCCAGCGATCAGAGAGACGTTTCGCAACAAACGCAGAATCTTCATGAGGGCATCCTTTGGGTCCCCTCGGGGCAGAAGGCCGGAGGACTGTCCTCTAAGTCGGAAGGCCTGCCCGTCAGTTTTGTTGCTCAGGCCAGGCCGATTTGGTCCGCGGGAATAACGCGCGGCTGACTCCCCGCCGGGGTTCTCCACAAAATATTGCCAAGTCCAATGTCTCGTAAGCTGATGATAATAAACTACTTGTAAATAAAGATGATTATGCGACGATTCGGTATTCTGGAATTAGGAGCAGAGATTTCTCCAGGTACAGCTCTGCGCTGTGTCCTTTCGTTTTGGGAAAAATCCCGGGCGAAGTTCTTTGTTTTCAGGCCCAATTTTCCTAGGTTCTTTATTTTCAAGATCAAACTTTTCTTTTAAGGTCACCATGGAACAACCGGCAGCCATATTCGCGCTTTCCGTCTCGGCACTCACTCGCTCTTGGACGAATCCTTATCAATCGCCGCCGGGAGTTGTAGTTCAATCAGCGCAAACCGGGTTCCGGGCCCGTCATTTTTCTCAATTCCCAAAATGTGCTGGTGATGCCGCGAACCGGCCTTCAACGTCAGGCCGTCCGACACGTATACGGAGGCCCCGTGGCCAACATTCACCTGCCCGTTGACGTCGGCATTCGAGCAGCCCAGACCTTCCTGGGTCACGGTTGGCGTACCCACGGCGTGGTCTCCCTGGCAGCGGACAACGTCGCCGAACCTTCCCAGGGCTTTCTGGTAAAAGGCGAGCACCTTGTCCTGCGGGTCGGAGGTATCGTAGTTGACCACCTTCACCCGAAGTTGCCACTGGCCGAAGCCCATATGCACATCGGCGGACTTGTCGCCGTCTTTGTCAGGCGCGATCTTCGCACCGGGATAGACCGGGAGCCCGACGTCGGCAGCATTGGTATCGCCGGAGCGGACATGCAGTCCGCCGAGCGGCGTCTCGATCTTGACGTTCTTTTCGGTGCCGTCTGAGTTTTTGTTTACCTGGACGTGGCAGCCTGCGACCAGCAACAGGCCGGTGGCTGCAAGCAGGGCGAGGGTCTTTTTCATAGCGGTGCGTCTCCGCGGAAATTTCTCTCGATGAGGATACGCGAATCGGGCGGCGACCGTTCCAATAATTTCGGCTCGCGGCCGCTGATTTCTGCTCAGAGCTGTTGATATCGCTCAGGGCTGTTGATATTTGGTCCACGACTTCGCCTTCCTGGCCTATACTTGCGAATATCAGGCGCAGGAACCAATGGATGAGGGGCCACCACTGCGTCGCGGTCAGGTGCGAATGAGGAAACAAACGTCGCAAAAAGCGGGCAGGACGCCGACCCCTCTTGCTGTTCCGGCCATTCCCGACAAGTTGTATTTCCGCATCGGCGACGTAGCCAAGCTATGCGGCGTCGAAGCCTATGTTCTGCGCTTCTGGGAATCAGAGTTTCCACAATTGAAACCGAACAAGAGCGGCACCGGCCAACGCCTCTATCGCAGGCGCGACGTGGAGTTGGCACTGCGGATCAAGCAGTTGCTGTACGCCGATGGTTACACCATCGCGGGTGCGCGGCAGGTCTTCACAGCGGAAAGTCGCGAATCGAAAAAGCTCGCGCAATCCGAACTTCCGCTTGCCCGGACCGGCAACCAGCCCTCCGCGCAAGCGCGCCCGGCACCGGCAGAGCCGTTGCAAAAGCTACGCACCGAGCTACGGGAGATTCTGGGAATTCTCTCTGCGCCAGTGAAGCCCGGCAAGCAGGACGGCGTGAACCGTACCCGCCCCCGCAGTGAAAACCGGCTCGGCCTCTTCGACTCTTAGAGCATCTCCGCGGAGGGCTCAGCGGTAGGCGGTAGCCCGCGCGGGCTCTTCTTCTTCGTCGGGCGCGTCGATTGCGCCGGTCGCCATGAATCGCTCCATGGCCGCCGTTGCGCAGCCCTGCCCGCAAAGGTGGTACATCTCAGGATTTCGGCTCTCCGCGACGTTCCATGGCAGGAGTGTGAAGCGCACGGCCGGCTGGCCCTCGTCGAAGCATGGGACATCGCCGAGCAGGACCATCCACCAGTGGTTGGCCTCGCCCTTTTTCTTGCCGCAGATGTCACACGTAAACGACACGTCCCACGTCATCATTGCACCCCGGCAGCCCGATCCCGACAAGGATGGGTGCCTGCGAATACATTAGCGCAAAACTCGTTAAATTGCCCGGAAAAACTACGAAAATGTTCTGGTGCGAAGCAACCCGTCGGTGCTTTCCATCATCAAAAACCCAACGCGGGGAGAGGTTTGAAGGAGTGGTTGCCGTCGAAGGTGCGCTGCTAAAAAATGGGGAATGGATTCGCAAAAAGGGGAATGGATTTCCGGCAAACTGAGTCTAATATCCATGGCGGCAGCAAGCTGCTCCGCAACTCGCTCACATCGGGTCCTGCCCCGGATACCCAGAGGTGCAAGGTTATGATTTGTCCCAAATGCCGGACGGCAAACAAGTTTCGCCTTTCTCATATTCGAAAGGGCGATGTTGCGTCTCTCGCCATCCTCCGCTTTCCGGTGCGCTGTCGCAAGTGTTCTCATCGGATGTACACCGGACCGGTGTTTGCGTTCAATTTATGGCAACGCCGAAAACGCAAGCGGCAGCTGCTGCAAAACGGCGGTACCGCGCATTAGCCTTCAATCCAGCCGCACGAGATAAGCCGCACCTTCTTTGATCCGGATGGTTCTCACGATCTGAATGGCGCGGCTTTTGTCGCCATTTTCCGGACGAATCCTCACCCAGTGCCCGGTGGGGCCGGTAAATTCGATTACGCTCGCCGACTCGTATTCTTCCGCAAGGTGCTCTTCGAGCTTCTTCGCCGTGCGCGCACGCGGGAACGCCCCAATCTGGACGCACCAGCGGCCTCCGTAGTCGATCGGCTTCGGCGTTGAGTAGACATCGATGCGCACCCGCGCTGTGCCTGCGCGCCAGACGCCAAGCTCCTTGGCCGCGCCCAGCGACAGATCGAGAATGCGACCGGGAACAAACGGACCCCGGTCGGTGATGTGCATCATGGCCGACTGCCCGGTCGTGAGATTGGTCACGCGAATCAGCGAGCCGAGCGGCAAGGTTCGGTGCGCGGCAGTGACGGCATTTTCGTCATAGATTTCGCCGTTTGCGCCGCGCCGCCTGTTATAAGGAGGCCCGTACCAGCTTGCTATGCCGACTTCGGAATAAATCGGCCTGACTGGCGGAACCTGTTCCGCACCCGCTTCCGGGCCCGGCTCCGGATTCGGAGCCGCGATCGGCGGCGGCGGAGGAGCCGCGGCCACACGCTCCCGATGGCCGCAGCCAGTAATCAACAGGAGCGCGCCGCACGCCAACGCAAAACACCGCACCCGCACGCTAATGGCCTCCCGTGCCGCGGCCAGGTCCGGAACCGGTCCCGCGGTCGAGGCGTTCGGCCAGCTTTGCCAACTGCTCGGAGGCCGCTCGCAGCGCGCGCGAGGAATTGTCCCTGACGTCCGGTACCACCTCGTCGTTGAGGTACGCGATCACTTTCTTTATTTCTTCCTCAATACGCGGCATCTTCTCATTGAGCTTCGCTTCGACCTTGCGGCCGAAGTCTCTCAAGTCGTCTCCGGTCTGATTTGTCATACTGCAAGTATCGGCAGCGCGGGCGCGAGGCGCAATCGAACTCTGGCCGCGCGTGCCTGACGAGTTACCTCGCCATGCATCTTATCGCCATGCGACCTGGCAATTTGTTACAAAAAAGGAATATGCGGCGGTTCAAGAGCTTTTTCCCTGGCAGGACCGGTCAGTCTTTGGGTGGTCGACCTTCGGGCCGGCGGCTCCTTTGTGCCGCTACGATGTTCGTCTTTCTGGCGGCGTTCCCCGTGAGCGGCCGCGCTGCAGAGTCGCTGCCCGATGCGCCGACACCGCAGGTGGCGCAGGTTCCAAACCCCGGCCCATTGCCGCCTCACGCTTCCAACTCCGGCTCCAAGCCTCCGTCGAAATGGGATGGAGTTGTCGATCCGGGCCAAGTCATACCGCCGCTCTCTGCCCGCGACAAGATGCTCTATTGGATCCACGAGGGCGCGCGTCCAATTTCCCTGGCTCCGATGTTCCTCTCCGCCGGATGGGGGCAGCTTGTTGATGGAGACCCGAAATACGGCAGCGATTCGGCGGCTTTTGGAGAGAGGCTGGGAGCAGCCGCGCTGCGGCAAAACTCGGCGCGTTTCTTCTCCGACAGCCTGCTACCCGTGCTGACCCGAGAGGACCCGCGCTATTACCGGAAGGCTTACGGAAGCATCGAGGCACGCGGAATCTATGCCGCGGAGCGCGTCTTCGTGATCCAGCGCGACAACGGAACCAGCGGATTCAACTACTCCGACACGCTGGGCAATTTAGCCGCGATGGCGCTGACCCCAACGTATTATCCGGCGCCTAGCGTGAATGCAACGGCAGTATTCACCGGTTGGCTGACCTCCTTCGCCGGGAGCGCAGGCGACAATCTGTTTTTGGAATTCTGGCCAGACGCGCGCGACGCCATCTTCCGTCGTCACCGCCATCGCGCCGCGACGATCACGGATCAAAAGCGTAGATAAAGTCCGACCATCGGTTCGGAAGTCAGGCGGTATTTGTCCGACTTCAACTGCGACTCACCAAAATCAGGGGCTTTCGAATAAAGGCCGCGATACTGGAGCCGCACTCCGAAGTGCGAGGTGAGCAGCGAGCGATCGATGCCCGCGCCGAAGTTCAATCCCGGCTTGCCTTGCCAGGAAACCTTCTGCCCGCCGTTTAGCGAGGGGGAAAACACTACGGCGCTGGCGCCTCCCAGTGCAAAGGGCCGGAAGCCGAGAAGGCTCACGCCGCTGACCAGGTACGAGGCTCCAAACTCGTGCATGTTGTGCTGAACCGCAAACGGCGAGTTGGAGTAGTGCTCGGAAAAACGCGTGTAGTTGTAGCTCGCTTCGTAGCCCATCCACCAGTGGTAGCTGTGCCGGAAAGCTGCTTGGCCGCCAACGGACCTCGTGGTATCAACCGTAACGTCGTTGCCGGTCACGCCGGGAGTGAACTGGCCGAATCCGCTCACCGAAATTTCGCTATGGCGAAGCAGTTTCTGCGCCTGCGAATGCGCGGCAAACCCTGCGATGAACAAAAGAAGAGCGGTGGAAAATGAAAGACGAGACAAGAAGCGCATCCGGGCTGATCAACCTCCTTTTACATACTACCGGGGACGGCGTTCTTGGACACCCGGATACTGCCTCCAGAGGCCGCGAATCGCACTATTTTCAAGTCCCGAACAGGACGGCGAGGAGCTATCCAAAAAATCTGTGCTCAGGGGCCAATCACCGTTCGCCTTCGAACATTCCCACCTGGCTGCTATTTTTCGCAGTTCGGCCCTAACAGGTTCACCTTACCTCAACCCGAAGTCTATCTTGAACGCTGGTAAATTATAGGAGGCGAAGTAGTTTGTCGTCGGCAAGCGAACTGCCTCAGAGATTTTTCGCATCGTATTATTCAGTTAGAACCGCTCTCAACTGAGCGGAACGCGAGCCACAGGAGATTCAATTATGTCAAAAGCGGTCAAATACGCCGAGAGAGCGGTGTCTATCGCGGCCCAGGGTGCGTGGTCTGTGTTTGAAAAGATCAACAGCGTCCATCCGAACCCGTCATTCACGCCCAAATGGTCGGAAAAACCTCTGCTCAAGTCCTATCAAAAAGAGAAGCCGCCGCTCGGCTGGCCCCGCACCACGGACTCGCTTTGTCCCAAGTGCGTGCCCGAGATTCGGCAGCAGATTCTTGACGGCAAACTGCCCCAGGAGATTCTCCTGAATGAGAAAGTCGGAGAGATCAAGGCCCAGATCATCGAGCGCGACGGCCAGATCCTGATGGTCAAGGACTGCCCCAAGCATGGGCGCTTTGAAGATGTCATGTCCATCGACACCGCCTTCTTCAAGCACATGGAGGACGTCTTCCCAGGCCGCGATATCCAGGCGCACAACGACGAGAAGCTGCACAACCACGGGAGTTCGAGCGTGACCCATGGCCGCGGCTCGGTTCTGACCATCGATCTGACCAACCGCTGCAATATGATGTGCGACCCCTGCTTCATGGACGCCAACCAGGTAGGATTTGTCCACGAGCTGGTCTGGGACGACATCAAGACCATGCTTGACAACGCCATCACCATCAAGCCGCGCCGCCAGATGTCGGTACAGTTCTCGGGCGGCGAGCCCACGCTGTCGCCTTATTTCCTCGACGCCATCGCCTACGCCCGCAAGGTTGGGTACAACTCCGTACAGGCCGCGACCAACGGCATTGAATTCGCCAAGTCCAAGGAACTCTGCCGCGCCGCTGCTGAGGCTGGTCTCCGTTACGCCTATCTCCAGTTCGATGGAATCGGCAATGCTGCTAACTCGCACCGCAAGGTCGGCAACCTGTTCGATGTGAAGCTCCAGGCTATCCACAACCTGCATGAAGCCGGCGTGGACATTGTTCCGGTAACGTGCATCATCAACGGCATCAACAACGAGCAGGTAGGCCGCATCATCCAGTTCGCGATGGACAACCCCAAGAAGATCAACTTCGTCAGCTTCCAGCCCGTTTCCTTTACCGGACGCGACGAGGGGTTGAGCGACGAGCGTCGCAAGGCCCAGCGCTACACGCAGAGCCATCTGGCGCACGACATCAAGCGGCAGACCGGACTGGGCGAGCCGACTCGTGACTGGTTCCCGATCAGCTTCATGAGTACCTTCTCCGATTGGGCCGATCTTGTGCATGGTCCCCAGACCGATTGGGGCCAGCTCTCCTGCGGCTGCCATCCGGACTGCGGCATGGGTATGGCGCTGATGATCGACAAGGAAACCAAGGAAGCGGTCCCCGTCACGGCCTTCCTCAACGCCGACCGGCTTGCCAAGGACGTGGCCAAGATCAACGACGCCGCCCGCGGCAAGTTCCTCTCGGTTCTGGGTATCGTGCTGGCGCTCCTGCGCAATTACGATTCGCGGAAGTCGCCGACGCACTTCAAAATAGCCGACCTGCTGGCGAAGTTCGACAAGTGCTTCGGCGCCACCGGACGGAGCTACGGCAAAGTCACCGGCGACCGCACCATGTCCGATATCGAACAGCGCCGCGCGGACCGCTGGAACTTCCTGTTCATCGCGAGCATGTGGTTCCAGGATCTGTTCAACTATGACTTCCGCCGTACGGAACAGTGCATCATCCCCTATGCCACGCAGGAAGGTGAAATCAGCTTCTGCGCGTACAACACGGGTGTGGGCTGGCGGAACATCATTGAGAAGATGCACATGACGTCCTCGCTTCAGAAGTGGTACGAGGAACATGGACGGCATGAAATCTTCGCGGGTGGCAAGAAGGTTGGTTTGGGCAAGGCCGAGAACACGTTGGCTCTTAACCAGGACCACGTGAACGCCGCTGCTAACGACACCTTCGATAAGTCGGGCATCGCCAGGAATGCGCGCGAAGAAAAGAAACGCGCACGGGATGCCAAGCTCAAGGAGAGCACGAAGAACGCTCAGACTACGGAGCCCCTTCCGGGTGTCATGACCTTTGACCCTGAGAAGGCTGCGAAGACTGAAGTTGAAGAGCCGGTCATGGGCGACTAATCAAACCCTGCCACCATACGGCATAAAAAGGCCACCTTTCGGGGTGGCCTTTCCTTGTTTTGCCCGCTGCCTTCCGGGGCGGCTACAATGAAATCCCGCCGGTATTTTGCCCTACACTTCTGACAGGAGTATTCACATGCAGCATAGCGTTATCGGAACCACCATGCCGGTTCTCGAATTCACCCTTGATCCCAACGAGTCCGTCATTTCCGAGGCTGGCGAGCTTTCCTGGATGGGAGCCTCTATCCAAATGACCACTCACACGCAATTCGCCGGAGGAGGCGGCATCTTTGGAGCCATCAAGCGCGTGGCCGGAGGCGGCAGTCTCTTCATGACCGAGTACCGCTCGGTCGGAGGCCCAGGCGAGCTGGCCTTTGCCACTCGCGTCCCCGGACACATCCTCCCGGTCGAAGTTGGTCCGGGTCAGGACTACATGGTGCATCGCCACGGCTTTCTGTGCGGGACGCCGCAGATTGCGCTCAGCATTGGATTTCAGCAGTCTCTCGGCGCGGGTGTTTTTGGTGGCGACGGATTCGTTCTTCAACATGTCGCCGGGCAGGGAATGGCGTGGCTGGAGCTGTCTGGCGAAGTCGTGACCAAGGACCTCGCCCCCGGTGAAACCCTGCGCGTCCATCCCGGCCACGTGGGAGCCTTCCAGTCCACAGTGTCTTTCCAGATCACCCGCGTTGCCGGCATCCGCAACATGGTTTTCGGTGGCGATGGGCTCTTTCTGGCCGCCCTCACCGGCCCGGGACGGATCTGGCTGCAAACGCTGCCCATCTCGAGGCTCGCCCATGAAATCCAGCAATACCTGCCCGCACAGCAAGCCCGGCAAACCGCGGAATCGGGCGTGGTCGGCGGCATCGTCGGCTCGTTGCTCAACAACATGCGCTAGGAACTGGCCGGACTGGCAGTGGTTTCGCGTGGTCACTCGCTGGCAACGAGCGCGTGCTGCCGGTAAAGTAGGAGGATGGAGAATTCCGACCAGCCATCCGCCGGGCGCTATGTCTGCATTCACGGGCATTTCTACCAGCCGCCGCGCGAGAACCCTTGGCTTGAGACCGTAGAGACTCAGGACTCCGCCGCTCCTTATCACGACTGGAACGAGCGCGTTACCGCCGAGTGCTACGCCCCCAACGGCGCAGCTCGTATCGTCAACTCGAATAACCGTATCATCCGTATTCTCAATAATTACGGGCGGATGAGCTTCAACTTCGGCCCCACCCTGCTTTCCTGGCTTGAGGTCAATGCGGGGCGCGTCTATCGCATGATCCTCGATGCCGACGCCAACAGCCAGAAGCGCTTCGGCGGCCACGGCTCGGCGATGGCGCAGGTCTACAACCACGTCATCCTGCCACTGGCCTCCACCCGCGACCGCATCACGCAGATTCGCTGGGGCATCACTGACTTCAAACGCCGATTTCAGCGCATGCCGGAAGGTATGTGGCTGCCGGAAACAGCCGTCGATACCGGATCCCTCGAAATACTTGCCGACGAAGGCATCCGGTTCGTCGTGCTCGCGCCGCACCAGTGCGCCGCCGTTCGCTCGATGAAGGACGGAGATGCAACCCAGCTGAGCTTCGATCGTGCGCTTTATCCCGAAAGTGAGGGATGGATCAGAACGCCGAACGCCTCGGTCGATACCACCCGATCCTATCTGGTGCGCCTCAGCGGTAATCGTTCCATCGCTGTCTTTTTCTATAACGGGCCGATCTCGCGCGCCATCGCGTTTGAAGGCCTGCTGGATGACGGAGACAACTTTGTGCAGCGCCTCCTTGAAGGTTTTTCAGATCAGAAGAACCACCGCGGGCAGTTGGTGCATGTTGCCACCGACGGGGAAAGCTATGGCCATCATCACCGCCTGGGAGAAATGGCGCTGGCCTGGACGCTCAAACGCATCGAGAGCGAGGGTCAGGCGAAGCTTACGAACTATGGGCAGTTTCTGGAGTTATTCCCTCCGGAGTGCGAAGCCCAGATTCTCGAAAATACGTCGTGGAGCTGCGCGCACGGCATCGAGCGCTGGCGCTCCGACTGCGGCTGCAACAGCGGCCATCAGGGGTGGAACCAGCAGTGGCGCGGGCCGCTTCGCACTGCGCTCGATGGCCTTCGCGATGGCGTGGCGCCTCTCGCCCGTCTGAGGGCCGCCGGCCTGTTCCGTGATCTGGACGCCGCCCGCGACGCCTACATCGACGTGGTCCTCGATCGGGAGGAGACTGAAAGCTTTCTCGCCGCCCATGCCGCACACGAGCTTACACCCTCCGAACGCGTGCCCGCGCTGCAGTTGATGGAACTGGAGCGCAACGCCATGCTGATGTACACGAGCTGTGGCTGGTTCTTCGACGAAATCTCCGGCATTGAAACCGTGCAGATCATGGCTTACGCCGGGCGCGTGCTGCATCTCGCCGAAAAGCTCTTCGGCGAAAGCGGTACGGCGCTGGAGCCAGGCTTCATAGCTGTGCTCGAACACGCCCAAAGCAACGTGCCGTCCCAGGGTAACGGAGCGGACATCTATCGGCGTCGCGTGAAGAGCGAGCGCGTCAACCTTGAACAAGTGGCGGCGCATTACGCCATCAGCTCCGTCTTCGCAACCTACGGAAGCCGCACCCGCCTGTTCTGTTACACCATCCGGCGCATCCAGCACCGCACGGTTACCTCCGGGCACGGACGCTTATTGAGCGGTCGCGCCTCGGTTCGCTCCAACCTCACCGGCGAACGGGAAACGATCGCGTTCGCCGTCCTGTACTTCGGCGATCAGAACATCACGGCCGCTGTGAAGCGCTATGGTGAGCAGCCTTCCGCCAAAGCGGTGACCGCCCACGAAGACTTTCAGCGCGAAGCCAAGGCCGCGATGATTTCCGCGGACCTGCCTGCCGTAATCCGCGTCTTCGACCAGTATTTTCCGGCGCCGTCCTACTCCATCCGGTCGCTCTTCCGCGATGAGCAGCGGCGCATTGTGGGCCTCATCCTCCAATCCACAATCTCCGAGGTGGAAGCCGCCCTCGCATCCATCTACAAAAATCAAGCGTCTCTGCTGCGCTTCCTCAACCAGATGAGGCTGCCTCGCCCCGAGGCGCTTACCCTGGCGGCGAATTTCGCCGTTGATGCCGGATTGCGGCACGCCCTCGAAAGCGAACCTATCGATGCCCTCCAGATGCGCGCCTGGATCGAACTGGCGGAAGCGGACCAGGTTCCGCTGGGAACTTCTCGCCTGAGCTATCTCGCCGACCAGAAGATGAAGCGCGCCATGGTTGACCTGCAGGCCGAGGTCGTCGAGCAGACGGAGCGGCTCGCAACGCTCGAAAACGCGCTGCTGGTGGCAAGAGTGCTCAACGAGCTGCCCTTCGAGCTGAACCTGTGGCAGGCGCAGAACATCTGGTACGACGTGTGGCGTCGCGCCCCGCATCCCGATGTGCCCGATCCGGAAACGTGGCTGAGCGGGTTCCACGAACTTGGCCAGTTGCTCAGAATTTCCGTGGACGATCTGGTGATGGATGAGTAAAACTTAGCGGGGAATAACCGATGGCGCGTTATTTTGCGATGCTCGCGCTTTTAGGGGCGGCGTGCTGGCTGCACGCGCAAACACCCAAGCCCTCCGCTGCCGCTCCGCCCCCATATCCCGTCGTTACTCTCAGCTTCGGGAGTCCTCAGCCGACCCCCCTCGGCAAAAAAGGCTCAGTGATGCTGGACAATGCGACCTGCGCCCCCGACGGCACGCTCTTCATGGAGATGGAGGGCATTTCGCCGGGGGAATGGTGGGATTACGCGCTCCACTCCCTTACCGATGGAACCGAAGATGTGCGCTATGCGGCGAGTGTGGCGTCCGGATACCAACGCATAAGCTTCCCGTCTCCTTATTATTTCGCCAGTGACGACGCCGTAGTCACAGTGATGAGTGCCGCTCCCCTGGAAAACTCATTGGAAGAAAGTCAGGGCACGGTTCCGCAGGAGGTCACGGTAGCCCTGATCTATGACAGAAAGGGCACGCTGGAGCGCGTCGTTCCCATTCCGCCGAAGATCGACCCGCAATCGATCGGGATGTACAGCTCGGGAGATTTGCTGGTGATCTCGAAGGATGCGTCCAGGAATCGGCTGAGCCTGCTTGTCCTGGACCACGACGGCGACATAAAAAACGAGCTTTCACTGTTCGATTACGACTACGACGCCAAGCGGAAGGTTGGGAACAAACAGCCGCTCGCCAAGGATGTTGACGCGGCCGCCATCATCCAGATCGTTCCCGATGGCGACAACCTCCTGCTGGTGCCGCAGTTAACTCAGGCGACGGTGATCGAAGTGAACGAACAGGGAATTGTGCGTGCGACCGATCTCAAACTGCCGCCCGGCTACCTCATCCGATCACTCTTCCCCAGCGACGGCCCCTATTGGACAGTCAGCACCTTCGACCATGTGAAGGTTCTCCACGAAAAGACTTCGAAGGAAGGATATCCGGTGTTTTACAACGGTCCGCTCTTCCAGTTCAATTCGTTCGATGGAAGCCTGGTCCGCAGAATCAACCTGCCGCCGAAGCTAAACGCCAAGATACTGTGCGTCCACAATGGCGAATTCACCGCTATGACAACCGACAAGAAAACCGGACACATCGAACTGCTGACCGGCAGCGTGCCACCGTAAAGTTCATTTTCAGCAGAATGCCGCTTCGATCCGTCATGAATACATACCCCGCGCCGTTTCGCGACGTGAGGCAAGCCATCCAAAAAATGTCGCTGGGATGCATGTGAATTATCCCGGTGCGATAAAATAGATATAGAAGATTAAAGAGAGCGAAAAGCTTTTCGAAGGACCGTCTTGCAGACGGCCCTTTTTCTTTGCAAGGAGCCACACCATGCGCCCGCAAATTCCGAATCAGCGAACCGTCCGCCTCAACACAAAGAACCTGAAATCAAACACTTGCCGTTTTCTCGATCAGAATCAAACGTTTATGACGCACGGCAAGCGAAACCGCTTGAATTCAAACGCTTAGGTTTAAAACGCCGACAATCAATCACTTACAAAAAAAGCTGTTTACGAAACCCCGCAGAATCAAACATTTGGAAAAACCGAAGAAAAAATTGAACGAAAAAGTTGAACGATGAAAAGGGAAAAGGGCGAGTTCAACTGCGCCAGTGCAGCGTGACCGGCCCGGACATGGGATGCCGTTCTGGTTCTCCGGCAAGCCGCGCCTGCTTGAGTGCGAAGTACCACTTCGCCGGGCGGTCGGCGTCATCAATCAGCATGAGGGATGGATCATACTTCAGCCCTTCGGCCTGCTGAATCATCGTCTCCTGGTCCTGCCGCACAAAGCGCCTGCCGAAAAATTTGGCAATCGGCGTTACAAACGGGACGGCGTAGAAGACGTTCCACGCCGCGAAAACATCAATGCGGCAGGCATTGGGGAGCGTGGGCGTCACGGTTGTCAGGCTTGAAAACCACTTCTTGCCGCAGCGGATCGTTTCATATCTGCGGTTGGGCAGGACAAAGTCGATGGTCGTCGTAATCGGCTCGCCGTAGACGCCCAGCAGCTTGTAAGGAGCGCTGTTTCCCGACGGAGCGTGTGCCGACATTCGAAAGCCTTCCGGGATCGGCTCGAAGTGTTTTTCCTTTTCGTGGATCGAAGCCTGCTTCCTCCACCACCACGCCTGATGCACAAACGGCCCGTGCGCGGGGTCCATCAGCCCGATGATGCCGTGGTCCACGTTGCAGGGAAGGTCAGCGGTGAGGTGCGCGCTACGATACTTCGTACCGAACTTCGGAGCCTCGGGAATTAGTGGCAGGCCATCCGGGCGAGGGCGTCCCGTTCCCGGCTCCGGAACGTAGACCCAGGCGTATCCATCGCGCTCCTCGCAGGGAAACGCCGTGGCGAAAATCTTCGCCGGGTCCAGCGTGTCGTGCGAGGTCAGCGAAGGAATTCGCGCGCACTGCCCGCTGGCCGGCTCGAAAGCCCAGCCGTGATACTTGCAGGTAAGCTCGCGCCCGTCGAACCATCCGCACGACAGCGGAATGCCGCGGTGCGGACAGTTGTCGCGCATGGCAAACAGTCGCCCGTCAGCCTTGCGCCCCAGCACCATGGGAATGCCCATCAGCATCGCGGTCTGAAGCTTTTTGCCGCGCAGACTGCGGCTGCGCATTGCCGGATACCAGTCGTTATAGATCAGCGCGGTGGCCGGAACCTGAGGAGCTGTGGACATGGAGGATCGCGGCTTCAGTATAGCTGGTGAAGCAGGGGCGACCCGTTTTTTGGCTGAGCGCGCCTTCGCCGTCACCCGCACTCGCTATAATCCGGCAGAGGGAGAATTCCGCATACATGAATAGTCTCCGCACGGCAAAGCGCTTCCTTTTCCCGGTGCTCGGACTATGGGTTCTGCTTTACGCTTCGTTTTCGCTGATCAAGCCGCCACTGCTTGACGGAGCGAGTTCCGTGCGGGCCGAGGCGGCTCGCGAAATGGCCGTCAACGGCGGCTGGGTCACGCCTCACGTCAATGGCGCGCAACTCGTCACCACGTCGCCGCTGCTCATCTGGAGCACCGCCGCGAGTTTCAAGCTCCTGGGGGTGGCCGACTGGACTGCCCGCCTGCCACTGGCCTTCTATGCGCTCGCGCTGTTCCTGCTCACTCTGACCCTGGGAGCGAGGCTGTTTTTCAACCCAGTGGCGGGCTTTTACGCCGCACTCATCCTGCTTACTTCTTCAGGATTTTTCCTTTTCGCGCACCTGATCTACCCGGAGATTCTCTCGACGCTCTGGATCACGCTGGCCATGTATTTCTTCTGGCGTTCGCTGCATCACAAGCACGCCTCTTTCGGCACGGTAGCAGGGTTCGCCATCGCCTGCGCCCTGGGAGTGCTTTCGCGGGGCGCAGCCGGGGTGATCATCCCGGTCGTCATCGTGGTGCTGTTTCTCGCCATCACGCGCAACCTGCCGCATCTGTTGCGCTGGCATCCGGTCGAAGGCGTGATCATTTTTCTTCTCATCTCCTTACCCTGGTATGTTGCCGCGCATGGAGCCTATTCCGCCGGCCGGAATTTCAGCCTCGACTCCAGCTCCCACAGTGCGCCCCTGTTGCTGGTGTGGGCCTTTCTGCTGCTCTGGATCATGCCGTGGTGCTTCTTCTCGGTGGCCGCGCTGGCGCGCCGGCCGGAGCGCGTGCCCGCCTACGGCAAGCAGATGGATCCATCGCATCAGGCGCGCCTGCTCCTGGTGCTCTGGCTTATTGTGGAGGCGCTGTTCGCCATTCTCACTCCGCGGCACGAGTTTTCAATCCTTCCCGCGCTGCCCGCGCTGGCGCTGCTGGCCGCCGGATGGCTGGCTGCGGATGAAATCTCTCCCGCCCGACTGGGAAAAATCTTCGCGTGGGTTTTTGTCGCCGCCGGAGTCATCCTGGCCGCTGCCGCCATTTTTTTCGGCGCGCGCGCGCCCTTTGCCTCCTCGGGAGTCGATATCGCGACGCTGCTCCATCTGCATCCCGGACAGCACCGACTCTTCTTCGGCCATCTCACCGACTTCACCCGCTCCTCGATGGGAGCCTTCCGCATTCCGCTGTTCATCGCCGCGGCTGCGCTCCTTGCAGGCACCATTGTGAACCTGTTCTTCCGGATCAGGCGTCAGGCGCGCATGGCGAACTGTTTTCTCGTCGGAATGATGGCGTTCCTGCTGATGGCCGGACACATCGCGCTCAATACGTTCGCGCCCGTCGTCTCCTCCGCCGTGCTGGCCGAGGCCATCAAACCGGAGATGAACCCCGGCGATGTGGTCGTCGTGAATGGGCATTATGCGGATGCCTCGGCGCTGGGCTTCTACCTGGAGCAGCCTATTCACCTACTGGGCGCGTCGTCGCATCGGCGGAATGGGTTTGCCCCCTCGGTTTTCGAGCAGCCGTCGGCGCTCGCGACGCAGTGGAGCGGGCCTGGGAGGGTCTTTCTCTGGACGACTTCGCAATCCGCACCGTCGCTGCCGGGAGAGGTTTATCTGATCGCGCGAAACGGCGGGAGGGAAATCCTGAGCAACCAGCCCGACGCCGGCGGAGCTTCGTTTTAGGGGCAGCTAGCCGCCTTTTCGCCGGCTGCTTCGTCGGCACGTCTCATCAGCTTGCCATTGTGCAGCAGGAACCTTTCGCCCCGCCAAGTAATGGAGTTGCTGGCGAAGCTCCATATCCACACCCAGAGCGCGCAGAAGTCGCGCACGGGCAACAGCCACAGGTCGCGCAGCACCTGCCTGTCTCCCAGAATGCCCACGCCCACGGCAAGCGCCACTGCAACCCGCGCTGCGACCGCGAGGCTCAGGAGCGCAATGCTGTCCAGACTGAATCCGCAGGCGATCAAGTTGAGCACCGCCCAGGGCAGAGCGAAGGTGATGATCATGCCGAGGTAGCCGAATTTGCGCGAGTCGCGCACCGCACGGGCCCAACGCAGTTGATGCGCGAAAAAATCGCTGAGCCGATAGGGCGGCACCGAAGTCGCGACCACCTCACGGCTGAGAACCACGGAGAACCCGGCCTTCGCGATGCGACTCCCAAGCTCATAATCGTCAGCGAGCGAGTCGACCAGCGCCTCGAATCCCCCGGCTGCGGCAAGAGACTGGCGCGAGACCGCCAGAGTTGAGCCGAGGCCGAAGCGCATTCCGCGATCGAGCTTCAGCGCGGTCAGTACGCCCGGGAAAAAATCCGTTGCAATACCCAGCGCCTCCATCTTCGAGCCAAGGGAGTGTCTCGATCCTGGGGTGCCGTGCGCGATGCCGCGATAAGGGGCCGTGACCATCCCCACCGGCTTGCCGCGTTCGGGAACGGCAAACCCGCCCATGATGCGGCTGAGGTAGCGCGGCGACACATGGATATCGCTGTCGTTCACAATCAGATATTGGTAGCGAGCCTCCGCCGCCATCTGGATGACGTTGCTGATCTTCCCGTTCAGCCCCAACTTTTCCGGGCAAACAATCAGCCGAGTGACGCACTCCGGGAAGTCCCTCTTCAGGCGGTTGACCGCTTCAACAGCCGGATCGTCCAGGTCCGAAACACCGAACAGGATTTCGTACTCGCCAGCGTACTGCTGGCGGCAATGGCTGGCGAAAGCCTCGTACATTGCCGGGTCGAATCCCTTGAGCGGCTTCAGAATGCTGACGTCCGGCGCGAAATCCCCAACCGGCGGGCGCCGCCGCATAAAGCTGCGCGCGCTCCACAACGCGGCAATGAAGTAGAAGACGGAAGCAAACGTGATGGCGGTCGTGATCGACGCAACGATGGTAGCCAGCATGGCAACCATCAGTGTAGCGGAGCGCGGGCTAAAGCCTTTGCAGCCTTTCGCAGGCTTCGTCGAGGTCGTCGTCTTTTTTGGCGAAGCAGAAGCGTAGCAGGTTTTCGCCGCCGCCGGGCCGGAAGAAGGCTGACCCCGCAACCGACGCAACCCCGGTGCGCGCCAGCAGCGTTCGGGCTTTCTGGACGGCTTTCTCTCCGGGAATCCGGCTGGCATCGGCAAGGATGTAGTACGCGCCCGCCGGAACGTGCGGCGTGAGGCCCACGCCGCGAAGCGCGGCAACCAGCCGATCACGCTTTGCCTCAAAGTCGCGCACCAGCCCTCGGTAGAAATCGGGACCAAGCTGCTCCAGGCCCGCAGCCGCACCGTGCTGGAAGGCTGAGGGAGCGCAGACGTAGGTCAGATCGTGAAAATAGCTGATTGCGCCGAGCCACTTCGCGTCCGCCACCAGGTAGCCCAGCCGCCATCCGGTAATAGCGAAGGTCTTCGAGAAGCCGGAAGTCAGGATGGTTCGCTCGCGCATGCCCTCCAGCATGGCCGGGCTCACATGCTCTGCATTCCCGTAGAGAAAATATTCGTAAATCTCGTCGGTAAAGAGGAAAAGCCCGTGTTCTACGGCAATCGCAGCCAGCGCTTTCAGCTCCGCGCGGCTGAAGATTTTGCCGGAAGGGTTCGCCGGGGTATTCACCACAATGGCCCGCGTGCGCGGCGTCATCGCGGCTCGCAGCACGTCGAAGTCCAGAGTCCAATCCGGCGCGGCCAGCGGGACAATCACCGGCTTCACCCGCATCGAGGTCAGCGTATTCGCGTGGTAGCCGTAAAACGGCTCAAACAGAATTGCCTCGTCGCCGGGGTTCAGCAGCGCCATGGCCGCCGCGTGGAAAGCACCGGTTGCGCCGCTGGCGACCAGTACCTCGCGGTCAGGATCAACCGCGAGCCCGCGATTTTTCTGGAGCTGCGCTGCAATGGCCTTGCGCAGGCGTGCAATCCCGTCGAGTCGGGTGTAGATATTGTGGCCTTCGCGAATGGCCGCAATCGCGCCTTCGGCCACCGGAACCGGGACCCCCGTGTCGCAGATGCCCTGAGCCAGGTTCACGCCGCCCAGGCGGTCGCACTCGACGCTCATGGCGCGAATCTCGGACTGAAGGACGCGCGGGGCCAGTTCGCTCAGGGAAAGGCTGGCGGTGGGATGGAGGGTAGCGTGAGCCATGATCGCAGACCTCAGATGGCTGGGAGCCACTGGCTATCTTAACTCCGAGGCAGTTGATATTTCCTTGTGGAGTGGACGCGACCAGGTTTACCCTCCAACAGTTATCATGCGTAAACAATTCTTGATGTTTCTCACAATGGCGACCTTGACCTCGGTGGTCGCTCCAGTTTTCGCGCAGCGACCGACCAACCCGAAACCTGAGGATACGGAAGTGTGGAGGCCGGTACCCGGGATCGTGACGCCGGGGCCTGTTGATGCTGCGCCTCCTTCTGACGCGATCGTGCTTTTCGACGGTAAGAACATCAACCAATGGATTTCGGCCGAGGACAAGTCCCAAGCCAAGTGGATCGTCGCCGGAGGCGTACTGACCGTGAACAAGGCTGCCGGGAATATCGAAACGCGACGCAGCTTCCGAAATTACCAGCTTCATATCGAGTGGAAAATTCCGAAAAACATCACCGGCAGAGGCCAGGCGCGCGGCAACAGCGGCGTGTTTCTTGCCTCCACCGGCCCAGGAGATGCCGGGTATGAATTGCAGATCCTCGATTCATACAACAACAAAACCTACGTCAACGGTCAGGCCGGCAGCATCTACAAACAAAGTGCCCCGTTAGTGAACCCCAACCGCAAGCCTGGAGAGTGGCAGACCTATGACGTGGTATGGACCGCGCCTGTTTTCAATGACGATGGATCGCTGAAATTCCCGGCGTATGTCACGGTCTTCTTGAATGGCGTGCTGGTGCAGAACCATTTCCAGCTCAAGGGGCAGACCCTGTATATCGGCCAGCCCTTCTACAAAACGTATGATCGGGCCCCTATCAAATTGCAGGCGCATGGTGACCCCAGCCAGCCCATCAGCTTCCGGAATATCTGGGTTCGGGAGCTTCCTTAGCGTTCGCGGTGGAGCAACTGGAGCTTTCCACAGGGGCAAGTCCGCGGGGAGCGTATTCTTAAAGTCTTCCCGGAATCTAGACCGAACCTATTTCACCGGGACCCACCGGAGACACCGAGCATGAGCCAGAGGCATCCATCGTCCGTCCTTCAGGAAATTGACCAGCGCGTAGCGCGCCAGCATCTCCTTGACCACCCCTTCTACCAGGCCTGGTCGCGCGGCGAGCTGTCGCTCGATGCCCTGCGCGATTACGCTACGCAGTACTATCATCACGTCGCTGCGTTTCCTACGTACCTCTCCGCTGTCCACGCGCAGACCGAGGACGCCGAGGTTCGTCGCCATATCCTTTCCAATTTGATGGACGAGGAGGCCGGGTCGCCGAACCATCCCGAGCTGTGGCTGCAATTTGCCGCAAGTCTCGGGCTCAGCCGCAACGAGGTGCGGCAGACGGCGCAGTGGGAGGCCACAAAGAGCCTGATCGCAACCTTCCGTGATTGCTGCGGCCAGCGCGGAACCGGCGTGGGACTGGCCTCACTCTACGCCTATGAGAGCCAGATTCCTGGCGTCTCGGAAAAGAAGATCGAAGGGCTGAAGCAGTTTTACGGATTCACCGATCCGGAGGGCTACAGATACTTCACCGTCCATATTGGGGCCGACCGCGAGCACGCAGCCGTCGAAGCCGGGCAGATCGCGCAGCTTGTCGATGACGCGCAGCGCGGAGCGGCCCTCGAAGCCGTGGGCGAGGTGCTCGCCAGATTGTATGGAATCCTCTCGGCGGTATGCGAAAAGCATGGGATACAAGACTGCGCGATGACTAACTGAAGTGACAACAGGGTTCTAGTATTGACCTGCAGAATAGGCTGCGAACCTAATCTTTTTTGTTCACAATCAAGCCGCGGGGGGGGGTACACTTGGGCGCGATGTAGGGGTTATGGCTTATCTATGGAGGAATACGATGGGAATACGGGATGTTTCCCTAAAGCTATTAGCACTCTTATGCGCCGCCCTGCTTGTCGCCTTGCCGGGGAATGAGACTTGGGCCCAAACCAATCAAATTGGCCAAGCGCCGACGACCGGCTGGCAAACTACAAAGCTCAGTCAGGCCATTGTGAACGATGCGAACCGGGCCGTCGAAACGCTTATAGTGGATAATCAGAAGGGGCGTGTTACAGCGGCTGACGTGGTGAGCGCTGCGACGGCGCTTAAAATGCTGTCCGATCACTTTCAGGAGATCGGCCTGAACGCAGCCTTGCAGAAAGAGATTCTGGACAATCAAGACGCGCTTATGGACTATCAGCTAAATGACAGCCAGATGAGGACGTTCCAATCAAGATTGGCTTTGGATGGTGTGAACGTGGATGCTGCGCGAATACAGTCGGTCATGAACCCCACTCTCAACGAGAGGCAGGAATTCTTATCGATGGTCCGAACGACAGGTCTTTATCAGACCGAGCTCGAGATTGTCTCTGAACTGAGGGGCGAGGCGCAGCAACTTTCCGCGTCTGAAGCGTCAGGGGCGCAGTCGGCGCGACTGACGCATAGCGCGCATCTGGTAATGGTGATGACTGCGGTTTGCAAAATTTGCTATATAGCCGCTTTCATCGGTCTCGCAACTGGCTGTACTGCCACCGTTGAGTTCTGTGCCGCAGGCGTAGCTACCTGTGGGACCTGCGCTGCAGGGGGGTAATTGAGTTTATGGCAGCCAAAGCAAAGCCACGTCGCGGGCACCGGACCAGCTATTGGGCTTGGCCCGGCCCTGCGGATATCTATGTCATGGTTCCGGTTGCCGTGGCGGCATTCCTTGCCGCGCATTTCTTCGGGAAATCGGAATTCGCAATGTCGGTGACGGCAGCTCTGATGATATGCACCTGGTTGGCTTACGCTGCGCTTGGGGGGAAGGACCTGGACAAGTGGACGCCCTTCCTCGCCTGGGTGATTCGTGCGGCAGCGGCCGTGACCGGATGGTGGCTGTTCACTGCCGCGCCGACGTTGGCTGGCCGCTTCGCCGCGGTAATACTCTACGCAGCGCTATATGTTCTGTGTGAATGGGCGGTATGGCGTCGTGTGCGCGCCGAGCAGAACGCGAACCACAACTTTGCAACCTAACCAGGGAGGAACATCATGCATCCATTCATCTCCTCGCACCTGCTCTGCGGAGTAGCGGCTGCGGCTTGTGCGACCATGATTGCTGTAAGAGGCGTCCGTGAGTATCGGGAATATCACCCCAAAGCCGCTCGTTCCACCTTAGAAGGTTCCCCTCTGAGTCTTTTACGCTTAACCATCTGGAGCGTGATCCAGCCACAACGGTTCCAAACGGGCCGCGAGCCTTCAGCCCGGTAAATCAAATCTGTCCTTCCGGCAATTGAGACAAGGGCCCGGCTAACTCTGGGCCTTTTTGCTTGTGCGGTCTCGTGGCTTGCGTGACATATGACGCGAGCCAAAAAATTCCTGCCCGGAGCGGTCTCTCTGCCCGCAGCGATATATCATTGGATAACGGGTGGAGAAGATTTCTCCCACTCGGCTCCCGCCCGGCACTTTTATCGCTCCTTGCAAGCAACAGCTTCTACACGCAGGAGCGGACGTGTGTGACGAGTGATGCCCTATTCCAGCAGGCAAGCAAGGATCGATGCGAGCAAAAACAGCAGTGGTGGTTGGCGCCCAGTGGGGCGATGAAGGCAAGGGGAAGATCGTCGACGTGCTCTCGGATCGCTTCCAGGTGGTGGCGCGCTATGCCGGAGGCCACAACGCCGGACACACGGTCATCATCCGCGGGCAGAAGTTCATCCTTCAGCTCGTGCCCTGTGGCGTGCTCCGTCCCGATTGCCAGGCGGTCATCGGCAACGGCGTCGTCCTTGATCCCATGGCTTTTCTCCGCGAAGTTGGCAAGCTTCGCGACTTGGGCGTGGATGTGGACCGGCAGCTTTTCGTTTCCAACCGCGCGCAGGTCATTCTGCCTTACCACCGCATGATCGAGCTGGCAGCCGAGAGCGCGCCCGGACGGCAGAAGATCGGCACCACCAGCCGCGGCATCGGCCCCGCGTATGAGGACAAGACCGCCCGCAACGGCCTCCGCGTCATCGATCTGCTGAACCACAACCTGCTGAAGACGCACATCGAGAACGCCTGTCACGAGAAGAACACCATAGCCGAGGCGCTTTTTGGCACTGAACCGCTCGATCCGGCCCAGATGTACGAGGAGTACGCCCGCGCTGCCGAGCAGGTCGCACCATTCGTTACCGACACCAGCGCGCTGCTCAACAAAGCTATTCGCGACGGCAAAAGCGTGATGTTTGAGGGAGCGCAGGGGACCATGCTCGATATCGACCACGGAACCTATCCGTTCGTCACCTCATCCTCGGCCACCGCCGGAGGAGCAGTCACTGGCACCGGAGTCGGCCCCACAGCGATCGGCACCGTCATTGGGGTGACCAAGGCGTATGTCACGCGCGTGGGCGAAGGCCCGTTCCCAACCGAGTCCCACGACGACGCCGGCGAGCAGCTACGCAAGCTGGGCAACGAGTTCGGAGCCGTCACCGGACGACCACGCCGCTGCGGCTGGCTCGATTTGCCGCTGCTGCGCTATTCCAGCCAGGTGAACGGAACCGAGTGGCTGGTTGTGACCAAAATGGACGTGCTCGACGGGCTGGACGAAATCCCCATCTGCACGGGCTACGAGATTGATGGCAAGCTCGTCGACACGATGCCCGCCGACGTGCGCGGCCTGGAATCCATCAAGCCGGTTTACACCAAGCTCAAGGGTTGGAAGCAATCGACGGAAAACATCACCGAATTTGGCCAGCTTCCGAAGCTCGCCCGCGACTACCTGCATTTTCTGGAGCAGGGATCGGCCGCGCATATTGGAATGGTTTCGACCGGCCCCGACCGCGACCAGACCATGGTTCTCCCGGCCTTCGCCCAGGCCCTGCAATCTCTGGAGGCAACTCCGAAACGAGAAGAAAAATGATCAGCTTGACCATTCGCATGAAATTCAAATCCGAAGATCGCGAGCAGATTCAGGAAGCCTTATGCGCC
Source organism: Acidobacteriaceae bacterium (assembly GCA_049280995.1). Classification (GTDB taxonomy): domain Bacteria; phylum Acidobacteriota; class Terriglobia; order Terriglobales; family Acidobacteriaceae; genus Silvibacterium. The sequence goes on from JBAPRH010000021.1 coordinate 48,084, forward strand.
CTTACCGCAGCCTCCCGCCTGGAGCCAGGCTGCGTCAGTTTTATTCCTCACACGCTGGAGGACGACCCCGACATCGTCTTTATTTATGAGCAGTATCGCGACCAGGCCGCTCGCGAAACCCACGCCGCCTCCGAGCACTTTCAGAAACACGTCGTAGGCTGCTTGTATCAGCGCATGCTCGAGCGGCAGACGGAAAACCTGCACGCGCTCGCATAGAACGATGCATTCGCTGGCACAGTTGCGCGGTGCTCGAAAACGTTTGGAGAAATCATCGCGGTGACCCTCGATAGAAAATTCCGTCTCTACAAGGGCATCCAAATAATCTGGTAGCTTGACGGCAAAAATGCGTCTCTCGCACATCAAAATCGGGGCCCGGTTCTTTCCCTTTGACTCATTGCGGGGGTACGGGCTACTATCCGGTACGCACATGCGCCGCAACGCCTCAGCACCGGGAACCCCGTCAAAGGCCACGGGTTCGGTGCTTCTGGCCGCGGCCGTCTGCTTTCTGCTTGCCGGCCCGGCGTGGGCCATGCCGCACCGCGACTCGCACTCCGTCCACAAAAAGATTGAAGCGCTGGAGATGCAGTGGCGCGACGCCGTCGTGCACAATAACGTGCGCCAGATGGACCATCTGCTCGCCGATGACTACCTGGGCATCAGCGCCAATGGGACTGTCGAGACCAAGGCCGAGGAGCTTGCCCAGAGCAAGGCTGGAACCCTCCGCATCCAGAGCCTCGACCTGAGCGATATCAAGGTGCGCGTGTACGGAAACACGGCGGTGGTCACCTCCCGCGCCGAGCTGACCGGGATCAATGGTGAAAGCGACATCAGCGGAAATTACCGCTATACCCGGGTCTACAATAAGCGCTTCGGCCAATGGAGGATCATCAGCTTTGAGGCCAGCCGCATTCACGATGCAGACGCCCGTGCGAAGCGCTAAGGCGGCTGATCCGGCGATCAGCTAAAGGTGTTTTCGGCGGGATTATCGTGCAACGCTAACCAGTTCTTTAGCCGGCCGTCTCACCGACTGGCTGCCTTTGGCTGCGTGTTTGTTGGTCGGGAAGAACTTGCTATAATCGGGGATGCCCGTACTGGGCCAGGTTGGAGGTGTATTTCTTTGGCAGAGGTTCGCGTGCAGGAGGGCGAGCCGCTTGAGAACGCTTTGCGCAGGTTCAAGCGCAAGGTACAGACGGAGGACATTATTAAAGAAGTGAAGCGTCACTCCTTCTACCTGAAACCAGGCGAAAAGCGCCGTGTGAAAGAAGCGCTGGCGCGCAAGCGGAATCGAAAGAAGGCTCGAAAAGAGCAGGACTAACAGAGCAAGACCTGGGGGATTTCGCCCGCGCAGGCGAGCGGCCCCCTAACGGCAGCTGCAACCCAGTTGCGGTGCCTACGTAATTGACGCGCCGGGAGCGTGAATTCCCCTTTTCATTTTCCGGCGCGCTGCAAACCTCCGGCAGCGGAAACGCCGCTCCCTGAGGTGATTCAGCAGAAATCTCCGGTGCCAATCAACAGCCGGAGTTGAGCCGCACTTGATGTCGGCCCAGGGCCCCGAATTCAAGTTTTTTGAGGCTGTATTGCTTTCCGTCCGCGTTTGGGTGGAAGCTATTCCCCATGCAATTGAAAGTGGGCAAGGGACGAGCATCATGGATTTTATCGACAAGACGTTGAAGTGCGTCGATTGCGGGAACGAGTTTGTGTTCACCGCCGGCGAGCAGTTGTTTTTTCACGACAAGCAGTTCAAGAACGAACCTAAGCGATGCAAGGCCTGCAAATCGAAGCGCGCCTCCGGCAGAGCAGTTCGTCCAGAAACGCGCACCACCTGTTCGGAATGCGGGGCGGAGACTACTGTCCCCTTCAAGCCGTCGCAGGGAAGGCCCGTCCTCTGCCGCTCTTGTTTTCAGAAGAAACAGCCTGCTGCTCAGGCCGTGCGCGTGAGCTGACGGCAATTGTCAGCGCGCCTGCGCCAGCTTAGCCGTCGCAGCTTTTGCCTCCGCCTTGGCAGGGGGAATGGGTCGCGCGGATTTTCTTACCGGCTTTGCTGAGGTTTTCCGTGCGCCTTTAGCCGGGACACTTTGCGGTACGCCCACAGGCAAGTCCGCCGCAGTCGCATTTTTCCTCTTGCTGTCCTCGTGCGTTACCAGCAGAGCCTCAAGCTGGCGAAGCAAGTCGCTGGTGTTCATCGGCTTCACCAGCAGCTTGTCCGCTACCTCCTCGCCCTCGGAATCGGACACTGGGAACGCTGTCAGCATGGCAACGGCCGGCTTGTACGCCGATTTCTTCGCCGCCGCCACCACCTCCATCCCAGCGCGATCGCTCTCCATGCGCATATCGGTAATCACCATGTGGTACTCGTGCGCACGGATCTTCATCTTCGCTTCGCGAGCCGATGCGGCCGTCTCGACATCAAAGCCGCTGATCTCCAGAACAGCCTTCAACGTGAGCAGGATCGCCAGTTCATCGTCAACTAATAGAATTCGCCGTTTCATATAGCTTCATCCTTTATTAATGCCGAACTCAGTAGAGGAAAAACATGGGCCCGGTTCCGAAACCGGTGAATAAAACAATCTATCCTGCTTTGAGTCTTCCCGGCAAATGGGTCAGCAGACGTTCGGAACCCCATTGATAAACTCAATAGTGTGGAAGCTTACCACGTTGAGAACTTCGGGTGCCGCGCCAGCCGTTTTGACGGGGAAGCCATTGCCGCCGGTTTGCGCGGCCATGGTCTGTCGGAGGCTGCGACTCTCGATTCCGCCCAACTCATTATTTAAACACCTGCAGCGTGACTGCGGAAGCCGACCGTACGGCCCGCGCATTTATCCGCCACGTCCGCCCCCGGAATCCGGGGGCCAGAATCGTCGTCACCGGCTGCTACGCGCAGCGAATTGCCGCCTTGCGCGTGCTGGCGGACGAGAAAGCCCGTCGGTTCCGTTGCCGGTTCGTAGACCGCACCCTCTCTGCCGTCACTCTGGAAGGGGGCGACGCCGAGCATACCCCGGCTCTTTCGGCCAACTTCCTCAAAGTCGAGGTCGCTGGAGCCATTCCGGCCAACCGGATGGTTGTGGTAAGCGTCTTTCTTCAGGCGGAAAACGCCGTTCTCGCCGGGCGGGACATTCCGGGACCGCCGCTCCAGTCTTCTGCATCGAAACAAACAGAAGCACGGTATACTGAGTAGCTACATGGCCTGTGTGCCATGGACATTTTGGAGGAAACCCATCGATAAGCGTTCGGTCAAGCAATTTACCCGTATCAACGAGAGAATCCGCGCGCGCGAAGTGCGCGTGATCGACGATGCCGGCGAGCAGCTCGGCATTCTGCCACCGTTTGAAGCCCTGAAAATTGCCCGTGAGCGCGGCCTGGATCTGGTTGAAGTTTCGCCCAACGCCGTGCCACCCGTGTGCCGCATTCAGGACTACGGCAAGTTCCTGTACGAGAAGGACAAGAGCGAACGGGCAGCACGCAAAAAGCAGAAAGTCATCACCGTAAAGGAAGTCAAGTTCTCCGTAACCGTGGATGAACACGACTACCAGACGAAGAAGAATCGGGCAGTGCGCTTCCTCAGCGAAGGCGACAAGGTGAAGGCGTCGCTGCGCTTCAGGGGACGCCAGATGGCCCATCGCGACCTGGGCTACAACATTATTAATCGGCTGATCCAGGATATTGGCGAGGTGGGGACGGTCGAGTTTATGCCGCGCATGGAAGGCACCACGCTGCACGCGATTCTCGCGCCCGGCAAAAAAGAGGGCGCCAAAAAGCAGGCGGTCCCCAAGCCGCCAGCCGCCGCCGCAGCGCCGGCACAGGCCACACCCGCGGTGCAGTAGTTCATTTCAGGTCAGGTTTGCTGAAACCCGCGTCCGCAGAGGACGCGGGTTTTTGCGTTTACCTCCAGCGGCGCGAGGGTTTCCGTCACTCTGAGCGAACAAAGAGACGAATCCCGGCCCCGCTACAATCAACCCAGTGTCCTTCGACTTCCAAATCCACCAGACCAAAGGCTCGGCTCGCCGCGCCACCATGGTTCTCCCGCATGGCGAGGTGGAAACGCCGGTCTTTATGCCCGTGGGCACGGCTGCCTCCGTCAAAGCAGTCCCACAGCATCTTCTGGAAGAACTGGACGCGCAGATCATCCTCGCCAACACATATCACCTTTACCTGCGCCCCGGACACGAGCGCGTCCGCAGCCTCGGTGGGCTGCACCGCTTCATGGCGTGGCCGCGCCCCATCCTTGCTGATTCAGGGGGGTTCCAGGTCTTCAGCCTCAACGAGCTGCGAAAGGTCAGCGAGGAGGGCGTGCAGTTTCGCTCGCACCTCGATGGCTCCAGCCATTTCTTTTCGCCAGAGCACTCGATGGACGTGCAGATCGCCCTCGGCGCGGACATCGCCATGGCCTTTGACGAATGCACGGAATATCCTGCCGATCGCGCTCGAGCCCGCCACTCGCTCGACCTCACGCTACGCTGGGCTGCGCGCAGCAAGAGCCATTTCGACGCCCACAAGCACGAGCGGCCGTGGGGTTCAGCCTACGAAGGCCGGACCCCGAGCCTCTTCGGCATCGTGCAGGGAGGCATGTATAAGGACCTGCGCCGCGAATGTGCCGAGCGCCTGGTTGCGATGGACTTTCCCGGCTACGCCATTGGCGGGCTCAGCGTCGGCGAGCCGCGCGAGCTGACCCGCGAAATCATCGCCGAGACCCTACCGCATCTGCCCAGAGACAAGCCGCGCTACGTGATGGGCGTCGGCTATCCCGATGAAATTGCCGAGTACGCGCGCATGGGCGTGGACATGATGGACTGCGTGCTGCCCACGCGGGCCGCGCGCCACGGCCTGCTGTTTACTTCTGAAGGCCGGCTGAACATCAAGAACCGCCAGTATGCAGAAGACCAGAACCCGCCCGACCCAAATTGCCGCTGCATGGTTTGCAGCCGATACAGCCGCGCCTATTTGCGCCATCTGATGACGGCGCAGGAGCCGCTGGCCGCCGTGCTGAATACGCTGCACAATCTGGCGTTCTATCTTGAGACCATGCGGCGTGTCCGCGCGGAAATGGATGGATGAATCGCAGCTCCTCAGGCAGCGAAGCGCTTCGCCCACGACCTGCGCAGGGCGTGGGCGAAGGAAGCCCTATCGGGGCTTGCGCAGTTTCGAAAGCTGCTCCCGGCTCAACCGCGCTGGGCGGCGACGCATCTAAGCTCGCGCTTGACACAAGCCAAATCAGTACGCGATGCTAAAGGGTAGGCATTTGTGGGGCGTGTTTTGAGCGGCCCGAAGACGCCGGAAGGAAGCGGCAGGCGCTGTATAAAAGATTCTCCTCTTAGCCCTGGGGCCTTTCCTCAAAATATTTGAAGTTCGTGGCGCGGAGCCGGTTTTTTCTGTTATCCCCGCCCAAAAGGATTGTGTGTTGACGACGTTATTTCTGGCTGCCGCGCTCTCTCCGGGGCTCGTCTCATTCCTGCCGTTTATCCTTATCATTGTCGTCTTCTGGTTTCTGCTGATCCGCCCGAATCAGAAGAAACAGCAGGCGTGGCAGCAGATGCTTCGCAGCCTGAAGACCGGTGACCGGATCACCACCAGCGGCGGTATTCGCGGGGTCATCCTGAATATCAGGGAAGATACGATCCAGCTTCGCATTCCGCCCGACAACATCAAGATTGAAGTGGTCAAAAGCGCGATTGCTTCCGTAACTACCGACGAGGCGGCCAAGTAGCTCCAACTTACATTGCCATGCGTAAGAATCTTACTCAAAAAACCATTCTGATCGTTGTCGTCCTCGTCATCTGTGTGCTTGGAATCACCGGAATCCCCAGCGGGTTTTCGGGATCCGCGCTCAAGGCGTCCTTCCTGAATCGCATCCACCTCGGACTCGACCTCAAAGGCGGCACGCACCTTGTCCTGCAGGTCATGGTCAACGAGGCGGTTGGCACGACCACCGACAGCGATGCGGCGCATATCGAGGAGGCCATGCAGTCGAATGGCATCACCGGCGCCACGGCCTCGAAGCCCCATCCGAAGACCAATCCAGATCTGATCCAGGTCAACAACGTGCCGCTTGACCAGGGCACCACTTTGCGCAGCCTGCTCAACGCGCAGTACAGCCAGCAGTACGACATTGCTTCCAGCGGAAACGGCACCGCCTGGACGTTGACCATGAAGCCCTCTGCCGTGTCCGCCCTGAAGAAGCGCGCTCTGGATCAGTCCATTGAGGTCATCAGCCAGCGCGTGAATTCGCTGGGCGTGAGCGAGCCCATTGTTCAGGAGTACAACCTCGGCAGTTATCAGATTCTGGTCGAGCTGCCGGGCATCGACGATTTCGACCGCGTGAAGAGCGTCATTCAATCGACCGCCCGGCTGGAGATTCATCTGGTTCAGGGAGGGCCTTACACCGGCGAGCAGGACGCGCTCCAGCAGCTTGGCGGCAGCGTTCCTTTTGGTTCGGAACTGGTGCGGACGGCTCCCGGCGTTGATCCGTCAGGATGGTACGAGATCAAACAGGTCGCCGAAGTTGGCGGCACAGATATCCGCAGCGCTCGCGCCAGCACCGACTCCAACACCAATCAGCCCCAGGTGGAGTTTTTTCTAACCAGCGCGGCCGGCGACCGCTTCGGTCAGTTCACCGGCGCGAACAAGGGCAAGCCGCTCGGCATCGTGCTCGACAACAAGATCCAGGAAGTGGCCACCATCCGCGACCAGATTCGCGATCAGGGGACCATCTCGGGCGGCTCCATGACTTCGCAGGAAGCCAGCGACCTGGCCATGCTGCTCAATACCGGCTCGCTGCCCGCCTCGTTGCGCTACCTGCAGGAAAGCACCATCGGCCCCTCGCTCGGCGCGGATTCCATTCGCGAAGGCGTGATGGCGGCCATCATCGGCATGTCGGCGGTATTGATCTTCATGCTGGTCTATTATCGCGGCGCGGGCATCAATGCTGACCTTGCGCTGATTTTGAACCTGGTGATCCTGCTCGGATTTATGGGTTATTTCGGTGCGGTGCTCACGCTGCCGGGCATTGCAGGGGTGATCCTGACGGTTGGCATGGGCGTTGACTCAAACGTGCTGATCTTTGAGCGCATCCGGGAAGAGCTGCGCGCGGGCAAGAGCCCGGCCGCCGCGGTCGATCAGGGGTTCGGGCACGCCTGGACGACGATTCTGGATACGCACGTCACGACGGTGGTTGCAGCGGCCATTCTGTTCCTGTTTGGAACCGGGCCGGTGAAGGGGTTTGCCGTGACACTGACGATTGGACTTTGCGCCAACCTGTTCACCGCGGTCTTTGTCTCGCGCGTGATCTTTGACGCGCACCTGAACAAGAGGCTGAAGGGTGAGCCCATCTCGATCTAACCGGGGGCTCGGCGAGCACGTTTGAAGAAGTTGGATTACGGGGCAAGGCCGGGGATACGAAAGCTAAAGGCCAGCAGGTAAAAGCCAGGAGCGAATTTCAAGTGGAATTTTTTGGGGAAGTAAAAATCGATTGGCTGGGGAAGAAGTGGTACTTCGTCGCATTCTCCCTCATCTTCAGCATCGCCGGCGTGCTCTCGCTGGCCTTCTGGCATGGCTTGCCGCTGGACGTTGATTTTCGCGGTGGGACCGTCGTCCGCGTCAAGTTCACTCAGGCACCGAACATCGACCGGCTTCGCGACGCCGCGCAAAGGGCCGGACTCAAGGACGCGCCGGTCGTAACCTACGGCCCACCGGCGAACCATGAGATCATCATTACCCTCCCCGAGGTCAAAGGCACGTCTTCGGCGCTGGATGCGGGGCGCGCCGCCATCGTTTCCACTCTTACGGCAAACTACTCCGAAACCGGGAAGCAGAACCAGGGCGCCGGAAAGCTCGATCTGGATAACGCCGGGCGCGGTCAGCTCGCCGATTGGCTGGTGCAGAACGACCCCGAGCACCTGGGCCAGAGCGACACCGCCACGCAGCGATACACGCAGCAGGCCGACGCCATCCTGAACTATAAGGACAACGAGCACAGCGGGCTTATCGGCTCGATTAATGACCTCTCCGGCATTGTCGATCCCGCGGTGCTCAATCTGCTCAAGCAGGACGCCTACCTCTCCGGGTTCACCGTCCGCAACGTCGAGATTGTCGGCCCCCAGGTGGGCGAGCAGCTTCGGCATCAGGCGCTGGCAGCCACGCTCTACTCGCTGGCCGGAATGCTCATCTATCTCTGGTTTCGCTTTGAGCTGATCTACGGCGTGGCCGCTGTCATCGCCGTCTTCCACGACACACTCATCACCGTCGGAGCCTTCTCACTCTTTAATAAGGAGATATCCCTCACCGTCATCGCGGCCATCCTCACTCTGATCGGTTATTCGATGAACGACACCATTGTCGTCTTCGACCGCATCCGGGAAAACCTGCGCATGAATCGGCGTGAGCCATTCGCCAATCTGGTGAATCGCAGCATCAACCAGACCTTGAGCCGGACCGTGCTTACCTCCGGCCTCACGTTCCTCACCGTACTCTCGCTGTTCATCTTCGGGGGCCAGGTGCTGCACCCCTTCGCCTTCGCTCTGGTCATCGGCATCCTGATCGGGACGTATTCCTCGATCGCCATCGCCTCGCCGATGCTCGTTGCTTATCAGGACTGGCGCTCCAAACGTGGAAGGGCCGCGGCGCTGCCCACCGGCAGGCGTACCAAGGTATGAGGGTGTTCGCAGGTGTGAGGCTTTCGTATCCTATGCCAATTGTGATAGAAGAAATCACTCGTCTTTTTCGCCTGGAGAGCCAACGCTGGCTGGGGAGAAATTCTTAGGTGGAACCGGGAACAAATTCTCAAGGCTGCGGTGTCTATAGGTGGTAACGAATGTTTTGTAGGACCGAGGTAGGCCATGTTTGAAGACTCATTAATGGAATCCGGCGGCAAGCTCAAGACCAAAAGCAAGTACTGGGTCTGGGTCGGCATTGCGCTGAACGGCGCGATCATCGGAGCGATGATCCTGATTCCGCTAATCTATCCTGAAGCTCTGCCAGTCACTGCCATGACTACGCTACTCGTCGCGCCACCACCACCACCACCGCCGCCGCCGCCACCTCCTCCGCAGCCTGTACAAGTCGTGAAGATGGTTTCTCAGTTGATGAACAACCAGCTCACCGTACCCAAAATCCCCCAAAAAGTCGCGATGGTGCATGAAGCCGCCCCACCTCCGAGCATGACGGGAGTGGCCGGCATGCAAGGAATGGGGGGCAGCGGGAATGGCGTAATGGGAGGTATTCTGGGTGGTCTGGGCAGCGGTGGCCCGGTCGTTAAAGCAGCACCGCCGAAGAGAATTGCCGTTTCCGCTGGCGTGATCGCCGGCAACCGGATCGGCGGAATTGATCCCCGCTATCCTGCCATTGCCAAGGCTGCACGCATCCAAGGAACCGTGGTTCTTCAGGCCATGATTTCAAAACAAGGTACAATCCAGGACCTTAGAGTTATGAGTGGCCCTCCAATGCTGCAGCAGTCGGCTGTCGAAGCTGTGAAGACCTGGCGTTACAAACCCTATCTGCTCAACGGCGAGCCGGTAGAGGTGGAGACTCAGGTAAACGTCGTCTTTACCCTCGGTGGTTGATGCCCGGGTCGCGCTTCTCTTCGCCGGGAAGGGCCATCCACAGCCGCCAAACACTTTTGTGATTCCCAAGTAGTTACTCCTTAGGAGGAAAGATTCAAGTGATTCTCGTTCATCTTCATCAACTCGCTGCCCACGCCTCCAGTCTGGGCTTCCTTTTCCAGGACGACAATACGGCCATCGGCTTTGGCCCTATGGCCCTGTGGCATCAGATGGGCTGGCTGGCTCGTGGCGTGGTGGTTGTGCTTCTCATCATGTCCGTGTGGTCGCTGGCTGTCATGATCGACCGCTACCTTTACTTCGCTGCAGCCCGCAAGCAGTCGCGCGAGTTCGCTCCCCGCGTTGCTGGCGCCCTGAAGGAGGGCAAGCTGGACGAAGCGGTCAAGGTTGCCGATCGCAACAAGAAGTCGCACCTGGCTGAAGTTGTGACTTCCGGCCTGCAGGAGTTCCGCAGTTACGGCAGCGGCGGTGCTATCACTGCCGATCAGATCGAGTCGTCCAAGCGCGCTCTGGAGCGTGCCGAGGCCATCGTCCACGCCAAGCTGAAGCGCGGTGTGGCTGGTCTGGCAACCATCGGCGCTACGGCCCCCTTCGTCGGACTATTCGGAACGGTCGCCGGCATCCTCAAGGCGTTCGGGCAGATCGCCGCACAGAAGACCACCGGCATCGCCGCGATCGCCAGCGGCATTTCGGAAGCGCTGGTCACCACGGCTCTCGGACTGCTGGTCGCGATTCCCGCCGTCTGGGCGTTCAACTATTTCACCAGCAAAGTGGAAGCCTTCGACGTCGAGATGGACAACTCATCGAGCGAGCTGGTCGACTACTTCATCAAGCAGAGCCGCCGGTAGCTTGGCTCACAGCAGCGGGAATCACGCGTCGGGAGTGGGGCAGGCATCGCTCATTCCGCTCCCGGCGCCGGATCTTTCTCTCAGCTTTGAGCGGCAACCGGGCGCATGGAGTAAAGAATGGGAATCGTAGTAAGAGACGAAGGCCACAAAGTAACGTCTGACATCAACGTCACACCGATGGTGGACGTGATGCTGGTGCTGTTGATCATCTTCATGGTTATTACCCCCATGCTCGATCAAAAGGTGAACGTGACACTGGCCCAGACGAACACAGCAGTCGCCATGCAGGACGCCAGCAAGCAGGATGCGGTCACCGTCGCCATTACGCGCGACAGCAAAGTCTATCTGGGCCAGGACCAGACCACCCTCGACACTCTGGGCTCGAAGGTGTCCGATCTGCTGCAGAACAAGACGAACAAGACCGTTTATTTTCGCGCGGACGCGCGCTCTCATTACGGTACGGTGGAAGATGCGATTGATGCCGTCCGCACCGCGGGAGTGGAAGAGATCGGGCTGCTGACGGAGAACCGGCAAAATAATACGCAGATTCCCACTGGCGGCGGCGAGTAGCTGAAGGCTTTTGACTCCGGCTCATCGCCGGATATGAGGAAAAAGACGTATGTCAATGTCGACAAGTAAGGGTCCTGGTGGACTGTCGTCGGATATGAATGTGACACCGTTCATTGATATCCTGCTGGTGCTGCTCATCATCTTTATGATCATCGTTCCGGTAACCCCCAAGGGCCTGAACGCGCTGGTGCCCCAGCCACCCAAAAATAACAAGCCCCAGCCGCCCAACCCGCTTACGGTTGTTCTGCAGATCGCCAGTGGTGCGAACGGGTTTCCCAGCTACAAAATCAACACCCAGGATGTGGCCAACAACGACTTGAAGACCAGGCTCAACGCGATTTATTCGATCCGCGCCGAGAAGGTGTTGTTCGTGCAGGGCGATCCCAACCTGAACTTTTCTTCTGTGGCCCAGGCCATTGACATAGCTCACTCTGTTGGCGTCGACCACATTGGCCTGATCACACCGAAAATGGCGGCCGGTCAATAACGCTCGTCCGGCTCGGGCCGACTCATCCCCGGCTCGCGCCCACGTTTTTGGTTTGCGTACAGTTGCAGTATGCCGCAGACCAAGTACAATCACTGCGCGGAGGATTTTTCCTCCAGGCGGCATTGCAAGTCGCTCCGGTAAACGGCGTCCGAAGGAGAACAGAAAGAGAATGAATCGAATTGTACGTTTCCCGGTGATGATCATGGCGACTCTGTCGTTGCTGGTCGCGATGACGGGTTGCCAGAAGCTCAAGGCTCGCGATCAGCTGAATAAGGGAGTTCAGGCCTACAAGAGCGCGCGATACGAAGACGCTATCAACCACTTCGAACAGGCGGTCAATGACGATCCCGCACTGCCTATGGCCCGCTCCTATCTGGCTACGGCCTACGCGCAGCAGGTGGTTCCCGATCTCAAGAGTCCGGAGAACCTGAAGACGGCTAACCTGGCTATCGAAAACTTCGAGAAAGTCCTGCAGCAGAAGCCCGGTGACATTAACAGCATGAAGGGCGTCGCCAGCATTTACTTCAACATCGATGAGTACGACAAGGCCAGGCAGTGGCAATTGAAGGTCCTCCAGGCTGATCCGCAAGACGCCGAAGCCGCATACACCATCGGCAGCATTGACTGGCGGCTGGCCTATCGCAACGCCATCAAGGCTCTGAAGGAAGTAGGGTTGGACGACGACGGTCAGGGCAATCCCAAGATGCCGAAGAAGACCTGCCAGACCTTGGTGAAGGAAAATACAGACCTGGTGAACGAAGGCATCCAGTATCTCCAGAAGGCCATCCAGATTCGCCCCAACTACGACGATGCGATGACTTATCTTCAGTTGACTTATCGGCGCCAGGCCGACCTTGCATGTGGCGACGATGCCGCTCGCAAGGCCGATATGGCGTCGGTGGACGAGTGGCTGCAGAAGGCGATGAACACTCGCAAGGTCAATGAAGAAAAGAAGAACAGCCAGGCGAGCAAGGGCATTACGCTGGAACAGTAGCTGGGCCCCATTTGCGAAAAGCCTTCGCCGCGGCGGAGGCTTTTCGCTTCAAGTACTACGAGGCGCGATCGCGCAACTATAATCTCAGCATGAAGCAAGCCCCGCAGCGCGGAACTGGAACGGTGCGCCACAAAAATAAAGTCAGAACGCCTGCGCGTGTTCTCGTCGGCGTTGTCATGGGCAGCAAGAGCGACTACGAATTTCTCGCGCCAGCTATCGAAATCCTCCGCACCTTCGGCATCGCTCACGAGGCGCGCATCGTCTCCGCACATCGCACCCCTGACTGGCTCTTCCAATACGCCGAACAGGCCGAGTCCCGGGGCCTTCGCGCCATTATTGCCGGAGCTGGCGGCGCCGCGCATCTGCCTGGAATGCTCGCCGCCAAGACCCTCGTCCCAGTCCTCGGCGTGCCCGTGCCTGCCACCGTGCTTAACGGCATTGACTCGCTACTCTCCATCGTGCAAATGCCAAAAGGCGTGCCCGTTGGCACACTCGCCATCGGCAAGCCGGGAGCTGCCAACGCAGCGCTCTTCGCCGCTGAGATCCTCGCCTCCGCCGACCCGGCTCTCCGCGAAAAACTCCGTGCGTGGCGCAGCGAGCGCCGCGACGAGGTGCTCGCGCAGGACCTCGCTCAGTGACGGCCACCCCGCCCGTCCTCCTGCCAGGATCCACGATTGGCATTCTTGGCGGAGGCCAGCTCGGGCGCATGGTCGCAATGGCCGCGCGCGGGTTCGGCTACCGCATTCAGGTCATGGACCCCGACCCATCCTGCCCGGCGCACTTCGTCGTCGATGCCTGCTTTGAGGGCAAGTGGAACGACGCCCGTGCCGCAGCTGACCTTGCCCGAGGCTCCGACGTCGTCACCCTCGAAATCGAGCAGGTCTCGCTCGCCTGCCTCGAAGCCGCCGCAAAATTTGCCCCGGTCCGCCCCGGCGCATCCGTTCTGCGAATCATTCAGGACCGCATTCTGCAAAAGGAATGGCTTCGGGATCACGGTTTTCCGCTTGGCGAATATCACCCCATCGAATCCGAGACGGACCTTGCCCGTGCCGCTGCTGAACTCGGACCGCGCCTCTTCGTCAAAAACGCGCGCGGGGGCTACGACGGACGCAGCCAGGTCAAGCTCGGCTTCGGCGATCCAACCACCCCCGCAGACGCGTGGCGCGTACTCGGCGAAAGTCCTTGCGTTGCGGAAAAAGCCATCGACCTTGATAAGGAAATCTCCGTCATGGTCGCCCGCTCGCCGAGCGGCGAGACGAAGAGCTTTGCCAGCGCGCTCAACCACCACGAGAACCAGATTCTTGCCTGGAGTGTTCTCCCGTCCTCAGTCGACCCGGCCCTCGAATCCAAAGCGCAGAGCATCGCCTGCGGCATGGCGGACTCCATTCAGCTTGAAGGACTGCTCGCGGTTGAAATGTTCGTTACGAATAGCGGCGATCTCCTCGTCAACGAGCTCGCTCCGCGCCCTCACAACAGCTATCACGCCAGCGAACGCGCCTGCATCACCAGTCAGTTCGAGCAGGCGGTGCGCGCTGTCTGCAACCTGCCGCTCGGTGACACGTCCATCATCCAGCCCACCGCGATCGCCAACCTGCTCGGCGATCTGTGGTTTGGAGAGGAGGGCCAACGCCGCGAGCCTCGCTTCGACAGCGCGCTCGCCGTATCCGGAGTCCGCCTTCATCTCTACGAAAAGCACACCCCTAGAAAAGGCCGTAAGATGGGCCATCTCTCCGCAGTCGCCGCGACACCCGACGAGGCCGTCAAGCGCGTGCTCGAAGCAAAAGAACTCCTGTGATTGGATTTGGCGGCCAGCCGAAACTGTGCGGCCGCACCGCGTGAAGTAGCTTACAGCGTGAAGTAAAATGTTGCGCCGCGCTCGATCTGGGAGTCTGCCCACACGCTGCCGCCATGGCGTGCAATGATGCGCTGCACCGTCGCCAGCCCGATCCCGGTTCCCGGAAACTCACTCGGAGAATGGAGCCTCTGGAACGGCTGAAAGAGTTTCGCTGCTTTCTGTGGATCGAACCCCGCCCCGTCGTCGCGCACAAAGAAGATTCTTCTCCCGCCCTGCACCGTCCACGCAAACTCAATCGAGGCGCGAACATGTCGTGAGGTGTACTTCCAGGCGTTGCGAATCAGGTTGTCCATCACCACGCTCATCAATCCCTGGTCGGCATTGACCACCGCACCTTCAGCAAACGTGAACTGCACCTGCCGCTCCGGATTCGCGATCACCAGATCCTCAGCCACCGACTGGGCCATCGCCGTCAGGTCAATCGGCTTTCGTTCCAGGCCTACGGTGGTAGCACGAGCGAGGTTCAACAGGTCGTCGATCAGCCCCGCCATGCTCTTCGCCGAGCGCTGCACGGTGTCCAGCATTTCGATGCCTTCGGCTCCCAGCTTGTCCTGGAAAGTGCTTTGCATCACGTAGCTCATGCCGCTCACCACATCCAGAGGTCCGCGAAGATCATGAGCAACCGAATAGGAAAAAGCTTCCAGCTCCTTATTCGCGGCGCGAAGCTCGACTGTCCGCTCCTGCACCCGTTTCTCCAGGCTCTCACGCGCTTCGAGGAGTGCCTGATCACGAGCCTGAATCTCCTGAAGCATCTCGTTGAAGGCTTCCACCAGCACCGTAATCTCGTCCTGGTTGGCCGTTTTGACCGCACGCAACGAAAAGTCCTTTTCGTGGGAAATCAGGCGCGCAGTACTGGCCAGCGCGGTAATGGGCTCTGTCACCAGTCGTCGGAAAGCAGCTGTTGCCAGCACCGCTGCCGCCACGCTGAACAGGAAAATCACCAGCACAATCAGACCGTATCGCCGGAACCGCCGCGCCAGCTCATTGAAGTGTGCCAGAATGTAAACTGTCCCGACTGTGTTGCCGGAGAACGCGACACGATAGCCCACCAGAACCTTGCTGCCCTGCATCCATTCCGCCCTCGTCCTGCCCGCTTCCATCGGATGCGGCACAATTGGGGTTTTCACGTCGTTCCGGCGGTATTCAGCGAAAATATGCCCGTTTGGATCCACGATGGCCGCGGAGAGCACGTCGGGCGAACTCCTCAGGCCACTTAAGGTCGCTTCCCCCGCCTGCGGGTCATCAAACATCAAGGCCGTAACGCTGTTTGTTCCGGCAATCTGCGCCGCTGCGAAAAGGTTCTGAATCAGGTTCTCGCGATAGGAGAAGAAGTCGTAGGCAAGAAACGACAGACAGGCAAGCAGCAGAGCAATGGCCGTGACCAGCAGGTTTAGCCATGTCAACTTGGCCGAGATGGTGTCGGCTCGGAACATCAGCGAACCACCTCGCTCTGCGGCTTCCCGATTACGCTCACCGCTACACGCAGCAACTGGGAACCCAGCACCAGATGACTCTTCGATGCCGGGTCCAGGTTCACTGCAAACCTCACCCGGTCGCCATTGAAGACGAACTGAATCATCCCGCCATCCCGGATAAAATTCGGAAGCCCGCTTACCAGCAGCTGCCTCCGAACACTGAGCGCGGCGACAGTCTTGCGCAGGTTCTCCGCTTCCGAATCTGTGATATAGATAATCGCGCAGCCTGCCGCCTCTGACGGCTGGCTGATTATTCGCTTGTGAATGGGCTTTCCGTCGATTTTGTCATTCGCAATGAGCTTGTCCAGTGTGCCGCGGAACGGGTCTTTGCCCAGAATGCAGATATCGAAACTCGAGGCGTGGGCCACCGTGTCAGCGGGCCAGCGTACAAATTTCCCAAAATTAGAGAGGTAAGCCGCCTCCACGTTATACTCCGACGGTGTTTGTGCCGGCAAAGACAGTACCGCGAGAGAAATGCCCAGCAAGACGCAACTCAGCCGCAGCACCATCGTCGTGGCCGAAGAGGTGCCGTAACTCCTGCGCATTCGTACCTTCACGAGCGCCATATCAGGCTGGCGTATATTCTCCGCTGGATTCCCACGGCATTTCCGCCGCTCTGCATGCTCGCTACCCGCGCGTCGGGAATCAGCCTCGGCAACACCGGCAGCGCTGCATCCCCGAAGTGCCGGAAATTGGCTTGGGCGATCGCTGAGATTACCGCCGTAGCCTGCCATACTCCCTTCGGCCGCCTTGATGCCGTCGTTGCCTCAATGTTCCCGGGCTGCTCCAGCGAGACCAACTTCAATTGCCGGGGATGCCGGGCGAGCTCAGCAGCACAGGGAAGTACTATTGGGGTCCGGAACAATGAAAACGAAACTCTCATGCTAGGCAAATGCCAAGCCGCCGACCAGCCGACGGGCTCATCTCTTTCTTCGTTCCCAAGGCTTTATTGATTACGCGCCCTCATCGGTACCCCAAAAAGGATACAAAATACATGTGTCTTTGATGCGTGCAATCGGAAGTCACGTTGCATCGCGGGAGGCCGCCAAGAATTTCGTTTTGATCTAGTCCGATTTTTCTTCGGCGTGCGGAAGGGCAAATTTCTTCACCATGGCAATCAGCTTCTCCGGCTCTCCCTTGCGCACGAATGCCTTTACATACGGGGCAATGTCGTCCGGAACCCCGAACAAGTCCGACAGCAGGATGATCGGCGTATCCGGAAACGCTTCGTTGATCAGCTTGGCTGCGTCGGTTGCTTTCATTCCCCCGGTCAGCCGGTAGTCCAAAACCGCCACGTCTATCGCGAGATTCCGAGGCATGTCGACCCCATCGTTCCGCACCAGCGCCGGAAAGGGCGCGAACCCGGCGCTCTTCAAAATCCAGCCATAAATCTGCAGATGAACCGGATCGTCATCAATGATCAGCACGGAACGATCGTCTTGCATACAGGGGACCCTTCGCCCATCAGATGATTTCTGTAAGTCCAAACAAGCGGCAAAGGGAACCGGCAGACAAAATCCTGACGTGGCTCCCGCCAACCTAGAACCATGTGTATCGCTTTCCGACGTTCTTAGGCAAGGTAGCAGCGAGGAAGCAGCGAGAATGGCGTTGCCGAGGCGTACAACGATTTCCTGATTGCTGGGGGTTCCAGTCGGGGGAGCGGGGTTTCCTAATCAATCGCCCTCCGTGGCCGGCAAAAAGTAATGCCTCCCGCGCCTCGGCGACATCGGCTGTCCAGCGTTTCAAAGTAAACGTTATCCCCTACAAAATCGTTTTTGTAGAAGAAAAGTGTTGACATTAGAGGGAGGGAAGCACTAGAACAGGGATGCTTCTCTTCCTCTGAGCGGGTAGCCCTCTCGGAAGTGAGATGCGCTTGGTCGGCAGCGTATTAAGGTGATCCGCTTCGATTCAGGATATGGACGAGTTGCTCCAGTGGGCGACGAGGAAGTTTCGGTTGATAGCCGAACCTGGTTCTCCCCTAAAGCAAGAAAAGATCCGTAACCAGCAACTGAACGCTCGCTATTTTGTTCGAGCAAGAATGCGGCAGCGAGCAATTTTCAAGAGAGGTCAACGATGAAGTTTGCTAAGTTCTTAGTGTCCACGTTTGGCGTGGCTCTCATCGCGGTGCTGTGCATCGCGGTAGCGGGAGCTCAGGAAAACGCCACAATCACCGGTATCGTAACCGATCCAACCGGGGCAGCGATTCCAAATGCGACAATCACCCTCACTCACCTTGCCACGCACACGGTTCACGTAGCGCGGAGCGACGGGTCGGGTCTCTACAGCTTTCCGGATCTGCAGATTGGCACATACGATCTGAAAGTTGCGGCGTCCGGATTTAAAGCCTACAACAAGACCGACCTGGTGCTGAACGTAGCGCAGACATTGCGCGCCGACGTTCCTCTCCAGGTTGGATCGCAGGCCGAGACAGTGACTGTCCAGGCGAACGCGCTTCAGGTACAGGCTGAGACGAACGCGATCAGCAACCTGATTACCGGCCAACAGGTCCTGCAGCTTGCCACCAACGGGCGCAACGTCATTTCACTGACCACGCTGGGCACTGGCGTCACCAACACCTTGCCTGCCTTCAACGGCGTTACCGCCCAGGGCTCCAACGCCGACGTCAATTTTAACGGTATGCGCTACGATCACAATAACTGGATGATCGATGGCGGCGAAGTTTATGACCGCGGCAGCGGCGGCAAACTGGATGTGGCCATCAGTCCGGATGCTCTTGCCCAATTCCAGGTTCTCAGCAGCAATTACCAGCCTCAGTATGGCATCGCCTCCGGGGGCACGGTTCTGATGGTGCTCAAGTCCGGAACCAACCGCTTTCATGGCGGTGTGTGGGAGTTCAACCGCAACGACGCATTCGATGCTCAGAACTTCCTGTCCAAGCAGAACGACCAGCCCACCCCTGAACTCCGTCTCAACATCTTCGGCGGAAACATTGGCGGCCCGATCTTCAAAAACAAGACCTTCTTCTTCGTGAACGAGGAATGGCGCAAGTACATCGCGGGTGCCGCTCCATCCATCCAGAACACCATCCCGGCGGCCTATTTCCCGACAGCCGGGCAGGACCTGCAGTACGTACCACAAACAATTGACCCAACGACCGGTAACCCTATCGTGCTGTTGGTTCCAAATACATCTGATCCGGCCAAGCTCGCCCTTTATGCGCAGGACGGCCTCGTCGCCGGTCAGCCGTTCAATACCAGCGCACCGAATACGTATACCATTCCCGCCAACCTTATTGACCCCAATGCCGTGCTATTTATGGGCACCGGCGCAATTCCGAAGCCCAATTTGCCCAGCGGAAATCAGGTCAGCAACTCGCCGGCACAGCCTACCAGCGTCCGTGAGGATGTTGTCCGCATCGATCATCACTTCAATGAAAAGTATCAACTCATGGGCCACTGGGTTCATGACCAGATGTCGCAAACCATCTTCCCAACCATGTGGAGCGGCGACAGCTACCGGAGCGTCGGCAACGTCTTCAATAATCCGTCCTGGAGCTCGGTCATCAAGCTCACCCAAACGCTTTCTCCCAACCTGCTGAACGAGACAGCGCTGAACGTGAACGGAAATACTATTGACGTCACACCGGCCGGTATCTACGAGCAGCCTTCAGGCTGGAGCGCGGTGGGCATTTTCACCGGCGGCAATACACTGAATCGACTTCCACAGATATCGTTCAGCGGGGCCCCCAACACCACTTATTCGATCCTCTACTGGCCGTGGCACAATTCCTACCTCAACTATCAACTTCGCGACGATATACACTGGACGCGCGGACAGCACGCCTTCTCGTTTGGCTTCAGCTACATGCGCAGCGATAAGAACCAGCAGCAGCAGGCGGATACCGAGGGCGACTATAGCTTCAGCGATTCGGCATATTCACAAGATGCCTACGCCAACTTCCTGCTGGGCTTTGCCAGCAGCTATGACCAGCTTCAGCGGCTGGATACCAAGCACTGGATCAACAACACCTATTCGTTCTACGTGAACGACAACTGGCACGTGACGCCGCGGCTGACCCTCAATCTCGGGGTTCGCTATGACGGACTGCCGCATGTTTATGAAAAGAACAACGCGACGTCAAACTTCATTCCTGGAGACTTCACCGCCGCGGATACTCAGTCCCCGAATCCTCTCGACGGGACTCTGGATCCCAATGGCCCCGGCTTCCGCCAGATTGCTGGCACTTCGGTTCCGTTCTATCTCAACGGTGTCCAATTCCCCGGCGTCAATGGGTTCCCCAGAGGCTTGGTCAAAGATACTTACGGAACCGTTGAGCCGCGACTGGGCTTCGCCGATGACGTTTTTGGAAACGGCAAGACTGTGCTTCGCGGTGGTTTCGGAATGTTCTTCGAGCGTGTCCAGGGCAACGATATCTACGGTACGTCTACCAACCCGCCGTATGCATATCAGCCTTCGGTCAGCGCGGTGTACTTCTCCAACCCGAATACCAGCAACCAGACGGGAGCGACTGCCTCGGCTCCGTTCTTCCCCAGCAACTTCAGCAGCCTTGATTTCCACTATCCTAATCCGGGAACGGCCCAGTTCAGCCTCGGGGTTCAGCATCAACTGGCTCCGTCCACCGTCGCGGTCATTCAGTACGTGGGGATGACGGGCTGGGACCAGAACGATCAACGCGCCGTCAATACGCTGCCTTTAACCGATTCCGCGAACACGGTGAATCCTTACGACCAACGCGAGGCGGTTGCTGGAGGCGCAAACTCGAACTTCTATCGGATGTTCCAGGGATGGAGCAATATCACACAGATCGAAAACCGGACCAACAGCAGTTATCACTCCCTACAGGCCTCTCTGCGCATGGAGAACAAGCACGGATTGACGGTGCAGTTGTCCTACACGTGGTCGCACGAGATTGACATCGAGAGTGGCGATCTTGGCTCCACCAACCAGCAGGGGTCGGGCGGTGATATCTCCAATCCGTTCGATTATGAATACGACCGCGGATCGGGCACCATCGACCGGCGGAATGTGTTCGGTGCCAACTATATCTATAACCTGCCGTTTTTCCTGCACTCGAGCAACATGCTTGAGCGCTCTGTAATTGGCGGATGGCAGGTCTCCGGCATCACCCAGGCCGTGAGCGGCAACCCTGTCAACGTCACCTACTCTCCGGATACACTCGGGCTCGGCGGCGGCACCACCAACCGTCCGAATATCAACTCCAAGATGACTTATCCTAAGACACAAGGTAAGTGGTTTAACACCTCTGCCTTCTCGGCGCCGCTGGCCCCATGGGACGGAGGCACGACAAACGGCTTCGGCACGGCACGCAAGGATGCAGTCGTCGGTCCCGGTCTCTTCAACTGGAACATAGCGCTCTTCAAGGAATTTCAGCTGAGTGCGCGTGAAGGCACGAGAATTCAGCTTCGTGCGGAATCCTACAACACGTTCAACCAAACGCAGTTCAACGCTATTGATACCGGGTTCACGGACGGAAACTTTGGACATGTAACCGGGGTCAACGATCCGCTTACCTGGCAGTTTGGTGGAAAGTTCCTCTTTTAGCCATCGAACGTCATATTGCTAACCCTTCAGACGGGGGCCTGGCGACAGGCCCCTTTCTTTCGCGCTGGATTTTCGGGCCTGATTTCTCCGGCACAGGTTTGCTCCGCCCACATCATTGCCGCTCACGGTTCTGGCAGCGTACCGTTATTTCAAGACTTCGCGATGGAGACACGCCGCAAATCATCTGACGGGTCCTGGCTGCTGCTCTGGTTCTTGTGCCTGTTCCTGGTCGCGCCCGTGCCTGTTTGGGCTCAAGGGGATGCGCGCCTCCAGGCGGAGGGCCTGGAGCAGCAAGGACAAAACGCCGAAGCCGGGCAGGTCTGGCGCAGCATTCTTCAAGCGCATCCCGGCAATGCCGAGGCGCTGGCTCAGATCGGCCTGCTGGAAGCCCGTCAGGGCCACTATGACGAGGCAGTCACGTACTACCGCAAGGCGCTTGCTCTCAAGCCGGCATTTCCGGGCCTTCGGCTGAACCTAGGCCTCGCCCTTTTCAAAGCAAGCCGGTTTCGCGAAGCTGCGGAATCGTTCAAGCCCCTCCTGCAACGGCGTCCCGGTGACCAGCGTCTGACGATCCTGCTCGCCATGTCGTATTACGGGATGCACAGCTACGCGAAGGCCATTCCTTACTTGAAGCAGGCGACTCAAGCGGCTCCGCAGAACCTTGAGCTGCGCCTTGCGCTGGCGCATAGCTGTCTGTGGGCAAAGCAATTTCCCTGCGTGCTCGACGCTTACAAGCAGATTCTCTCGTTGAACGCGGAGTCCGCCGAAGCGGATATGCTGGCCGGCGAGGCGATGGACGCGATGCACAACACCACGGGGGCCATCGCGCAGTTTCGCGCCGCTGCGCGCGCGAATCCGGATGAGCCGAACGTCCACTTCGGGCTTGGGTATCTGCTCTGGACGCAAAGGCAATATCCGGAAGCGGCCCGGGAGTTCCAGGCGGAGCTTGATAGAAACCCGCAGCAGGGCCAGGCCCGCGCTTATCTTGGAGACGCGCTGGTCCGCCAGAACGAGTACATCAAAGCTGAGCCGGAGCTGAAGCAGGCCATCGTCACCGACCCGTCATTCGCGCTCCCGTATCTCGACCTCGGCATCATCGACGCCGCCTCAGGGCACAACGAGAAGGCAGTGAAGGAATTCCGAAAAGCCATTAAACTGGAGCCGAAAGACGTGGATTCGCATTGGCGGCTGGCTCGCGTCTATCGGTCGATGGGCAACGCTGCGGAGGCGAAGGCCGAGTTCGCAATGGTCAGCGCCATGAAAAAACAGCAAGACCAGAATCCCGCTCCTAAAGTCCTAGACATTCCCTGACGATGACCTGTCTGCTGAGCCGGAACGAAATGCGCTTTACAACTTCGGCACTACAGGCGATGCTGAAGAGGCGTGAAGGCCGCCATCAGCATATCGAAGGAAGACTACCTCAAGGCTGCGCTGGAGGCCGAGAGCGAAGGCCAGACTGTCATTTCCGCCACGCTCGCCCACTGGCTGGGCGTTTCGCCGCCTGCGGTCTCGATGGCAGTTCGCCGTTTGAAGCGGGACGGCTATGTGAATGTGAAGCCAGACGGCGTGGTCCGCCTCACGCCGAAAGGCAGGCACGTCGCACAACGCACCGCCCTGCGGCATCACCTCATCGAGCGCATGCTGTCGGAGATGTTCGGAATGCCGTGGTACGAGGTCCACGACGAGGCCGAGCGGCTGGAACATGCGGTTTCCCCGGCCTTCGAGGCGCGCCTGCTCGAAAAACTAGGCGAGCAGGGAACCTGTCCCCACGGCAACTCCGTGCTGCCGGAAAGTCCCGCAAGGCGGGCCCGCCGCGGCCTGCTCACCCTCGCTGAGAGCATCGAAAACGCTGAGTACAGCGTCGCCAGCCTCTACGAGCGCGACCCGAAACTGCTGCGCTTTTTCCACGAAAATGGTATTGCTCCCGGAGGCACAGTGCGCGTACTTAAAAAGAACTACGACCAGACGCTCGCGATTGAAACCCCATCTGGGACCGCGACCCTCGGCGCTCCCGCCGCGGAAAAAATATGGGTCAAACCGCGCGAAGCTCGCGCCCGGAAGCGCGGCTGAGATCTCCAACTGCCGTCCGGATGTAGTATTCAGGCAAGAATGCAGATTTCCCGCCGCCACCTCCGCTTTGCCGTTCTGGCTGCGATGCTGTTCTGGGCGACGGCGACTTGGGCGCTCGACCCGAACCAGAACCTGCGGCGCTACGGCTACCAATCCTGGCAGACGGAAAGCGGCCTTCCGCAAAATACCGTCCACGCCATCGTGCAGACTCGCGACGCCTATATGTGGTTCGCCACCGAGGCCGGCCTGGTCCGTTTCGACTCGGTCGCGTTTACCGTCTTCACTCATAAGACCACGCCGCAGCTCCCCAGCGACCTGGTGTACGCGCTCATGCAGGATCGCGCGGGTGCGCTCTGGATCGGCACCGCCAACGGCATCGCTCGCTACAGCAGCGGAGAGTTCCACGCCTTTCCCGACACGGCGGCAAGCATCGTATGGTCACTGTTCGAGGACCGCGACGGTCGAGTCTGGGCCACAACTTCCTCGGGGCTCTCGCGGCTCGAAGGTTCGCGCTTCGTCAACGTGCCGGGTGTTCCTCCACTGGATGAACACAGCCGCCTGCTGGCGCTGCCCGACGGTTCGCTGTGGCTTTCGACCACGGAAGGACTGTTCCACGCCGCCCCCGGGAACGCAACCTACTTCACTCTGGCAGGCCGCGCCGCGCCCATTCAGGCGCTTCAGCGCGATCTTCGGGGCCGCGTGTGGGCGGGAACCGGCAGCGGCGTCGAAGCGTGCAGCATGTCCGGCTGCGAGCCGCTCGCTCCTCTGGCAGGCAAAGACGTGCATGCGCTCGCCGAGACGCCGGCGGGCGAAATGTGGGCCGGTGGCGACAACGGACTATGGTCCTACAATCCAGAGCGGCCGCAATCACCGCCACGCGCCTACACCGAAAAAGACGGCCTGCCGTCAGGTCGCGTCAACCTGCTCTTCTGCGACCGCGAAGGCGCGCTGTGGATCGGCACCTCCGGCGGCCTGGCGCGTTGGGTCAAGGGCAAAATCGAATCCTTCACGCCCCGCGAAGGCTTTTCGAGCAACATCGTCCTCTCCATCGCCGAAGACCGCGAGGGCAATCTCTGGGTGGGCACCGAGTCCGGCGGCGTGGACATTTTGCGCGACCGCACATTCAACACCTACACCGCGGAAGACGGCATCTCCGACGACCACATTCTCGCCGTCACCCAGGACCGCTCCGGAACCGTCTGGCTGGGCACCGACGGCGGTGGGCTGGACCACTCGAAGCCCGACACTCTTAATAAGGACGGCTTCTCAACGCTGTCGACCGCGAACGGCCTGTCCAGCAACATCATCCTGTCGCTTGCCGCCGCGTCCAACGGCGACCTGTGGATCGGCACTCCTGACGGACTGGACCAAATGGACGATGGCAAAATCAAAGCCTTCACCTCCGCCGATGGCTTGGCCGACGACTTTGTGCGCTCGCTCTATTTCGACGCGCAGGGCACGCTCTGGATCGGCACGCGGCACGGTCTGTCACAATTCCGCAACGGCAAATTCACCACCTGGACGGCTCTCGACGGTCTCGGCAGCGACCTCGTCGGAGCCATGGTCCAGGCGCATGCCGGCGGCATGTGGATCGGCACGCTCGGCGGCATCACGCGTATGCAGCACGGCCTATTCAAAAATTACTCGCGGCGTGATGGCCTCTCTAACCGCATCATCACCGCGCTGCATCAGGACCCGGACGGCACGCTTTGGATCGGCACCGACGGTGGCGGCCTCAACCGCTGGCACAATGGAGTCTTCAAGGCGGTACGGCCCGAAGGTGCCGATATTCCCACCAACATTTATGGTATTCTCGCCGATGACAGCGGCAATCTTTGGCTCGGCTCGAACGACGGCGTCGCACGCGTGAACCGCGACGCGCTCAACCGCTACATCGACGGCGCTGTTCCCTCTGTCCCGGTCAAGTCTTACGGCATCGCCGACGGCATGAAGATCGGCGAAGCCAGCAGCGGCGGCCATCCCGCGGCCTGGCGGCTGCAAAACGGAGACCTCTGGTTCGCAACCCTCAAGGGCGTGGCCACGGTCGATCCCGCGCATCTCGACATCAACCGCGTGCCGCCGCTGATGGCCATCGAGCGTTTCAGCGTGGACGACAAGCCTGAGCCCGAACTCAATCCCGGCTCTTCGCCGCTGAAGATCGCCGCCGGCAGTCGCCGCTTCGCCTTCGACTACGCCGCCCTCACTTTCGCTGCGCCCAGCAAAGTCCGCTTCCGCTACAAGCTCGACGGCTTCGACCACAAATGGATCGACGCGGGTGCGCATCGCAGCGCGTACTACACCAATCTTCCGCCAGGTCGCTACACCTTCCGCGTCATGGCCTCGAACAACGACGGCGTGTGGAGCGCCTCGCCGGCCTCGATCGCCTTCCAATTGCGGCCCTACTTCTATCAGACCCTCTGGTTTTACGTGTTGCTGGCCCTCGCCATCGCCTTGCTCGGCTACTGCGCTTACCTGTGGCGTGTGCGCCAGGTGGAGTCGCGCTTCAACGCTGTGCTGGCGGAGCGCAATCGCATCGCGCGCGAAATTCACGACACGCTCGCGCAGGGCTTTGTCGCCGTCTCTGTGCAGTTGCAGATCGTGGGCCGCACGCTCTCGCAGCCCTCCGATACCGCCCGCCAGCATCTCGATGAGGCCGAGGAGCTGGTTCGTACCGGCCTTGAAGACGCGCGGCACGCCATTTGGGAGCTGCGCTCGCAGAACCCGGAAAATCAGGACCTCGCTGCGCAACTCGCGCAGCTATCGGAACGCCTTACCGCTTCGTTCGAAATCAAGACGCGAGTTGAGGTGCATGGAACCTATCATCCGCTGCCTGCGCGCACCGAGAGCGAGTTGCTGCGCATCGCCCAGGAGGCGCTCACCAACGTTGTGCGCCACGCTGCCGCAACGGAAGTCGAGATTCAGCTCCACTTCACCCGCCGCCGCGTTAAGATGATCATCGCCGACAATGGTCGAGGCTTCCCGGGCGACGCGCCCTCAATCCCCGACGGACATTTTGGCATCACCGGAATGAGCGAACGCGCGCAACAAATCGGTGGCAGCCTTAAAGTAACAAGCAGAGAAGGAGAAGGGACCCGGGTCCACGTGGAAGCGCCAACCGGGAGTGAAACGCGATGAGTGAAGCAAGCAATGAGCCGATCAGGCTTTTAGTGGTAGACGATCATGCCATCGTGCGCAAGGGCCTCGTGGCGCTGCTGAACACCGTCGAGGGATTGTCCGTGATCGCCGAAGCATCCGATGGGGAAGAGGCGATTGAGGCGTACCGCGCTCACCGGCCGGACGTCACGCTGATGGACCTGCGCCTTCCCAAGCTCGGCGGGGCCGATGCCATCGCCCGCATCCGCCGGGAGTATCCAGCCGCGCGCGTTATCGTGCTCACCACCTTCGATGGCGACGAAGACATCTTTCGTGCGCTCCAGGCCGGCGCGAAGGGCTATCTGCTCAAAGGCATGGACGCGGCTGAACTGACTGAGGCCATTCGCGCCGTGTACGCGGGTAAATCGAAGATCCCCCCTTTTGTCGCCGAAAAGCTGGCCGGGCGTATGGGCGGTCCCGCGCTCACTGCGCGCGAGCTTGAAGTGCTGAAGCGCATCGTAGCGGGACGGAGCAACAAGGAAATCGGCGGCGACCTCCACATTTCCGAGGCTACCGTGAAGACCCACATCAACAGTATCCTGAGCAAGCTGGGCGTCAGCGACCGCACCCAGGCCGCAACCAGTGCGCTGCAACGCGGCATCGTCTACCTGGAGTAGTTGTCCTCGCCGGAATCGGAGTTTTGAATGCGAAAGTTTTTTGCCATTGCGATGTTCTTTCTCGGCTGCGGCTTTGCATGCCTCGCAGAGCAGCCCGCGCGCGCAAGCTGGCGTCCTGCGACCGCATCGGAGCTGAAGACGCTGCTGCCGGTGCGCGCGCCCGTCGTACAGGAGCGCATTGAGACCGAAATGCGCACCGCCTCGGGCATTACCGACGGCAAGGGCAAGTACGTCGCCGGAGTCGTGCTCATCACCGCTGGATATTCAGCCGATGGCAAATATTCGCACTTCTTTCTCACACAGGTCCCGCTCAAGATCGGCGACTTCGATCTTGCTCCCGGCTCCTATCTCATCGGATGGGACCACGAGGACGACGCGCTCAACGTGAAGTTTTACGAAGCCACTTCCGGGCGTCTGCTGGGCTCGGTCCGCGCGCGCCTGAATCCGTCCATCACCCGCGTGGAATCTTTCCGCATCTGGCCACCGGCCGACCGCTCACTCATCCAGATCGGACGATTTACATTCGCGTATCAGATTGGAGACTGACCTTCCCGATGCAGACCAGCAAGGCAGACCAGAAGCGTCGGCGAAAGCTGCTACGCGCGCTCGAACACAACTGGCAGACGGAGATGAGCGGCTTCTACACCTATCTCACGCTCGCGCAGCGCGATAATGATCCCATTCGAAGCCACGCTTTGCGCGAAATGGCCGAGGCCGAGGAGCAGCACGCCGCGCAATGGGCCTCGCGCATCCGCGAGCTTGGCGCGCCTGTGCCGAAATACCACGGCAAACCCACCGGCGATGCCGACAGCCTGGCCAATCGCATGGGTGGCCAGCGCATGGCGTTGCGGCGGCTGGAGATTGACGAGAGCCGCGCCATCGCGCTCTACAGCCGCCAGCTTCGCGAGCTTGACGATCCGCGGAGCCTCGAAATTCTGCATCAGGTCATCGAAGAAGAGCGGGATCACTATCACCAGCTCAGCAGCCTCATTCGCCGACGCTACCCCAGCCGCGCGGTCGAAGAGCGCCGCACCAATCCCCAGGCGCTGCTCGACGATCTGCTTGCCAGGCGCAAGGACACGGGCAGGCAGGCCGCCGGCTGGATCGGCGATGCGATTTACGGCGTCAACGACGGGCTGGGCGCGATCTTCGGCATCGTCTCCGGCGTCTCCGGCGCGACGCTCGGTGACAGCCATTACGTGCTGCTCGCCGGCATTGCGGGTATGATCGCCAGCGCACTCTCCATGGGCTCCGGCGCGTATCTGGGCGCGAAAAGCGAACGCGAAATTTACGAAGCCGAAGTGCAACGCGAGCGTGAAGCCATCGAGGTGAACGCGCCCGAGGCCCGCGAGATGCTCTCGCTCTACTACCAGGTCAAGGGGCTCCCCGAGGACGACGCCGACCACGTCGTCGAGCACATCGCGAAAGACAAAGACCAGTTCCTGCGCGCCATCGCCTCGGAGCGCTTCAGCGTCACAGCGGAAGGGTTGCGCAAACCCATGATCTCCGCGCTCTCTGCGGCCTTCTCCACGGCCGTCGGCGCTTTCATTCCCATCATCCCGTTTTTCTTTTTGCACGGATACGAAGCGATTATCGTCTCCGGCATCATCTCGCTAGCAGCACACTTCGCTGTGGGCGCAGCCAAGTCGCTCATCACCGTGCGCTCCTGGTGGTCCAGCGGGTTTGAGATGACCGCCGTAGGCGCGGTCGAGGGCATCGTGACCTACTTCATCGGAGTCGGGCTGGGCCGCGTGGGCGCTTGATTCGGCCCCGCCGCGTCCGTGGACATATGCGAGTAATAATCGCGCAGCAGGAAGAACGCCTTCTTCTTCTCGCCTTTGTTTGAGACCAGCCCCTTGCGGTTGTATCCGTCCTGAATGCCCGGCAACTGCCGCGTCGGCGAGCGGAAATCCATCAGCACCCACGGCGACAGCCCGCGCAGAAACGGGATCTTGCGGAACATCAGAAACTGGTTCTTATAAATCGCCGCCTGATACTCTTCCGTGAACCGCTCCGGATCCGGCCCATGTATCCCGGCCTTCGCGCCTCCGCCAAATTCGCTCATGATCATCGGCTTCCCCAGCGGGTCCTCGAATTTGTATTCCGGAGCGGACTCCGGCGTGTCCATGTACCAGCCGATGTATTCGTTGTAGCCGATGACATCCAGGCTGCTCATCAGCGGATCATTCAGCACCGCAGTCTTATTATGGATGGACTCTGCGAAGGCTGAAGTAATCAACCGCGTCGGGTCTTCCGCGCGCGCCTGAGCAACAAGCTGCTTGATGAAGGCCGTGCGTTCCGGCTTGTCCGGGGTCTCATTTGACATCGACCACAAAATCACCGAGGCCTTGTTCCGGTCCCGGCGAATCATTTCGTGCAGTTGCTGCTTCGCTACCGCGAGCGTGTGTGGATCGGTCCAGTCAATGTCCCAGTACACCGGAATCTCCGACCACACCAGAATGCCGAGCTTATCGGCCAGGCGCGTCTGGCGCTCGTCATGCGGGAAATGCACCAGCCGCACATAGTTGCAGTTCAACTCCTTTGCCCAGCCGAGTAGCGTTTCTGCGTCCGTTTCCGACCACGCGCGGCCACCTCGAATCGGCGCTTCGCCCTGGATGCTTACACCACGCAGAAAAATCGGCTTGCCGTTCAACAAAATCTGATCGCCGCGCACTGCGACCGTGCGGAAGCCAACATCGTCGGCTAGCCGGTCGGCGGCCGCCGAGAAAGTTACGTGATACAGGCGCGGATGCTCCGGCGACCAGCGTTCCAGCCCCTGCGGATGGAATGAGAACTCGGCACGACCGTCTTCTCCAGTCACTGCACTTTGATTTTCATGCAGGCTGGGAATGCTCAAATTCACTCGAGTGCCCACCGCGGCTCCTTCGATGTGAGCGTAGCCTTCGATAGCTCCATCCGTTTTGAGTTGCAGCGATTCATCATCGATAAAACTATTCGGAACCTCCACCAGCGAAACGTCGCGCGTCAGCCCGCCGTAGTTCCACCAATCCGTCTTGATTGCGGGTACGCGGTCCGCCTTGCGCCGATTCTCCACGGCGATCACCACAAAGTTGCCACCATCCTTCACCGCCTGCGTTATCTCGCAATCAAACGGCGTGAACCCACCCTCGTGGTCGCACACGTGAACGTCGTTCACGAAGACATGGGCATCATAATTCGCCGCACCGATGTGCAGAAAAACGCGGGTGTGCGCCTTGGGATGATAATTAAAATCGCGCTGATACCACAGCGGCCCTTCGTAATAAAACAGGTCCTGCCGCTGTGAATTCCAGTCGCCCGGCACCTGGAGTACCGGCGATCTCGCGAAGTCATATTCCAGCAGCGGGCCGCCCGGCTGATAGTGCCTGTTCGCCGCGTATCCATGAACGCCGGGAATGTCGGTCCTCGATCCCCATCCTCCGCGATAAGGATCGACGATGAAATGCCACGACCCATCCAGGCTGATTGCCGGCCGATGGTCCACATCTACCAGCAGAGTTGTGTTGTCAGTCTGTGCGGCGGCAAGCAGCGTGGAAAAAGAGAGAACGAGCAGAACGAGAGCGCGGCGCATGAAACATGATAGTCCGCCGTCGGATTATTTAGACACAGGCGGCGTGAACCGGAACTGGTTCGCGCGCTCAAACTCCTCGCGCAACTCCGGCATCTTCAGGTTTTCGCGCAGATACGTCAACCGCTGCTCCAGAGCCAGCAGCGATGCGGCAATCGCTTCTGTATTCGTATGGGCCACATCGCGCCA
Source organism: Acidobacteriaceae bacterium (assembly GCA_049280995.1). GTDB lineage: Bacteria > Acidobacteriota > Terriglobia > Terriglobales > Acidobacteriaceae > Silvibacterium. The sequence goes on from JBAPRH010000021.1 coordinate 79,002, forward strand.
CATCGAGTAAGGACTCGCGCCGAGCCGCGTCATCTCGCGCAGCGCCCGCCCGCCAATGGGTAGCACTTCGTCTTTCGCCGCAAATTCATCCTGCAGCAGAGCACTTAGCGCCGTTGAAACGAACTGCGGCAAATGGCTTGCCCACGCGCACAGAACATCGTGCCGTTCCGGTTCAAGATCAAGCACGCGACAGTTGAGCTTCTCCACCCAGCCTCTCCACTCATCGGCAAGCGCCCGCGAAGCGGGGTGCATCGAGCGCGATTCCATGGTTTCAGTAAACAGCCACGCCGCACCGTCAAACAGATTTGCATCCGCGTTCGCCGCGCCGCTCACTTCCTTGCCTGCCATCGGATGGCCCGGCAGAAATCCAGCCGAATTCGCCTGGTTATAGGGGCCTCGCGCGTGCTCCACCAGCACGCGCTTCACGCTGCCCACATCCGTTATGATCTGGCCGGGCTTCAGCACAGGCGCAAGCCGGTCCATCCAGTCCAGAATGGTGAACACCGGCCCGCACAGCAACACCACGTCGCTCGCTTGCACCGCAGCAAGACCGTCAGGCGCAGAGACGTGAATCGCCCGCCGCTCCAGAGCTGTCGCCAGCTCGCCAGCATTCGGGTCCCATCCGGCAATCTGGCCGGAGAATGCGTGCGAGCGCAGTGCAAGGCCCACGGAGGCTCCGATGAGCCCCGTGCCCAGAATTGCGATGCGCTCGATCGGCATTGTTCTAGACCGCAACCGCAACCGCGACGGCGGCGGCAACCGGCTCCGCGATGCTACGCCCCACTGCCGGAGCAATAATCCGCAGTTCGTCCATCAACTTCGCGAATTGATCCGGAAACAGCGACTGCTTGCCGTCGGAAATCGCCTTGTCCGGGTTGGGATGCACTTCAATTAACAGGCCGTCGCTGCCTGCGGCCACGCTTGCGCGCGCCATCGCCGCCACCATATCGCGTCGCCCGGTGCCGTGCGAAGGATCGCCCACAATCGGCAGATGCGAAAGGTGCTTGACGACCGGGATTGCGGAAATGTCCATGGTGTTGCGCGTGTAGGTCTCGTAAGTTCGAATGCCGCGCTCGCACAGGATCACGTCGTAGTTGCCACCGGAGAGAATATATTCCGCCGAAAGCAGCAACTCTTCAATGGTCGCTGCAATGCCGCGTTTCAGCAGCACGGGCTTGCGCACCAGCCCGATCTCGCGTAGCAGGTTGAAGTTCTGCATGTTGCGCGCGCCGACCTGGAAGCAATCAGCGTAGGGCAGCATCAACTCGATCTGTGAAATCTCCATCACCTCGCTGATGATCAGTAGCCCGGTCGCGTCTCCCACTTCGCGCAGCAGCTTCAGTCCCTCAAGGCCCATGCCCTGAAAGGAGTAGGGCGAGCTGCGTGGTTTGAACGCGCCGCCGCGCAGGAATTTCGCGCCTGCGGCCTTCACCCGATCGGCGCAGGCAAAAATCTGCTCGCGTCCTTCCACCGAGCAGGGTCCGGCCATCACCACAACCTCGTTGCCGCCGACCTCCACGCCGTTGGGGAAGCGCACGATCGTGCCCTCGGGCCGAAAGCCACGCCCGGCGAGCTTGTACGGCGACGAGATGCGGACTGCTTCCGCAACCCCCGCCAGCAGCTCAAAATCCTTGTGGTCGAACTGCCCCGGCGTGCCCACTCCGGCGAGAATGGTTTGCACGGCGCCTGTGGTGCGGTGAACGTTGAAGCCGATTTCGACCATACACTCGATTACGGCCTGTATCTGCTCTTCGGTGGCCTTTTCCTGCATTGCAACAATCATGGTTCTCTCTTTTCTTCCTGCGCGCTCCGCGCGCTCGTTATTGGTCTTTGCCGGACGCTCCGGCCGAGGCCAGTTCGTCCTTCTGAAGCGCGCGCATTACGTCGATGATGCGTTCGTACACATGCGTCAGCTCAATATCCGGCAGCGGTCCTTTGTTAGCGGAGCGCACGTTGTCAAAAATCACGTGCTCGCGTTTCGGCTCATAAACCGGCAGGTCCGTGGAGCGTTTCAGCTTGCCGATGGCCTTGGCCGCCTCGGCGCGCGCGCTCAGCAGCGCAACAATCTGCCGGTCGATCTCGTCAATCTTCACCCGCCAGTCCGCGATATCCATGCCTTTCCCCATGCTCTCCTCTTGTCCTGGAGCACACTCTGCGCTCCTCGTTTTCTTTCAACCCTCTTTATAAGTCGCGGCCTGCAACGCGGGTGCGCGCAGGCCCCGAATAAATCGCGCAATCGATCTGGGCGCTTCTGCCGGCTCCGACTTCTCAATCGTCGCCACCAGCGCGCTTCCAACCACGGCCGCGTCGGCGAACTCTCCTATTGCCCTGAAATGCTCCGCGTTTGACACGCCAAAGCCCACCGCAATCGGCAGATTCGTATACTGCCGCAGCCGCTTTACCAGCGACTCCGCGTCCGAGGCCAGCGACTGCTGTGTGCCCGTGATCCCCACGCGCGAAATCGCATAAACAAAACCCTTCGATACGGCAGCAATCCGCTCCAGCCGCGCATCGGGGCTGGTCGGTGCGGCCAGAAAAATTGGTGCAAGCTTATGCCGGTCAAGACGCATAAGATATTCGTCGGCTTCCTCCACGATCATGTCGGTGACCAGCACCCCGTCCACGCCCCCTTCTTCCGCAACCGCACAGAATTTCTCCAAGCCAAAGCGCAGAATTGGATTGAAGTAGGAGAAGATCACCAGGCCCGCATCAGGCCGCACCGCGCGCAGTTCTTTCGCCATTCGGAGCACGTCAACCAGTCGAGTGCCGTGCGCCACCGCCCGCTCGCTGGCCCGCTGGATCACGGGCCCATCGGCCAGCGGATCGCTGAACGGCACGCCCAGCTCAATCACGTCCGCGCCCGCGTCAATCGCAGCCACCGCAATCGCCAGCGTGGTCTTCAAATCGGGATCGCCGGCCGTCAGATAAGCCACCAGGCCCGGCTTGCCAGCAAAACGAATTGGCACCTTATGCTCCCTTTAGCCCGAGTTCGCGCGCAAGAATTCCCATGTCTTTATCGCCGCGTCCCGAGAGGTTGACTATCAGTATTTCATGCCGCGAGAGCGTCGGTGCAAGCCGAATGCACTCCGCGACCGCATGCGCGCTTTCGAGCGCGGGCAGGATTCCTTCCGCGCGCGCCAACTTCACCGTCGCCGCCAGCGCCGCTTCATCCGAAGCACTCACGTACTCCGCGCGCCCCACGTCGTGCAACGCCGCGTGCTCCGGGCCAATCGACGCGTAATCCAGCCCCGCCGAAACCGAGTGAGTCAACGCAATCTGCCCGTTCTCGTCCTGCAAGACATAGGAATACGTGCCCTGCAGCACGCCCGGCGCTCCACCCTGGAAACGTGCCGCATGATCGCCCAGCTTCGGCCCACGGCCGCCTGCTTCCACGCCAATCAAACGGACGTCTTTATCAGGAATAAATTCATAGAATGCCCCGATCGCATTCGACCCGCCGCCTACGCATGCGATGATCGCCGTCGGCAGGTGGCCTTCCTTCTCCTGGATCTGTTGCCGCAGCTCGCGGCCGATCACGCGTTGAAAATCGCGTACCATCGTCGGATAAGGATGCGCACCCAGCACGCTGCCCAGTAGGTAATGCGTGGTCCGCACGTTCGTCACCCAGTCGCGCATTGCCTCGTTGATTGCGTCCTTCAGGGTCTTCGATCCGGAGTTCACGCCGCGGACCTCCGCGCCCAGCAGCCTCATGCGGTATACGTTCAGCTCCTGGCGCTGCATGTCCTCCACGCCCATATAGACCACGCATTCCATGCCCAGCAGCGCGCACACGGTCGCGGTGGCCACGCCGTGCTGCCCTGCACCGGTCTCGGCAATAATGCGATGCTTGCCCATGCGCTCGGCCAGCAGCCCCTGCGCCAGGCAGTTGTTGATCTTGTGCGCGCCGGTATGCAGCAGGTCTTCGCGCTTGAGGTAAATCTTTGCGCCGCCGAGTGATTCCGTCAGCCGCTCCGCAAAGTAGAGCGGAGTCGGACGGCCCGCGTAATCGCGCAGCAGCGAATCCAGCCGCGCATGAAACGCCGGATCGGCCTGCGCCTCCGCATAGGCGTGTTCCAGCTCATCGAGCGCAGCCACCAGCGTCTCCGGCACATAGCGTCCGCCGTATGCGCCAAAGCGCCCCGCGGTTTCCGAAAGAGTCTCGGTGCTCGTCACTAATACGTGTCCTTTCAAAAGCAATCAAAAAGCCGCGACCTTTGGGGCCGCGGCTCTCGTGGAAGTTCGTATCAATCTGAAAGACTATTTTTTCGATTCTTCAGATGTGCACGTCCGCCAGAGCCGCTATTGGATACCAATAGCGGTACGTAAAGCCGAAGAACTGGCTGGAGGCACTGATCATCTTGCTTTCAAAGATACACGGAGAGACAGAAAAACGGCAAATTATTTTTAGGAAGCGTCTTGAAAAGTCTCCCTCCGGTCCCTTATTTCGGTCGCGGAGGCCGTTCAGGGCCTCCGGAAATAGGGTCGCGCTCGTTCTGAGGCAGGTCCCGCCCCGCACCTTGTTGTCGCTGAGGTTTGGTCGGCAAAGGCCCTCCAGCGGTGTGTGGCAATATCTCGCGGAGCGCCCAGTCAATGCGCTCCACGGCGGTGGTCACCTGACATAATTCCGGAATGTCGTTCATGCTCAGGTTCGCCCGAGCCACGATAATCTGCAGCGCATTCCGTATGTGATGATTCATCTCCTCGATTACGACTGCGCATCGCTCTTGTCTGCGCACCTCGCGCTCCCTCTGCGTCTCAAGGACAAACGCCAGCGCTGCGACGATAAAACCCAGCAATCCATCATCGAGATGGGTTGTCTCCGCATGCATACCGGCATGCGCCAAAGCGGCATCGATCAGATACACAGCCACAAACATTCCGGCACCGGAGAGCAGCGAGATGGCAAATTTCCGACGCGTCATTTCACAACTCCAGCCTTCACCTATGCTTCGACAGCCGCCGGCCCCAGCTTGTGAGCAGCGATGCGCGCATTCTCGACAAACGCCCTCACCCTGGCCGCATCCTTTTTCCCCGGAGCAGCTTCCACGCCGGAGGCCACATCCACGCCCCACGGCCGCAGTGCGGCAATCGCCTCGCCTACGTTCTCAGGATTCAGCCCACCTGCCACAACCAGCCGCAGGGGCGAGCCGGCAAAGCTCCCGCGCGCCGCCTGCCAGTCGAAGCGAATGCCGGTTCCTCCCACCAGCTTCGCGGTGCGCGAGTCCACCACCACCGCGTCTACGGCCTGGTCTGCCTGCGCGACGCGCATTTCCATCGCAACGCCCCGCTGGAAATGGATCACATTCAGAATCCGCAACCGTTGCGGTGGGAACCGCTCGCGCAGCCGTGCCGCCACATCGGATTCGCAGCCGGAATGGAACTGTACTCCGGTAAGGCCGCAGTCTCGAATGGCGGCTATCAGATCATTCAGGCTCGCATCCACAAAAATGCCGATCTTCTCGATATTCTCAGGTAGATGTGGCGTAATCGCGCGAACCTGCGCCACCGTCACGCGCCGCACGCTCTCAGCAAACACAAATCCCACCGCGTTGGCGCCCGCCTCGGCGGCCATCCGCGCGTCTTCGAGCGAGGTATTCGCGCACACCTTCACCCACATGGTGTGACCTTTTCCGCAAAAGGAGCGAGCATAGCGCGCAATGCTGTCCCTGGATCAGCCTGCCGCATCAGCGACTCGCCGACCAGAAACGCGTCGAACCCCGCCGCCCTCAGCCGCTCCACATCCGCCGTCGTATGGATGCCGCTCTCGGCCACGCGCACCGCCCCAGCAGGCAGATGCTCCGCCAGTCGCAGCGACGTCTCGAGCGTCACCGCAAAGGTACTCAGGTCGCGGTTATTTACGCCATACGCATCGCAGCCCAGGTCCACGACGCGTGCGAGTTCCTCGCCGGTATGCACCTCGCATAGCACGTCCAGCTCATATTGGTGCGAAAATGCCGTGAACCGCGCCAGCTCCGCGTCCGAAAGCGCGGCCACAATCAGCAGAACCGCATCCGCTCCATGCGCCCGCGCTTCCACAATCTGGTACTCGTCCACCATGAAGTCTTTGCGCAGGCAGGGGAGTTCCGTTCGCGACGAGGCAATCTCCAGATTCCGAAGGCTGCCCTGAAAATAAGGCTCATCGGTCAGCACCGAAAGCGCCGCAGCGCCGCCCGCCTTGAGTGAATCCGCCAGCGCGTCCACATCAAACTCCGGGCGAATCAGCCCCTTCGATGGCGAAGCCTTCTTCAACTCCGCAATCATCGCCGGTCCCGTCGCCGACCGCTTCCGCAACGCCCGCGCAAAACCACGCGGCTCGTGCAGTGACGCCCGGCGCTCCACATCGGCCAGGGGCGCACGCTGTTTCCGCTCCGCAACCGTCGCGCGAGTTGTCGCCAGTATCCGTTGCAGATGCAAGGTAGGCTCCTGAAACCAGTATAAGGGCCGCATTGGAGACGGCTCCCCCACCCCCCGGACCCGCAGGCTGCGTACCGAAAGCGCGAAACCAACAGTTTTAAAAAAGATTTGCCTGAATATTGCAACTAGGACTGTTCCCGTCGTATATTGGACTGGAACCAGCCGGTGCAGAGTCCCCTACTCAATCGTGTCGGTCGTGGCCGAACTCAAGGCTGCGGATTTTCCTGAAGGATGCGACACTGTCGCAAAAGTGAAGAGGAATGAGCAAGAACTTCAACTCGGTTCAGGACGGCGACGGCAAGCCTCATGCGACTCGGTCGCAAAAGTGAAGGGGAATGAGAAAAAACTTCAACTCGGCTCAGGAAATCGACGGCAGATCTCATGCGACTGATTCGCAAATAGCCAGAGGCACGCTCAAGCGCTACGACCTGCTGAATGCGGCTGAGGAGCGAGGCATTCGTCTGACCGCGCAGCGCCGCGCCTTAATCGAAACCATCCAGGAGGCAACCAGCCATCTGGACGCAGCCAGCCTGCTGAGACTGGCTCGCAAGCGCGATCCTGACATCGACCGGGCTACGGTTTACAGAACCATCGATCTGCTGAAGCGAATGGGTTTGATTGATGAGCTCGACCTAATGCATATCGAGGGAGAGAAGCACTATTACGAGGTAAGGACCAAGAGAGACCACCTTCACCTCGCCTGCTTCGGTTGCGGGGAAATCAGGGAGTTCACCAGCCCCTCGTTTGAGCGGCTGAAGCAGGAAATCGGATCAAAGAACCAGTTTGAGATTCAGGTCATGCGCCTGGAGGTCGGAGGACTGTGCAAGCAATGTGCTGCGCAGAAGGGGAAGAAGCTTCTGCAATGACTCTCTTAAATTAAGCACCAGATTCCCACGCCTGACTCTTGGCGGAGAGCGCGGGAATCTGGGAAACCACAGCCGGATAGACTGCGGACTTCACCTATTATAGGTCCCCCTTCTATTCCTATCAGCCAGACTGGATTCGAGGACGCACTCCATGCACCCTTTCAGCGCGCTCCTGTCCGGCGATTTGGAGACCACGTGAAAGTAAAGCCGGAAAACAAAAAGCAGGACCGCAAGCAGGACCGGAAATCAACGGCCTTTCCGGGGCGACGGGCCTGGGTGGCGATGGGCGCGATCGCCGCGTATACCGCAGCGGGAGGCTCAAGCAAATCCGCGCTGTTATTTGCCGAACCCCACTGGGGGCGTCATCAGGACACGCAGGTCCAGCTCACCGTTCGCCGCTTCGACATTCCCGCCGGGCCGCTCGACCTGGCCTTGCAGCAGTTCGCGAAGGAATGCGACCTGACCATCGCCTACACCGTCCCCCAAAGCACCATCCCCGGGTTCAGGTCCCGCGGCGTCACCGGACTTTACTCGCAGGAGCAGGCCCTCACGCAAATCCTCTCCGGAACCGGCCTTGACTTCACCTTCTCCGGCCCCGGCGCTGTCTCCATCGGCGTAAAAAACGCGCAGTCAATTGAGGTCATAGGAACGGTATCCGACAGCGTCGCCTTGTCAAAAATTCCCACCCCGCTTGTCGATACGCCACAGTCGATCACCACGCTTCCTCAAGGGCTTCTCTCCGATCAAGGCGTCTCCACCTTTCACGACGCGTTGCGCAGCTCCCCCGGCATCAGCCTTTCGGCGGGCGAAGGCGCGCTGCAGGGAGACAACCTAACCATCCGCGGGTTTCCCATCGAAGACGATATTTTCCTCGACGGCATGCGCGATTTCGGCAGCTACTACCGCGATCCTTTTAACTACCAGCAGATTGACGTGCTGGAGGGCCCGGCCGGAGTGCAGTTCGGACGCGGCTCAACCGGCGGCGTCATCAACCAGGAGAGCAAGACGCCGCAGCTCCATCCTTTTATGGTTTTCGACGGCGATCTCGGCACCGACCGTACCCGGCGCTTCACTGGAGACATCAATCAGCCCCTGCCTCACGTCGCCGGCGGCGCGGCCTTCCGGCTGAACTTCATGGTGCATGACTCCGGTGTAGCGCAGCGCGATGTGACCACCAATCGCCGCTTCGGTGTTGCCCCCGCGTTTTCCATCGGTCTTAACGGTCCTACGCGGCTCATCGCCAGCGATCTTCACCTTCAGGAAGACGACATCCCCGACTACGGCATTCCCTGGTACTTTGGCGATCCTGCGTCGGTTCCGCGCCACAACTATTACGGCTTTGCCGATCGGAACTTCCTGCGCACCAACGCCGACATTGGCACGATTCGGGTTGAGCATGACACCGGCGCAGGCGGGTTGCTGCGCAATGCGATCCGCTATGCCCATTACGAGCGCAAGTGGCAAATTACCGAGCCCCAGGTCAACAACGCCAGCTCCGGCACCATCACGCCTCAGACTCCGCTCGATCAGGTTATGGTCAATCGCAACCAGCTCGCCGGCCACAGCGACGAGGCCCAACTCTGGGACCAGGCCGACTACACTTACATCGGAAAACTGCTGGGCGTCCAGCAGACGGCGGTGATCGGCGCTGAAGGAGGCAAGGAAAGCTCCGACCCGGTGCGCATCCGCTTCGCGAATCCGGTCACTGGCCTGAACACGGTTCCGCTCACCAGCCTGCTCCATCCCGAACCGTATCAACCCTTTTCCGGAACCGTCTTCCCCAACACCGCGGTACACGTTGACGCCTACAGTGCGGGCGCCTATTTGCTCGACACCTTCGATCTGAGCCGGCAGTGGGCCCTGAGCGGCGGCATCCGCATCGATCACTTCGACGCGAACGAAAACTCAGTGACCTGGAGCTATCCCACTCCAGCCCCCCCGGTCGGCCCGCCAGTCGGCACCCCCGTATCCAGCGGCTTCGAGCAGGACATTAACAAGGGAACCTGGCGCGCTGCGCTCGTCTATAAGCCGAAGCAGAATGGCAGCATCTACTTCGACTACGGAACCTCGTTCGACCCATCCGCCGAGCAGCTTTCGCTATCCGCGGCCAACAGCGCCACGCCGCCAGAGACCAATAAAACCTACGAGCTCGGCAGCAAATGGGACGTCAATCACGGAAAGCTCACCGCGCGCGGCGCAATCTTCCGCACCAACCGGGACAACGTGCTCGAGCCCGACCCAACCGATTCGTCCGTCGACGTGCTTGCAGGCAATCAGCGCGTGGACGGAGCCGAAGGCGTCATTCAGGGCCATCTGACCGACCGCTGGGAAATTCTGTCCAGCTACAGCTTCCTGCACAGTGAAGTGGTGGACTCCGCCGTAACCCGCCAGAACTATCCAGCCGCCATCGGCCTGCCGCTCCAGAACGTGCCGCAGAATCTCTTCAATCTCTGGACCGAGTACCGCATGACGCACCGGCTCGAAGTCGGCGGCGGCAGCAACTTTGTCGGCGCGCGCGACGCCAACAGCACAACCCTTAAATCGCTCGCATTGCTTGAAACCGCGCCGGAATACTGGACCTTCAATGCCATGGCGAAATATGACCTTACCGAGCGCATAGCCCTGCAGGTCAACGTCGATAACCTTTTTGACCGTTACTACCTCGACGAGCTCCACCCCGGCCACGTCATACCCGGAGCCGGAACCTCCGCGCTCTTCGGCCTCAAATGGAAATTCTGAAACCAGTTAGAAGTTTTAAGGAAAACCAATGCTCTTAACTATCCCTGATCTCTTCTGTCCCGAGCAGGTCGCGCAGATCCGCCGGAGGCTCGACTCCGCCGAGTGGGTTGATGGCCGCGTGACCGCCGGCCATCAGTCCTCGCTTGCCAAAAACAATGTCCAGATTCCCGAAGGCCACCCGGTCGCCAACGAAATAGGAGAGCTAATCCTCCAGACGCTGGGACAAAACCCGCTCTTTGTCTCTGCCGCCTTGCCCGCCAAGGTCTTCCCGCCGCTTTTCAACCGTTATGCCGGAGGCCAGTCCTTCGGCACCCACGTCGACAACGCCATCCGTCACCTCAAAGGAACCGCGCACCGCGTCCGCAGCGATCTCTCCGCCACGCTCTTCTTCAGCAACCCCGAGGAGTACGACGGCGGCGAGCTGGTCATCGAAGACACTTACGGCATCCACTCCGTAAAACTCCCCGCCGGACACATGGTCCTCTACCCATCCTCCAGCCTGCACAATGTCCGCCCCGTCACCCGCGGCGCGCGCGTGTCCTCCTTCTTCTGGATTCAGAGCATGGTCCGCGACGACGGCGAGCGCACGCTGCTCTTCGATCTGGATAACGCCGCGCAAAGTGTCGGCGCGGGAGACCCCAACTCGTCCAACGCAATCAAGCTGATCGGCATCTACCACAACCTGCTCCGCCGCTGGGCCGAAGTGTGAGGACTGTCCGTCCAGGCAGTTGCTTCGCGCGGCCACTCCCTCCGGTCGTGAGTTCGTGGTTGAGTCTCAAAAATGTGTTCTCAATCCTTTGCGAGGCTTTTGGGAGAAGGGTGGGGATTCGGTCACTTCGAGTCGCCGGTGAGCCCTCGATGTTTCAGCATCGGCCCGATGCTCGGCTTCGCTCCAAGCCACCGCTCGTACATCGTCTCCAGGTCTTCCGTGTTGCCCCGTGACAACACCATCTTGCGGAAGCGATCACCGTTGGCGCGCGTCAGCCCGCCGTGATCCATGAACCACTGGAAAGCGTCGTCGTCCAGCATCTCCGTCCACAGGTAGGCATAGTATCCCGCCTGATAGCCGTTGCCCCAGATGTGCATGAAGTAGCTCGAGCGGTAGCGTGGCGGCACATAAGGAACCAGCAGGTGCGTCTTCCTCAGCGCTTCAGTCTCAAACGTATCCGGGTTCTCCAATGGCGTGCTCGCCGGAAGCATATGCCACTGCATGTCCAGCTCCGCCGCCGCCAGCAGTTCCGTCATCATGTAGCCCTGGTTGAACGTCCGCGACTTCTTGATCTTTGCGAACAGCTCGGCCGGCATCGGCGCGCCCGTCTTGTAGTTTTTCGCATAGTGGTCGAAGACCGCCGGATACAATGCCCAGTGCTCGTTGAACTGCGATGGAAATTCCACAAAATCGCGCGGCACCGAAGTCCCCGACAAGCTCGGATACTCCGTGTCGGCAAACATGCCGTTCAGCGCGTGCCCAAACTCGTGGAACATCGTCGTGACGTCGGTGAAGCTGAGCAACGCGGGCTCGCCCGGAGCTGGTTTGGGGAAGTTGGCCACGTTGTAAATCACCGGCAGCGTGCCCAGCAGCTTTGACTGCTCCACAAAGTTGCTCATCCACGCGCCGCCGCTCTTGTTATCGCGCTTGAAGTAGTCGCAGTAGAACAGCGCCAGCGGCTTGCCGTTTGCGTCGAACACTTCGAACACACGCACGTCCGGGTTGTACACCGAAATGTCGTGCCGCTCCTTGAACGTGATCCCGTAAAGCTGCGTGGCCGCATAGAAAACGCCGTTCTCCAGCACGTTGTTCAGCTCGAAACACGGCTTGATCTCCGCCTCGTCCAGGTTGTACTTCGCCTTGCGAACCTGCTCCGCGTAGAACTCCCAGTCCCACGGCTCCAGCTTGAATCCCCCATGCTGCGCATCGATCAACGCCTGAATCTCTTTCGCCTCGCTCGCCGCCTTCGCCGTCGAGGCTGGCACCAGCGCGTTCATGAACTTCAGCGCGGCCTCAGGAGTCTTCGCCATCTGGTCCTGCAAACGCCATTCCGCGTAATTTGAGAACCCGAGCAGTTTCGCCTTCTCCGCCCGAACCTGCGCCAGCCGGGCAATCGTCGCGCGCGTGTCGTTGGCGTCGTTGCGCTCGGCCCGGTTCCATGAATCCTCAAACAATGCCTTACGCGTCGCGCGGTCGGAAAGTATGGCCAGGTCCGGCTGCTGCGTCGTGTTCTGCAACGGAATTATCCATCCCTGCTGCCCACGCTGCTTTGCCGCCTGCGCCGCGGCCGCCATCTGCGCCGGATTCAACCCCGCCAGCGCGGCCTTGTCCGTCGTGGAGTAGGCCGCCGCCTTGGTCGCTGCCAGCAGCTTCACAATAAAGTCGTTCGAGAGTGTCGATTCCTCTTCGTTCAGCTTCTTCAGCTTCGCCTTGTCTGCGTCCGGGAGCGCCGCCCCATGATGCACAAATTCCGTGTAGTCCCACTCCAGCAGACGCCGCGACTCAGGATCGAGTTTCAGCGAATCGCGCTTGTCATACACCGCCTTGATGCGCGCAAACAGCTTCGCATTCAGGTAAATCGCGTCCTGCGTTGCCGCCAGTTTGGGGGCCTCAGCCGTCTGCACCTTCTCGAGTGAGGGATCGGTGTTCGCGCTCGTTATCGCAAAGAAAACATTCGTCACGCGATCCAGCAACCGACCTGATTTTTCGAGGGCCGCCAGGGTGTTTTCAAACGTCGGCGGAGCCGGATTGTTCGCAATCGCCTCCACCTCCTTGATCTGTTCAGCCATGCCGGCCTCAAACGCCGGCTGGTAGTCGCTGTCCTCGATCTTGTTAAACGGAGGAGCGTGAAACGGCAGCGTGCTCGGCGCATAAAAAGGATTGTTCGGTTCAAATGTTTTCGTCGCCGTCTGGCCATTCGCGGAGCCAACCACGATGGCTCCAGCCGCAGCCAGAGTAGAAATATTTTGCAAGAGTCGTTTCGCCTTTGTAGAAGATATGCGCGAGCGCGATGAATTCATGAAGCCTTTCCTCGAACTCCCAATTGTACTCAATCCACCCGCCGCGCCCGGCTACTTGTTCCTGACCACGCGATGAAATGCCACCTCGCAGCTCACCACGAACCCGAGCCGTTCATATAACTCAATGGCGCGTTTGTTCGCCGCGCCGGTGTGCAGGCATGAGAGCCATCCGTCTCTTCGATGGTCCTCTAAAAGCCGCGTCACCAGAGCCGCCGCATAACCCTTCCCGCGGTGTTCGGGATGCGTGCACACGCCGCTGATCTCACGGTAGCGGTCGAATGCCATCCGCTCCCCAGCCATCGCCACCAGCCGCCCGCCTACGCGCACGCCGTAATATGCGCCCATCTCGCACGTCCGAATGCGAAAGTATCCCGGAAACGCAATCTCGGTCAGCGCCACCATCTCCGCCGCGTTGTCGCACGACAGCTTCAGAACGTCGGCCGAGGAAGCGCCGCCCGCCAACGCTGCCGCCCCGGGCAAATCGGCGTCCTCCGGAAACATCATCTGTACTCCCGCCAGCGTTCCCTCGAAAACCAGCCCCTGAACCACCAGCGGCTCCTCACCCATCATGTAAACCGTCTCGCCCATCGCAAGCAGTGAGCGAAGCTCAAGCATCGCCCTGGCCTCGCGCTGCCGCACCGCCGCAAAGGGAGCCACGTCGGTCTGATACTTCGCCGCGTCCCCGTCGAAAACCGCAAACCGCCGCTGCCGCGCTTCCAGCGCATGAAGGACCGGATTCACAAACATGTCGTTAAACAATCCCGACCCTCCCCAACACCATTCTAGAATCCACCCCAAATCAAATTCCCCGGCCAGCGGGAGGGCCGCACGAGTCAGTTCAAAGATGGCGCAGAGCGCGTGTGCCTGGACGGCAAGTCCCGATACACTAATATCAATGGCTTTCCCGCCAAAGCTCATCGCCATCGACATTGACGGCACGCTGCTCCCGTCCGCAGGAACCGCCATCAGCGCCCGCAACTGCCGCGCCCTGCGCGAGGCCGAGTTCGCTGGCCTCCAACTCGTCATCGCCACCGGGCGGCGGCAGGCCTATGCCACGCCGCTGATCGAGCCGGTCGGGCTCCGACCGGATACCGTCATGATCACCTCCAACGGAACCGTCACCCGCACCCTCGGCGGCAAGCCTATCGACCGGTTTCTTCTGCCCGTCGAAACCGCCCGCGAGTTGTGCCCGGTGCTGCGCCGATTTGGAGGAACCACCGTCTTCACCTTCGATCGCGAAGGCCCCGGCGAGCTGGTGAGCGAGTCGCTTCAACAACTCGGCGCCCGCGTGCCCGAGTGGATCCAGGCGAACCGCCTCTGGATCAGCGAAGTCTCCCCGCTCGGGCACGCCTTCGATTCTGGCGAAGCTCCCGTGCAAGGCATGGTTTGTGGAACGTTATCCGATATGCGCAAGGCCGAGGAGTGGCTCGAAGCCCGAGACATCTCCACCAAAATTGAGATTCACCGCACCGAATACGCTGCTCGTGACCTCGCCATCCTCGACATTCTGCCGCCCGGCTGCTCCAAGGGTGTGGCCCTCGGCCGCCTAGCCGAGTCTGAGGGCATCGCGCCCGCCGACCTCATGGCTATTGGCGACAACTTCAATGATCTCGAAATGCTGGAATACGTTGGCCAGCCCGTCGTCATGGCCAACGCCGCACCCGGCCTGCTCAAATCCGCCCGCAGGCGTGGCTGGCGGATCACCACCAGCAACGATTCGGACGGCGTGGCCCGCGTCCTCGAAAAGATCATCGAGAGCGCAGTCGATGCTTCCGCCGTCCAGTCAGCAGGGGAAGCCACGCGTTGAAGAAAAAGAATGGTAGAGTTGGCCTGATGCCAGCAATTGTCCGCACATCCCGATGGATCGTGCCCTCGCTCTTGGCCGCGCTCGCTGTCGCCGCGGCCGCCTCAGCCCGGGCCGCCGAGCGCGTCACGCTGACCAACGGATACGGCCTCATCTGCGACCATCGCGCCCCCGCCGGCGTCCCGCTCGGCAGCCGCGTTCGTTTATATATGGATCCCTCGGGAAATAACTTCATCGAAGTGGCCCCGGACCAGATCGCCTCCAGCGAATACGTCAAGCTGCCCAAGCCTCCGGTTCCGGAAGCCATTGCCGCACAAAAACCTGAAGAAAACCTTACCCCCGCCCAACTCCATCACCTTCTCGCCACCGCCGGAGAAGCTCACGACCTCAACGCTGACCTGCTCGCCAGCGTCGTCCGCGAAGAAAGCGGAGGCCATCCCCGCACCGTAAGCCGCGCCGGAGCCGAGGGCCTCATGCAGCTCATGCCCTCGACCGCCACCAAATTAGGAGTGGACGACGCCTTCGCGCCCGACGAAAACATCCGTGGCGGAACCGCCTATCTCGACAGCCTGCTGCGCCGCTATCATGAGAACCTAGCCCTTGCGCTCGCCGCGTATAACGCTGGCCCCGCCGCTGTCGATCGTTGGCACGGCATTCCGCCCTACCGTGAAACGCAGTTATATGTAGCCCGCGTCATCCACGAATTCAACCGCCGCGTTGCCGCCAGCCGCGCACGCAGCCTCACCCAGGTCGCAGGCAAATAGAGACGGAGACAACGGCTTTGAAAAAGAAAACCTGGATTCTCTATCTCCTCGTGGCCGCCGCCCTGGTTGCGCTGGTGTTCTTTGCTCGCCATCGCATCCACTTTAACTGGGGCGTCTTCGCCCAGCAGCTCAAGCTTGCCAACTGGTTCATGATCGGCCTCGGCGTCGCGCTCATCCTGCTGGGTTATGTCGTCCGAGCCGTCCGGTGGGCGCTGTTTCTCAAGCCTGCGCGGAAGGTTTCCTTTCCCAGCCGCGCCTGGTTTGATGTCCTCGGCTCGCAGGTCATCGGCTACACGGGAGTCGCGCTTCTCGGTCGCGCCGCCGACCTCATGCGACCCTATCTGGTGGGCCGCCGCCTTAAGATGCCGCTCAGCTCCCAGGTTGCCGTCTATGTGGTCGAGCGCATGTTCGATCTGGGGTCCGTGGCCCTGCTCTTTTCCACCGTCCTCATTTTCGCGCCCGACCGCGCCACCCTGCCGCATCCCGAACTACTGCGTCACATCGCGATCGTCGGCCTTGCCGGAACCGCCGCCCTCGCCATTTTTGCCACCGTCATCCGCATCAGCGGTCAAGCCGTCGCATCGACTGCAGAAAAAATTCTCGGCAAGCTCTCGCAAAGCCTGGGCCGCTCCGTCGCCGCTAAAATCTCCGCCTTCCGCGATGGGCTCGACATGCTCGGCTCCATGCGCGACATCTTCAGCGCTCTCGCGCTCTCGCTCTTCATGTGGGGACTCATCACCGCGGCTTACTTCGTCAGCATCCGCGCTTTTGTCGACTCGCCCCAACTGCGCAGCCTCACCCTCGCCCGCTGCCTCGTCCTGATGGCCGTCGGTATGGCTTCGAGCGTGGTGCAACTGCCCGTCGTGGGATGGTTCACTCAGATCGCGGTGCTCGCCGCCGCCATGGAGCAACTCTTCGGAGCGGCATGGGAACCGGCACTGGGATGCGCCGCCATGCTCCTCGTCGTCACCTTTATCGTCGTTATCCCCATAGGGCTGATCTGGGCGCGCGTCGACCGCATCTCGCTCCGCAAAATCACCAAAGAAACCGAAGCAGACGGAGTCCAAACTCTGACCACCCCCGAACCCGCCTCCCAGCCGCAGGCCTGAAGCAAGGTTTCGCCACTACTCAACCGTCCCGAGTTTCAGAGGGTTCATCCCGAGCGAAGCGACCGCAGCGAGCGAAGTGGAGGGACCCCCAGTTCGCTCGCACCACAATCCATTACGCGACCAACGGGAGCGGCCACAGAGGCCGGCACAAGGATGGCGCCGAAGGCGCGTATGCCTGGACTGTCAGTCCTAGCCCAGACCGCGCCGCACGCCGCGCCGCACCGCATCGGTAAAAATCCCGTACACCGCATGCGAAACCCATTCGCTGATGCGCTCCTGGGTTGGCTGTTCATTCTTCGGCCGGGCCAGCCCCAGCTTCGGCAGCACAGACTCGTGTGTAAGCTTATTCAGCGTGATGCCAAAGGCCGCGCCCTTCCACGCGCCCAGCGAAGGCTCAATCTCCACCGCAGCTCCGTAAAAAGCTCCCGCGGCGGCCCCAAATCCCCAGTGAAGCCCCTGCATCGCGGCTTTCTTCTCGCCTTCCGGCAGGCTGCGTCCCGCCACCTGTTCCGCGAACGCAACGGGTGGCGGAGTCTGGCCCTCCACGCGCGGTGGAAACATCTTCTCGGCCAACATCTTGGCCCCTGCTCCGGCCAACCCGCCAATTAGTCCGGCAATCGCACCCTTCACAATCGAGCGCTCGCGCTTCGTCATCTTTGCCATAGCCAAATAGGATGCGCCAAGCGGCGCATAACAAACAAGCTCCCAAGCGTGAAAAGCTGCAAAAGCGCGCCTTTCCACCGGGTCAAGCCGCACATTCCTCATTTTGCGCATCCAACCAAACACATCAAGAGCCCGCTCACTGCGAACCCCTGGCATGGCTCCTGTTGCAAGAGGGAGTCGAAAATGAGCCCTGCTGCTCGATCCTGTCCGACCAGAAAAGACCTCGAAGAACAAAGCTGGATGCTGACCAGCAAGCTATCCATCCTCGCCTCCAAACTCATGACCTTTGTCGCCGCCGATCATCGCGCCTTCAACATCGCGAGCCGCCGATGCGGCGAGGTCCGAATCCAGCTCAAGGAATCCCGCCGCCTCCTCCAGGCCCACCGCGCCGAGCACGGCTGCTGAACCTGATTTCGCGAGCGCCACTCGTTCGCTGCGCAACTGTGCCGCGGCAAACTTCGATATATAGTTGATTCAAAGCAAACGCCACTCGGCATAACGGCTTGGTTCCGGGCTGGGCGATGCTCGCTTTATCTCATCGCATCAGGAGCAAGAGCGATATGGCTGAAGTCGATCTCGCGAAATCCAACCCCGTTCCCCCGGAAGCTCAACTGCTGCAAGTCCTGCGGACGCTTACCGGCCTGGGGTTGTTCACCGAAGACGCAGCGCACGGATTCTCGTTACAACCCATGGGCGCGGCGCTGAAGTCCGGCACTCCCAGCCGCGCGGCTGCCTTGATGATAGCGGGCGAGTTTATGGGAAGCGCTATTGATTAGTTTCAGTATGCGGTTCAGACGGGCAAGACCGGGTTCGAGAAGGCTTATGGCATGCCGTGCTTTGATTGGCTGGCTGATCATCCGTCAGAGGCCTCGCTGTTCAACTAGACCATGGTGGGTTTCCACGGAATGGAACCGGCAGCGGTCGCCGCCGCCTACGACTTCTCCGGATTCCAGACCATCGCCGACGTGGGCGGGTCAACCGGAAATATGCTGACCACCATTCTGGGCGGCCATGCGGGACCGAAGGGCATCCTGTTTGACATGCCGCACGTAGTCCGTGATTCGCCGGCGCTGATTCAACAGCGCGGCTTGACGGATCGCGTCCGGATAGAGTCCGGCAGCTTCTTTGAGAACATCCCATCCGGCGCCGACGCTTATATTTTGTCGCACATCATCCACGATTGGACCGAGCCGCAGTGTCTGACCATCCTGGGCAATTGCCGCCGCGCAATGGCTCCCACCGCGCGCCTGCTGCTGGTCGAAATGGTGCTGCCAGAGGGCAACGCGCCGCACCCCGGCAAAATGCTCGACATGGTCATGTTGCTCGCCTCCGGAGGGCAGGAGCGCACCGCAGCCGAGTATGCAGCCCTGCTCGACAAAGCCGGCTTTCGCATAGCACGGGTCGTCCCCACAGCCTCTCCGGTCAGCGTCGTCGAAGCCATGCCAAGCTGAAGCGAAGCCCGCACGGCCATGCGATGCTGTGCGGACCGGATGCAACCGCAGAGCAGGTTGAGACGGTGTTCAGGAGGGCACACATGAACCGAGAACCGGCTTTGAAGGTCGTGCTGGCGGCGGTGGATTACCTTCGTCGTCATGCTTTGTCCACTGGCGAGGTTCATGCGGCAAGAGAGGCGCAGGATCAAAACTCATCCCGTGACTAAGTCAGATCTGCAAATTCAAACTAGTTCGCTATCGGGCTTTGGCCGCGCGGTAGACGATGGCGAGCTTTTCCTGCTCCAGGATCCTCTTGGCCTGGTCGCGGGCGTGGCTGGCCCAGGGACCGGCGGGGTCGAGCTTCAGGTAAATCTCCCAGTGCCTTAAAGCCTTGCGCCGCTCGTTGAGCCGCTCCCATGCAAGCGCGAGGTTGTAGTGCGCGTCGGCATAGCGGGGCACTAGCCGGGTGGCGGTGCGGTACGCTTCAACCGCTTCCGGCAGCCGCTGCAACTCGTCGAGCACATTGCCGAGGTCGAAGAAGGCGAGCGCATAGTTCGGATCCGCTTCGACGGCCTGCCGATACATCTTCTCCGCACGGGGAAAGTCGCCTTGGTTATAAAAGATGGTGCCAAGGTTGATGGCCGAGGGCGCATGGTGCGGTTCGCGGGCAAGAATGCTCTCATAAAGAATGATCGCCTCGGGCACCCTCGACTCCTCTTCGCAATGCACGGCCTCCATAAACCCGTCGGAAACCCAGGTGTCTTTTTGCGTGGGAGAGAGCCTGAAGCACTCGACGCTGGCGGGCTCCTGCTGGGGTTCAAAGTCGAAAACAAATTGCTTCGCAATCGGCTCCATGACCAAGCCCGAGTGGCGGAAGACGAGCCGTGACCCCCTGCGTGCGGCACCCGCCTCTAGCAGCGGATTGGCCATGCCGGAAACGGCCCGCATGGCGCTGACACTGGCGCGGATACTGGCCGCGGACAGACGCGTAGCGCTCAGGTCGCGCAGCTTGCGAAGCTGCACGAGATCCTCGAATCCGTAATTTTCTACCGAGGCAACTAAGCCTGCGCGCTCCCATGCCTGAAGCTGGCGCGCGTGAATGCGGAGAATGCGCAATACATCCTGACGGCTATATCGGGTCACTGTTCCTGTACTCGTAAACGGTGCTCGTGAACGTTCCGTCATTCCTGACTAGACTGATTATGCGACGCTAGCGCAGCGTGAACAAGGGCGGAACTTGAAATTTGCGTGGATAAAGAGGTACGAATTTGATTCATTTGAGCCGCTGGAAACGACAGCTCGTTGCAATCGGAACAAGAACTTTGCACTCTTGCGGAGTACCTGATAAGGTTTGGGCCGAAGAATATTCTGCTTAAGCTGGGAGAGTGCGATGCCCATCTCGCAACGAGGTTGAATCTCGCGCTGTCATTTCGACGTGCACGGTGCGGGCGGTTGACACAGGCCGAAGTCGATTCGTTTCCGATTGAACGTTCCCGAGAAGGACCCGAACTGATGGTCTGAAGAGAGCTATGCGCAATCCCGATTGGAGTTGATGAATGAAGTCTCTCGTTTCCCTATTGTTGTTAATCGCGCTGCTGTGCTGCTGCCCCCGGGCGGCGATTGCGCAGGATACCGTTCCCCGCCCTCAGAAGGTCATTTTTGATACCGACATTGGCGACGATATAGACGACGCATTTGCTCTGGGACTGCTGCTGTCGAATCCCGAGGTCGAGGTGCTTGGCGTGACTACAGACTACGGGAACACGGATCTGCGCGCCCGGCTGGTCGAGCGGTATCTGTGTTCTGTGGGGAAGAGCGATATTCCTGTCGCGGCGGGACCGCGGACTCCAGCGAAGTCTGTGTTCACGCAGGCGCGATGGGCAAAATGGTTTCCTGACCGGCAGTGGCCCGACGCCATCGACTTCACGCTCAATGAGATTCGCAAATATCCGGGGCAGGTTACGCTGATCTCTGTTTCGCCTCTCAGCAACGTCGGAGCGCTGATTGACCGCGATCCTGCGACCTTCCGAAAACTGAAGCGCGTGGTGATTATGGGTGGGTCGATCCGGCGCGGCTACGGTGATTTGGGATATCGTCGGGATCGCGGGCCTGATCCGGAGTACAACATCCTGATGGATATTCCAGCAGCACAGAAGCTGTTTGCCTCGAGGGTGCCGCTTTACGTCATGCCATTGGACTCTACGCAACTGAAGCTGGACGAGACCCGGCGGAATGTGATTTTCAGCGAGAGCAAGCCGCTCACCGACACGCTCGCGCTGCTCTATCACGATTGGACCGCGTCGACACTCAACCCCACGCCGACGCTCTTTGACGCGATGGCGGCGGCCTACACGCTACGTCCCGATTTGTGCCCGACGACACCAATGCACATTGTGGTGGATGATAAGGGCTTCACGCGCGAGGAGCCGGGGCCGGCCAATGCGCAGGTCTGTTTACAGTCCAACCCAAACGAGTTTTTTAAATTTTATATTCACTGGATATTGAAGCAGAACCTGCAGCCCGTGCCGGCCCAGGGATGCAAGGCAACGGTACTTCCCTGATTGCGACAATAGAAGGGCCTATAGTTTCCGGGTTGCTTTTGCGTGGTTTATCGGTACTGACGGAGACGATTCCGATTGCGAACCTGACGCACATTGAGGCCGTAGAGCTTCACTATTCAGGGGAGAGCATCGAGCGAATGGCGGCAATGCTGATCAATGGCCGCAGGACCTCAATATCAGGGAATGGCCCGAGGTGAGTTGGAAGGAGGTTACGAACCCTGCGGAGTTCCGGCCGGCTTACGACGCTGCGGAATGGAGGCGCTTTGGCGAGCTTGTTTGACTACGCGCTCCACGAATAGCCGAGAGCGATCGATAGCCTGTTCGGGCCTTTTGGAACAGCCCTGCGGTGTGCTCTGCTGACGCGGGGCCTACCGTGAGCGCTTCGGGGTGACCTTTTTGGGTAGGGCCACGGCCACGGCAAGCGCGGCCGCCGATTCTGCCTTGAGGGCGGCCTTGCGGGTTTCTGACCGAAGCCGGGTGTACCACTCAGCCAGAGGAGATTCTGAAGCACGTTCGGTGTTCTCATCCAAAGCGTGACCGGAGGCTAGCTTTTTGGCTGCTGCCCGCTCGAGAAAGTTTACCGCCACACGCGGTTTCCATTAACCCACCAGGCGAGCAGGCGACTCGCAGGTCAGCATCCAGATCGCCGCTGGGACCATCCTCGATCAGGCCAGGCCAGCCGGTTTTAAGGAGTCGCTTTTCGGCTGGTGTGATCCGGTGATCGGTTCGGCGCCTCGGCCCCGACTTACCCTGCTTGACGAATCCGGCTTCGACCAGTCTCTGGAGTACTGGAATTGTTGCCCCCGGGGGGAAAGGCTGGCAGCTTGCCTCAAGCTATAGGGGTTGGATATCCCGGTCTCAATTAAAGCCAGCACGAATAAATCAAGGTCGGTACGGCGGCGTTTGTCGCGGGTCTCAGACATGTGAAGCCATTATATTGCTCCCGATTCTATCAGGGGCTCGCCCGCTCGCATCGGGGTGGTGATCGGCGTGGTTCTCACTGCGCCTTTGGGTTGCCGGCGGCGAGAGCAGTTGCAGCGCTTGCGAGTTCATGCGGGACCGCGAACGCGGCCAGAGTCTTGGCCAGCTGGCCTAGACCCACGGCGTCTCCCACGCCACCGTTCACCGCGTGCTCCGCGAGCACGCCACAGCCGAGGAGAATCAATGGGCCACCATTCACTCTCTCCGGGCGGATCTCGGGACTGTTTCAAAAGGCCTCGAAAAACAACCATCCTAAGCCCAACAAAATCAATGGCCGGACTTCCTCGACCGGGCTGTTCCTTAAGGTGTGGGTTCGGAATATCCTGAAGACTCAATTTCTGTCGACAAGCTACCTCCCCCACCTATTTTTTGGGTGAACGTTTTGGCCTAGTAGCGCTCAGTAAGAGTTTAGGCGCGGAATACGGCCAGCTGAAACGTGCATATGGCATTTTGAACTTTCAGAAAATGTATCCCGAAATGATGGAAGTCGCATGCCGACGGTACTCTAAACGGCGAAGGCGCAACGATAAATCCACCTTATGGAAGGTAATTTGATTTATCGTTAGTAGAAAAGCGATTTTTTGTTGACAACTGCCTTCGTTTGCGCGTCGAATTAAAGCTATTATTTCACCTAGCTCGTTGAAGTGAAGTCGTCTTTTGGGGGAAACCTTTGCCGAGCCATTTAGGAGGCAGTCCCTATGCAACTTCGGAAACACCGGTTGTGCGGTATCCTCGCGCTGGCCGCTTTCATTGCCTGCATCTTTTCAGCTCCCTGTGCGCTCCATTCGCAGGTCAGCACCACGGCCAGCCTCAGCGGCACCGTTGTGGACCCGACAGGCGCAGTCATCCCCAATGCCGCCGTGACCCTCAAGAATGTGGCGACGGGCGATGTCACCCAGACCAAAAGCAACGGAGCGGGCGATTTCACCTTCGCGGCCGTTCCGGTCGGCAACTACGAAGTAGACGTCGCGGCACCCGGCTTCAAGGTGTTGAGAAGCAGCGGAGTCCATCTTGATCCGGGCAACCAGGTCAACCTGCACGAGCTCAAGCTCACGCCCGGCGCCGCTACTCAGATCGTCCGGGTCCGTGTTGCCAACCAGTCCATTCCGCTGGACACCGGCGAGTCGAGCACGCTGATCTCGGCTGCGGACATTAACCGGCTCACGGTTGAGGGGCGCGACGTGACCGAGTTGGTCAAGATTCTCCCCGGCTTTGCCATGAGCGGCGGCAACAACAACATCACGAACTCCGGCTACGATCCCTCGCAGGTTACGGTAACGGGCGCGTACGGCTCTTATTCCGGAGAAGGCACAATCACCAATTCCGTGGCGTTGCTGTACAACGGCATCGACGTTACCGACCCCGGCGCCTACGCGAGCATGCTGCAGAACATCAATTACGACCAGGTGAGCGAGGTGAAAGTTACCACTTCCAGCATGACCGCTGACCAGGCTCATGGCCCCGTGGTGATCAATGTGGCAGGCACTTCGGGAACCAGCCAGTTCCACGGTTCGGTGTACACCTATGGCCGTACTTCGCAGTTCAACTCGAGTGACTGGCTCTCCAAGTTTGATAACCAGCCGAAGCCGCCGGATCGGGAAGTCTACCCTGGCTTTACGCTCAGCGGTCCTATCCTGATTCCACACACGAATTTCAATCACAACCGGCGTCTCATGTTCTTCGCTGGTGCGGAAGACTATGCGCAGCGCAACGAGTATGCGTACGGCAATGCTGGAAGCGCGATTCTTACCGCGCTTGTGCCGACGGCCGGCATGCGCACGGGCGACTTCAGCCAGGCGCAGATCAGTCAGTACCTCGGTCCGCTGGAGAGCAGCCTTACCTACCAGAACATCAGCCAAGTGCCTGTTACCGGCAAGGACGGCAGCGCGCTGGTCAACGGCCAGCTCGGCGCGAATGTTGACCCCGTTAACCAGGAGCTGCTGAATACTCTGCCACTGCCCAATCTGTCGCAGACCAGCCCGGGCGGGTACAACTACGCTACGACCAACCTGGTGGATAACGACCTCTGGCAAGCCCAGGGACGTATCGATTATTCGATCACCGACCGCAACAAAGTGTTTGTGATGTACAGCACGGAGCGCGGCAAGGCTGGTATTCCGCAGGTCGAATACTACTCGCCCCGCGGTCCCATGGGTGGTACCAACACCCCCGGCGGCGGCATGCTGAGCGATCTCAACACCGAAATGGGTACGTTGAACTGGACCTCAATCATCAGCCCGACACTGACCAACCAATTCTCCGTCTCTGGCGTTTGGTTTAACCAACCCTTCGTCGCCAAAGATTTCAACGCGCTTACACTCAATGGCGCGTGGACGAACACGGGGCTGTTCAACAACGGCTCCAAGGTCATCCCCCAATTTGGTGACTACGGAGACGACGGCCTGCCGGTGAACCTCTATCCGGATACTACCTTTGGTGGCATCTATGCGAAAAAGTGGACGCGCGGTGGCGAGGACAACGTGACCAAGGTGTTCGGAAAGCACACAGTCCGTGCCGGTTTCTACGGTCAGCTGATTACCAACCATCAGGTGACGCCTTTTGTGGCCAGCAACGGCTCCCTCGACCTTTATTACTTCGGCGAAACTTCAAACGACCCGGTTGTGGGTACGATCCATAATACCGGTGTAGTGGGAAGCGGCAATGGCGGCAACTATCTGGCAAACTTCCTGGAAGGCGGCATTTTCGGGTATACGCAGACAAACATCTCGCCAGCTCCCAATCTGTTCTTCTGGGACCTTGCCGGCTATGTGCAGGATCATTACCGTCTCACACCGTATCTATCGATTGACTACGGTGTTCGCTTCGATCATCTCACCCCGTGGTCGGATGCGCATGGCCTTGGCGTGCCCGTATGGGAGCCCTCGACCTATAGCACCGGCCAGAACCCGGCGCTGCCTGGATTCCTCTGGCACGGTATTGATAAGAGTATTCCTGCCTCCGGTCTTGCGACCCGCTGGGCTTTTGTCGAACCGCGCGTAGGTTTCGCGCTGGATGTGTTCAGGAACGGAAACACGGTCATCCGCGGAGGCTTCGGTGTGTACACTGCGCATGACTCCTCCAATGACCTCGAAACGCCGGCCAGCACCGCCATGGGCGAGCGCACCGTCAGCTGGTGCTGCGACGCTCTGCTTTCATCGATGCCAGCGGTAGGCCCGTCGACAATTGGCGGCAACCCGTTCGTTCCGACACAAGACGGCTATGGCTTCTTCCCCAACGACGACAACCAGCCGCAGGTGTACACCTGGAACCTGGCCGTCGATCAGAAGGCCTTTTACCATTCGTTGGTTCAGATCGCGTACCTTGGCAACGTCAGCCGTCACCTGCTGAACAACGGCTCGACGCAGCCGGTAACGCTGGATAACATCAACGCGATTCCTGTCGGGTCACTGTATAAGCCCGACCCGATCACCGGCGTGACGTATCCACTCGCTCCTCCGGCAAACAGCGGTATCGTCGCCGTGGGTGGCATGAGCCAGCAGGAAGTCGACGATTTCCGTCCCTTCCCGCTCTACGACTCCCTCGATGTGGGGACGCACAACGTCAACGCGAACTACAACTCGCTGCAGCTGATCTGGAACAAGCAGCAGGGGCCGCTTTTCTTCGGCATCAACTATACCTGGTCCAAGGCATTAGGCGTGCTCGGCGCAGGGAACAACGGCACCCCGGTTACGCCCTTCGACTACATCGACGATTACGGACCGGAGGCCTTTGACCGCACGCAAGTCTTTAACGCCAGCTACTCGTACACGATGGGCAAGGTCTTGCATGAGCGGTTCCTGGGCGGTGTGGTCAATCAGTGGATGATCTCCGGCATCACCACCGTTCAGAGCGGACAGAACCTGTACGCAGCCAACAATCCGGATTTCTCAATGACCGGACAGCTGGACGTGCAGGCTACGGACGGCACGCCGACAACGCTTTCGGTGAGCTCGCAGAACCTGCTCGGCACCCCAGACGTCTACCTGATGCCGCAGATCAGCTGCAATCCTGCTCTAGCGGAGGGGTCGCATCACTACGTCAACAGCAGCTGCTTTGCCCTGTTAAACCAGATCGGCGTGAACGGGCCGTACCGTGAACCTTACATGCGTGGCCCGGCAAATACGGACTCTGATCTGGCCGTGCAGAAGGCCTTCGGCCTTGGCGAGGGACGCAACATTCTCGTTCGCTACTCGGCCTTCAATTTCCTCAATCACGCCAACACCACGTTCAGCTCTTCGGTCAATCCGAACGCGATCCAACTGAACTTTACTAATGCCGCTTCCGGTACCCAGGCGGTGAGCCAGGCCCTGGCCAGCGCTTCCAACTCGAACGCCTCTGTCTTCGGTTACGCGCCGCTCCGCATCGGTCGCCGCGTCACTGAGCTCGAGGTCAAGTTCAACTTCTGACGTTTGATTGCCTCCTATTAAGGGTGGCTTCGGCCACCCGTTTCTTTTATCTCGAGAGCAGCAGATGCGTAGCGATGACCGGCGCCGGTCCGAGTGACCTGTCGAAACAAGTGTGCAGGCCATCGTTCTGAGATTGTCAAACAGTTTCTCTGGCAACTTTATGAATTCCTCGATTATTTCTGAAGGCACACCTTAAGGAACAGTCGGATCGAGGAGATCCGGCCTTTGATTTTGCACGGTTCATCGCGGCGATGATGACCACCACGGCGCCGCCTAGCAGGCCGCCGGTGTCTATCTGCTCACGAAACGAGACGAACTGGATGTTGAGCCGGTTCAACTCGTCGAGGACCTCGAGGAAGTGCGTCACCGACCGTGCGATGCGGTCAGAGGCTCAGATTAGGAGCACATCGAAGAGAACGCGACGAATTCTGACAACGTCATCGCCTTCCGCATGGGCACTTCGCCCGTGGTGCTGGCCGGCGTCGGCCTCGACACGACAACCGGCACGGCCACCCCGGGCTTCACCCTGACATTCGACGGCTCAGTCGTAGCCACCGCGGCGACCGATTATAAGATCTGGTACGCGGCCGGGGTGCCCAGCGTCTGGAACCAGGGCACTCCTTATATAAAGGACTACGTCCCTCCCCGCCGAGGCAACAAACATCCCTCGCGCGCGGGCGGGGACCCCGGGGCAGCCACCAGCCCCTCGAAGCTGCGGCATCGCCCCCCCGGCGACCCGCCTAAGCACAGGTCAGTCTCCGTTAGCCGTCTGCACCCTCCGGGCTTTCGTCGCTATCTCCACTCGGGAGTCAGCAATTCATGCCGCCTTGTCCCGGCATCTAAAAGCCGCTACTCCTAGCCCTCGGACAGGGTCTTCCATGGCCCCCTCAAAAGAGGGCCGAACGCAGCTCAATTTTCCTCGATTTAAGTCAGAAAGCTCGTGCAAGGATTTTGCAGTGAAAAACCGGGGAACAGCCTTCCCCAACGAAAAACTGACACTTATGGACCAGTCAACCCCGACACAGGGCCAAAAATCCGACCCTTAATCTAGTGATTTTTTGAAAACACCTATATTTTGAGATTGCTCCATCAGAAAAAGAGCAGATTTTCTCATCGACTTCGACAAAAACACCAACCGTTCAGCCCGGCAAATTCCATGGGTCCTGAACAATCCTTAACCCCGACTCACCTCCCCTATTCAAAACAGGTGCCGCGCTGCTCTTCGAGATGCAATCAACGCTACGAGCAACCGTAGATGAACATGGAGGTTGCAAACGAACAAATTGTCAAAGCCCATAGGACTCACTCGAATGTCGAGTGGCTTCCTAAAGTTGCATCGTGACAGCACGTGAAAGTTATCAAAGATACCCGAGGATTTTCCTGGCCCACTTCCTATGGGCCCGATCGGCGCGAGCCTCCCAACCCGACTTAGTTGGAAGGTGCCCGGCGCGCCGAGCTACGTGCGGGATTGGATCAACCCCAAATTCCTTTCCGCGAACGGCGGGGCAAACCCGACATACATCACTCCCAACAGCGATCCCGGAACGGTGGGCACCCGCTATTGGCTGTGGGGC
>JBAPRH010000022.1:0-21182 GCA_049280995.1 Acidobacteriaceae bacterium
AAATTCCAAATTGGAAGGTCGTAAGTAGGCATTTGGTCTCCGTGATTAGCTTCGGACGATCTGCAACAAACAGGTTTCAAGTTTTATGCTTTCAGCGCACAATTGTGATGAGTATCGCTTCTCCTGCGTGTACCAACCGTCCGCCATCAGGGCAATATCGTTGCTGCGCCACGCCTCGAAGCCGGCCTTGACGCCATGCGTACCAATGATATGGGTTAGAACGTCGCGCCAGCGATAACTGTGCTGGATGTAATCTCCGTCAACAAAGCCGTCCCCCCAGCCCGTGCCTAGGTTCGTCACGTTGACGATGGGGACGGTGTAAAATCCGGTGGCGGGTTCGATACCCTCGATCCGGTTGTAGCCGAATGCCGCTTCGTTTAACGTATTGGGCGAGAGGGTGCGCGTCTCGTTTACCTGCAGAGACAAAGTGAAGAACCTATCGGTCTCCTGAAATGCCGGGCGGGATTCGGCCCACCAGTGTTAATGGCGTCTCGAAAGAATTGTCCGCAAATACGGTCTTTGCTGAAGTACTTATCCAGGCGGATGTTGTACTGATTTGCATTGTAGTAGCTGAAACTGCTGAAGTTGCCTGTGTCGAATAACAGGCAACGAACAAGGAACGGAGATGCTGTCATAGGCGGTGACGTTCCCCACGCCACCTGCGCAAGCCTGCTGCTCGGATGGAGTCGAGAGTATTACTCCATAGCTGCCCGGCCGCGGAGGCAACCTTCGTGTTCACCATGCCGGCCACTGGGTACTTCTGCATCAATGCAACTTCGGGGCTATTGGGCTCCACATTCTCCGCGAAGGTCACGAATGCCGGGTCTTGGGTGGCGCTAATATCCAGCAATGGCGCGGCGATCCCGTTATTGTCGTAGGCTGCCTCATAGGCTGTAGCAATGGTCTTCAAGTCAAGCCCGGCCCAATCGAGCGGACCCTCACCAGGCATCTCGGCTAGCAGGCTATGGCGGCCCAAAAGGCCGCTTTCAACATTTCTGACTCCCATCGGCTTCAGTACGACCCACTTCGGCTTCCGCCTCGACGGTCCTTCTTCTTGGAGGCGCAGACTTCGGCCAGCGTGGCTTCCGCAATTGTTGCGCTTATCCCCGTAGTCGGGGAAAACGCAGTCTGCACGTCAGTGATCGGCGATACTCAACATGTAACGCGAATCAACGACGCGGGTTACGCCGCAAACGCAAATGAACCCTCATACGTTCTGCTAAAATGTGAGTATGCTCTCACGTTTGGCAAGCGTGCCGCGGCGTGTTCCGCAACAGAAGAGGGGACGGCTCCGGGTTGCGAGCTTGCTGCGTGCGGCCGCGTGCGTGCTGGCTGAGACGGGCTATGAAGCGACAACCATGTGCGCCATCGCGAAGCGGGCCGGCGCGTCGATCGGGTCGCTCTACCAATTTTTTCCCAATAAAGAAGCGGTTGCCGAAGCGCTCCGTGCCGAATACATCGAAGACGTCGAGGCCATCTGGGAGATGCTTGCCAAAAACGCGGACAAGCTGAGTGTCGAGGACCTGGTCGATCAACTGGTTTGCTCCCAGACCGAATTTGTGAAGAGCCACCGCGCCTTTCTGCCCTTGCTCGATGCGCCGTCGACCGCCAGCACCTGGCGGAGGCGGGAGTCGATCCGCAACCGCATCGCGCGCGTCCTGACGGTGCGGCAGCCAGGCTTGCCCAGGAAACGCGCGCTGCAGGAGGGAGCCGTAGTGCAGCAAATCGTGAAGGGAATGCTCACGCTCTATGCGCGGACCGGAGCCGGGGAGAGAGCAGTGATTGCGGAGGAGTTCAAGGTGGTTCTTGTGGGTTATCTACGGCTTAAATTTCAGGGCGTTTCATCGCCGCGGTAAGCGCGGCCGGACGGAAGAGGCGGTGCGGGGTGCAATGCGGATAAGAATGCAGGAGGCAGAGCGAGAGGCCGTGCGGGAGCCGGTTTCAGGAGCGATGCGGACAGTGGCGTGGAACGCGGTGCAGTGCCGGCAGAAGCGATCTGGACGGCAGATGTTCTGCGTTCTGCTGGGCGTAGTTATGATTCCGGTCTTGCTGACCGGATGCGGCCACCAGCCGGTGGCGCAGCACCGGAGCCCGCCCGTGGTTGAAGTCGCAACCGTCGTCCAGCAGGATGTGCCGATTTACGGCAATTGGGTTGGCACGCTGCAAGGCTACGTCAATGCACAGATCGAACCCCATGTGACGGGCTACCTGATCCGTCAGGACTACCGCGAAGGCTCGTTCGTTCGCAAGGGTCAGGAGCTTTTTGAGATTGATCCGCGCCCGTTCCAGGCCACGCTGGACCAGGCGAAGGCCCAGGTCGCGCAGGCCGAGGCGCAACTCGGCGCGGCCGCAATCAACGTCCGGCGCGACATCCCTGAAGCGAAGGCGCACGCCATTCCGCAGAGCCAACTGGACAATGACACGCAGGCCAAGCTGGCGGCCCAAGCCTCGGTTGAGGCGGCCAAGGCGGCGGTTGAAACCGCTCAGTTGAACCTCGGCTATACCCAGGTGCGATCGATCGTCAGCGGCATTGCCGGGATCGCACAGGTCCAGGTCGGCAATCTCGTCTCTCCCGGCACCGTACTCACCGGAGTTTCCCAGGTGAATCCGATCAAGGTTTATTTCCCGATTACTGAGCAGGAGTATCTCGCTATCGCCGGACGCCTCGCGCCGGGCACCGTCGATCTGCTCTCGGCCGCTGCTTCCATTCCTCTGCAACTGACGCTCGCGGACGGTAGCGTTTATCGTTACAGCGGCCGGATCCTCTTCGCCGATCGCCAGGTCGATCAGCAAACCGGAACGATCCAAATTGTTGGGGCGCTTCCCAATCCGAAGCGGGAACTCCGACCCGGCCAGTACGCTCGCGTGCATGCGCTCACCCGCACGCTCAAGAACGCGCTGCTCGTGCCACAGAGTTCCGTGACCCAGCTCCAGGGCAGCTACCAGGTAACGGTCGTCGACGCGAATAATCGTGCGCAAATTCGGACCGCTGAGGTAGGACCGACGATGGGAACGATGTGGGTGGTCACGTCGGGCCTGCAGCCGAATGAGCGGGTCATCGCCGAGGGTTCCGACAAAGTCAAAAACGGCGAACAGGTCACTCCGAAGCCCTATTCGGCTGGGGGTCGCTGAAGCATGTCGAACTTTTTTATTCGCCGGCCCATTGTCTCCATCGTGATCGCGATCCTGATGGTGCTGGCTGGCGTGATCACGATTCTCCGCCTGCCGGTTTCCCAGTTCCCTGAAATCGTTCCACCGGAAATGATGATTCAGGCCACTTTTGTCGGCGCCAACGCGGAAACGGTTGCCCAATCAGTCGCTTCACCGCTTGAAGAGCAGATGAGTGGCGTT
Source organism: Acidobacteriaceae bacterium (assembly GCA_049280995.1). Taxonomy (GTDB): domain Bacteria; phylum Acidobacteriota; class Terriglobia; order Terriglobales; family Acidobacteriaceae; genus Silvibacterium. The sequence continues at coordinate 3,352 of JBAPRH010000022.1, forward strand.
GACAACATGAACTACATGTACTCGATCAACGCCAACTCTGTTCCTCAGATGAGGATGATCGTCGATTTCGCCGTCGGCACCAATCCGAATACCGACCTGATCCTCACTCAGATGCGTGAAACGCAGGGTGCGGCCCAGCTTCCCTCCGACGTCACCCGCTTCGGAGTCATCACGGAGAAGTCGGTCTCTTCTCCGTTCATGCTCATCGCGCTCGGATCGCCCCACGGTACCCACAACGCCCAGTTCCTCGCCAACTACGCTTATATCAATCTCTTCGACCCGCTCACCCGCCTGCACGGCATTGGCAACATCGAGATCTTTGGCTCCGGCCAATACGCAATGCGCATCTGGCTCAACCCAGACCGGATGGCCAAGCTGGGCATCACCGTGCCGGACGTCGTCAACGCGGTCAACGCACAAAACACGGTGAATCCGGCTGGCGAGATCGGCAGCGAACCCGTTCCTCCCGGCCAGCAATTCGACTATCCGGTCCTCGCGCAAGGCAGGCTGGTCACCCCAGAGCAGTTCGGCAACATTGTGGTGCGGGAGAGTCCAGCGGGCGGAATCGTTCGCGTGCATGACGTGGGCCATGTCGAGCTCGGCTCGGAAGACTACGCGGAGAAGGGCTTCGTCAATGGCAAGCCCGCCGCCCTCATTGCCCTCTACCCGCTCCCCGGATCGAATACCGTCGATGACGCCCGGGAAGTGCGCGCCTTCATGAACGGCGCCGAATCCAGCTTCCCACCGGATGTAAGCTATGCCGTCTCGCTCGACCAGACCCTGGCTGTCACCGAGGGGATAAAGGAGATCCTGATCACGCTCGGTATCGCCATGGTGTTGGTGATCCTGGTCGTGTACCTCTTCCTGCAGAGCTGGCGCGCCACGCTGATCCCGCTCCTGGCGGTTCCCGTTTCGCTGGTGGGCACGTTTGTTCTCTTCCCGGTCTTCGGCTTCTCCATCAACACCCTGTCGATGTTCGCCATGGTCTTGGCGATTGGCCTCGTCGTCGATGACGCCATCGTTGTCGTCGAAGGCGTCCAGCGGCACATCGAGGAAGGACTGGCGCCCAGGGACGCCGCCCGAGCGGCCATGAAAGAGCTCTCGAGCCCCGTCATTGGGATGGCGCTGGTGCTTTCGTCGGTGTTCGTGCCGACGGCGTTCATCCCCGGCATCACCGGTCGTCTCTACCAGCAGTTCGCCGTGACCATTGCTATCTCGGTCATCCTTTCTGCCTTCAACGCTCTCAGCCTCAGCCCGGCCCTTGCCTCGCTGCTCCTGCAGCCCAAAACAAGCGCGGGCCGTGGGCCGCTGGCCGCATTCTTCGGTTGGTTTAACCGCGCCTTCGCCCGCGCGACGAACTCCTATATTCGCGCTTCCGCTCAACTAATCCGCAAGAGCGCGGTCGCGATGATTCTGCTCGCCTTGTTTCTTGGTGCAGCGGCCGTGCTCGGCCATTGGCTGCCAACCAGCTTTCTGCCCGACGAAGATGTCGGATACATGTACGTGAATCTAACGCTTCCTAATGGAGCTTCGCTCCAACGGACCGCTGCCGCGGAACAGCAGGTCCAGCAGACGATTCTGAAAACGCCGGGGGTATTGCGGGTCATGGGTGTGGCTGGCTTCAGCATGCTCAGCTTCGTCCGCACACCCAACGCCGCCTTTTTCTTCGTTACCCTCAAGCCCTGGAGCGATCGTAAGCGGGTGAGCGAACGAGTCTGGGCGATCGAGGCGCACCTCAACCAGGAGCTTAGTCACCTGCCGCAAGGCTCTGCTTTCACCTTTTCGCCGCCCGCAATTCCGGGCGTCGGCACTTCGGGCGGATTTACCTTCGTTTTGCAGGATCGCAACGGGCGAGGCATTCCCTTCCTGGCCGCGAACGTCAACAAATTCCTGGCTGCGGCGCGAAAGCGGCCGGAAATAGGCTCTATCTTGACAACCTTCGACCCGAACATGCCGGAGAGATTTGTCAAAGTCGACCGCGCCGCTGCGCTAAAAATGGGCGTCCCACTCCCGGATCTCTACACGAGCCTCCAGGCCTACCTTGGCGGTGTCTTCGTGAATTATTTCAATCGCTTCGGGCGCCAGTGGCAGGTCTACGTGGAGGGAGACTCTGCCTTCCGCACCAGCCAGGACGCCCTGAAGCGTTTCTATGTCCGAAACAACCAGGGCCAGATGGTTCCCATCTCCGCGGTCGCGCACATCGAGCCGCAGCTCGGTCCGGAATTCGTGATGCATTACAACGAATTCGACTCGGCGCAGATCAACGGCAGCGCCGCCCCCGGATTCAGTTCCGATCAAGCCACTGCGGCGCTCGAACAGGTCTTCCACCAGACCATGCCGTCTGGCATGGGCTTTGGTTTTATGGGCATGTCATTTCAGGAGCAGCAGGCAAGGCAAGGAGTTTCGGCCAAGACAATTTTCGGCATTTCTCTCGTCTTCGTCTTCCTGATCCTCGCCGCGCTCTACGAAAGTTGGAGCCTGCCTTTCAGCGTCCTGCTGAGCACGCCCATCGCCGTCTTCGGAGCGTTCGGCGTGCTCTTGGCGCGCCGCCATTTCGTCGCTGCGTTTGACCCGTCCTACATGGTACACATTAACAACGACATCTACTCGCAGATCGGCCTCGTCATGCTGATCGGCCTGGCGGCAAAGAACGCGATTCTGATCGTCGAGTTCGCCAAGAAGCAGCACGAACAAGGTGAGTCGCTCTCCGAGGCGGCGCTCGGCGGAGCGCGCCTGCGCCTGCGGCCCATCCTGATGACCTCCTTCGCTTTCATTCTGGGCATGGTTCCCTTGTGGATCGCCACCGGTACCGGCTCAATCTCCCGGCAGATCATGGGAACCACGGTGATCGGTGGAATGCTGGCGGTGACGGTGATCGGCATCTTCCTTATTCCGGCGATCTTTTATGTCGTCGAGCGCATCGCAGGCGCCAGAGAAGTGCCCACGGGGCAAATCGAGGACCAAGACCATTCTCCGGTGGAGAGCGAGCCATGATCCGGCCGCGCCATGCTGTCTTGCTGCTCTGCCTCACCTTGGCCGGATGCACCGTCGGGCCCAACTATCATCGGCCCAGCGTCAACCTCCCGCCCGCTTACCGGGGACTGGCGCCGACCTTGTCCGCGCAGCCCTCTCCTGCGTCTCTGGGCAATGAGGAATGGTGGAAGGTCTTTCAGGACCCCGTTTTGCAGCAGTTGATTCATACCGCCCTTCAGCAGAACTTCGACACGCGCATCGCGGCCACTCGCGTTCTTCAGGCCCAGGCCGATCTCGGCATCACTCGCTCCAATGAGTTTCCTTTCGTAAGCGCCGGCGGCGATATTTTCGACTCGCACACGCCCAAGATCACAAAGGCTCTGCCCGCCTACTCACAGCACGCCGGCGAGCTCAGTCTGTCCGTCATCTGGAACCTCGATTTCTGGGGCAAATACCGCAGGGAAACCGAGGCAGCGCGCGCGAATCTGCTGGCCACCGAATGGGGACGCCGCGCGGTGATCAACTCTGTGGTTTCGAACGTCGCCACCGCTTACTTCCAGCTTCGCGAGCTGGATCTCGAACTGGAAATATCCGAGGACACTCTTGCGTCGCGAAAGTATTCGCTGCGTCTTACGCAGGTGTTGGCCAACAACGGCTCGGTCTCCTTGCTCGATCTGCGCCAGGCGCAGGAGCTTGTTTACACCGCGGCCGAGACTATTCCCAGCCTGCAAAAGCAAATTCAGCAGCAGGAAGACCTGATCAGCGTTCTTCTGGGAGAAAATCCGGGACCAGTGGCCCGCGGCTTCAAGCTGGCTTCACATCCGCTTCCCGTGTTTCTGCCCGCCGGGCTTCCGTCGGAGTTGCTGGAGCGCCGCCCCGACATTCGCGAGGCGGAGGCGAACCTGATGGCGGCCAACGCTGAGATTGGCGTAGCCAAAGCCGATTTCTTCCCAGCCATTTCCCTGACCGGCACCGGCGGCTCCGAGAGCAATGCGCTCAACCAGTTCCTCACCGGACCCTCCGGCCTGTGGAACGTGGCCGGCTCTGCGACGCAAACCATCTTTCAGGCCGGAGCCCTGCGCGCCGGCCTGCGCCTGACCCGCGCCCAGCAACAGCAGATGCTGCTGACTTATGAGCAGTCCATTCAGGAGGCCCTCCGCGAGGTTTCCGACTCGCTGGTCGCCTACCAGAAGAACCGCGAATTTTTGAAGCAGCAGCAGTTGCTGACCTCTGCCGCTAAGGATGCGAATCGGCTGTCCAACATTCTTTACCAGCATGGAGGAGCCAGCTACCTGCAGGTGCTGACCAGCGAGACCAACTACTTCGCTGCTGAGTTGAACCTGGCGCAGGCGCAACTGGCCCAGCAACTGGCTCTCGTCCAGCTCTATAACGCGCTCGGCGGTGGCTGGCAATCATAGGACACAACAGCGCAATCCAACTCGCGCGGAAGTTGATGAAGAAATCATCGAGTATTTGAAAGCTGTGAAGGAGAAGACAGGGTTTCACGTCGTAGCGCAGCACCCGCCCGGAGCTGTCGATGCTCACCTGTTCTCCAAATAATTGAAGTTCTCCGTAATCAGCATTCTGGAACGGGCCGGAGAAGGCTGTCAGTTGGGACAGCGTTGCTGCGCGGTGTTCCTTGCTGGTCGCCGCTTCGACACTGACGGCCACACCGCAAAAGCCAGTTCACCCCATTTATCCCATTGCATTCTGGAAGCAGGTTAGGATTTAATGAAATGCACACCGATCCATTGTGTCTCATCTGGGTCGTGCTTGAGGGCTGTTTCCGACATTGACTGAATTAAGTATCCAAGATCGAGTTTTGAAAGTCATCGCGACCTCAAAACGCATTCCGCTCGAAAATGTGCAACCGGACAGCAGTTTCGAGTCGCTGGGGATTGATTCGCTGGATCGCCTCAACATACTCTTTGACCTTGAGAGCGAGTTCGACATCGAAATCGATGACGAACAAGCCAAACAGGTAAAGAACATCCACGAGATGGTCGAAGGCGTCACTCAACTGGTCCAAGCGAAGGTCCATCCTTCGCCAGCCGAGTAACGTGCACCGCGTCGTCGTCACTGCGACTGGCGTCGTAAGCGCCTTCGGCTGCGGCACGGATGCGTTCTGGCGGGGTCTGATCGCGGGCAATTCTGCCATTTGCGAAATGAAGAACAACTATATCGCACCGATACGGTTCAAGAATGGGGCCGAGTATCGCGATTATGTTCCCGAGGAGCATTTTGAAGCAAAAGACCTCGGCTTCATGGAGCGGTTCACGCAGTTTGCCGTTCTCGCCGCGCGCGAAGCCATTGCTGGCGCAGGCATTGAGTGGACCCCGGACCTTCGCGAAACGGCCGCGGTCATCACCGGCTCCTGTCTCGGCGGCCGTCCCATTGAAGAAGCCGGCTACTGGGAGCTATTCCACAACGGCAAGAATCGCGTCCACCCCCTCACCATCCCGCTGAGCATGGCCAACGCGGGAGCCAGCCACATCTGCATGCAGTTCGGCCTCGAAGGTCCCGCCTATACCGTCTCGACCGCCTGCGCCTCTTCGAACCACGCGATCGGGCAGGCCTTTTGGATGGTCCGCTCCGGAGCCGCACCCGTCGCGATCGCCGGCGGCAGTGAAGCTCCTTTTTTCCTCGGCAGCCTCAAGGCATGGGAGGCCATGCGCATTATCAGCAGGGACACCTGCCGCCCGTTCTCGGCCGAGCGCAGCGGCATGGTGCTGGGGGAAGGTGCCGCCATGCTCGTGCTGGAGACCCTTGACTTCGCGCTCGCGCGTGGAGCCCACCCTCTGGCTGAAATCGTCGGGTTCGGCATGTCCGCCGACGCCAGCCACATCACCCAGCCCATCACCACCGGAGCGGTTCGCGCGATGCATAGCACCTTGCGCGATTCCGGCTTGGCTCCTGAGCAGATCGGCTACATTAACGCGCACGGAACCGCCACCCAGGCCAACGACTCCGTCGAAACCGCGGCCATTCGGTGCGTCTTCGGCCGGCATGCCGACAAACTCGCCGTCAGCTCGACCAAATCCATGCATGGTCACGCGCTCGGCGCGGCGGGTGCGCTCGAAGCCGTCGCCAGCATTCTCAGTCTTCACTGCGGCATCCTGCCGCCCACCGCCAACTTCCTTACCCCCGACCCGGCCTGCGATCTCGATGTCGTCCCCAACCAGTCCCGGCGGGTGCAGGTTGAAGCCTGCCTGTCGAACTCCTTTGCGTTTGGCGGCCTGAACGCGGTGCTCGCCTTCAAGGCGCTTCCCTAAGCTGCGTGATTGGCCTTCACCCATGCCGCCGACTCGGCGATGCCCTCGGCGAAGGAAACACGCGAAGCGAAACCGAACTCCGCGCGTGCCTTATCGCTCGGATACTCCTGGTCGTGCCCCAGCAGATACACCGCGTGCCGCGTAAGCAGTGGCCGTCCCGGCAATGCATGGACGCAGCGGTATGGAGCCTCCATGGCTGCCGCAACCGCCAGCGCTGCCCCGTAGGATAGATCGATCCATGGTCGCGCGAGCCCCAGCCCATCCGCCAGCGCAACCACGTATTCCTTCCAGCTCACGCCGGTCCCGTCGGCCAGGTTGTAGGCCTGCCCCATGGTCGCCGGGCTGTGCGCCGCGGCGATCATCGCATCCACGGCGTTGTCGACGTAGAGAAACCCTCCCCGCGCTCGCCCGCCGCCGATGCATGCCATCTGTCTCTTCCTCAGCAGCTCCGCGATATCCGCGACAAACGCCTTGCCTCGCGGACCGTAAATCGTCGCGGGCCGCAGCACCGTGACGGGCAGCCCGTCCTCCCGCGCTGCGCGCCACACCGCCTTCTCCGCTAGAATTTTTGTCCTGTTATAGGGCAGGCCCACATCCAGCAGCTCTCCAGTCTCCGCGCAGGGAGTTGCAGGGTATCCATATACATCTGTTGTGCTCACATGCACCACGCGCTCCAGATGACGCGCTTCCCGCGCCGCCAGCAGCAGCGTCTCCGTTCCTCTCACATTGCTTTCCAGATAGACTTCGGGCCGCGCCCAGTCCGTCGAAGCCGCCGCGCAGTGGAAGATATGGGTAGCATCGCGCACGGCTTCCCGCACTTGAAGGCTCTCGGTAAGGCTTCCGCGCACCACCCGCAGGCCGGCCAACCCTGAAAGGTGGCGCAAGTCCGAAGTTGCGCGGGCCAGCACCGTTACCTGTTCGCCGTGGCCGGCGAGAACCTGCGCCAGCCGCCCGCCCAGAAATCCGCTGGCACCGGTCACCAGGGCAGGCATACGCTACTCGCTCCGTATTTTGTCGAACGCATCCAGCACGAACTCGAGGTGCTCTCTACTATGAGCAGCCGTTACGCACAGCCGCAGCCGCGCGGCTCCCTGCGCTACGGCGGGAAACAAAACGGGAGAAACCAGCACTCCATAATCGCGAAGCCGCCGCGCAAGCAGTGCCGTTTTGGCATCGTCCTGCAGAATGACCGGGATCACTTGCGTCTCAGAAAGTCCCGTGTCGTATCCCAGGCTCTGCAGCCCCTCGCGCAAAAACGCTCCATTCGCCGCCAGGGTGGTCACTCGCTCCGGCTCCTGCTTCAGAATCTTCAGGCCCTCCAGAATCGCCGCCGCCGCCGCTGCGTTCACCGCCGCTGAAAAGATGAATGGAGACGCTCCGTGCTGCAGAAAAATCGCCACCCGTTGCGAGACTGCCACAAATCCGCCGTTCGATGGAATGGACTTCGCCAGCGACCCGGTCCATATGTCGACTTCTTCGGTTGGTACTCCAAAATGCTCGTCGGTTCCGCGCCCGGTCGCGCCCAAAGCGCCGCTCGCGTGGGAGTCGTCCATCAGCAGAAAGCAGTCAAATTCCTTCTTGAGCGCGATCAACTCCGGAAGGCACCCAATGTCGCCGTCCATTGAAAATACGCCGTCGGAAATAATCAGCGTCCGGTTTGCCTCCGGCCCATGTTCCAGCTCATGCCGCAGCGAGACCGGGTCATTGTGCTCAAACCTCTGCACCTGCACCCCGGCCAGCAGGCAGGCGTCCAACAGGCTCCGGTGCGAATATATATCCATGATGACGCGATCCGCCGGCCCGAAAAGCCCGCTGATGACCGCCAGATTCGCCGAATAACCCGACGTAAGGGTGATCGCCGCCTCTGTACCCTTGAACTCCGCCAGCGCCTGCTCCACTTCCCGGTGCAGGTCCATCGTTCCGGCCAGCAGACGCGCGCCGCCGGTTGCGGTTCCATACTTCCGTATCGCGGCAATCGCCGCTTCATCCACCCGCGCGTCGCCGATCAATCCCAGATAGTCATAGGACGAAAGCATCAGCATTCGATGCCCGTCCATCTCCACGATCGGCCCTGTTCGCCCGCTCAGGGGAGGCTGAAAGGGATACGCATCCCTCGAGCAAGCCAGCTTCGTGTTCTCGAACAGCCTTCGCGCCCGCGCATCGATCAGGTCGCGCTTCTGGAAGCGCTCTTCGCGTTTAGCGGCGAAATAGTTCTGAAACATTTGCCCCGAGGAGGAAGGAAACTTCTTTTTCGCCGGGACAGCCAAGTCTTTCGTCAGTAGGTTGTCGCTCATCAGTATCCAATATATAGTGCCGTCCTGTTCTCAAGCTTTCCGTGCTGAATTCTCACGAACTCTTTTGCGCATACCAGCGCGACAACTCTAGGTTCGATCCGGTAGATTTGTGGATGAATTTGTGGATGAAAGGCTCAACCATGACTCATGACGCAGCCGTTTTGAAGGCCCGCGAGATCGCCAGTCGCGTACTGGCGTCATCCGCAACGCAAAACGACAAGGCGGGACGATTCTCTACCGAGGCTGTCGAGTCGCTTGGCCAGTCTGGACTGCTTGGGCTCATGCTATCCGCGGACGTTGGCGGTTCGGGCTTAGGTCCCCGCACGTTTGCCGTCGTAACGGCGACGCTCGCCGAGGCAGACGCTTCCGTCGCGATGATTTACCTGATGCACATCCTCGGCGCCGCGACGATCTCGGCAGCGCGCCCGAGCGCGGCTCGGGCACTCACGCCCATCCTGCGGGAGATCGGCACCGGCCGCCATTTATCCACTCTTGCTTTCAGTGAAGCCGGCTCGCGCAGTCATTTCTGGGCGCCTATCTCCCGCGCCCATCGGAATGGTGACAGCGTGCGCATAAGCGCCAAAAAATCGTGGGTGACCAGCGCGGGTCATGCGCAGAGCTATGTCGTCTCCGCGCTTGCTCCGGAAGGGGCGGGGCCCATCGATTCGACCCTCTATCTCCTCAAAGCGGACACACCCGGCCTTTCCGTCGCTGGGCCCTGGGACGGCTTGGGACTTCGGGCAAACGCCTCTGCGCCGATTGCGCTCAACGACTGCGAGGTCCCAGCCGATTTTCAGCTTACCGACGACGGCGCGGGCTTTCCGGCCATGCTCAACGTGGTGCTCCCGTTGTTTTGTCTGGGAACGGCAGCGGTGGGCCTGGGGTTGTGCCGGGCGGCAGTCGCTGGAACTACGTCGCACCTCAAGAATGCAAAATTTGAGCATCTCGGCCAAAGCCTCGGCGAGAGCCTGCCTACCCTGCGCGCGCAACTCGCCGCGATGCAGATTGATACCGACGGGCTGTCGGCGCGCATCGACGACTTGGTCGAGCATCTTGAAAAGCCGCGCGAGACGACGATGCTGCGCGTGCTGGAGACCAAGGCCGCCGCAGGCGACGTCGCGATCAGCGTTACCTCGGCAGCAATGCACGCTTGCGGCGGTGCGGCGTTCTCAAAGCATCTGAGCATCGAACGGCTTTTCCGCGATGCGCACGCGGGCGCGGTGATGGCGCCAACGGGCGATGTCCTGCGCGAGTTCATCGGAAAGTCGCTGTTGGGAATGCCGCTCTTCTGAGGACCACGCGGCCCGTAGACGGAGCGTGTGCTTTTGTTGTGGAACGCCGCGGACAGGAACTGTGGAGGCTTATGAGCAAAACAATCTGGGTGGGAGCTGTTGCGTACAATCCGAAAGTAGTTGCGATCTGGGAGGGGATGCGGCGCTATTTTCGCGAGGAAGCGCATCTTCCCGTTGAGGTCGTGCTCTTTCAGAGCTACGAGGCGCAGGTCCTAGCGCTCCTTGCCCGGCTGGGCGAGGCCGTGCCGCGCATCGATATTGCCTGGAACACAAACCTTGCCTACCTGCAGGCCGATGAGTGGAGCGGCCATGCTTGCCGTGCGATCGCCATGCGCGATACCGATCTCGGCTGGATGACCAAGATCGTCGCGGCCACCGGAGGCCCCGTTGCCGGGATCGCGGATCTGAAAGATCGGACGCTCGCGCTTGGCAGCCGGGACAGCGGACACGCAGCGATTCTTCCCGTTCACTTTTTGGAGCAGCAAGGCATGATCGAAGGAAGGGACTACCGGACGCTGCGCTTCAACAGCGATCTAGGCAAACATGGCGATACCGGGACCAGCGAAGTGGAAGTGGTGCGCGCCGTCCTCGACGGACGGGCCGACGCCGGCGCGATCGGCAGCCCTTTCTGGAACACTGTAAGCAGCGAGCGCCTCGTGCCCGAAGGCAGCCTTCGCGAGATATGGTCCTCCCCGGCCTACAACCACTGCATGTTCACGGCCAGGCCTGGCCTCGATCGTGAACGGCAACGCCGGTTTGCCGAGGCGCTCTCAGCCATGAACTACGAAAACCCGGCTCATCGCGCTATCCTCGACGCCGAAGGACTGAAGCGTTGGCTGGAGCCTCACCTCGATGGGTACGCTGCCCTGCGGCAAGCCGCTGCCCAACAGGGATTCTTCAAGCAAGAATCCGCCGAGCCGGCCTGAGAGCACGAGGCGATCCGACCTTCAACCAATCGGGTTGCCACGGCAGTTTGGACAGGGGTTCATGCGCAGTTAAAGATTCTTGCCAGTTTATTCGCGTGTTCGCCTTCGTGGTCGAAGGCGCGGCGGACGGCCGCGAAGGCCTCGGAGAGAGGAAAAATGTCGCGGGTAACCAGCAGGTCGTCATCTGCTGCTCCGACCGGATGCCAGTACACCCCTTCGGCGGTAATGGTGACTTCCGGCACCAGATCGGCCCGGGTAACGGCATCGCCTTCGCTGGCTACGCCGCGCAGCGCGATCCGGCGGATGATTCGGTCCTCAGCCGCGATCTTTTCCCCGTCGAGGAATTGACGGAACTCCTCAGCCTCGGCATCGGTCGAGACCGTGGCCGCCAGTCGCACACGGAATCCCAGCGATCGAGCGCGCCTGATGCCTTCGCGCGCGCGCGCCCATGAGCCGGGCCCACGATGAAGGTCGTGCAGCTCTGGCGTAGCGCTGTCAAGGCTGATTTGCAGGGCAAGTCGTTCCCGGGGCAACGCCTGCAGGCTTTCCGCGCGGCGTCCCGCAAACAGCATTCCGTTGGTCAGCACCGTGGTCGGGGCGGCCTCTGCGCAAGCAGCCAGAATCTCGCCGATGTTTTCCAACAGGAACGGCTCGCCACCGGTCACGAAGATTTCCTTGACGCCAAGCTCCGTCGCTTCGCGAGCGATCTGCTGTACGCGCGCCAGCCCCAATTCCCGGCGCGGCGCGGCGGGCGATGATCGCACACAGCAGTAGTCGCAATGCAGGTTACAGTCAAAATTCGCGTAGAGCCAAAGCCGGGAGCCCACTGGCCGATTCTCTGCCGGGGATGTCGGAAGCGCGCCGCACCGGAAGACCCACCGCGCGCGGCCCTTCTCAACCGTGGCTTCCAGCAGTGGATTGCCCGTAAAGCGGCACCACGTTTCTAACCCAGGTCCAATGCTCTCCTCGTCCGCGATCACCGCGACCAGATCGCCCGGCCGGCTGCGGCGCAGAACAGCGATCAACTCCGGCAAGAGGCCAGACCCGAAGGTTTTTCGCCCGATATCCAGATCGATGTCAGCCTTCATCCGATTGGCTGCATTTTACAGTTCCCGAAAGACTCCGGGGAAGCGCCGTGACGAACCGGCGCGTCAACCGTTCGAAGCAGCCCGCCTTTGCTTCATTTCGCTTCTATCCAGGCATTCGAGCCCTTAAGCTTGACTGCCACATTCGTAAAGAAGAGGTGCAGGGGCTTGCCATCGGCGGTGCCGCGGTGCTCCGTGGAGATAAGGATCGGACCGGCCTTCTTGTAACCTGCCCACGTCGCAATGACAAGGCTCGGCTTGGCCGACCCGCCGCGGTGGTAGACAAATTGCTCGACGCGGTTCCCCTTGCCAACGTAGAGGTCCCATGTGTCCCCGGGCGTGTAACCACCCGCCGCCGCGGGATACTTCACTCTGACCAGATTGGCCGAGCCCCTGCCCATCGGTAGTTTATGCATTCCTTGATCGGTTACGGTGGCGCTGGTGTCCCAATAGGCATGAAAGGGAAACAGAAGCCAATACTGGTCGTTGATAAAGCTCGGCTCGATTTCGTCCTTCACATTGGCAGGCTGGCTGCCGAGCTTAGTGCTGTCATACGTGACTTTTACCGGCTTGCCGTCCTTGCCTTTTCCTTCGTAAGTGACCTGCCCGGTCTGGGGCTCCCAAACCCACGAATGGGAGACGTTCACTCCGGGGAACTGCGCGTTCCAGGTGTAACGGATTGCCTGAATTTGATTCCAAGAATCAACGCCATAGGTCTTGGCGATCTTTTCAGCGATGGGCGAATGCTTCTGAGCCCAGGAGCTTGCAGCGAAGACCAACGTTCCAAGAACCAGAAAACGGACCGCCGTTGAATAACGCAACTTTGCCATGGGAATCCCTTTCAGTGAATCGAACCATTGTGGAGTTGGATGGCGCGCAAAGGTTCCTGGATACAAAAAACTCGTGCGGCGCAGTTGGCTTCACCTTACCCGGCCTGCTCGGCATTGGAGCGCGATCGTACGACCCGGCGCAAAGCGAGAGTTGCCGCTGCGACTGCCACGCATCCGTATTCCACCAGCATGACCCAATCAGGAAGCGACCCCCATGGACGCCCAAGCGTGCGGAAGTGCCACATGATGTAAACGGGGAAAATGCTGACCGTCCATACAAGGATCAACAGCGTCGAGGCCGACCTCAGGAATGGCAGCAGCCAGACTAGATACCAGGGAAATACCGCGGGTGCGCACAAAAGAGATGCCGCCATGGGCCAGGCAAATGCGTCCGGCGACCGCTCGGACGCTGCGCCTCTCAGCCAGGCCGCAGTCACGAATCCGACAAGCACCGCCAGCCCGGCCAGTAACTCCGGAGGAGCCACTCGATTGAGTATCGCAAACACGGGACCATTGAAACGGAAACTCTGCACATACGTGCCAAGGGAGCCGAGCGGAATGCGGCCGTGGTTAAGAAATGGCACGTACAGGAGTACGACAATAGCTATCGCCAGCCCAGCATCGCGAATGCGGACCCGCTTCCAGTAAAGAGGCAAGAGCACGATCGGCAGGAATTTCACCGCAACAGCCAATGCAAACGCCACGGCGGCGATCGCGCGCCATCGGCGCCACAGCGCAGCGGCGGACACCAGTAACAGGAGCGCGCCAAGAATGTCAACGTGACCGCTTCCCGCCACCTCAATGGCCAACAATGGGTTCCAGGCGTAGGCCAGAACCAGATGGGCTTCCTGCCGGTTCCAACGCAATACATCGAGCAGTACCAGCACAATCGCCAGATCGCAAACGACAAATGCCACTCTCAGCGCAAATGTAGATTCGTGAATGGCGGTTACGGCGCGGAAGAACAGCTCGGCCCCCGGCGGATATGGGCTGGGGAGATTCGGGTTGTTCAAGGTGCGGGTTTCTGGGGTATGCAGCCGCTGAACGGCGGGATCGCTGGGAATGACAAGATAGGGATTGTAGCCGAGCCTTTGCAGGCGGCCATCCCAGACATAGCGATGAACATCATCGTGCGGGCCCGACGGCACGCGAAGAAATTCAATGTGCCACACAGCAGCCAGGACAAGCCCGATGACGACCACGCGTCGCGCAAATTTTGGCGTAGCGAAAAGCTCACGTATCGCTAAGAGGTACGCGACGCCCGCAAGCGTCATAGAGGCCATGAAATACAGCCCGCCTCGATCGCCGAAGTGGCGTGAGCAGATCGTCAGCGCCACGCACAAAATGGCGCCGAGTATATACACTCTCCACGCGGGAGTGATCTTCACAATTCTTCCGTGCCTGTCCGCAATCGTGTCGCCACGAGCTCCCGCTCGTTAAGCCACGCCGCCGTGCGTGGTGCCCTTGCCGGAGCCAGGCGCAACTCCTCTGCCAGCCGGGTCAGGTCGTCAGCTACATCGATATCGTAAAAAGAAGCTGCGAAGCCTACGGAAAGCTCCAAAGTCCGTGCGCGCGACAGAAGTTTCTCCAGCGCGCTGCTGGTGCCCATCCCGTCGAGTGCGAAAAGCGTAGGGTGAAAAGCCCTGGCCCCGACAAGATAGTAGCCTCCGTCGTTGGTTGGCCCAACGACCAAGTCATGTGTGGCCAGTGTTTCGAACGCGTCTTCGAGAACAGAACGCGGCAGGTGCGGGCTGTCGCTGTTGAAGGCAATGGTGCGTCGTTGACAACCTTCCGCGAAGTGCGCAAACACCGAAGTGAGGGCCGCGGCAAGACCTTCGCCTGTCTGCCCGACTACGCTCGCTCGGTTGCCTGCCAACTGCGCCAGCTCGTTCAGGTCCGAGCGCGGGCACATGATGGCGACTTCCACATTGTCCAATGAACACGCCAGCGCCAGCGTGTCGTCCAGAAGACAGCGATAAAACGCGGTAACGGCCTCAGGAGGAAGGCTGGGAGTCAGGCGGGTCTTCACCACGCCCGGCCTCGGCGCTTTCGCCATGATTACCAGCACGCGGTCACTCGCTGACGGACGCGCCATCGACTCGCTTGAAGATTTCATAAATTTTTGATGCGGATCTACGTTGGCCGTGGTGTCCCGGACCGTCGCTGTCGGAAATAATAGCGCACTATCAAGCTGAGAATGAACCAGGCGGCGCCGACCGAGCCCTTCAATGTGCCACTGATCTTCGATTTTCCGATGCGCGGATAGCAGCTCACCGGAACTTCAACCACGCGGAACCCAGCGAGGGCGCCTTTGACGATCATCTCCGCCGCCCATCCATAGGTGGTCTCTTCGAGACCGAGCCCGCGGAGTACCTCTGCGCGGCCGGCGCGAAACGGGCCGAGATCACTGATTTTCAGTCCATAAAGAAGCCTGATCAGGCCAGCGGCGAGACGGTTTCCAAACACCTGATGCCAGGGCAGCGCTCCAGCGGAACGCCGCTGGCGAGAGCCGAGCGTAATGTCAGCCCGCCCCTCAAGGATCGGAGCCAGTAGAGTCGGCAACTCGGACGGGCGGTCGCTGTAGTCGCCGTCGAGGAAAACGACCACATCGGGATTTTCCGCATTCGCAAGCCCCTTCAAACAAGCGCGCCCGTATCCCCGGCGCGGCTCCTGGATGACTCGCACGCCCATACTACGCGCGAGATCGGGCGTTCCGTCCGTCGAATCGCTGTCGACAACGATGACCTCAGTCACGAGATTGGAAGGCAGATCGGCAAGCACACGGCCAATCGACTGAGCTTCGTTATAGGTAGGAATGATGACCGACACTCGCACGCAGGATTCGCCCGTCACCACCAAAAGGACGAGGGGCGGTGCCGTGCCAGCCAAGCGTCGATGCCCCAGGTTCGACCTGCGCATCCCACCGCGAGCGAGAGAGACGCAAGCACCGGAACCAGTAGTTCCCAAATCCACGCGGTTCCCCACTCCGATACCCAAAGGCTTGCAAGATACAGGAACGCCACGAAAGCGACCGGGCGCGTGAGCAGTCCAATGACGAGCAGGATACCAAGTGCAATCTCGGCCGTGGCCTGCATAGGGGCCGCCATCGCGGCGTGATTTGCCGCCAGGGCCATCACCGCCTTCCACGCAGCCGGCGAGTGGCCCTGCTTGATGTAGTAATGGATAAGTCCGGCGTAGCCTGTGGGAGTGTAGAGACCCTTTCCCATATTTTCAAAGAAAACCCACACAAACATCGCGCCAATCGTCACCCGCACGATTGCCAGACCGCCTGCCGCTTGCGCCCAAGTCATCCCAGTTCGCGATGGGGTTGCATTCGTCGTCATCGTGAGCCTCGTACCAATGGATCCTATACCAGTCTGGAAATGGTTGAAAAACGTCAGCTCTTCTTTCGCACCGTCTTCACGGATTAGTACGCCCATCTTCAGTGTTCGCAGCAACTGGCATAGCTGCGAACACTGGTTTTGCAGATCCCATATATTGTTTATTATCAGCTGGTTAATAAGACTACGCGGCATTCGAAAGTACTGAAACGGGATGTAAGTCTTTTCAATGGTATGACGGAAGCGAGCAGTTTGGGAATCGTCTTCGGCGCGTCTGTAATCAAGTGCCGGGTTCGAATCCCCTGCAAGATGCAAGACAGGGGCGTAAACGCCTTGCTGCCTGTTGACCTTGACCAGCGCCTCGTGCCCATAGACCTGTTACTGCGGCAACATGATCTGCCCTTTCACGCGGAAGTGTCCCGTCACGCCCGGAGCCCCGGTGTCCGGCTGGCCGCCGCCGATGGTGATCGTATACGGACCCTGGGCAATGATCGGATTCCCAGCCTCGGTGACCATGCTGAGGGCACGCCCCTTCAGTTCAAATTGCACCTTCTGGCTTTCTCCAGGCGCCAGATGCACGCGCTGGAAGGCGCGCAAGGCCAGCAGCGGCGCTCCCGGCACGTCGGGAAATTTCAGATATGCCTGCACGACTTCGTCGCCGCCACGGCTCCCCGTATTGGTCACAGTCGCCTCTGTGGTCACGGGATCGCCCGCATTTACCGTTGGCTGCGGTATGTTGAGGTCACTGTACTTGAAGGTGGTGTAGCTCAGGCCGTAGCCAAACGGATAAAGCGGCTTGCCTTCAAAGTAGCGATAAGTCCTGCCTTTCATTGAATAATTCTCGAAGTTAGGTAACTGGCTGACCCCCGTATAGAAGGTCACCGGCAGTCTGCCCGCGGGGTCATTCTTTCCGCTCAGCGTATCGGCGATGGCGGCGCCGCCTTCCTCGCCCGAATACCAGGCTTCCAGGATTGCGTTGGCATGCTGGTTGATCCAGTTGACCGCCAGCGCGCTGCCGTTCATCAGCACCACGACCAGCGGTTTGCCGGTTGCAGCCACAGCTTGGACCAGGGCCTGCTCGGGCTCCGGCAGATTGATGCTGGTGCGATCTCCGCCGAGGAATCCCGGCACGTCGACAGGCATCTCTTCGCCCTCCAACTGGCTGGTGATGCCGACGACGGCAATGACCACATCGGCCTTTTTTGCCGCTTCAACGGCTTCAGGTGAGGGTGCATTGTTCACTTTCTCCCAGATCAACTGCGCCGCCGGTGCGCCGCCGCCCCTGTTGCCGTAGAGCACGTTCAGCGCGACTCTCTGCCCCTTCTCAAGATGGACGTGCCCGACTTTCGCTTCGACGCCGTGGGTTTCGTATTCCTGCGCCACGATTTTTCCGTCGACTTCCACCCTGGCGAATCCGTTGGCTCGAATACCGACCAGGTAGTCGCCGGAATCGGGCGGCGTCAGGAAGCCGGTCCACTGCACGCCGATGCTCTTCTTTCCAGCAGCCTGAGCCGGCAGATTGCTTTCGCTCAGATTCACGTTTGGATCGACCTGGCTTGCCAGCGAAGCAGGCTTTGCTCCCGGCTCGATCGCCACGCCCTGCCAGTTGGAATACTCCGCCTTGAGGCCCGGCTTGCTGTCGGGAGTCGTCAGCAGATCATTCGGCACCGGGGTTCCGTCGGCGCGCAGGAACTGGGTTCCCGGAACAAAGGTGATCTTTGCGTTTGGAAACTCAGCCTTGAGCCCTTCGAGGAACGAGACCGTGTGGGTCGGCGTCCCGGCATAGTTGCCGAGCAGCACCCGCGTCTGGTCGGCCAG
>JBAPRH010000023.1:0-2124 GCA_049280995.1 Acidobacteriaceae bacterium
GGGCAGGAGGATCCTCTCGCTGGTACCGGATCGCCTGCTGTGCGTGGTGCGCTCGGCCCAGATCGTCGGCTCGTTACCGGAGGCGATCTCAAGGCTCGATGGGACGCGTCCGCTGACGTTCGTGTCAGGTCCGTCCGCGACGGTCGACATCGAGATGGTCAGGGTTGTGGGCGTCCACGGTCCTCGCCAGCTCGCCGTGGTGCTCGCGACCTGAACCGCGCCCGAACGGACGCAGCCCGCTCGCCGGTCGGCTTGTGTATCAGGCGATCAGGCCTGGGCGAGTAGCTGGCGCTGCCGGCCGAGCCCGTCGATCTCCAGCTCCATCACATCGCCGGCTCGCAGGTAAGGCTTGTCGGGAAGTCCGAGCGCCACACCCGCCGGGGTGCCGGTATTGATCACGTCACCGGGCTCGAGCACCATGAACTGGCTGAGGTACCAGACGACGTGCTCGATGCCAAAGATCATGTCGGCGGTGGAGCCGTTCTGACGGCGCTGTCCGTTCACCGACAGCGTCAGCGTGAGTGACTGCGGGTCGCTGATCTCATCCGCAGGCACCAGCCACGGGCCCAGCGGCTGGAAGCTCTCGCAGGATTTCCCCTTGTCCCACTGGCCGCCACGCTCGAGTTGGAACTCACGCTCGGACACGTCGTTCGACAAGCAGTAACCGGCTATGCAAGCACGGGCCGCAGCGCGGTCGGGGAGATATCGCGCGGGTGCGCCGAGCACGAGCGCAAGCTCGATCTCCCAATCGGTCTTGGTCGATCCGCGCGGGATCAATACCGGGTCGTCGGGTCCCACGACGGTGTTTGGCGCCTTCATGAACACCACGGGCTCGCCCGGCGGTTCCTGGCTGGTCTCGCGCGCGTGGTCGCGGTAGTTGAGCCCAATGCAGATGATCTTTCCAGGCCTGGTGATGGGTGCGCCGATCCGCTGCCCTGCGATCTCCAATTCCGGCAGCTCACCGCGAGCGAGCGCTCGCCTGACACGGCCGATTCCATCCGCCGCCAGGAACTCTCCGGAGATGTCGTCTGTCAGCGGCAGCAGGTCAAAGGCGCGGTCACCGTCGTCGAGGACAGCGGGGCGCTCCTCGCCGAGGGGACCGAATCGCAGCAGACGAGTTGCCGGGATCTTCTCCATGGATCGCGATTTATACCAGAGTCATCGGAGCAAAGAACCCTGGGTCAGCCGTCAATGCGCGAGATCAGGCCGATTATGGCGCCTAAACATCCGATGTATGGCCTCGCTGGTTTGGTTTCGATCACCTTTCAGAAAGGCGAAGGGCCCCATCGCTGGGGCCCTCCTCACAGCTTGTATGCGCCTCGATGGCGCAGGCAATCAACCGCAGCCGGTGTTGAACCCACAGCTCGAGCACGTGTAGCAGGCGCCGGTGCGCTGCATCATGCCTCCGCACTGCTGGCAGGCGGGGCCGAGGTCGAGCCCGAATGGGCTCTTGCTCGTCGCCGCCGGAAGGACCGGCGGGCTGTCGGTCAGCGCCGAAGCTGCGGGCTTCGAGGCGGACGCGGCAGGCGCCGAGGCCTTGCCGTTGCCACCGTTCGCCCCATGATCGTGGTCATGATCGTCCTGGTGGATATCCGCCGCCGGCACCGAGGTGTCGCTCGAGTGCGAGGTCATCGCATCCTCCGCCATCTTGCGCGCGCGCACGGCGGGAGTGAGGATCCCGAGGTCCTCCTGCGTGTCGGCGTCGAGGAAGCGCGACGCCAGCCAGCGCATGATGTAGTCGGGCATCGACTTGGCGAACGGGATCTCCGGGTTCGTCGTCATGCCCTCGGGCTCGAAGCGCATGTAGCTGAACTTCCGCACCAGCGTCTCGAGCGGCACGCCGTACTGCAGCGCGATCGAGATCGAGGTCGCGAACGCGTTCATCATGCCGCGCATCGTCGAGCCTTCCTTGCCGATGTCGGTCAGGAAGATCTCACCGATCGAGCCGTCCTCGTACATGCCGGCGGTGATGTATCCCTCGTGGCCGCCGATCGAGAACTTGTGCGTGATCGACTCGCGCTCGCGCGGAATGCGGTTGCGGCGCGGCGCAACCGAGGCGACGGCTTCGGCCACGGCCTTCTGGATCGCCGCGTCGACGTCGATCGCCACCGGCGCCTGCTGCTG
>JBAPRH010000024.1:0-45090 GCA_049280995.1 Acidobacteriaceae bacterium
GCCGTCCCCTGTGGCGTGGCGGCCACCGAAGCGCTGCGGATTCTCGAAGGAACGCCGCTGTATGGGATCGATATTCAGGACAAACATCTGGCGCAGGAGACGGGGCAAACCCGTGCGCTGAACTTCAGCAAAGGTTGCTACCTCGGGCAGGAGATCGTGGAGCGGGTGCGGTCGCGCGCGACCGTGCATCGCGGGCTGCGCCAGTTTACTGTGGAGAACCCTCCCGCCGTGCTGGAGCCGGGCCAGTCAATCGAATTGAATGCCGAGGGATCGGAACGGAATCCGGTGGGCGAGTTGACCAGCCTGGCGCATTACGCGCTGCCTGCGTTTACAGGCGCGCTGGCGCTGGGCTTTCTTCGCACCGAAGCCGCGGAGCGCAAGCTGCCGCTGACCCATAGCGGCGGCACGGCGACGATTCTTGATGCGCCGCCGGTATCGAGATAATTAAGGAAGACTATGTCAGAGAAGCCACCTGCATTTACCGTGACGGACCGTCGCAAATTCACGCTTGAGGGCGAGTTGCGTGACGGAGCCGAAGAAACCGCGAAACCAGCCACGAAATCCGAGCCCGCACCTGAACCCCCCGCCGGGCCCCGCTTGGTAACCACGCCGTCTTCACCAAAGGCCCCAAAAACGACCCCGGAGCCGATCCCGGAATCGATTGCAGAGCCGGCGCGCAAAGCGGAAAAGCCTGCCGCGGAAACAGCGCCCACTGCCGCCGATGAGCAAGACCCGCCCGAGGTGAGCGCGCAGGACGAAGCGGCGGCGCAGAGCGCGTATCAGCGCTCTTCCGACCATATTGAGACGCTGCTCCGCGCGTCCAATCCCGCAGCCGGCGCTCCGCCTGCTGTGACCATTGAGCACGTCGTCCAGTCGATTTATCTCTCCGCCATCGTGGCGCTGGGCGCGGCTGCCGAACCGGGACAAAAGCCGCAGGTCGATATCCTGGGCGCGCGGCAAAGCATCGACATGCTGGGCGTGCTGCAGGAAAAGACCAAAGGCAACCTCTCGGAAAAAGAGCAGCGCCTGCTTCAGAACGCGCTCTTTGAGGTGCGAATGCTCTTCCTCGAAGTCACCAATGCCATCGCGCAGCAGGCGCAACGCCCCCCGAAGGGAAAGAAGTAGGCCGCGCCCCCAGCGCATGAAGGTGGAAATCCTCATTCTCGGAAGCGGCACGTCGATGGGCGTGCCCACGCTCGGCTGTGATTGCGAAGTCTGCACCTCCGCCGACCCGCACAACCGGCGCAGCCGTCCGTCAATCGCCGTCGAGTGGGACGCGCACACCGTGGTCATCGATACCGGTGAGGATTTCCGCGAGCAGGCGCTCCGCGAGCACATCCGGCACATTGACGCGGTGCTCTACACGCATCCACACGCCGACCACATTCTCGGCATGGACGACCTCCGTCCGCTCAGCTTTCAGCGTGCGGACGGAGCGATTCCTCTCTACGCCGATGACGCGACAGCGGCGGTGCTGGAGCGCATTTTTGAATACACCTTCTCGCCGAAAGCGAAGTATCCCACGCGGGCGCGGGTGGAGCTGCGACGGCTGAATGGAGAGGAGTCGGTGGAGATCGGCGGGCTGCGGTTTCAGCGTGTGCCGCTGCTCCACGGAGACCTCGCGGTTGCCGGATACCGCTTTGGCTCCGCCGCGTATTTGACTGACATGAACGCGATCCCCGAGAGCAGCATGACGCTGCTCACCGGGCTTGACGTGCTCATCATCGACGCCCTGCGCTGGAAAAAGCATCCCAGTCACAATAACGTGGAGGAAGCGTTGGGATGGATTGAACGCATCCAGCCGCGCCGCGCTTTTTTTACTCACATTGCGCACGAGCTGAAACACGCGAAGACCGAGGCCGCGCTGCCCGCCCACGTGCGCCTGGCATACGACGGGCTGCGCATCGGGTTGGAGGTTTGACGATGCAGATTCTCCGCTCGCTCGACGCGCTCCCCGCCTGGCCGAAACGAACCGTGCTTGCCATTGGCAACTTTGACGGCGTGCATCGCGGGCATCAGGCGATTCTTGCGAACGTGCGGCGTCGCGCGACGGAAATTGGAGCGCAATCCGTTGCCGTCACCTTCGACCCGCATCCGGTGCGCGTGCTCCGCCCGCAGCAGGCTCCAAAACTGATTACGCCGCTCCCGCAAAAGCTCGACCTGCTGGCCGAGACCGGCATTGATGCGACAGTGGTGATTCCGTTCACTCTGGAATTTTCCCGCCTCTCCGCGCTCGAATTTGCGCGAGACATACTGCTCGGCTCGCTGCGTGCGGCCGAGGTCCACGAGGGCGATAATTTTCGCTTTGGGCACAACGCCAGCGCGGGCGCGCCGGAGCTGGCGCGGCTGGGGCGCGAGCTTGGCTTTGCGGTGGTGGCGCAGCCTCCGCTCTTTGTGCGCGGCGTTCAGGTTTCAAGCTCCGTGGTGCGTCGCACGGTCGCGGCGGGAGAAATGGCGACCGCTCGCGCGCTGCTGGGGCGGCCTTTTTCGATTCGCTCGACGTCAGTGCGGGACCGCGGCGTAGGTGCGCGGCTTACCGTCCCGACAATCAACTTTGCTCCTTATGGCGAACTGGTTCCCGCGAGCGGCGTTTACATCACCCGCATGAAAATCGGACCGGACGTGTTTGATGCGGTAAGCAACGCGGGCGATCGTCCAACCTTCGGAGAGAATGCGTACGCCATCGAATCGCACTTGCTGAATTTTCGCGAGATGGACGTGACCCCGGAGACGCCGCTCGAGCTGTGCTTCCTCTCGCGGATTCGTGAGGAACGAAAGTTCGATTCTCCGGCAGCACTGAAGGATCAGATCCTCAAAGACGCCGCGCATGCAAGGCGGTATTTCCGGCTACTGAACCAGGAGTCAGAGATTAAGAATCGGCGTTAAGCGGTCGGCGAAATCCTTCGCGGTCTTGCGAATTCCCTGCTCCAGCGTGGTCTGTGCTTTCCATCCCAAAGCGTGGATGCGGCTTACGTCGAGCAGCTTGCGCGGCGTGCCGTCGGGCTTGGATGGATCGAACACCAGCTCGCCGTCAAAGCCGACCATCCGGCAGATCAACTCCGCCAGCTCGCGGATAGTGAGGTCTTCGCCGGTTCCGATGTTGAGCAGCGGAGGCTCGTCGGCACGGAGCAATGACTCGAATTTTTCATCCGGCAGGTTCATGAGGAAGACGCAGGCCTCGGCCAGGTCATCGCTAAAGAGAAACTCCCGCCGTGGCGTCCCGGTTCCCCAGATGGTGATTTTCTTTTTGCCGGCGGCTTTCGCTTCGATGGTCTTACGCAGCAGCGCGGCCAGAACATGCGACGTCGCAAGGTCGAGGTTTTCGCCGGGACCATAGAGATTGGTAGGCATGGCGGCGATGAATTTTGTTCCGTACTGGCGGTTGAAGGCCCAACACATCTCGATTCCCGCAATCTTCGCGACTGCGTAAGGACGGTTGGTCAGCTCCAGCGGCCCGGTCAGCAGATACTCCTCGCGGATGGGCTGCGGCGCCAGGCGGGGATAGATGCAGCTTGATCCGAGAAACAGGAGGCGGCGCACGCCGGTTGCCTGCGCCGCATTCAACACGCTGGACTGGATGGCGAGGTTCTCGCGAAGGAAATCGGCGGGCATCGTGTTGTTGGCCAGGATACCGCCGACCTTGGCCGCCGCGAGGAACACATACTCCGGTCGCTCCCGCTGAAAGAACTTGTCGACGTCCACGGCGCGCGTCAGGTCAAGCTCAGCGCGTGTCCGCAGCAGAAGATTCGTGTAGCCTCGGCGGGCAAGGTCGCGATGAATTCCACCGCCGACAAGGCCGCGATGCCCGGCAATAAAAATTTTGCTGCTCTTCTCCATCAACCTTTTCCCGGCTCTATTCGTGAAAGTTGTAGGCAGTGAAGCCGTGCTTCTTGACCAGCGCGTCGCGCTCCGCGGCGTTGCGGTCAGCTTCCACCATCTGCTCGACCAACTCGCGGAAGCTGGTCCGCGGCGACCACCCCAGCTCGCGTGCCGCTTTCGAGGCGTCGCCAACCAGCGTCTCCACTTCGGTGGGTCGAAAGTAGCGCTCATCGACGGCGACAATCACATTGCCATTGCTGTCGCGGGCCTTTTCGTCGACGCCGTGGCCCTCCCAGTGAAGATCGAAGCCGAGCAGTTCCGCCGTAAGGTTCACGAAGTCGCGGACGCTGTGCTGCTCGCCGGTGGCAATAACGTAGTCTCTCGGCTCCTGCTGCTGCAACATCTGCCACTGGAGCTCGACGTAATCGCGCGCGCAGCCCCAGTCGCGGCGTGCATCGAGGTTGCCGAGGTAGAGTGTCTTTTCCAAACCGGCGTGAATGCGCGTCATGGCGCGGGTGATCTTGCGCGTAACGAAGATCTCGCCCCGCATGGGCGACTCGTGGTTGAACAGGATTCCGTTGCAGGCGTACATACCGTAGGCCTCGCGGTAGTTCACCGTGATCCAGTAAGCATAGAGCTTGGCGACCGCATAGGGCGAGCGCGGATAAAAGGGCGTGGTTTCGCGCTGCGGCGTCTCCTGCACCAGCCCATATAGTTCCGACGTGGACGCCTGATAGAAGCGCGTGTGCTTTTCCAGGCCGCAGACGCGGATCGCCTCCAGCATGCGCAGCGTGCCGAGAGCGTCGGTGTTGGCCGTGTACTCGGGCTCCTCGAAGGAAATTTTGACGTGGCTCTGTGCGCCGAGGTTGTAAATTTCGTCAGGCTGCAGCTTCTGCACGATGTGGAGGAGCGAGCAGGCATCAGTCAGGTCTCCATAATGCAGGATGAGGTGGCGGTGCTCGACGTGAGGGTCCTCGTAGAGATGGTCGATGCGCTTGGTATTGAAGAGCGAGGCCGGACGCTTGATGCCGTGGACCTCGTAACCCTGCTTCAAAAGAAATTCAGCGAGGTAGGCGCCGTCCTGTCCGGTGATTCCAGTGATGAGGGCTTTCTTCAAGAAGGTTTGCTCCGAGGAAAATGAAGTTAGGGTGACGGGCTTATTTTAATTGATTGCTGCCGAGCTCCGCGGTCGCAGGCTGGTCAAGGTTCACCGTAGAGGCCGCGGAGAACACGGAGCGCTGCATAACAGCGTCGCCCTCGAACAGAAGCCCGAACTAAAGCCCGGGTAAAAGTTAGGATGTGCTGCTTTCCGCAATGGTCGACCGTCCGGCACGCGTGAGGACGCCCTCCATTGCAGCTTCGAAGCGCATGAGCACCGAATCGCGCGCCAGCTCCTGTCCCGCAAACAATCTCGCAGCGTTGCCCAATCTCCCACGCAACGCCGGATTTTCCGCGAGCAGAATCACAGCTTGGGCCAGCCCACTCGGGTCTCCCGGCGCCACCGCAATGCCGCGCCCTTCAACCGCGGCGGCGACCTGGGTTCCGACTGCGGCCGTAGCAACGACCGGGCGTCCGCTGGCCAGCATTCCAGTCAGCTTCGATGGCATAACCAGATCGGCAGCCCCGGCCCGCTGCGGCAATAGATGAATGTCCGCCATATTCAGCAGGTCGTTGAGGCGCTCCAACGGCTGCAACGGAAGAAACGTCACATTCTCGAACCCGGCGGCGGCCTGCTCCAATTGGCCGCGATATGCGCCGTCCCCACAGAAAACGAAGTGAAGCTGTTTCCGGTCCTGCAACCGCGCAGCAAGTTGCGGTAGGATTTCCAGCCCTTGCTTGGCCCCCATATTCCCCGAATAAAGCAGAACAATCTGATCGGAGCCAATGCCCAACTCCGCGCGGAACGCGCTCGGTTGATCCTGCGGATAGATCGCGTCAACATCTACCCAGTTCGGAAAAAATGTGATTCGCGAAGGCTCAATTCCCTTCTGCAACAGGCGCGCCATCATGGAGGCGGAAATGGTTGAAAACTGCGAGAAGCGTCTGCGTATCATCCGTTCGCAGCTCTGTGCCAGCCGCTGTGCCCATCCTCCGGATGGCAGCAGGCCCAAGTCAAACGCAGCGTCCACTTCAAAGTCCTGAATGTGCAGCCACGCGGGCGCTCCGCACAAGCGCGCGGCAAGCAGGGCCGCAGGCGCGCAGGTGAAGGCCGGCTCAACCGTAAGCACCAGATCGGGACGCCACGCCGCTTGGACCAGCATGACGGGAAGGCTGCTGAGCGCGAAGGAAGAAAGGTGCACAACGCGCCGGATACCGTTGGGCTTCGCCGGAACCCACAGCGGACAACGGTAAATTTCGGCTCCCGCGGCAGAAACCTCGCGCCGGTAGCGCCAGCCCGAGTAACCGTCGCTCACCCGCCAGGCTGGATAATAAGGCGGTGCGGTGACCACGCGAACTTCGTGCCCGCGAGCGGCAAGCCACTCCATCATCTCCCCGGAGTATTTGCCGATGCCGGTAAGTTCCGGCGTGTAATTCAGGCCCAGAAAGAGAAGCCGCACGGTACTCCCTGCCAATTCCGCGTGGGCGTAGAAAACGAACGTGAGCTGCGGATTGCCATAGTGTATCGCCATAGGTTCAATCGCAGCGAATTTCCCGGATTTTTGCGTCAGCGAGCAGGTAAAGTAACAACTAGGATGGCAATGTCCCTGGGTCGCCGCATTGTTTCGCAGCCGCTTGCGGCGTTTGGCGTCGTGCTGGTGGTGATCTTTGCAGCGATGGCGCTTCTCTCGCCCTGGCTCGCGCCGGCCAACCCGGCGGCCATAGACCTCGCACATCGGCTTGCTCCTCCCAGCGCCGCCCACTGGTTCGGCACCGACGAGTTGGGACGCGATATTCTCTCACGCATCATTTTCGGCGCCCGCCTTTCGTTGACGGTAGCCGTTTCGGTGGTGGCGCTGTCGCTTTCAACCGGAATCATCCTCGGCGGAATCGCCGGCTATTATGGCGGCGCGATCGACACCGCGCTGAATATCTTTGCCATGAATGCGTTCATGGCGCTGCCAGGAATTCTTCTGGCCATTGCCTTTGTGGCTTTTCTCGGGCCCGGGCTCCTGAACCTCATCCTTGCCCTCTCGATCGGCGGCTGGGTGGGGTATGCGCGGCTGGTTCGAGGCCAGGTACTGGCCGTGCGCGAGCGCGAGTTTGTGGAAGCCGCGCGCGCCCTCGGCGCACGCGATCTGCGTATTTTCCTGCGCCACATCTTGCCCAACATCATTCAGCCGCTGATTGTGCAGTCGGCCATCGGCATGGCAGGTGCGGTTCTGGCCGAGGCTACTCTGAGCTTTCTCGGCCTCGGCGTTCCTCCACCCACGGCAAGCTGGGGCTCAATGCTCAACGATGCGCGCGCCCACCTGTTCGACGCGCCGCATGTGGTGGTGTTCCCCGCCATCGCCGTCATGCTGTGCGTGCTCTCGTTCAACTTCATCGGCGATGCGCTGCGGGATTATCTTGACCCGCGCACACGCATCAGCGTCGGGCTCTAGAGAATGCTGATTGGCGTGATTTCCGACACGCACGGACTGTTGCGCCCTCAAGCGCTTGCCGCCTTGCGCGGCGTGAATCATATTCTGCACGCGGGGGATGTCGGCGACCCGGCGATTCTCGACGCGCTCGGCAGCATCGCGCCCCTCACCGCCATTCGTGGCAACATTGACCGCAGCGGACGATGCGCCCGGCTGCCGGCAACCGAGTTGGTGGAACTCGGCGGCCACACCATCTATATGGTGCACGACGTGGGAGCTCTGGATCTGGACCCGCTGGCCGCCGGAATCTCCGCCATCATCAGCGGGCACTCGCACCAGCCGAAGATCGAGCGACGGAAAGGCGTGCTCTATTTCAACCCGGGAAGCGCCGGCCCGCGCCGATTTTCCCTGCCCGTGTCGCTGGGGCTGCTGGAGGTCACCAGCACCGGCCTCGAATCCCGCCTCCTTCATTTATAGGGAATTCGGACAGCACAGGCCTCTCCGAGCGACGCGATCAGGGTAAGAATGGCACCCTCGCCACTCCAGTCATGCGACAGGTGAAGCGGCCATGCCGTAAACAAGATAATGCGGACTCGCAAACATCTGCTTGACTGTAATACGGATTAGCATTATGCTGTTTACGGAACATAGACGGAGGTATTTTACGAGCGCGGCACAGGCGGCAACGGCAGAATCTCGAAACGTTTCAGCAGCCGAAAACAAACGCGAGCATTCCACCATTGCGTTCCCTTACATGGACCTCGAGGATGGAATCAAAATCGCGAAGGCGGTCTATGAGCTTCATGGCTCAAGTTGCCAAGTCGAAACGATCGCGGGGCACCTCAAAGAATCTCCGACGAGCAGCAGCTTTAGATCGCGAATCGCCGCAGCAAAGACGTTTGGCCTTGTCACCACTGCACAGGGCTCCGTTACGCTCACGAAGCTCGGTAGCCAAATCTGCGACCCTCAACAAGAAAAGGCCGCGAGGGTCGAAGCATTTCTTTCTGTGGAACTGTACAAGGCTGTTTACGAAAAATTTCGATCCGTCGCCCTGCCTCCGACGGCGGGACTTGAATCGGCACTGGTGACGCTGGGAGTAGCCCAGAAGCAGAAGGAGCGTGCGCGTCAGGTTCTTCAGCGTTCGGCGCAGCAAGCCGGCTTTTTTCAATTCGGAAATGATCGACTTGTCCTTCCCGCTGTCAAACCGACTCCTCTAGCGCCCCCGGGCCCAAATCAATCCGATCTCGAAATCGGCAAAGAAGATAAGAAAAATCGCGGCGGGGATGGGGATGGCCGACACCCGTTAATCGATGGACTGATAAAGGCGTTGCCCCCTCCAGGTTCGGAATGGGCAATTGAGGCACGAAGAAAGTGGCTCCAAGCCGCCGCAATGAATTTCGACTATGTTTACACCGATCCGAAAGGAGAGGAGAAGTCAATCAAGGTATCGACGGAATGATGAATTCTGCTGTTGCAGAAAAGTGCCCGACCGGTCAGAGTCGGGCAATCTCATAGAAAGGAGAGTGGCCAGTGATACGCATTAAGCGCACTCTCAAGCGAGTGGTGGTGACAATACGCTTCGCGGGCGTAACAATCACCATCGACATACCACCATAGGGCATAAGCCCTAGTCAACGTGAAACTGGCGGGTAACGAGGCACACTCACCCGCCCTTTTCCATTGTATCCGCTCTGCCATTGTGGTTCCCAGGCATTTTCTAGCTGCTTTCCGGCCCAACCCCACCCCTGCTCCTCAGCCTTAAAACCCGAACCAACGTTGTCAAGGCATCTACCAGCTAACCCAAACAAATCAAAGGACATTCTCAACGCTGGCAATTCCTCCGCAAATGCTAAACTTAAATAGAGGGAAGTTCTCAGTCAAAAGCGCAGCCGGAAAACTGCGCCTTTCGTTTTTTTGAAGAGGTCACTCCGAGCCACCAAACAACGGTTTCGCCTACAAGTCATTGATTATTTGGGACATATTAACAACAGACAGAAGCCATTGGACTTAGCCGCGCAGCCTTCGCATAACTCCAACAAAACACAGGAGACGTCCAAAAAAATTGACCGGCAAACTCCGACGATCAGGCCGGGTCTCGGCGAACAGCTCTTAGTTCAGAGAGCGACACCAGTAACAGGCTGTGACGAAGCCACAGAAGCACTTCCCAGATTCGCAGTTCCCAAGCGTTTGTCCCCAAAGAACATTCATAAGTCGTTGATTACTTGGGAAGTATCCACAGATAACAGATAACATTGGACTTATCTGCCAAACCAACCTCTAACTCCAACAAAACACAGGAGACCAGCAAAGTTCCGTATCTCATATTGAGGAATGGCGGTACCACGATACGGTACGATGGCGATGAGGCCGCTGAGCTCGTGGGAGCGGCTGCGAGCACAGGGAGAAGGGCTGCATGAATTCGATCAACGTGAAAGCGGAGGCCTGCCGCTGGGACTGCCTGAGCCTGGGCGAGGTGATGTTGAGGCTCGACCCGGGAGACCGCCGCATCCATACCACGCGGCAGTTCAGCGTTTGGGAGGGCGGCGGAGAATACAACGTGGCGCGCGGGCTGCGGCGCTGCTTTGGCCTGCGCACCGCGATTGCGACGGCGTTCGCGGATAACGCCGTAGGACGCCTCGCCGAGGATCTTATCCTGCAAGGCGGCGTGGACACCTCGCTGATTCGCTGGGTGGAATATGACGGCGTCGGGCGCTCCGTCCGCAACGGATTGAACTTCACCGAGCGCGGCTTTGGTGCGCGGGCCGCCGCTGGCTGCTCGGACCGCGGGCACACGGCAATTTCGCAGACCAAGCGTGGGGATTTCGGCTGGGAAGAGATTTTCGGACCGCGCAACGGATCGTGCTGGTTCCATACCGGCGGAATTTTTGCGGCGCTTTCAGAGTCAACCGTTCAGGTCGCCGCCGACGCGATGGATGCAGCGCGCAAATACGGCACTCCGGTTTCCTACGACCTGAACTATCGCGCTTCGCTGTGGAAGAGCATTGGCGGCAAGGCCCGCGCACAGGAAGTAAACCGCGAACTGGTGAGGAAGGTCGATCTGCTGCTCGGCAACGAAGAGGATTTCTCCGCAATGCTGGGCGCGGCGCTGGAAGGGGTAACGGAGGATTTTGGAGAGCTTCCCATCGCGAGTTACGAGACGATGCTGCGCGAGGTGGCGGCGGCCTATCCCAACCTGAGGCTGATTGCCACAACGCTGCGCACGGCGCATACGGCCAGCCGGAACGCGTGGGGAGCGATCGCGCTCTACCAGGACGAGATTGTGCATGTTGCTCAGCACGACATCGAGATACTGGATCGGGTGGGCGGCGGCGACTCGTTCGCTTCGGGACTGATTTACGGCATGATTACCGGCAAGCCGATCAAGTGGGCAGTGCGTTGCGGAGTCGCGCACGGCGCGCTCGCGATGACCACGCCGGGAGACACCAGCATGGCAACGCTGGCGGAAGTGGAACGCGCGATGAAGAGCAACTCAGCGCGAATCGAGCGCTAGGAGGCGGGATGGCGGAAGAGACGAAGAAACTGCTGGAGCAGGTGGGATTAATTCCGGTGCTGCGGGCGAGTTCGACTCAGGCAGGACGCGCGCTGGTCGAGGCCATGATGGCCGGCGGCGTCACGGTGATCGAAGTCACGATGACGGTTCCGAATGCGCTGGCCCTGCTGCGGGAATTGAAGCAGCGGCACGGCGACCGGCTGCTGCTGGGTTCCGGAACAGTGACGGATGCGGAGCAGGCGGAGGCGACCATCGACGCGGGCGCGGAGTTTGTGGTGAGTCCAAGCCTGCATCCTGATGTGATTGCGAAGACGAAGAAGTTGGGAAAGGTTTCGATTCCGGGCGCGCTCACTCCTACCGAAGTGATCACGGCCTGGCGGGCGGGCGCGGACTATGTGAAAGTGTTTCCCTGCTCGGCGATGGGCGGGGCGAGCTATTTGAAGTCGCTGCGCGCGCCATTTCCGGAACTAAAGCTGATTCCCACGGGCGGTGTGACGCTGCAAACGGCGGCGGATTTTTTGAAGGCGGGCGCATGTGCATTGGGCGTGGGCACAGACCTGGTAAACGCGGCGGCCATAGCTGAAAGCAAGCCTGAGATTGTGACGAACGCGGCACGCGCCTATCTCGAATTGATCAAGGCGGCGCGGGCTTAGCGATGGGGATCTTAGATCAGTTTCGTCTGGACGGAAAACTTGCGCTGGTCACGGGAGCGGCATCCGGCCTGGGTGCTGCCATTGCGGTTGCGCTGGCGGAAGCCGGAGCGTCGGTTGCATGCCACGGCAACCGCAGGCCCGCGGACAAGACGAGCGCGAGAATTCGCGTGCTGGGCCGTGATTCGCAGAGCTTCGCCGCCGATTTGAGCAAGCCGGATGGAGCGGAGGAGCTCTACGAGTCTGTGCGCTCGGCGATGGGCGCGCCGGAGATTCTGGTGAACAACGCCGGGATGATCTACCGTGAGGCCGCGGAAGACTATGACATCCATGCGTGGATGACGGTGCTGCAGGTGAACCTCAACAGCGTGTTCCGGTTGTGCCAGCTTGCGGGCCGCGCGATGCTCGAAAGGAAGCAGGGGAAGATTATCAACATCGCGTCGCTGCTGTCGTTTCAGGGAGGCATTCGCGTGCCGGCCTATGCAGCGTCGAAGGGCGGCGTGGCGCAAATGACCAAGGCACTGGCCAATGAATGGTCGGCGCGCAACGTGCAGGTAAACGCGATCGCTCCAGGCTATTTCCGCACAGAGAACACCTCGGCGCTGCAGCACGATGAGGTACGGAACCGGCAAATCCTTGAGCGCATTCCAGCGGCGCGCTGGGGCGAGCCGGAGGACCTGGCTGGGGCGGCCGTGTTTCTCGCTTCACCGGCAAGCAACTACGTGAACGGCGAAGTCCTGGTGATCGATGGCGGATGGATGGCGCGGTGACAGAAGAAAAGAAATTTGTGACAGCTGAACACAATTCTCAGCAGAGCCACCCAATTATTTCGCTTCCTTCACCTTGATGACGACGGCGGCAAAGACGTCTCCGGGGGCGACCTTGACCTGATGTGGCGTGCCGGCGGGAATGTTGACGATGTCACCTTTGACAATCACGCGCGACTGGCCACTCCGGATGCCGCTTCCCTTGGTTTCTCCATCGGCGCCGGCTTCTGGGTCGATGACGGAACCACCGGTAACCAGAGTCGCTCGTCCCTCGGTGACGTAGAAGATGTCGTCGAAGTGGGCATGCACTTCGGCTCCCCCGCTTTTGGTGCGGACGGAGAGTTGGATGGCGTGCGAGCCGTAATCGGCAAGCTTCGCTCCGCTGCTGCCGGAAGCCTTCGCCTTCTGGACGAGCCCGGCCATTTGAGACCTTACCTCTTTGCCTGAGAAAACCTGCGCACTGGTGCCGGTCTGCGCAAAGCAAGGCACAGCGAGCAGCGCGGCTGCGAGAATCGGAATGAGCTTCATTGGTTTCCCTCCTTGAGTTGTTCCCGTGGCCGCATTTCAGCGAATGGCAACGACGGGCACCGGGTCCATGTCCGCATAGTCCTGGTTTTCTCCGCCCATGCCCCAGCAGAAGCTGTATGCCTGCGTGCCCATGCCCGCGTGAATCGACCAGCCGGGAGACACGACGATATCGCGATCCTTCATCACAATGTGGCGGGTTTCCTCTGCCGGGCCCATCAGATGAAATACGCGGGCGTCTTCTGCGAGGTTGAAGTACACATAAATCTCGGAGCGGCGCATGTGGGTGTGGGCGGGCATGGTGTTCCAGGCGCTGCCGGGAAACAGATGCGTAACACCCATGACGAGCTGGCAGCTCCGCGCGCCCTGGAGATGGATGTACTTGTAAATTGTGCGGTGATTGCAGGCCTCGACGCTACCCGCTTCCACCGGGTTGGCCTGCTCCTTACGAACTAACGTAGTTGGGTATTCGGCATGCGCGGGATAGCTGAGCAGATAGAAGATAGCGGGCGACTTTGGGTCGGACGATTCAAAGGCGATCTGTTTGGAGCCGCGGCCTATATAGAGGCAGTCGAGATTAGCGAGCGTGTGCGCCACGCCGTCAACGCGAATGACGCCTCTGCCGCCGATGTTCAATGCGCCGAGTTCGCGGCGCTCGGTGAAATACTCCGCCCGCAAAGCAGGGTCGGCGACGAGATCGAGCGCGCCTGCCAGGGGTGCGGCCATTCCCACCACGGCGCGATCGAGATCGATGTACGCCTGATGAATCGCTCCCGGCTTGTAGAGGGACTCAAGCAGAAAGGTCTCGCGGATTTGTGTTGTCGTCATTGTGGGGTATCGTACGGGATCGGCCAGTAAAATCGTTTTCACTTGACTCCTCTGCGCGCGCCAGTCCCTCGAATCGTACTGGCTTTTTCTACTGCTGAGGCGCAGCGCTACCGACGCGTTGCGTTTGGTTCAAAAGCCAGAGCACAAACTCTTTCCCCGCCGCGAAGTTTTGCTGCACGGGCCGCACTTTGCGATGGTCAGTGTATTCGTTGTAAAGCCAGGGGTCGACCACTGCAACGACAGTTCCCTTGCCGTATTTCGCAGCCGCTATCACGATACCCTCTTTGTCTTTGAGGAGCGATGCGGCGGGCGCCGTCACGGAGATTCCGCAGGTATCTTTCATGTAGAGCGTGTGGTGATGGTGAAAGACGGGACCTGCGCCACTGACCGGAATGAGGCCTGGCGCGAACTCATTGCCGACGACGTGATGCTTGAGCACGTTGTCGAAGTGAATGCCGAATCGGTCAGCAATCAGGTTGAAATGCTCCACGTCAGCATTGGCCGGGTCATTCTCCATAAGGACAAGCGTGCCGTCCTGCTTCACCCATTGGGCAATCTGCTGCGCGTCCCGCGGCTGCACATAGTGAGGATGCGGGTTCCACTTGGGAATGTCGGGCGAGACGATGAAGTAGACCTGTGCGTGCCGGAGACGGGCCAGCGTTGGCGGCTGATCGAGCGTGGCGAGCTTGGCTCCGTGGCTCTTGAAAATATGGCCGAGAAGCGAAAAACCGCTGTTGCTGTAGTCGTTCCATTTGTAATGAAAATATACTTTCTGGCCGGCAGCATTGGTCCGTTGCTGGCTGTTGAACCAGGCGTCAACCATGATGGTTTCGCCACGAGCCAGCGTTGCCTCAGGAGCCATTTCCATCTCGGTAGCAGCGAGCAGGAACGCACCAACGCCCTTGGGGTCGTTGCTGATGACGGGCGAATGCACATAATAGGAGTAGGAACCGTCGCGGGAGAGTTTGCCGCTGAGACCAATGCCTTTTACGGTCCCGGTAATCGTGACGGAGCCGTCCAGATCGGTTTTTACAAAGTGACTCAGAATTCCCTGCCAGGCGCGGGCGGCGTTCTCTGAATCGCGCTGCGGCAAATAGCCAAGTCGCACGCCTTTCTGAAGCGCGTAAGTGAACATGCAGGCCGCGGACGACTCAAAGTAGTTGCCGGGCGCGTGCGGCTTGTCGAGGACCTGATACCAGAGGCCGGTTTGGTGGTCCTGATAGCGGACGACCGCCTCGGCGGTTCGATTCAGAATTGCAAGCAGGGCGGCGCGGCCCGGATCGTTTTGAGGATAGTAAGGGAGCGTATCGACCAACGCCATCATGTACCAGCCCATGCCGCGCGCCCAGAAAATGGGCGAGGTTCCGGTGGTTTTGTCGGCCCAGGGCTGCTTCCGTGACTCGTCCCATGCGTGGTAAAGCAGGCCGGTTTTGGGGGAGCGCGCGTGCTGCTCCATCAGCACGAATTGCTTTGTTATATCGGCGAAGTCCTGGGGCTGTTGGAACTCCGAAGCATATTCGGCATAGAAGGGCTCAGCCATGTACAGGCCGTCGAGCCACATCTGGTCGGGGTATTTCTGCTTGTGCCAGAAGCCTCCGGATGCGTTGCGCGGCTGCGTGGCTAGCTGCCGGCGCAGCAGTGTGGCTGCTTCGTAATACCTTTTGTCCTGGGTGACTTGATAGAGAAGCAGCAACTGGCGGCCGAGGGCAATATTGTCGAGAGATTTGGCGGACGGGTCGTAGGTTGGAATGGAACCATCAGGCGCGACCAGTTGATCGATGGCTTGTTTCACGTAGTGGTAGTCGTCACCGTCCGCCGAGTTGTACCAGACGGCGTCCATTCCATTGAGCAAGGTACCGAGCTCATAATTCCATGCCCACTTTGCGTTGGGCGCGACAAAGCGGCCATCCGGCCAGCGGCTGATGGTGGAATTGGCGACTCGCTGCGACCAGGGCAGTTGCTGCGGCCAGGCGGCGGCGCTGAACACGACGCAGAGCAGAGCGAGCAATGCGTCTCGCGTCGAGCGTCGTTGGGTTGGCAGCGTGCGAAAGCGGATTCCTGAGATCATAGCGCCCATCCGGCAGAGAGGGAGAGACGGAATTGTAACTCCTGATACTTCTGTGTACCAGAACCAGTCTGCCCGTGTCCGCATGTTTGTGCAATGCTGTACCGCTATACGGGATGATCTATTTTTTTCGAGCCGCGACCTATTAGTATGCTTGCATGGCTCTCCGCGGCACTGTGCGGATGGCGAGCGTGTGAGCATTAGCGGCACGGGGAACACCCGGCAGGAGAGGCATGGACCCGATTACAACTGAACCGGAGCAGGACGAAGAGGACGGCTCTCCACACTCGCGCATGGGCAATGTGCGCTGGACCATCTGCGCAATGCTGTTCTTCGCAACCTCGATCAACTACATGGATCGCCAGGTGATCGCGCTGCTCAAGCCCACGTTGGCGCACACCATCGGCCTCACGGAAATCAATTACGGCTATATCGTCGATGCCTTTCAGGTGGCCTATGCCATTGGCTTACTGGTGGCCGGGCGGCTGGTGGACCGGATCGGCACTCGCATCAGCTTCATCCTGATTATGGTCGTTTGGAGCCTTTCGTCGATGGGCCACGCGCTGGCCAATACGGCGATGGAGTTCGGCATTGCCCGCTTCTTCCTTGGCCTGGGCGAGTCAGGCAACTTCCCAGCGGCGATTAAGACCATCGCCGAGTGGTTTCCGCAAAGCGAACGATCTCTGGCCACGGGCATTTTCAATTCCGGCGCAAACGTTGGAGCGGTTCTGGCTCCGTTGATCGTGCCGTGGGTGACGATTGAGTTCGGATGGCGCGCGGCATTTCTGTCCACCGGCATCTTCAGCGCACTCTGGATCCTGTGGTGGTGGCGATACTATCGCAAACCCACAGATCACCCTACGCTGACCAGCAGGGAGCTGCAGCACATCTATAAAGAAGCGGCCGTTCAGATGGGACCGAGCACGCCGTGGGTCCGGCTGTTGGGCTATCGGCAAACCTGGGCATTTTCGGCGGCAAAGTTCCTGACAGACCCCATCTGGTGGTTCTATCTGTTTTGGCTACCGTCGTATTTCACGCAGCGGTTTCACTTGGACCTGTCGCACCTCGGGCTGCCGATCATCATTATTTACAACATGTCTGCCGTCGGCAGCATCGGCGGAGGTTGGCTGCCCGCGCCGTTTCGCAAGTTGGGCTTTTCGGCTGAAGGTGCGCGGCTATCAGCCATGCTGTTCTGCGCGTGCCTGGTCGTGCCGGTGTTCACCATCGGGCACCTGCATTCGGAGTGGGACGCAATTCTGCTGCTGGGTCTCGCCGCCGGAGCACACCAGGGGTGGTCGGCCAATCTATTTACGACCGTGTCAGACATGTTTCCGCGCACTGCAGTCGGCTCCGTCACCGGCATCGGCAGCATGGCCGGTTCAGTGGGCGGATTCCTGATCGCCTTTTACACCGGACACGTGCTCCAGCGCACGCACAGCTACAGTAGCCTGTTCGTGCTTGCTTCGAGCATGTACCTGCTCGCATTGTTGCTGGTGGTGCTGCTCGCTCCGAAGCTCAGAAAGGTCGAGATGGCCGGATAATCAATTACGCGGCGGCTGGGGTATGCTGTGGATAATGAAGAGAAGGAGCTTGGGACCCGCTGCATCGCCGCTCCCGTCTTCGACTCTTCCGGCAACATCATCGCGGGGATCAGCGTTTCCGGGCCGGTGACCCGCATGTCGCGCACCGGTACCGCCACGACCGCTAAAGCGGTTAAGCGCTCCGCCCTCCAAATCTCACAGTACCTCGGGTATTCGGAAACCGGCACGAGTCACACTAACTTGAGGAGCGGCAGTGCGAATTTCGCTGTTTATCACCTGCTATAACGACACGCTCTTCCCGGAAACCGGCAAAAGCGTGGTCCGCCTTCTGGAACGGCTCGGGCATCAGATTGTGTTCCCGTTTGACCAGACGTGCTGTGGTCAGATGCACTACAACACCGGCTACCAGGTGGAAGCCATGCCGCTTATGCGCCGGTTCGTCGAGGTTTTCAAAGACGCAGAAGTCGTCTGCATTCCCTCTTCATCTTGTGTCGCCATGGTGCGCGATCACTACCCCAAAATGGCCGCTTCAACCGGCGATACCGGATTGATGAGGGATGTTGAAGCTTTGCTGCCGCGCGTGCTGGACCTGTCCGAGTTGCTAGTGAACAAACTCGGTGTGGAAGACGTGGGTGCCTATTATCCGCATCGCGTGACTTACCATGCCAGTTGCCACTCGTTGCGCAGCCTGCATCTCGGCGATTTGCCGATGCGGCTGTTGCGCAAAGTGCGTGGGATCGAGCTGGTGGAACTGGACCGGATTGAAGAATGTTGCGGATTTGGAGGCACCTTTGCGGTGAAGAACGGCGATGTTTCCGCCGCGATGCTGGCGGACAAAGTGCGATGCATCGAGAACACGCGTGCCGAGGTTTGTACAGCGGTCGACAATTCCTGCCTCATGCACATTTTTGGCGGGCTGCATCGCCAGCGCGTCGGCATCAGGACCGTGCATCTGGCTGAAATTCTTGCGGCCACGGAAGAGCAGGGTGTGGCGTGAGCATTCGTGTAGGAGACGCCGCGGAGGCTCCATCGTTTCAAAAAGCGGCGCCCGCGCTGCTGGATG
The DNA here is from genome assembly GCA_049280995.1 of Acidobacteriaceae bacterium. GTDB lineage: Bacteria > Acidobacteriota > Terriglobia > Terriglobales > Acidobacteriaceae > Silvibacterium. The sequence goes on from JBAPRH010000024.1 coordinate 18,291, forward strand.
ACGCGCAGCTTCGCAAGAACGTGCGCCATGCCACCGATGTTATTACCAGCAAACGAGCACGCGTCGTAGCCGAGCAGCACGACTGGCAGCAGTTGCGATCATCCGGCAGCGCCATCAAGGCGCATACCCTGCTTTACCTTGATCATTATCTGTCGCAGTTCGAAGCGGCCTGCACCGCGGCCGGCGGGCACGTGCATTGGGCTGCTGATGCTGATGAAGCTAACCGCATTATTGTGGGCCTGGTTCAGCAGCATGGGGGCAAGGAAGTCACTAAGGTGAAGACCATGACTTCCGACGAAATCGGACTGAACAAGGCGCTGGAAGCGAGTGGCATTCATCCGCATGAGACGGACCTGGCGGATATGATCATTCAGCTCGGCCACGACAAGCCGTCGCATATTGTGGTGCCGGCGCTGCATAAGAATCGCCAGCAGGTACGCGAAATCTTTATGCGGGCCATGGGACTGAGCGAACTGGGCGACAGGCCGGAAGACCTAACCAATGCGGCGCGCCGGTATCTGCGCGAGAAGTTTTTGAAGGTGAAGGTCGCCATCAGCGGAGCGAACTTTCTCATCGCGGAAAGCGGGGGCGTATGCGTTGTGGAGTCAGAAGGCAACGGGCGCATGTGCCTTACTCTGCCTGATGTGCTGATTACGGTCGCCGGCATTGAGAAAGTCATCCCCAGGTTCCGCGATCTTGAAGTGTTTCTGCAACTACTGCCGCGGTCGGCAACAGGCGAGCGCATGAATCCCTACAACTCGCTGTGGACAGGCGTGCATCCGGGCGAGGGTCCACAGCAATTTCACGTGGTGCTTCTGGATAATGGACGCACCCGCATTCTTGCCGATCGCGAGTCGCGGGAGACGCTGCATTGCATTCGCTGCGGGGCCTGCCTCAACGTTTGCCCGGTTTATCGGCAGACAGGCGGGCACGCGTACGGCTCCATTTATGCAGGGCCGATTGGGGCCATCCTTACGCCGCAGCTCTTTGATATGGAGCATTCGCAATCGCTGCCCTACGCGTCCTCGTTGTGCGGAGCCTGCTATGAGGTCTGCCCAGTCAAAATCAATATCCCTGAAGTGCTCATTCACCTGCGCGGGCGAGTGGTGCGTGAACAGCAGAGCGGCGCGAATCTCGAAGCCATCGGGATGAAAGCCATGGCGCGCATCTTCTCGAGCCGCCGCCGCTTTGAGGCTGCCCAACGACTCGGCAGGATCGCTCAGTGGCCTTTCGTGTCGGATGGATGGATCAGGCATTTGCCGGGAATGCTCGGCAACTGGACAGCGGTGCGTGATCTTCGTCCACTGCCCAGCCAGACGTTCCGGAACTGGTGGCGCGAACGTGAAGAAGGGAACCACGATGGCTGAATCCGGCGTCGCACGTGCTGCCATTCTCGACCGCATTCGGAATACCAACCCAGCGGCAAGTACGGAGAAGTGCATCGCGGATTATGAAGCGATTCCCCGCGAGTATCAGCGCTCGGCCGGGATGGATCGAACGGCGGTCCTCAATCTGTTCGCCGAGCGCCTGCGCGAATATGATGCGCGTGTGTATAACGCAACGGAGGTGACGGGTTCCACCGCGATCCTCGCCGCACTTTCCGCGCATGATCAGAAATCGTCCATCGTGGCCAATGGGTTTCCGCAGCAATGGCTGCCGGAGGGCCTCAGATGGCAGATGGAAGCAGACGCTGGCGTTGAAATCATGAATAAAGCGGAAGGTGCGATTGTGACTTGCGAAGTCGCCATCGCCCATACCGGAACCATCGTCCTTAAGGGCTCGCGCAAGCTCACACTTTTGCCGGACCGGCTTCTGTGCGTGGTGCGCGAAGATCAGGTGGTCGAGACCGTGCCCGAGGCTTTCGCGCGCCTTCAGACAATTGCGGCAGAGGCTCTCACTTTTATTTCCGGACCTTCCGCGACGGCTGACATTGAGATGACCCGCATCCGCGGTGTTCATGGGCCACGCCATCTCGACGTGGTGCTTGTTTCAAGTTAGTTCGTCGATTGCAATATGTCGCGGGTTATAGGCATGATTTCCAGATCCGCCCGTCCGGGTAGCTGTAGTCGCGCAGCGTTTCGGGATAAATCTGGGCGCTGTAGCCCGGCTTTTCCGGCAGAACATAATGCGCATTGCGGATTCTTACCGGATCGGAAAAATGCTCATGCAGATGGTCCACGTACTCCGTCACCCGGTTTTCCATGGTTGCGGACACGCGCAGAAAGTCGAACGCCGAAAGATGCTGCACGTACTCGCACAGGCCTACTCCACCGGCATGGGGGCACACCGGTATATTGAATTTGGCGGCCATCAGCAGGACCGCGAGATTCTCATTGACGCCGGCAAGGCGGCAGCTATCGATCTGGCAAACGTCGATGGCTCCAGCCTGCATGAGCTGCTTGAACATCACGCGATTGTGGCAGTGCTCTCCGGTGGCAATCCTTATTTTTGACTCGCGGCGAATGCGCGCGTGGCCCAGAATGTCGTCCGGGCTGGTCGGCTCTTCCATCCACCATGGATTCACCTCCGCGAGAGCCCGCGTGCGCTCGATGGCTTCCTCGACGTCCCATTTCTGATTGGCGTCCATCATCAATTTCTTGTCCGGGCCGATTCTGCCGCGAACCAGCCGCGCGCGCCGCAGATCGTCTTCCGGGCTCCCGCCTGCTTTCAACTTGAAATGCGTCCAACCCTCCGCGAGAGCTTCATCGCATAAGCGCAAGATCTTCTCGTCGCTGAAGGCGAACCATCCGACCGAGGTTGTATAGGCCGGATATCCCGTCTGCTTGAGCTCGGCCAGCCGTTTGTCCATACCACTGTGCCGCTCGCGCAGAAGGGCGATGGCCTCATCGGGCGTGAGCGCGTCGGTGATGTAGCGGAAGTCGATTGCACGAACAATCTCTTCCGCATCCATATCGGCCAGCAGCCTCCAGAGCGGCTTCCCGGCTACCCGCGCATACAGATCCCACACCGCATTAATGAGTGCGCCGGTAGCAAGATGAATCACGCCCTTTTCCGGGCCCAGCCAGCGGAACTGGGTATCGGAAGTGAGCTGACGGTAGAACGCCCCTAGGTCGTCAGTAATGGAAGACAAATCACGTCCCACCACGAAGCGCGACAGATAGCGAATTGCCTCGACGCAAAGCTCGGTCCCGCGCCCCAGGGTAAAAGTCAGTCCATAGCCTTCCGGCCCATGGTTTGTTTCGAAAATGCAGTAGGCTGCCGAGTAGTCAGGATCGACGTTGACCGCGTCCGAGCCGATCTTGTCCCGCGAGGTTGGAAAGCGCAGATCAATGACACGCACGTTGGTAATTTTCAAACCGCTCAATCGCAACCTCTCTCCCTACGGCGAGTAACTTCCCGTTCCATTCCGCCCTGCCTTTCTTTCAACGAAACGCAAGCCTTTGTTCGACGATGCGGCGCTGTGCCTCACGCAAGATCTCGGCGGATGCCTGATCGCTTGTGAGCGCCTTCGTCACGACGTCATTCACGATTGACGCGAATGCCGGCAGATTGCGGCTGCGCGGCAACCTCCGAGCACCAAGGGAAATCTCCTCGATCTTGCTGTAGACCGGCGCATGCTTCCGTACCTCTGGATCTCTCCACGTGGAGAGACGCACACCTACGGTCCCATGCCGCACTATTTTTTTATCGAGTGCGGGCTGCGCAAGAAAATGCATAAAGTCGTAGGCCGGCTGCTTCTGTGTCGATCCGGAGCCGATGCCCAGTGTCCAGAAAACAGAAAGCGATATCGCCGGCTTCCCTTCCTCGGCGGGAATCGGCGCGATCGCAACCTTGCCCTGCAGCGGCGAGCCGGGGCGGTCGCAACGCGCCGCAAAACCGAACCAGTTCACCATCATGGCAACGGCTCCTGAAAGAAACACGTCACCGGAGCGCGTTGAATCGAGCCTTTCGGCCCCCGGATAGCACGCGGAAGCGTCGCGGATGGTATTGCGATAAAAGTCGAGGGCCGCAGCCGCTTCCGGTGTGTCCAGCAGCGCGTGGTTCTCTTTGTCTTCGAACTCACCGCCGCGGCTCCAGAGTTGCAAGGCAAAGTCGTAAAGCGTGTTGTGGCCGTCAGGAAACGCGGCAAACATCGTGCCGTAAAGGTTCTTGTCGGGGCGGGTAAAAAAGTGCGCGACATCAGTAAACTGCTTCCACGTCGACGGCGGTTTTAATGCGTAGCCGTAGCGTTGGCGAAACGCTTCCTGCCCCCCGGCGTCTTCAAACAGGTCGCGCCGGTAAATCAGGCATTCCGGACCGTCGTGCCAGGGCAGCGTATAGAGCTTGTCGCCAAAGTACAGCGGTTCCACCAGCGAGCGCGCCCATCCCTGCGGCCAGTCCGGAACCGGATTGCGGTGAAGATAAGGAGTCAGCTCTTCCAGCGTGTTTTCTTCGACCGCCTCTGCCAGCCAGTCAGTGCTGAGATAACCAATATCCCACGCACCGGAGCGCAGGCCATTCTTCTCGAACAACTCCGCATGGAGAGCGTGCAGGTCGAGCGGCACCGCCTCAAACTCCACGTCCGGGTGCGACTCGCGATAGAGCGCTGTCTGCTCGGCGAGGGCGTTCTCAAAATCCGAAAACTGGCGTACGGCAATGCGCAATGGTGCTTTGGTCATCCTCATGTCCTTTGGGGTGCTACGTCAGGGCGCGATCCAGATGGACATATCCGCCATCGACGTAAAGATGCTGTCCCGTTGTATGCCCGGATTTTCCCGAAATCAGGAAGACTGCCATGCTCGCAATTTCCGCAGGCTCCGTCATGCGCTTGCCCAGCGGAATCTTCGAGGCGATCCTGCGAAGCTTTTCTTCCGGATTCGGAAACGTTGACAGCCATGTCTCATACTGAGGAGTTCTGACCTCCGCCGGAACGATTGCATTGACGCGAATGCCATAGGGCAACAGCTCGACGGCCCACTCGCGCGTGAGGGCAAGCTGTGCGCCTTTGGAAGCAGCGTAGCCCGAAGTGCCTCCCTGGCCGGTCACGGCGGTCTTCGAGCTGATGTTCACGATGGCTCCGCGTGCGGCCTTCAATGCCGGCAGCGCATAGTGGGTCATGGAATAGTAGTGCCACAGATTGCGATGAATGGAATCAATGAACTGCTGTGGGTCGCCCCTTTCGAGACCGACGCCGTCGTTCGTGCCCGCGTTATTCACCAGCGCATCGATGCGCCCGCACCGGCGCAGCGTTTCCTCCACGGCCTGCTTGCAACTTTCCGGACCCAGCAGCTCCATCCTCAGCAATTCGCAGCGGCTTCCCGCTACACTGAGCCCTACCGCAAAACTCTGCGCTGCCTCCGAGCTGCGATTCACGATGACCGGAACTGCACCCTCAGCCGCGCACGCCTCAGAGATCGCAGCGCCGATTCCCTGTGCGCCACCGGTGATCAATACGACTTTATCTTCCAGTTGCAGATCCAAGACAAATCTCCCAGGCGACTATCCTCGCAGGTTGACGAAGCCGCCATCCAGCGGAATATCCAAGCCCGTCATAAACGATGCCGCGTCCGAGCCGAGGAACAGCGCCAGCGACGCAACCTCTTCCGGCGACCCCATGCGGCCGATGGGCTGCGCCTGCGACAGCTTCAGGAACATCTCCTCTTCGCGCCCGGCGTACTGCTCTTTCAGGAAAGCATCGACGAATGGAGTGTGAATGCGCGCTGGTGAAATCGCGTTGCAGCGAATCTTGTCGGCGAGATAATCCCTTGCCACCGAAAGCGTCATGGAAAGCACAGCGCCTTTGGTCATCGAGTAGGCAAAACGGTCACTGAGCCCAGCCGTCGCGGCAATCGAGGCGAGGTTCAGAATCACGCCGCCGCCGTTGCGCTTCATCGGTTCGATCACCGCCTGCATGCACAGGTAGACCCCCTTTACGTTCACCCGGAAGAGGTGCTCAAAATCCTCCTCGGAGGTCGTCTCCAGGCGACCAATATGCGAAACACCCGCGCTGTTTACCAGGATATCGATGCGCCGCTCGGCAGCGATCTCCGCAAAGGCGCGCTTGCACGCGACGCCATCCTTCACGTCGCAGGACACTGCAATTGCTTTCACGCCGCCGTCATCTTCTATCTGCCGCGAAGTCTCTTCGGCACGTTCCTGCCGAATATCCACGAGGTAGACGGTTGCACCGGCCCCGGCGAAGCGCCGGGCAATCGCCTGCCCGATGCCGCTGCCGGCTCCCGTCACAATGGCAGTCTTACCGTCCAATCGGAAATTCTCCGTCAAAAGAAAACCCTTCTTCCCAGCAAGTGGTTTTGCGCTGGCCCGTCTGCGGCTCAGGCGGCCACAGTACGGTTTCTAAGCTGGCCGATCCGCTCAATCTTGATCGTGATTTCCTCGCCCGGCTTGAGCCAGCGCTTCGGCGTCCGGCCCAGACCCACGCCCGCCGGCGTTCCCGTGCTGATCACGTCTCCCGGCTCCAATGGAACGACCGAAGAAAGGTGCGCAATCAGATCCGGCAGCTTGAAAATCAGATGCCGCGTATTCGAGTGCTGCATCAGCTCTCCGTCGATAGACAACTGGATATCCAGCGCGTGCGGGTCTTCAATCTCATCGGCCGTTACAATCGCCGGTCCCATCGGCGCAAACGTGTCGAAGCTCTTGCCCAGTGTCCACTGCGAGGTGGCCAACTGCACGTCGCGCGCGCTCACGTCGTTCAGAATGGTATAGCCCAGCACATGTTGCTTCCAGTCTTCGCGCTGGATGTTCCTCCCCGCGCGCCCGATGACCGCCGCCAGCTCCGCCTCAAAATCCGGCTGAATCGAATTTCGCGGCAGCACGATGTCGGCGTCCGGTCCAGTCACGGCATTTGGCAGTTTCAGAAAAATCGTCGGAACCTCCGGAATGGCCATGTTGGACTCAATGGCGTGGTCGCGATAGTTCAAGCCCACGCACAGAATTTTGCCGGGCTTCAATACTGGAGCCAGCAACTGCACCTCTTCCAGCCGGCTCTGCTCGGCGTCGCGTCGTTCGAGCAATTCCCGCGCGGCATCCAATGCCTTTGCGCCGCCCGCGAAAAATTCCGAGTCGCTCCCGAAACCGGCACTCGCCAGCGAGCGGACAAATCCGTCTCGCTCTACCCCAAATTCAATCCGGTTTCTCTTCCGGAAATTCACCAACCGCATTCCCGCCGCCCTCTTCCCCGCCGCTTTCGTCATTCCGTATTGCAAATTTATGTTTGCAAAGTATGGAAATCGCATTTTACTTGATGCAGAAGCCTCATAACTAGCAAGAAGGTTCCAACGCGCCATCCGGACGCTGCAATCGCTCTCGCGGACCAATGGGCAATGCACTGCTCGATGAGATAAGGTCAGGAAGAGAATGTCAGCATCCGAAACCAGCTCGACAACCGGCGCCACGCGTAACCGCACCGCGAAGTCCTTTCTGCCCGCGGGCCAGCTGTTCCCTTTTTTCCTCGTCACCGGACTCTTCTTTCTCTGGGCCGTGCCCAACAACCTGAACGACATTTTGATTCGCCAGTTCATGACCTCGTTCGCGCTCTCGCGTGTTCAGGCGGGCTTAATACAGTCGGCTTTTTACCTGGGCTATTTTGTGCTCGCCACCCCCGCCGCCATGCTCATGCGCCGCTTCGGCTATAAGGTCGGCTTTCTCACCGGACTGGCCCTGTTCGGCGCTGGAGCCGTGCTTTTCTGGCCGGCGGCCATCATCGACAAATACGCCTTCTTCCTGTTCGCGCTTTTCGTTGTCGCCAGCGGCTTGTCTTTTCTCGAAACTGCCGCCAATCCTTTCATCGCGCAGTTCGGGCCGGAGGAGAGCTCTGAGCGCCGCTTGAATTTTTCGCAGGCGTTTAATCCACTCGGCTCCATTGCTGGAGTTCTGCTCGGCACTGCATTCATCTTTTCCGGAATCGAGCTGACCGCGCCGCAGGTCGATCACCTTCAGGCTCTGGGGCAATATCAGGCCTACCTGCATTCAGAAACCCTGCGCGTGGTTCGACCCTACGTTATCCTGGGGCTCGTCGTATGGGCCTGGGCAGTGGTCATCGCGCGCACCCGCTTCCCGGTTCTCGCCGGCGAAAGCGAATCCGGCGTTCCCTCCCCGCAGTTCCAGCCGCGACAGCTTCTCGGCTATCCCAGCCTGCTGTTCGCCATCATCGCGCAGTTTCTCTACGTCGGTGCACAGGTCGGCACGTGGAGCTATTTCATCCAGTACGTGCAGCAGTATGCGCACCAGCCTGAGAAGATCGCCGGATACCTGCTCACCGGAACCCTTGCCGCTTTTGCCGTTGGCCGCTTCTTTTCGTCGTGGCTGATGCGCTTCGTTCCGCCGGGCCGCCTCATGGGCATTTACAGCCTGTGCAACGTGGTGCTCGTCGGCATCGGCGTTCTCTATCCCGGCTGGATCGGTCTCTCGTCCATCTTTCTCACCAGCTTCTTCATGTCCCTGATGTATCCCACGATTTTTGCACTCGGCATCAAAGATCTCGGCCCCAATGCCAAGCTGGGAGCTTCCCTTCTGGTAATGGCCATCGTCGGCGGGGCCATTCTGACGCCGCTCATGGGCTGGATTGCGGAAACCACCGGCAGCGGAGCCATCGCCTATGTGGTCCCACTTGCGGCCTATGTGTTCGTGGCCTGGTTCAGCTTCCGGCCATCGCGGCCGCCGGTAGAGGCGACGGCATCATCCTGAATCGGCACCGGTGTGAGAGCTCCAATTAGCATTCTGGTACGACCAATGCCAAAACGCATTCTCAGAACAGAAGACCAAAGTGCCCAACTTGAATTCACGCCATGAATCCTAGCCTAAGGACACCGGCCCCCGCCCTGAGTGCTCAGTCTTCGGGCCTGTTCCGGTTCGCGCGCGCTTCGAACCTCATCGGCAACAGATGAATGAATACCTCCCCTGGGTCGAACCGTAATAGGATAAAAACTAAGGTGAAATTACTCCACGACGACCGGCTTTTCCCGGCTGAGGCCGCAACGCGAGCCATTGCAAAGCGGCTCTATAACGAAATCAAGGACCTGCCCCTCATCAGCCCGCACGGACATACCGAGACCGCGTGGTTCGCGAGCAATCAGCCGTTTCCTGACCCGGCGACACTGCTGGTGCAGCCCGACCATTACGTCTACCGGATGCTCTACAGCCAGGGCGTCCCGCTCGACCAGCTTGAAATCGGCGCACCGAAGATCAGGGATCCGCGCAAAGTATGGCGTACCTTCGCCGAGAATTATTACCTTTTTCGCGGAACACCCACGCGCATGTGGCTCGATTACGCTTTTCAGGAACTCTTTGACCTGAACGAGCGCCTGTCCGGCAAAAATGCGGACCATTATTACGACACAATCTCGGAAAAGCTGCGCACGCCGGAGTTTCTTCCGCGCGCTCTCTACGAGCGCTTCCATCTTGAGGTGCTCGCGACGACCGACTCGCCGCTCGCCTCGCTAAGCGATCATCAGGCAATTCGCGACTCCGGATGGAAGGCGCGCATCCTGCCCACGTTCCGCCCGGATTCCGTGGTCGATCCGGACTTTGCGGGCTTTCGCGAAAATGTCACAAAGCTGGGCGAGCTGACCGGCGAGGACACGGAGAGCTGGACTGGCTATCTGCGCGCTCTGGAAAAAACGCGGGTGCGATTCAAGCAACTCGGCTGCACCGCCACGGACCACGGCCACCCAACTGCAGGCACCGCAAACTTGTCGCGGGAAGAAGCCACGAAACTCTACGCCACTGCCCTGAAGGGAGACGCCAGCGCCGCGCAACGCGAGTTGTTCCGCGCGCAAATACTTACGGAAATGGCCGGCATGAGCGTCAAAGATGGCCTCGTCATGCAGATTCATCCCGGCAGCTTCCGCAACCATAACCGGCAGCTCTACGAAAAATACGGGCGCGATACCGGCGCGGACATTCCCACGCCGACCGATTATGTCCACGCGCTCGAGCCGCTGCTCGACCGCTACGGCAATGAGCCGAAGTTCACGTTGATCCTGTTTACGCTCGATGAATCGGCCTATAGCCGCGAACTTGCGCCGCTGGCCGGGCATTATCCCTGCCTGCGCCTGGGGCCGCCGTGGTGGTTCTACGACAGCCCGGAAGGAATGCGGCGCTTTCGCGAAACAACCACCGAGACAGCCGGCTTTTACAACACGGTGGGATTCAACGACGACACGCGCGCGTTTCTTTCAATTCCCGCGAGGCACGACGTGGCGCGCCGCATGGACTGCGGGTATCTGGCCAGGCTGGTCGCCGAGCACCGTCTCGACGAAGACGAAGCCCTGGAGGTCGCCCGCGATCTTACTTATAACCTGGTGCGAAAGGCTTACAAGCTTTAACGCGCGAGGGAGATCCTGAGCGCAGGTAACGGCAGAATTCTCGTTGGAGCGACACATCGAAGACATTATGACAACGCTAGGCAAATTTTCTCTTGGAGTCGGTGACCGGTTTGCGCATCAGGCCAAAGCTCAGCTTGAGGCCTGCGTCCTCGCAGCAAAACGGGGCGTTGAAGTCACGCCGGTCTGGAATAAATCGAATCGCGAACATGTCATTATTGGCTCGGAACCTGGCTCGGTGCGAGCCGCTGCCGATGCGGCAGTGCGGTCACTCGGCTGGACGAAGCCCTATTTCTGCGATGCGGATCACATCAATCTCGAGACGGTGGACCGCTTTCTCCTCTCCTGCGACTTCTACACGATTGATGTAGCCGACTTCATCGGCAAGCCCGCCGAATGGGCAGCGATCGAATCCTTCACCAAAAAGCACAGCGAGCTGGTGGGCAAGACTCAGCTCAAAGGCACGAACGAAATCGTTACCATCACTGGAGATCAACTTTCGAAGACTGCCGCCAAATTCCTGTTCGCCGTGCAGGAGGCGGGCAAGGTCTACCGCAAGATTGAATCCGCCAAAGGCCACGGCAATTTCATTGCGGAGATCTCGATGGACGAAACCGACGCGGCGCAGACCCCGGCGGAGCTGCTCATCATTCTCGCTGCCGTCGCCGATGAATCCATTCCCATCCAGACCATCGCTCCTAAATTCAGCGGACGATTCAATAAGGGAGTTGACTACGTTGGCGACGTGTCACAGTTTGCCAGCGAAATGGCGCTCGATATGGCGGCTATTCGACACGCGGTTGCGCACTACGGCCTGCCGGCGAATCTGAAGCTGAGCGTGCATTCGGGCAGCGACAAATTCTCGATTTACCCCGCGATCCACGACTCCATGAAGAAGTTCAACACCGGCGTGCATCTCAAGACCGCCGGAACCAACTGGCTCGAGGAAGTCATTGGACTGGCCGAAGCCGGAGGCCCGGCCCTCGCACTGGCCAAAGAAATTTATGCCGAAGCCTACGCCCACAGCGCGGAATTGTGCGCTCCCTACTCAACAGTAATCGACATCGACCCGGCCCGGCTGCCCGCGCCTGAGGCGGTCGTGCACTGGACCTCGGGGCAGTTCACGGCGGCGCTGCGCCATAACCAGAAAGACCCGGCCTATAATCCGAGCTTTCGCCAGCTTCTGCACGTGGGATTCAAAGTCGCCGCGAAGAAAGGCCCGCGCTATCTCAATCTGCTCGAAGCCAACGAAGCAGTGATTGCAAAGAACGTCACGGAAAATCTCTACAAGCGCCACATCGAGCCGGTTTTTCTGGGACTCTGATCCTAAGCACGAGGATGAAGCAATGAACATTTTTAATCTGGAAGGTAAGACTGCGGTTGTCATCGGAGGAACCTCCGGAATAGGACGCGCCCTCAGCCTGGGCCTTGCCGACGCCGGAGCGGACGTGGTTGCCTCAGCGCGCCGCCAGCAACAGGTGGATGATACGGCCGCCGAAATCGAACACCGCGGACGCCGGACGCTGCGACTTTGCTGCGACCTCGGCAATCGTGCCTCGCTCGAAAGCCTGCTCGCCGCCGTCCTCGGAAGCTTCGGCAAGGTCGATATCTTGGTCAACTGTGCTGGAAAGATCAAGCGCGCACCCACGCTGACGATGCCGGAAGACGAGTGGACCGACATTATCGACACCAACCTCACCGGAACCATGCGCGCGTGCCAGGTTTTCGGAAGGCACATGCTGGAGCGTGGCTACGGACGCATCGTGAACATCGCGTCGCTCAACAGCTTTGTGGCACTCAGCGAAGTGGCTGCGTACGCGGCCAGCAAGGCCGGCCTGGTTTCTCTCACGCGCTCGCTCGCGGTCGAATGGTCGAAGAAAGGCGTCCTAGTGAACGCCATCGCGCCTGGAGTCTTCCGCACAGCGCTGAATGCGGACCTGCTCGACAACACGCCGCGCGGCCAGGAACTGCTGATGAGAACGCCGATGGGACGTTTCGGAAAAACGGAAGAGCTCGTGGGAGCGGCAGTCTATCTCGCTTCTGATGCAGCGTCCTTCACGACAGGACAGACCATCGTTGTCGACGGCGGCTTTCTCGCCAGCGGCGTGAATCAGTAGAGCCTCATTCCCTGCCTGCGCCCCGATGCGCTGAAAGAGTCAAATGCCCACCAGTCACTCCATCAAAATCGGCCCGCTCCGGCAGAACGAACTCGAAGAGGCAGACCGGATCGTCCGGCTTGCGTTCGGAACCTTCATCGGACTTCCCAATCCGCTTGATTTCATGGGCGACCGCAGCTTCATCATGCCGCGCTGGGGCTCCCGCCACGTCAGGATGATTGCGGCGCGCGACGACGACCGCCTCATCGGCTTGAACGTGGTCATACGCTGGGGATCATTTGGCTTCTTCGGCCCTCTCAGCGTGCTGCCCGAGTACTGGGATCATGGTGTGGCGCAGCGCCTGCTCGGCTCCACCATGACCGTCTTCGACCGCTGGGGACTGCGTCGCACCGGACTCTTCACCTTCGCGCAGAGCGCCAAACACGTGGGCCTCTACCAGAAGTTTGGCTACTGGCCCGGCTACCTCACCGCCATCATGACTCGCGCGCCGGAGCCCAATGCCGCGCGGCAGGCTCCAACCCTGCTCTCCGCCCTCACAAAAGCCGAGCGCGAGCGGGCCATCCAGTCCTGCGCCAAGCTCACCGGCAAAATAGACAAGGGACTCGACCTCTCCGACGAAATCCGCTCCGTGCTCAGGCACCACGTCGGCGAGGTCGTTGACCCACACGCGCCGTGCTCTCGACGGCTTCGCCATCTGCCTCACCGGCCCCGGATCGGAAGGCGGCCCGAAACTGTGCTACATCAAGTTCGCAGCAGCGCGCTCGGGTGCAGGAGCAGGCGAGCGCTTCGACAAGTTGCTCGATGCCTGCGAGGCATTCGCCTCCTGGCGCAGCGCGGCCATAGAGGCTGGCGTGAACTTCGCCCGCGAAGATGCTTTCCGCCGCATGAAAGCCCGCGGATATCGAGTGACCACGCAGGGAGTCTCCATGCAGCGACCACATGAGGACGGCTTTAACCGCGCCGGCGCCTACGTGATCGACGACTGGCGTTAAGCCCTGCGAAAACAGACGCATCGAGCAGATGGGGGAAATGCTACGCAACCCCGGAAAAATCACGCCGTCTGCAACTTTAGGTTGAAGTCAATTCCAGCGAATCAAGGTAGCGTTACGTTGACGGTTGATCCCCTGCACGGCGAGCGGCAAACCAATCGCGGGGCCAGCGGAGCACAGATAAGCCGATCTAGGCACTTCCGCTTTTATCGCAGGGAAACGCCGCGGCAGGAGGAAGCGAATTCATGGCGCAAAGAGCGTCTCTCTTCTCGAGCGGGAGTCACGCACTTGCCTTCTGGGGAGGCTCAGCGGCGGTAACGGCCGGCGTGCTGCTGCATCTCCCCATGTTTCTGATGGGCCGCCATAACCACTTCAAGCTGGCCGGCATGCCCATGGGCACCGGCATGCTCATCGGCATGGGCCTCATCATCGCCGGGTTCGCCGCTACGGCATACGGGCTCCTGCCCCGTCGGCCCACCGGAAGGATCCCCTACGCGGAGATTGCCCCTCCGGAAGACGTGCCGCTGACCCGCGCCCATTGGGTGCAGATCATCGTGCTTGCCACCGCGCTCGTCATTGACGTAATGAAGGCCGCCTCGCTCGGCTTCGTCGTCCCCGGTATGCGCGTGGAGTACGGCCTGACCTTCGCCGGCGTAGCGGTGCTACCCTTCTTCGCTCTGCTCGGAACGACGGTCGGGTCGTTTCTCTGGGGCACGCTCGCCGATTTCTATGGCCGCCGCGCCTCCATCCTGCTCGCCGCTGTCATCTTCATGGGGACATCCATCTGCGGATGCATGCCGTCGTTTAACTGGAACATCTTCATGTGCTTTCTGATGGGCGTTGGGGCCGGAGGCATGCTCCCGGTTGCCTACGCTCTGCTGGCGGAGATCGTGCCCACCCGGCATCGCGGCTGGTGCCTGGTGCTGGTCGGCGGCATCGGTGCCATCGGAGGCTACTTCGCCACCAGCTCGCTGTCCGCGCTGCTCCAGCCCTACTTCGGATGGCGCATTATGTGGCTCATCAATCTGCCCATTTCTCTCATCCTCGTCTTCCTCAGCCCCGTGCTGCAGGAATCGGCGCGCTTCCTGCAAAGCATGGGACGCATACGCGAAGCGCGCGAGACGCTCGCTCGATTTGGAATCTCCGTCGAGACCAGCCCGGTTCGTGCGGCCCGCGCCCACGCGACCACAAGCCTTCCCACCGCGCCGCCGCGTAGGGGTCGCGATCTGCTGGGCATCACCTGCGCGCTCACTCTCACCGCATTGTGTGTCGGCCTTGTGAACTTCGGCGTTTTGCTCTGGCTGCCCGGCAGCCTGATGCGCGAAGGCCGCAGCATTGGCGCGGCCAGTAGCCTCATCGCGCGTTCCACACTGATTGCCGCGCCCACAGTTGTTCTGGCAGCGTGGCTCTACAGCGTCTGGAGCACCAAGCGCACGCTGGTCCTGGCCGTCGGCGTCACCACCCTGGGCCTGGTAGCGATTCTGCTGCGCGACGCTGGCGGAATCCACCTTCTTTCCGACCCGGTTATCGCCGTGTCCCTGCTGATCGTCGGCACCAACGGCATCATCTCCGTGCTCCTGCCCTATGCTGCCGAAAGCTATCCGCTCCGGGTGCGGGGCCGCGCTACCGGTTGGGTTGCCGGCTTCAGCAAGAGCGGCGGCCTGGTCGCGCAGGGACTCGGCGCACTGGCACTGGTTCCGGCCCTTGGCCTGGCGGCTGGAGTCGTGGCTGTTCCCTGCGTGCTGTCCATGTTGCTGGTTGTTTTTCTTGGCCACGAAACCCACGGGCTCGACCTGCGCGAGCTGGAATCAGCCCCGGAGGACTCGGCAATAACCCTCTCCGCGCTGGGCACCGGATGACGGGCTCCAGGACCTGAGCCGCGTTCAGGAAGCGACTGCTCGCGCCGGAGCGCGGCCACCCTCCACCAGCCAGAAACACAGTCCCAACAGCAAAACCCCGCCCACCGCAAACTTGGCCACGGCGGCCACGCCCGAGGGAGACAGAAACGCCTCCAGCATTCCCGCCACAAACAGCAGCGGAACCACGCCGGCCAGCAGCCGGATTGCCTCTCGCGCGCCCAGCGCCAGCGAGTCCCTGCGCGACAGCACGCCGGGAAACAGAAGCCCCGCCGCCAGCCGCAGTCCCGCGCCGCCGGCGATGAAGATACTCGGCAGCTCCAGCGCGCCGTGCGCCGCCATAAAGCTCAACAGGTCCCCCGCCATGTGCGCCTGCGCGCACGCCGTCAGCACCGTCGCAATTTCCACGCCGTTAAAAAACATCAGGTACAGCGTGCCCAGCCCCGCCGCAATACCTCCGGCAAACGCCATAAAGCTCACCCCGATGTTGTTCGTCATGATCGCGCTCGAAGCCTGCGGCTTCATGCTCACAATCGAGTGCGTCCACATCTGGTGATGCTCAATGGTAGCCACCATCTGCGGCCCCAGCAGCAGATGCATGAACGCGGGCCGAGCCAGCGTTAGCAGCATCCCCAGCAGCGCGCCGCCCAGAAAAATCAGAATCGACGCCAGCACATAAGGAAACAGCCGCCGGAAAATCCGCGGATACTCCCGCGCCATAAATCGCGCCACCGACTTAAACCCCGCCCGACGTCCGGAGTAAATGCGATTATGCGCGCGACACAGCAGCCCATTCAGGTATTCTTCCAGCGTGCCCGAAGCTCGATCGGCCCGCACCGCCGAAAGATCGGCGGCAATCTGCCGATACAGCAAGCCGAACTCCCGCAGCTCAGCGCCGCCCAGCGCGCGCAGCCCTTGGGACTCGACCTGCCGCGTCAGCGAGTCGAGCCTGTCCCACGACGTTTGACGTTGCTCAATCCAATGGTTGGAAATCATAGAACGATGCCCGAGTTAATCAGCCACGGTGGAATAAGTCCAGACCAGCTTACTATCGACACGCCCGAGCAGGTGGACATTCGGTTCCCTATCGCCGGAATCGGCAGCCGGTTTCTGGCCATTCTGACCGATACTGTCGTGCAGGCCATCGGCTATGCCGTTCTCATCCTCATCTTCGTGCTCATCGCATCCTCCGCGCCCAAAACCACCAGCGGAGCCCTCTCGCACACCGGCGAAAAATGGCTGATCGCCGGGCTGGTTCTCTTCCACTTTCTTCTCTACTGGGGATACTTCGCCCTGTTTGAAACCTACTGGAACGGCCAGACGCCCGGCAAAAAGCTCTGCAAGATTCGCGTCATCCAGCAGTCCGGCCGGCAGATCACCTTTTTTGAGGCCATGACCCGCAACCTGATCCGCGTCGTCGATATGTTGCCCGGTTTCTATCTCGTGGGCGTAATCGCGATGGTCTCGAACAAGCGGCACCAGCGCCTGGGAGACCTCGCCGCTGCCACCCTCGTCGTCCACGAACGGGCCGCCGACGAGCCGCTCTGGGGAGGCCAAGGCGCACGCACCATTACCGCCGGAGCGTTTGAACCGCCCCCGCCCGAGCCGTCCTTCCATCGCGATGAAGAAGCAACCCTCCCCGCCGACGCCGTTGCCCGCCTCACGCCCGAAGACCTCGCCGTCATCGACCGCTTCTTCTCCCGCATTCTCGACATGGACTTGGACACCCGCGCCCGCCTCGCCGAGCGGCTGGCCGCGCAGATGACCCAGAAAATGGGCCTCGCCACGCCGCCCAAAATCAAGCCCGAGCGCCTCCTCGAAGCCATCGCCCACCAGATGCGCTCCCAGGGGTGAGTGAATGCTTGACCGGCCAGCGGCAGCAACACCTCCGGACCAAACTGGCGTGTCAAGGTCCTCCACCTCGAAAAATCCATAAGCCATTCAATCCACAGCAGAAAATTCCCAACTCAAAATGTCATTGAATTATTCCGGAAAGCTATACTGAAAGTAGGGAGAGCAGCGGCAAGCCCACATGCTGCTAGCGACTTTATAGGCTCTAGATGATTGACCAGCTTGGAGATATCGTTAAGTCATTTAATTTCTAGGAACTACCAGCGAAGTCCGAGGCTAACTTGAAGAAAACACAGAAGAGTGGGGGAAAAATTAAGTGTTGTCGGTGGGCCATTCCCCACCTTTAACCCAGCGGGTTCTTCGCCCGCAGCTCCGCCACAATCTCCTTGGCCGCCGCCCGCGCATCGTCCTCGTGGTCGGGAGGAAACGAAATCGCTCCCACCCTTGCGTGCCCACCTCCACCGTACCGCTCGCAGATCGAGGCCAGGTTCACCATCTTCTGCGGGTCAGCCTTGGTCCAGGGATTCGATCCCACCGACACCTTCGTCCGGAACGAGGACTTCGACAGCCCGATCGAGTACCTCACCTCGGGATGCAGGTAGTACGGGATGAATTTGTTGTATCCCTCCATCGGCTTGTCGCTGATGTCGAAATAATTCGTGCCGTCCTTCGATTCCGACCGTTCGCGAATCAACTCCAGCGACGCCGCGTGCCGCTCCAGCAGCGGTGGCAGCAGTGGGGCGACAAATGGCTGCTTCAGCACCTCATCGAGCGGCATCGCAGTCAGCAGCGGAATCAGCCGCGGGATAAACTTCGGGTCCTGCGTCGATTCAATAATGAGCGTCAGCTTCATGGCAGGGTCAGCCATCTCCACCGCCGCCTGCGGGCTCGCATACATCGCGCCATCCACAATGTCCGCCCACTTCACCAGCTCCGCCACCGGAGCCGCATCAAACCCGAACCGCGTGGAAGCAATGTGCGCCAGAAAACTGGTGCAGGAGGTGTATGCAGGGTCATAAAAACGCCGGTCCGCATAGCGCCCGTCCTCTATTCCACGCCGGAAATCCTCCTCGTCTTCCGGCGAAAGAAAGGCGCTCAGGTGATGATCGAACCACCACGTAATCTTCGGCGAGGCCGAATACTTGAAGTCCACAATCGCGTTTTCGCCGCCAGTGAAATCCGCTTCGTCGAACAGCGCGCCCGCGCGATGCACCAAGCCGCAAAACTCGTAGCTCGCGCCCGGCGAAATGCACTCGCGATGAAAACGCGCAAACAGCGAAGCCGCGCAGGCCCCGTCAAAACACTTGTAGTGATAAAACACCCGAATGTTCAAAGTACGACGGCTCCCGGAAAGAATTGATGTTCAAAATCAGAAAGAAATAAAAACGTCGCAATGGACTAGCATTGCCGGGACCGCCCGCAAAGTCAAGGCGCCCGGTCCATGAAAGCAGAACCAGAACGAATAATTCTCTTCGCCCCGACCTCTTTTATCCCGTAAGATGGCAGCAAAGAACAGGAGGGCACCTTGGACGAAGACGCGCCCGGCCCGGAACCATCCTCGGAATCATTTCTGAACAGCGTTCCCCCGCCGCCCACGCCGCCGCCCGCACCGCCGCCCGCACCTAAACACGGCCTGCGCTGGGTCTTCGTCGGCCAGAGCGGAATCCGCGCAGGATGGGGCATCCTGCTCTTCATCGTCGTCTTCGCTGCGACGGCGCTGGCCATCACGTTTGCCATGCGGGCGTTCTTCCAGCATCGCATGCATGCAGCAGCCATGACGCCCGCGTCCGGGCTCACCGCCGAAGGCGTGCAGCTTCTCTGCGTCGTCATCGCCACCGGCCTCCTCGCGATCATCGAGCGTAAATCGCTCTTCGCTTACGGATATCAGGGCAAGGCCCGCACCACCCGCTTCGTCTCCGGTCTGGTCTGGGGATTCATCGCCATTTCCGCCCTTGTGTTCGCGCTCTGGAAGCTCGGCTATCTCGCCTTCGACGGCCAGCCCCTCCACGGCGCGGCCATGCTGAAATATGCCGCCGCGTGGGGATTGATGTTCCTGCTGGTCGGCCTCTTCGAAGAGTCCACCCTGCGCGGCTATCTGCAATACACCATGACGCGCGGCATCGGCTTCTGGTGGGGCGCTCTGGTCTTCTCGCTGCTCTTCGGACTTGGCCACACCCACAACACCGGCGAGTCCCCTGTCGGCCTCTTCTCCGCCGGAGCCATCGGCCTCGTCTTTTGTTTAAGTATCTGGTACACCGGCTCGCTGTGGTGGGCGGTCGGCTTCCATGCCGCGTGGGACTGGGGCGAATCCTACTTCTACGGAACCGCCGACAGCGGCCTCATTGTGAAGGGACATCTCTTTGGCGAACATCCACTCGGCAAGCTCCTGTGGAGCGGAGGCAAGACCGGCCCCGAGGGCAGCATCCTCATCGTCCCGCTGCTCATCATCATCGCCATCCTCATGTGGCTCTGGTGGGGACACCGGACGCAATCTCCCTTCAAGGGACAGGCCTGGCGGCCGGCATGGAGCCGAAGGCCGTGTGTCACGGAAAGCAGCGGCATCGAACCCATCGCCTGATGACTCTGCCGCATCGCGGCAGGAACTAAAATAAGACTTGCATCCTAACGAATTTGCGAGTGGTCATCCGCGGCGCGCCTGCAGAATGGATTCGACAGCGCGCCCGCACTTGACCCCTGCGCCCTGAGTTCCCCTGCCCTGAACATGCCTCTTGGCCGACACATCGACGTAGAAGAGCCCCGCCGCCATCCGGTATTGGTCGGCGTCATCACCGCCATCCTGGCGCTGGCCATCGCCACTGTGCTCGTCTGCGTTGGCGGGACGCTCTGGCTCAAGTACGAAATGCGGGCAACGCTCCCGCAACTCGACGGGCAACTGCGTGTGCAGGGCCTCACCGCACCTGTTACCGTTCGCCGCGACCAGCACGGAGTCCCGCACATTCAGGCCGCCAATCTCGACGATCTCTTCGCCGCGCAAGGCTATGTCGCCGCGCAGGACCGCCTTTGGCAGATGGATATGGCCCGCCGCATGGCCTCCGGAACGGTCGCCGAAATCCTCGGCTCCAGCTACCTCAAGCACGATCGCATGGAGCGTACACTGCTCATTCGCGAAACCGCCGAGCGCATCGTCGCCAACCTCAGCAACACCGACCGCCGCTACTTCGAGGACTATGCTCGCGGCGTCAACGCATACATTGACGCGCATGAAGACGACCTCCCGCCTCCCTTCCGCCTGCTCATGTACAAGCCCGACCAGTGGCAGCCCGCCGACTCCGCCGCCATCCTCATGGGCATGGTGCAAATGCTCGATCAGACGTGGGATTCCCGGCTCGACCGCGAGAAAGTGGTTGCGCGCCTGGGCCCCACGCTGGCCGCGCCGCTCTATCCCGTTGGGTCGTGGCGGGATCATCCACCGACGCAGGTGCTGCCCGACCTCAGCCAGCCCAACGCGCTCATTGAAGAAATTCCGCTCGACTCTACGCAGTCATCGTTGCAGGGCCCATCCGTGAACGACCTGCTCCAACTCCGCCAGCTCGTCGAGCCAGCCCGCAACACCTGCCGGGGCTGCACCCCCGGCTCCAACGAGTGGGTCGTCTCCGGCGAACACACCGCCTCGCATCAGCCCATCCTGTCCAACGACATGCACCTTCCCTACCAGATTCCCGACATCTGGTACGAAACCGGTCTCGAAGCGCCCGGCTTGCACGCCACCGGCGTCACCATCGCCGGAGTGCCCTACATCGTCGCCGGCCACAACGACCACATCGCCTGGGGATTCACCGCGATGTACGCCGACATGCAGGACCTCTATGTCGAGCAGACCAACGGCCACGGCGATTACCGCGCCGCGGACGGCTCCTGGCAGCCCCTCGAGCATCAGAGGGAAACCATCCGCGTTCGCTTTGGCCGCGACGTCACCATTGATGTGGCCCGCACCGGCCAGGGTCCCATCGTCACCCCGCTCATCCCGCATGAGAGGCGCACCATCACTCTGCGCTGGAGCGCATACGACATTCCGCAGAACAGCCTCGCCCTCTTCGCTCTCGACACCGCCGCCAACTGGAACGATTTCCGCGACGCCATGAGCCGCTGGTGGGGGCCGTCGCTCAACGTTGTCTACGCCGACGATCAAGGACACATCGGCTATCAGGCTGCCGGCCAGATTCCCAACCGCCCCAACGGCATTGCCGACGTTCCCATCACCGACAGCAATCACGAGTGGCAGGGCTACATCCCTTTCAACGAGCTGCCCTCCACGCTCGACCCCGCCAATGGCATCATCGCGACCGCCAACTCGCGCATGACGCCCGACAACTACGCCTACGTCATCAGCGATCAATGGGCCGATCCATATCGCAACGAGCGCATCTGGAAGTGGCTGGCCGGCAAGAACAGCCTCACCTCCGCCGACATGCTCACGCTCCAGACCGATGTTTTTTCCGAGGTCGATCAGGAGCTGGCCCAGCGCTTCTCCTACGCCATCGACCACGCCAAAAACACCACAGCGCGCCTGCGTGAGGCCGCCAACCTCATGCGGACCTGGGACGGCGTGGTCGGCATCGACTCCGCGCCCGCCGCCATTGTCGAGGCTGCGAAAAACGCCTTCTGGCCTATGCTGCTGGAGCCGAAACTAGGCGAGGAATGGAAGCTCTACAAATGGAGCGAAAGCGGCTTCGCCCGCGAACAGCTCATCACCAGCAATCCCGCTGGATGGCTCCCGCCCGGCTACCCAACGTGGGATGATTTCCTCGCCGCCGTCGTCGATAAGGGACTCGAAAACGCGCCCTCCAATCTGAAGGACTGGCGCTACGGCGAGGCCCACCCCATCGACATCGAACATCCGCTCTACAGTCACATTCCCTGGCTGAAAAAATGGACCGGGACCGGCTCCCAACCACAGTCAGGAGACACCTCCACCGTCAAGCAGGCTGGTCACACGTTCGGCCCGTCGCAGCGGTTCACGATCGACTGGAGCAGCCCCGACGCCGCGACTGAAAACATCGTCATGGGCCAGTCCGAAGACCCGCTCAGCCCGTACTATCGCGACCAGTGGCCGTACTGGTACCACGGAAAAACCTTCGCGCTTCCCTTCAGCGACGCGGCCATTCAGCACCAGACTACCCACACGCTGCGGCTGACGCCCTGATCAAAGCTCGGTTCCGGACCCCAGACTAAGAACAAATATCGAGCACCTTAGTCCTGTGCCCTGGACCCGGCAACCTGTATTATGGTTCAAAATGCAAGCCGAACTGCAGTTGAAAGAAATCCTTCACTCCGGCGTCGAGATCACCGACCGCGCTCTCGAACGCCTTCTGCCGCCCGTCACGCAGGTCCCCGCTTCCATTCACGGAGCCATGCGCCACAGCACCTTCGCGGGAGGCAAGCGTCTCCGTCCCATCCTTGTCTACGAAGCAGCTCGCACCATCGCCAAGGGCAACCTGCCCGCTGGCATTGAAGAACTCGGCGCAGCGATCGAGATGCTCCATACTTACTCGCTCATCCACGACGACCTGCCCGCGCTCGACAACGACGATCTCCGCCGCGGCAAGCCCACCTGCCACGTCGCTTTTGGAGAACCCACCGCCATCCTCGCCGGAGACGCGCTCCAGACCCTCGCCTATCAAACGCTCGCAAGCCTCGAGTGCCCCGCGGCCACTACGGTAGAAGTTATCCGCCTCATCGCCGAAGCCACGGGGACGGTTGAAGGCATGATCGGCGGCCAGATGCTCGACCTCGAAGGCGAGCATTCCAAGCCGACGCCGGAGAGCGTCATGGCCATTCACCGTGCTAAAACCGGAGCGCTGCTTCGCGTCAGCGTCGTCGCAGGCGGCCTCTACGCCGGCGCCGCGCACATGGACACCATTCGCCTCACCGCGTTTGGACGCAAAGCGGGGCTTGCCTTCCAGATCATGGACGATGTGCTCGACGTGACGCAAAGCTCCGAGCAACTGGGCAAAACTGCCGGCAAAGACGTAGCCAGCGACAAGGCCACCTGGCCGGCGGTCTTCGGAATCGAGGCCTCGCGCAATGACGCTACCCGCCTCATTCACGAAGCCTTCGCGGAACTCGATGCATACGGAGAACATGCGGATGGGCTCAAGTCCGTGGCTCAGTATCTCGTCGAGCGCACCCACTGATATTTCCTGTATACCGACCCAGATCGGCAGAGATTAGATAAGAACACATATCCGAAGGGGCCCTGCCAGCGGCGAGTCCCCCCGGATCGTAACTACTTGCCGCCCATTTGGCTCCCGATTTGAATGGTATGAGGAGTAGTGGCACTGATGCTGGCAGTCGGACAGGTCGCAGTGGGCGCCCACACAGTGTACGTCCACTTGTCGAGATTCGGATAATTCATGGGAAAGGTTCGATTCGCAGTCAGCACGTGTGACTTCTTGGACTCGAGGTCCTTGTCGAGACAGATCAGACACCCTACAGGGGGCCCCTGTGGAACGATAACGTTAAGGTTTCCCCCCACCGGTACATAGCAGGGATCGGGCGAAACGGAATAGACTCCACCGGATAAAGTGATGGTCAGATCAGCCATTGGTAATTTCTCCTTTGCTCAATCGGGTTAATACGTCGCCTACTTCTTTGGGGGATGAAGTCCGGGGTCCTTCAGCAGTGAAACAGTTTCGGGGTCCTGAAGCGCCTGCTGCCAGGGATAGCCTTTCCCGAAGGCCTGGTTCATATACTTGACCGCCATCGCATGATTGCCGAGGATCTCGTACATGGCTGCTGCCGCTTCGAGAATGCCCGGATCGTTGGGCGACAGTGCCAGGGCCGTCTGAATATGTGATTCAGCCTCATCGCGTGGACCATACTGCGCTGCGACATCGGCGTACACCGATTCGGCATCCGCATCCTGAGGATGAAGCTTCAGCCATTTCAGGATCAGGGGCTTCTCGTTCGAGGCCGCGTTTTGCCCTCCAGGTGTGTCATGCAGCCATTCGAATGCCTGCCGAAGATTGTCCCAAACCAGGTAATCTCCGGAGTTGAGCTTCAGGGCCTGCTGCGTCGCTACAACTGCGTCGCGATACCGATGCTCCTGTAAGAGAAGTGATCCAAGATTTGCATACGCCGCGTAGCTGGGTTGCAGTTCGATGGACTTTCTAAGCGCCGCTTCAGCGAGCGATAGATTCTTCTCGTCGCCAGAATCGACATATGCACCACCTAAATTCAGCAGCACCTGCGCGTTGTCCGGAGTGAGCTGGAGGGCGTGTTTATACTGCGCAATGGCATCGGTATATTCGTGCTGCCGATCCAGGAACATTGCCAGGTTGTCGTAGCCGTCCCAGTCATGGGGCCGCAACGCGGCCGCTCTTTCATAAGCGGCTTTCGCGTCCGCAATCCGTCCACCGTTCTCATAAGCGCGGCCAAGGCCTGCGAGGGCGGGCGCATCTCGCGAATTTAGAGACAGCGCGTGCTGAAATTCCTCGACCGCCAGATCGTACTTGCCCGCCGAGATATGAAGGTCGCCAAGCGTCACATAGGTTTCGGGAATACTGTTGTCGAGTTCAATCGCTTTGCGGCAGTTCGCCTCGGCTTCCGTCAGCCATTCAGGGTTCTGGTCCACACGATATTTGAGCCGATACGCCTCCCCGATCCGCGCATACCCAAGCGCGAAGTTAGGATCAGTCTGTATGGACTGCTGCAGCACCGCGATGGCCGAGTCCAGATTTCCCGGTTTGTCGTAGCGCTGCATCAAGCCCAGCGCTTTCAGGTAATCCTCATAGGCCGCCGGATCCACCCGCCCGCCGGTGTTGCGCAACATCTTTGCCGTGACTGAAATGTCCATCAGCCTCGCCAACCGAGCAACCGTCTCGTCTTCCAGCGTCGATAGATCGCCCGCCGCGTCCTCCACCTCCACCGAGCCAATCTGCCGCAAATCCTTCGTGTCGATCAGGTTCGTGGTCAGACGAATATCATTCCCGTCCCGCTCCAGAGATCCCTTGACCACCAGGGTCGCGCCCAGCGCCTTCAGCGCGTCGGAAGGGTCGGTGACCTTTTCTCGCTGCACCACGCTGTTGGGCACCACCCACAGCGACTTGTTCCCTACGTCCAGATTGGAAAGCCGCCCCGCAAGCGAATCCATAAGGCCGTCGACCAGCACCGCGTTTTCAGGATTGCTTCCAGCGCTGCTGAACGGAAGGACCGCGATGTGCTTTTGCTGTGCAGCCCCGCCCATGAACGCCGCGATGCGGCTGTGCAACGGCGGCACAAACCACCCCACGCTGAACGCCACAACCAGCACCAGCGCGGCTCTCACCAGGATGATCCATGGAAAGCGCCGCCGGGCAGCAGGCCTGAATGCGGAGCGCGATGCCTCCTCGCGCGCGCGCCGGACCTGCGCGGACTCCCTGACGGTGCGCACCGCACGGGGCGGCAGATTGGCGACCGCGTCCGCGCCGGGCCCGAGATCCGCAGGAAGCTGATTCTGGCTCTCCTCCAGGGCCGAAAGAAACTCCGTGCAGGAGGAGTAGCGGCTGTTGGCGTCTTTGCTGAGCGCGCGGTAGATGATCGGCTGCAACGCCGGGTGCAGCGTGTCGATCCCATTCGGCGGTTCATTGAGAACGGCCAGCAGAATCGCCGGAAGCGTCTCGCGGTGGAAGGGATTTGTGCCGGTCAGCATTTCCGCCAGCACCACGCCGAGCGCCCAGATGTCGCAGCGGTGATCGACCGTCTCGCCCATCGCCTGCTCCGGCGCCATGTAGGCGATGGTTCCGCTGATTCCTGCCTGCGACGCGGTAGACGCGCTCACCACATGCGCAAGCCCGAAGTCCACGATCTTGGCGACCCCAGAAGCGGTGAGCATCACATTCGACGGCTTGATATCGCGGTGGGCGATGTTGCGGGAATGAGCGTCAGCCAAGCCGCGAGCCATCTGCGAGGCGATGTCGATGGCCTGGTGTGCGGGCAGCGGTCCGCGGCGAATCAACTCAGCCAGCGAAACGCCTTCATAGAAGGCCATGACAATGAAGGCGCTGCCGTCGGCAGTCTCCTCCACTCCGTGAATCACGCCGATGTTGGGATGGTCGAGCGATGACGCGATGCGCGCTTCGCGCAGGAAACGCTGCCGGTCAGGCTCGCTGGCATTCAGATCGGAGGGAAGGAATTTGAGCGCGACCACTCGCTCCAGGCGCAGGTCAAGCGCGCGATAAACCACCCCCATGCCGCCGGACCCCGCAATTCCAAGGATGCGGTAGTTGCCGGCAACAACCTCTCCTTCAGAAATGCTGAATTTCAGCTCAGGCATGGAGTGCCTTCAGTGCGCCAGCAGAGTTTTTGATTTTCTTTGATGTGAACGAGGCCCAAAGCAGGAGTGCCGCTGACTGCTGCGATGGTAAGGCGCGACGGATGCAATTGCAAGCATGGCGTTTACTGGGTAGCCGTCCTGCCGCGCTTCACTCTCAAAGGCCGGATTAGCCGCCTGGAAGCAGGAAGCAAAATCGAACGGGCTCCTTATTTTTAAGCTAATGTCTGCTCCCACGCCCCTGCGCGTTATTCAGCATTCCCCGGACTTTCTCGGCCTTGGTCCGCATATCTTCCACCACGTCCTCAGCCCGCAGCAGAAACTCCTGCCCGGTGCGGAGATACTTCGGAGTTTTCTCCCAAAGGTCTCTCAGCACTTCAGGCTTTTCCAGAGTAGCGACCGCCGCGCCCGCCACCGCGGCCACGAGCGC
>JBAPRH010000025.1:0-40399 GCA_049280995.1 Acidobacteriaceae bacterium
CCCGCCTCCTTCCGCCTCCCGTTTACCTGCCAATACGCACCACCTTCCCTGCAAATCTGCGGTTTTCGCCGACCGCCGAGACGAACCGCAACGCGAGAGTGCGCGCGCCGCCGTGGCCCTTTTTGGATGCGTACCCGTGCTCGGTCAAGCGCAGTGCGAACTCTCGTTGTCCGAAAACATATTCGCCGTGCGCCTCGGCCCAGCGGCGGAAGTGTTGGTAAATTTCGCTTGGTTGCGTCCTGGCGTTCTTGTCGGGTACAACCGACTCCTCCAGCCACTGGCCCAGCACGTCCTGCTCAGCCAAGTATTCGTCCGTTGCTGCGGTTACGATTTGCGGCGGATTCAGCCCCTCGCGCTGGCAAGCAAGGCAGCCGTCGATGGCCCATTGCAAGATGCCGCCCCACTCGGCGCGCAGTTTCTCGGTCAGTTTGCAGTCGCGCTTGGTTTTATCGAACGTCACAACGAACGGGATAAGGTTTAGGCGTCTTCGCACCGCCTCATCCACGCTACGCAGTCGCGGCTTGTGGTTGCCAGAGACGAACAGCTTAAATTGCGGCACGTAAGTAAAGAAGTCCTGCCGCATAAATCTCGCCGTAATAGGCTCGCCGCCGGTAATTGCTTTTATCTTCGCCTCGGCCCAGCGACTGCCAGCCACGGTTTCCGTCGCCGCCACCAGCCGCGCACCGCGGAGCATGGCCAAGTCTGTCGGGTGCGCTGCGTTGTGCGTTTCGGTAAATGTGGTCATCGGCGCAACGACGGCGTAACCGCCCAATATGCCGAGCAACGTGCTCACGAAAACAGATTTTCCGTTCGCGCCCGTTCCGAACATGAAGAGCAATGCGTGCTCAACGCTGTCGCGAAAGTGCTTTGCAGGATTCTCGAATCGGAGTCGGGGTTCCCGCATGTCGACCCATTCGACGAACCGGTCAGAAGGCTAATCCCAACCTACGCCGAACGGGCGATCCTCTGGAGTATTGGCAGAGATGGGCATCACTAAAAACAGCCAACGCGCCGTGGGGTACAGCCTTACGGGAAGAAGAGCCATTATGGTGGGGATCCCTCAATCGTGGGCGGCAGATGATCCTGCTGCGCGGGAAGCAGAAGTTTCCCGTGACGCTCCTGGGCGTTCTGCCTTACAGTTTCCGTGCAGGGGACAACGCGGACAACTTCGTTCACTGGAAACTATAGTGGAAGCTATGATGCTCAAACGCCTTCAACTCGCCGCCGGTGCGGCGCTCGCGCTCGCCGTTTCAGTGCTGCTTACCCAAAGCGTGGCACGCGCTCAGTCGGTCAAGGAAATCAGCCGCGGTGACCATTATGCCGGCTTGCCGTGGGCGACACGCTCCCCAGTGATTGCGCAACACGGCATGGTGGCGAGCGAGCAGCCGCTGGCTTCGCTTACCGGGATTGAAATTCTCAAGGAAGGCGGCAACGCGGTGGATGCCGCGATTGCCACGAGTGCAATGCTGTGTCTCACCGAGCCGGTGTTGAATGGGCTTGGGGCTGATGCGTTCGTGATTGTCTGGGATCCGAAGACACACAAGCTTTATGGCTACAACGGCTCCGGCTGGTCACCCAGGGGACGTTCGCTGAGCGAGATGCAGGCCGAGGTCAAGGTCGCCTACGAGAAGGCCGGCATGCAGCCGAGCAACCAGATCCCCTTGTTCGGCCCCTTGCCCGTGACGGTGCCAGGAATCGTCGATACTTGGTTTGCCCT
The DNA here is from genome assembly GCA_049280995.1 of Acidobacteriaceae bacterium. Lineage (GTDB taxonomy): Bacteria > Acidobacteriota > Terriglobia > Terriglobales > Acidobacteriaceae > Silvibacterium. Next base: position 1,718 of record JBAPRH010000025.1, read on the forward strand.
GCACCAGAAGTTCGGCAAGCTGCCAATCGCCGAGGACTTAGCGCCAGCCATCAGCTATGCGACCCACGGCTTTCCAGTCACGCAGGTCGTGGCGAAATATTGGCAGGGCAACTGGCAGGCTTTCCAGAGGCATCAGCGCTTGATCAAGGATTTTGCGAACGCGCAGAAGGTCTTTTTGATCGATGGCCATACGCCGCGCGAAGGGGAAATTTTCCGGAATCCGGAGATGGCCCATACGCTCACGCTGATCGCCCAAGGCGGACGTGACGCGTTCTACAAGGGCCAGATCGCGCACGTCATGGCGAACTTTTTCAAGAGCATCGGCACCGGCCCCGGCTATTCCGATTTCGCGGACTTCCACGGCGAGTGGGTGTCGCCACAGTCGGTGGATTATCGCGGTTACGACGTGTACGAGCTGCCGCCAAATGGCCAGGGGTTTGCAACTCTCGAGGAGCTCAACGCGCTCAAAGGCTACGATCTGAAGAAAATGGGCCTCGGCAGTCCCGACACGTTGATGGCCGAGATCGGATCTTTTAGACTCGCTGCCGCGGATTTATCCATGTGGTATGCAGATTCGCGCTTTTACCATGTACCCGCGAAGGGCCTGCTGTCGCAAGCGTACGCTAGCCAGCGCCGTACACTGATCGATCTCCAGCACGCCAATCCGAACATCAAACCAGGCAATCCGTTGCCGTACCAGACTGGCGTGTATCCCTCGGGAAGCGGGGATACCACGGACTTCGAAACCGCAAGCGGCAACGGCATGATGGTTTCCATGATTGAGTCGAACTACGCCGGGATGGGCTCAGGAGAGGCGGCCCCCGGCTTGGGCTTCATGTTCCAGGATCGCGGCGCGTTGTATTCGCTCAATCCGAAGAGCGCCAACGTATATGCACCGCGCAAACGCCCATTTCACACCATCATTCCAGCCTTCGTGATGAAGGACGGCGAACCGTGGATGGGTTTCGCCGTCATGGGCGGTTACTTCCAGCCGCAAGGACAGATGCAGGTTTTAGTCAACATGATCGACTTCGGCATGAACGTGCAGGAAGCGGGTGATGCTGCTCGCTGGGACCACATCGGCGACGCGACGCCGACCGGACTGCCTGCCAAGGGCACAGGGACGGTGTTGATGGAGTCCGGATTCGCCCCGGGGGTCGCTGCGGCCTTGCGCGAACGCGGTTACAAAGTCAAGGTACTCACGCATGCGGGTGGAGGCTTTGGCGGCTATGAGGCGATTCAGTACAACGCGAAGGATCACGATTACTGGGGTGCTGCAGAGATGCGCAGGGACGGCGAGGTGATCGGCTATTAGTGCGGGCTCCGCCAGCGTCGATGTCCACCCACACTATCCCGGAAGGTCGGCTAATGCTGCTTCGCAGTCCAGCAAATATCCATGATCCCCGATTCTGGAAAAGCATTGCGACCTCCCTGAGAGCGCCGCCTCGATCGCAGCCCGCCGGCGCCAAGTCGACTGAGATCCAAAATCCGTCAAAGGTATTTAGCGAATAGCCAGCCTATTTTTCAATTGTCAGAGATCCCATGTCATACCAACCATCGGCCTGACGCCCTTGGATACCGAAGCGAATGGCGGGCAAGTGTGTTCTAGGGTTCAGCATGGCAATGCGGAATTCATAGGTTCCTGGAACTAAGTTGTCCGGGACATAGAGTGAATCGTCGACTACTGCGTCTCCAGGGAGCCACTTTCGTATATCCTCTGGGACCCGAATAATCGCAGTTCCGTTCGCAGATCGCAACTCTACGCCAAGCCAATACTCATTGTAGATGGGAGCCACACCTTCATTCACCCACCACATGTGGATTGGCATCATCTCACCGGGCCGTACCGTTTTAGGATATTCCAGGCGTCGCAGAGCAAAGCGGTATCCCATCTTCCTTTCAAAGTCCTCAAACTGGCCCTTCCAGTCAGGCGGGATAGGAGAAGACTTTATATTGAGCGAGCTTATGTGCCAGCGTAACGCCTCGCCGAGAATGTACGAGACATCGAAGCCCTGCTTTTTCCAGCTCGATGGAGTGCCACAGGATTCCATAGAAACCGGGCTGTGCTGCCATACATTCTGAATTCCAGCACCCACAATTTGCTCCGGATAAGAATCCAGCATCTCCGGCGAGCGTGAATGTGCGGTGGACATGTCCCCGAGGCAATCGAGTCGCCACCCAGCGCCGTGCTGAGTTCCATAAGCCAAAGCTCGCCGTTGATCGAAGTTCATCAGCAAATGAGTATGCGGAAATGCTTTGAGCCAGATGTCGATCAATGCCTTCTGGACCGGGAAGGGCGGCATGTAAGGGCTCCAACCCTCTCCCCAATAACCTATCGATGATATGTCGACACTATCGAGATATGGATTTCCGTCATAGCGCTTTCCCGCAGCCGCTACGAGTTCTCCCCAATACTTCAAATAGAGGGGATCGCTGAAATCCGGCTGCCAGATGCTCCCATCTTTGTTTGCCGGTTTGTTTGCGCGACGCGCACCCGAGTTACGATACCAGGCGGGCAGCGGCTCTATGGACCCCTCAATGCCTGCGTAGGGCATGAGCCGGATGGCAAGCTTTTGATGGTGCTCTCGTGCTTCCTTCAGCGCCAGATCAATGATGCCCCAGCGAAAGTTTCCACGCGTAGGCTCGATAGCGTCCCAGTACCAGCGAAGGTAGGCAATGGAAGTATCGGGGAAGTCAGGCTTCGTCGCTGCCTGTTGCAACTCCGTCACAGGGCCGCGTTCCGACCAATTGAAACGGGGATTGAGTGCCTGGTCGTTGAATCGCTGAAAGGTTGTAATACCCATCCCGGGGTTGACCAGAATATCTTGGATTTCCACCGGCCGGACCACGACGGTATTGTCCTGCGCATATGCCCGGACCCCGGTCGCCAGAATGAGAAGCGCACAGAGGAAGCTGTATCTCTTCATGCGGCGAACTATACTTGTCCGCCGGCGCGTGTGTCACGCGCGATTCTGCTGCGCGCGGTCATGATGCTTACCATATTGTCGTGATAGATCTTTTTCAGGACTTCGTCGGGGAGGCCAAAACCGCTCAGCGCCCAGTGGTAGTTGAAGTTGAATTGGCGGTGTCCACCTTGCCACGCATGTAGAAATGTTCATCCTCAGTCTCAAGGATTCGAAATGTGGCACCGAAAAATGGCTCGCTGTACATTACGTCGGTGCCATAAACAATTCGATCGGAATGCTTCGTCAGAAATCGGCGTATAAACCGGGGGATCGTAGCCGTTTCCACAAAGCGTGCCGCGATATCCTTTGAGGTTAAGATTGCGATCAAACATCTCGCCCAAGCGATTCAAGCCGTAATCGAGATTGCATAGGTGGCAGGCGATGAACTGGGTCTTGGGATGCTTCTTGACCGGCCAAGACGGACGAGACCTCGGTCACAACGCCAAACCGCGTTTCCAAGAGGCAGGTTCTGGAAACGTGCATTGACCTGTACGCAACAGTTGAGAATTTGCGAAATTGGTCAACACAAGCCGACTTCAGGGGAGTAATCGGGTGGGAGGACTGGAAACTGCCCTCCGCGTCTCTAAAAGTGTGCAACCGTCGGCAGCCTCGTTTTAGCTTGGAAAGGACTGAGGGATGAGGGCTGCCCGCCTTCAGGTCAGGATGATTTTCTTTGGATTGACGTTTTCAGCCAGAATTAGTTCAGGTGTATCTGCCTCATTAATTGAGACCGCTTCGACGGCAACCTTCCCCTGCTCGAACGCCGAATGAAGCGATTGTCCTGCGCCAATTGCTGCATAAAACTTGGCGGCAAAAGCGGTGGCGGCCAAGTCGCCAATTGAATCTTTCATGGCAACGATCGCTTTGGCAGGCGGAAAGAAGGACTTTTTTGCCCCTGCACTTTTGCACGAATTCAAAACGATAATCTGCGGCGGCGTATCTGTGGCTGCGATTGCCTTCGCTAAAAGTTCGAACGAGACCAATTTTCCCGCCGGATGAGCTGATTTGGCATCGTCCGTTCCGACACCGCTCTCATTACCGTGACCGGAGAAATGCACGATCGCTGGAACGTGATCGTTTAATCCGTGGATCAGAGAATCCAAATCCGCAGCTGGCCGGTAGTGGACGTCGATATTGTCGCGGAGCTTGGAACCACGCACCTCCTGCTGTACCCGATTCACTTCCGCTCCAACTCTGAGGTCTCCGTGCGGGTTTGCGGTTAAATATAAAACGTCCAAATGCTTTCGCTTCTTGAGAAAGCGGCGAGTCACGGCAACGGTTGTTGATCCATGCGATCGGCGCTTTGTTGGCACTTTTTTTGCTTCTTCAGGATTGTTTGCGTATTTCAAGATACATGCACGATGAGCACGAACATCTTCGTCTTTGAGGTACAACCAACGACTCCCATCATCGACGAAGACATTTCCCTCATTTTTAATTTGCTTGATTAGACCGTACTTTGCGAGGTTGTCCAGTTCATTCTGAGCTTGCTGTCCGTCACTCGATTTTAACTTGGTCGCTGCAACCATCTGCTTTCTGGAGCGCGGCTTCGAGACGCGGCCATAGATAGCGTCGAACAAAATACGGCGGATTTTGCTTTTACCAAGATGCTTGGCAAGCTGAAGACAGGTTTCCTCGTAATTACCTGACCAATCGACGACTGGAGTTCTGCCTGCCATAAAGTCAGCCTTTCTTGGTGGAGGGGGGCAAGTCCCCCTCCGGGCACCACCTACTCTATTGATTTCACATATCATTTGGCTCTTCGCGGAATTGAATGCACTCTCGCTTCTATCCCCGCGGTCGCGGGGGTTCAAGTCCCTCATCCTTCTATAGGGAGCGGCGCGATATAGGGAGCGGCGCGCAAGGTTTCGGAAGACGTCTCGTTGACCCATATGCGCCGCTAAGATGGGGGCGAATCACTAACCGTGGAACGGTATGCGCGCATCAGTACGCCGGCGATCCCGCCCTTTCGTAGCAAGATGGTGCAGAGCTAGGGCTGCGGCGCTCCGTTCATCTGCGTGGTAAGGGAGCGGATTAATTCGATCTCGTGCCGACGGTAAGGCTTGCCATCGGGGTAAAAAATGTCATGGAACCAGATAGGTGGCTTTTCGAGAACGTAAGGTCGGGTCCATGAATCCCAGGGGAGATTGGTTTGCGTTTTACCGTTCACCAGCCCCCAGTTGATTGCGGCTACGCGATACTTCTGCGCGATGGGCAGAATAGTGTCGAAGATGCTGCCGACGCCGCGCGCCATGTACTCGGTGCAGAGGATAGGGCGATGATATTGCTTGAGCCACAGGATGCGCTGTTCGAAGTCCTCAGGCCAGCCGTAGTTGTGGAAGGAAATGACGTCGGAATCCTCGATCTGGATGCGGGTGATCGGGTCCATCTTTGCCAGCGACGACCAGTCGCCGGTCCAGACGCCGCTGGTAAGAGGCTGCGACGGATTCTCCGCACGCGCCCAGGCAAAGACCTGCGGCAACAGAACTTCCACCAGGTGATACTTGCTGCGCGGGTCGTCGTTGCCATACGAGTTGTAGCTGCCGTTGCTGGGTTCGTTCCATACGTCCCACGCAAGGACGCGGGGGTCTTTGGCAAAGGCGCCGACGACGCCCTGCACATAGGCCTTGAGGCGCGGGTACTGCGCAGGATCCTCCAGCGCCAGCTTGCCCGGGCTTTGCACCCATCCGGAGTTATGCACACCGGGAATCGGAGGCCGCTGCGGACCGAGTTTGGGATTGGCGTCCCAGCAGGAGTCAAAGAGCACGAACATGGGACGGATGTGGTGCTTTGCGGCAATTGTGAGAAAGACGTTGATGCGATTCCTAAAGCCATCGGGATCCTGCTTCCAGAGCTGATCATGAAGAAAGACGCGCATGGTATTCATACCAATGGCCTGCGCCCAGCCCAACTCCTGGTCGATTTGCTGAGGATCAAAGGTGTCTGCCTGCCACATTTCGAGCTGGTTGATGGAGCCGCGGTTGATGTAGTCGCTGCCGACGAGCCATGGCTGTTTGGCGTACCATGCATTGGCTTCTTGCTCGGACCAGCGCGGGTCGTTCTTGTGTGCTGCCGGCTCTCGCGCGGCAGCGAGCAGCGTTGGGGCGAGGAGCAAAGCGGCGAGAAGCTTCTTCATGTGGCGGTCCTTCGTGAGTTGAAGACACCAAAATTCTGGCGCTCATCGTGCGTTCTTCGTCTCGCGTCACTGACGATCGCCTCGGCTCGATCCGGGTCGCTGCCGTAATCACCGAGGCGATCACGAGCCATTTGGCGGCCAACGTAATCACGATCACTTATGACGCGCTACATTAGTGGTATACCTATTTCCGACGGAACTTCGAATCAATAGAACAGCTTGAGGCAGAGAAGAGTCAGTCTCTTTCAGATGTCGGAACAAATTCGGCAAGCCAAGCAAGGCAGACAGGATAAGCATGAAAATGAAAATCAGGATTGTACATATGCTTGCAGTGGCGCTCGCTGCGATCGCACTCACGCTGACTGGCGGCACTTTGGCGATGGCGCAACAGTCCGGCGCAGGACGCAATGCTCTTCCTCCCAGGCCTGAAGGCCCATGCGACATCTACGCTGCCGCCGGCGACCCCTGCGTCGCCGCTCATAGCACCACGCGCGCGATGTACGCATCCTACAACGGCCCGCTCTATCAGATCATGCGGCAGTCGGACGGCAAGACCCTGGACATTGGCGTCGTTCAGCCCACCGCTTCGCCGGTCCCGGATCCTGGAGGATACGCTGATGCGGCCGCGCAGGACGCATTCTGCGCCAACACTTACTGCTGGATAACCACCATCTACGACCAGTCCCCCAAGCACAATGACCTCACTCAGGCGCCCCGTGGCGGATTCAACGGCCCCGCCATGGGTGGGTTTGACAACCTCCCCATCGCCGACATGGCGCCGATTACGGTGATGGGCCACAAGGTCTACGGCGTCTTCATCGAGCCGGGCATGGGCCTCCGCAACGACGACCCGAAGGGGACTGCGGTCGACGACCAGGCGGAGGGACAGTATTGGGTCGTGAACGGTCTGCACTTCAACGGCGGCTGCTGCTTCGATTACGGCAACGTCGAGATCGACAGCCACGATGACGACAACGGCACCATGGAAGCCGCCTATTTCGGCGACAGCACAGGTCCCTGGTTCCACGGGAAAGGCGCTGGCCCGTGGATCATGACCGACCAGGAGAACAATCTGGTTGGTTGCGTCAACCCGAATGGATCCAAAGTCTGCAAAAACTTGCCGACCATCACCTGGCGATTTGTGACCGCGATCGCCAAGGGCGAGCCGCACCACTGGACATCCATGGGCGGCGACGCACAGCGCGGCGACCTGTCCGTCATATTCAGCGGACCGCGCGTTAATTCCACCTACGACCCGATGCGCAAGCAGGGGGCCATCGTCCTGGGCAACGGCGGCGACAACAGCAATAGCTCGCAAGGAACCTTCTACGAGGGTGCGATGACGGCCGCGGGCACCTTCCCAACCGACGCCACCGACCAGTTGGTGCAGGCCAACATCGTAGCCGCCAGGTATGGCGTGCAGCCGCTGAGCCTGACGCCGGCCTCGGCAACTGCCACTCCGCCAGGACTCCAGACCTTCACACCGCGGTCCGCGCAAAACACCACCGTGACGTTCACGAATACCACGGGCGCGCCCGCAACGGGCGTCGAGTTGAGCATTTCGGTGCCCAGCAAGAAGTGGACCTCCGTCGTTCAAGGCACGACCGAGACATCCAGGACATTCGCTGACCCGGTCGCTCCGGGCGCGAGCGTGAGCGCCACCTTCAAGGTCACATCGGGCCCTGCCCCCTTCAACGGCGACTTGGTCGGCAAAGCCTTGTGGACAGACTCGACGAATGGCAGGAAGCGGTCTGAGACCATGGCCGAGAAGGTGAGGAACGTCAGCCCGATCAAGGTCAATGAGTTCCGCATTAGCTCGGGCTCCCCTGCCAACTCGACGAACTCGTTTATCGAGCTCTACAATGCTGGCGCCCGTAGCGTCGACATCTCCAACTGGACGCTGACCGTGCGTCCGACTCAGCAGGCCATCTTTTCGACGGTGAAGGTCCCGGCCCGGACGAAGCTCGCGGCCCGTGGCTTTTACCTGCTCGGCCTCTCCAACTCCGGGTTGGCAGTCCCGGCGCGCGCGGGCGATGCCACCATCCACCTCAGAAGCACGACCGGCATGTCGGCCGGCGATACGATCAGCATTGGCACCGGCGCCAACGCGGAGACCCGCAAGATCGCAAGCGTCGGTACCGCGGCGGGCAGCAGTACAACGCTGTGGCAACCACTCCCCGATGGTCCGATCATCACCATCCCCGTCGGCTCGACCAATGTGCCTGTCACGAGTGTGCATGGCTTCGTGGTCGGCCAGAAGATCGCCCTCGGTTATGGCGCCACCTACCCTGCCGTGGCAAGGACCGTCGAGCGGTACGAAGTGGCGACCGTCACCAAGGTCGGCAAGCCTGGCACGCAGGCATATCTCGGAGCGGAAGCGCCCGCCGGCGCAACCAACATCAAGGTGACGTCGGTCAAGGATATATCGGTCGGTGACAAGATCAGGCTGGACATCGACAGCGTCGGCCATGGAATCGAAACCGTCACAGTTACGAAAATCGGCACCCGGGCCAGCCGCACCAGGCTCGCGGCGGACGCCAGCGCTGGCGCGACCAACGTCAAAGTGGGCGACGTATCCGGCTTCACCGTGGGCGAAAAGATGACCGTCGGCAGCCCCGCGAACTGGACTACCGTGACCATCACCGCCGTTGGCGCCGCGGGCCCCACCGGCACTGGCGTAGACTTTGCGCCGGCCCTCACGCGGGCGTATCCCAGAGACACGGAGGCAGTCGATCAAGGCACGGGCCTCGACTTGGCCGCTCCACTGCGGTTCAACCATGCCGACAACCTCCCCTTCAGCAATCGCGGAACGGGGATCAGCTTCCAGCCGGCGACGGCCTTTGCTCATTCGAGCAACGAACCCATCCTGCCGCTCGGCACCGGCATCACGCTCGACAGCCCACTGACCAAAGGCCACGCGATCAACGCGGCAGTGCGCGACGACGCGGTCACAACCGCCGGCTACCAGGGAACACCGCAACCTAACCAGTGGTTCGGAGGCCCCGAACTCACCACCACTGAAACCCTCTTTGGCAGGTTCACCATCCCCTTGAGGGAAGGCAGCATGGTGCTGCGAGACGCCTCTGGCCTGGTTGTCGACAGCCTCAATTACGGCGGCCTTGTCGACCCATGGGCCGCCGAGGGTTACCAAGGCACCTCCGGCCCGGACGCGAGTGGCTGCTACGCGCCTTCACCCGGCGCAACCCGGGACTTCGGGCCGGCAGCTGCGGCCGCCGGTGCCACCAATACAAGCGCGGGCCGCTTCCCCGACGGGGCCGACACAGACAGCAACTGCGCCGATTTCCTGACGCAGGCTGCCGCCACTCTCTCGGTCGCTTCGGCTGCCGGCGCGACCAATATCAAAGTCGCCAGCGTGAAGGGTTTTGACGCTGGCCAGAAGGTCATGATCGATACGGGTGCGAACCTCGAAACCGCCGTCGTCGCGACAGTTGGCACCGCCGGCTCCACGACCGCGCGCACCGCCACCAACGCGGGAGCCACCGTGATCCCTGTCGCCAACGCGTTTGATTTTCGCGAAGGTCAGACCATCACCATCGACAGTGGCGAGAACTCTGAGACAGCAGTTGTCGCCTCCATCAGAAGGTTCGGTCGCGCCACCGCAATCACCGTTGGTGCGCCGCTCACTCATGCGCACGCAGCCGGTGCGCAAGTCTCCGGCACCGGCATCACCTTCGCCACTGCATTAACCCAGGCGCACGCCAAAGGAGTGCAGGTCTCCGACCACGTTCCCACGCCCGGTGCGCCCAACCACTATGACAGGAGATCTTATTGAGAGCGTTTTCGCGATAATAGCAATGGAACTCATTCAGACCCTCATGGACGGCGATCGCGAGAAGATGGAGCCGACGCTTCCGCAGGCGCTGCGAGACCTGTATGGCGGGGACCTGCACTTCCCCACCCCTCCGGCCGAACGCCCCCTCGTCATTGGAAATTTTGTGTCAACTCTCGACGGGATTGTGAGCTACCAGATCAAAGGGCACTCGGACGGCTCCACCATCAGCGGTTCTGACACCGGAGATCGGTTCATCATGGGCCTGCTCCGGGCTTCAGCTGATGCCGTGATTGCAGGCGCGAAAACGGTACGCGAGGCTGGCTCGGGTGCACTCTGGTTTCCCGAATATACTTACCCAGGCGCAAAGCAGTCCTACGCAGAGTACCGGCGCAACGTCTTACGCAAGCCGGAGTATCCGCTTCTGGTGATCGTAAGCGGCAGCGGCAGATTGGATATGGAGCGTGCAATTTTCCAGACACCCGCAGCTCACACAATCATCGTTACAACTTCAGCGGGGGGCGATGAGATCCGAAAGAACAGTGCTGCCCAGCGAAGCAACGTTGAAGTACACGTGCTTGCCGCCGTTGAAGGCAGCATTCCTCCACCGGCAATCATGCAATTGCTGCATGCGCAGTTCGGAGTGAAGATCCTGCTGCATGAAGGAGGGCCCGCGCTGTTTGGCCAATTTCTCGCAGCAGGATTTATAGACGAGCTCTTTCTTACGCTGTCGCCACAAATAGGCGGTCGCGCTGCACGCACCACCCGTCCGGGAATCGCGCAGAACGTGGAATTTACGCCGAACAACGCACCCTGGTTCCAACTTCAGAGCTTGAAACAGAAGGGCGACCATCTCTATCTTCGCTACCGGCATACGTGGCCCGCTACAGCTCGACCGCGGTCGAGTGATCCGCAACGGTAATCAGCTTTCTCTTCTCGTTGTCCATCGTTTCGATCCACACCTTTCTTCCAGACAATGGCGTGCTTCCCGCGGTTCGGGTGAGTGTCAGCTTTCTCGATGAATCCTCCCAGGCGCAGTTGATTCTCGTGAACTCGCCCTGGCGGTAGCGGAAACTACTTCCGTCGTCGTCATACCAACTGAACTGCCCATTTGCACCCGGATAAACCCGCAGGGTCACCGGCTCTTGGCTCGGCTCCATAGCATACTGGCGCACCGGTCCCATCGGCACGATCGCTCCTGCGCGCACGTAGAGCGGAATCGTCGCCAAGTCCACTTCTCGCGTGACCTCGCCACCACCCCCAACCCGCTGATTACTCCAGAAATCCCACCACGCGCCCGCTGGCAGATAGGTGGTCCTCCGCGTAGCACCGGCCTCCAGCACCGGCGCCACCAGAAGATGATCTCCCCACAGATACTCATCCCCGGTCAGGACAGCCTTTGCGTCCTGCGGCCAGCCGATCCACAGCGCGCGCATCAGCGGCAGCCCGGTCCTGTGTGTCTGTTCCACCATGGAATAGATATACGGCAGCATCTGATATCGAAGCTCGAGATACTTCCGGCAGATTGGTTCCACCCGCGCATCGTGCAGGTCCTGCTGCGGAGGCCAGTCACCCAGCGATTCAGCTCCCTCCAGCGGACCCGGCGTGCCCATGTTCCAGCCCCACGGCAAGCGCAGCTTCCAGGCGCGGCCATGCGAGCGGAATAGAGGACAGAATGCGCTGAACTGAAACCACCGCACGTAAAGCTCCGGCGTCAGCTCGCGCGTCGGCACAAAGCCGCCTGTGTCGGTCCCCCAGTAAGGAAGCCCGCACAGTCCCACGTTGATTCCGTTGATGACCTGCGCGGCCAGCGTGTCCCAGGCTGAATCGACATCGCCCGACCAGAGCCATCCATATCGCTGCAAGCCCGCATATCCGTTGCGATGCAGTGCAAACGGACGCCGCTCCGGATGTGCCTGCACCTGTCCGTCCCAATACATCTCGTTGCGCTCGAGGCGCGCCTCCACCGGAAGCAGATCGCCTTCATCCGGCCACCATCCATCGACGCCGATCTCTTCGACCGGCATGTGCTCGGCCCAGTAGGGAGCGGCATCGCCAAGTACGCGAGCAGCCGCGCCCGTATCGGTGATCTTCCCATGAAAGTCATACGGCGGCACAACGTGCAGCACGACCTTGAGGTGTTCTTCGTGAAATTTCCGGAACATCTCCCGCGGATCCGGGAGGACATCGGCGTTGAACGTGAAGGACCCATGCCCCGTGTTCCATCCGGAAGGACAGAACCCGGTTCCGAGATAGATCAGCGCGTCGCACGGCAGCTTTTTCTCGCGGAATGTTTTCGCGATCCCCAGCACCTCGTCGCGGCTGGCCAGCGTGCGATGCGACTGCATGTATCCGAGCGACCAGAGCGGCGGCAAATGCGGATAGCCGGTCAGGTCAGCATATCCACGCAGTACATCCGCCGGAGTGTCGCCGAGAATCAGATATACGTTCCGAGTCGAGGTCGCGAACGAAGACCGTACCGTGCCCAGATCGCCCGTAAGATCGAATGCCCCAAACGGCTGGCCAACAAAAATTCCCCAGCCTTCCGGGCTGATCAGCCAGGGAATCGGCATCCGGGCCCCGGCCGTACGCAGGTGTGGCGAGCCCTCTCCATTCCGCATGCTATCTTTCGTGCCGCGACGGTCCATGCCCGCCAGCCCCTCGCCCAGGCCAAAGAGCGGCTGGCTCCCCAAACGAAATCGCACCGCTGTGCTGTCCGGCTCAAACTGAATCTCCTGCCTCACCGTCTGCGCTTCATCCATCACCGTGATCCGCAGCGGCTGTTCAGCGACGCGGATGCGGTACTTGCCCCAGCTCACAAGACTCCCAGCAGCCCTCGCGCCAAGCGCAGCCTCGTGGGGATGGTCCAGGATTCCCAATTCCCGCGTGGGGGGCGGCGCAACCGCTGGCGCAATGCTGATCTGCAGTACGTGCGGCGTTACAGCCGTCAGCTTCAGGTCCAGTTTTCCGGGCTCGCCTGTCTGCCCGGCGAACGTGGCCGCCGCGCTCACCTGACTATGAAACAGCAACTGCGCCAAGCCAGCGCCTAAGCCGCCCAGCACAAACCTGCGTGTCAGTTTTGTCTCCATTACTTCCTACCTCCGGTGTCTCGGATTGCCTATGGACAATTTACATTTTCGGGCCGGATAGGTACTTCTAGGCATCCGAAAAATCATTTATCTGCAAAAAAAACAACTTTGATCCTGCAACGCGGTCGCCTACCTTGAGGATCGATATCCTGCGCCGTTCGCAGCCTCTATACGCGGGCTGCAAAGGCCCACTGATTTCCCAGACAGAAGTTAGCCAGCGAACAACATAAAATTGCGATACCGTTTGCGGCCAGCAGCGGCATGCGGGCCTCCTCGATCAGCACCGGCATCAGCGCCAGGTTCCCCAGCATGGAAACCAACCCATTGGAAAGATGAAACCGCACGAGCCGGCCGAGCAGTGACCCGTCACTACGATCAGCCCAGGTGTAGTTCAGGTGCCACGCAAAATTGTGCAGCAGCGTTAGCTCGATCGCCGCCGCCGTGGCGTAAAGATAGTGCCCGCCCATCCATCGGTTGAACACCGCAAGCGCCGCCAGTTGCACCGCCATGCCCATGGCTCCAACGAGGTTGAACTTGCACCAGCGGATAACAAGATTCATGACAACGGCTCCTGCGATGGCAAAGGCTCCTGGCCATAGAGCTGACGGGTATGCCGCACCGCCACCACAACCGCCATCGCCAACATTCCGGCAGCAGCGATCGTCCCACCCAAATCGAACAGCAACATTCTGTGTCCAAATACCGTGGCATATGGACTGCGAAGCGCAGCCAAATTACCGGCGATCAGCAGAATCCGAATCTCAGTAGGCCCAAAGAAGCCCTGCGAAAGCTCAAAACAAGACAAGCTATACGTCGCAAGATAGCTCTCGCCCGAGAGCAGCAGAAAAGCTACCAGCATCGCCATGGCCGTCTGCCAATGCAACAAGCCGGAACACCCCAACCCCGTCATCAGCGCGGTTGCCCCAAATATGTCCACAACATGATCCACATAAAAGCCGTAGCGCGGCCGCTGCTGCCGCCGCACTCGCGCCAGGGTTCCGTCCAAGCTGTCACCCAGCCAGTTCAGCGCCAAACACAGCACTACCAGCAGCAATGCGCGGCGATCATGGTGCGACAGCGCATAACACGCTCCCGCCCCGACCTGCGCGGCCAACCCGAGCAGTGTGAGCCTGTCCGATGTCATCCACCGCGGTACGCGCTCTGCCATCCATTGCAGCGCCCGCGTTTCCGCGGAGGCCGTCAGCGAACGGTTCACCCGGCGCGCTCCCACAAACTCGGCAGCGATTTTCATCACATCCGTTTTCGCATTCATGCTCCTGCCCTTTCCGACTCTTTCTGTAACGCGCTCTCGACGGAGCGCAGGGTAAACTCCAGCGACTCGCGCGGAATGCTCTCGACAAACGGCACGACCGCCCAGCCCAGCCCGTAGGGAATGGACCTCGTAAGCGAAACCGACTCCACCTGGAGATAGAGCCCGCCGTCGCGCTCCTCATAGCTCCAGTAGGTATTCATCCGCCACAAAAAACCGTGCGCGTCGCTCGGTGTCAGCGCGCGCTCCCGGGAAGTGCCCGGCGACGCTATCTCGGCGATCCGCGTGCTTCGCGAAATGCTGTACCCGTGGCGCGCATCCAGCCGCCCAAACGTAACGTCATACCGCGCATCCAGCACCACCGTTATGGTGTGCCGCTGTCGCATCCGCATCTGCACCTGGAATCGGTCCCCATCCTGCGACAGCACCCGCGCCCGCACTACCTGAGGAGAGAAATATTGAGGATACCCACCGAAGTTTTTCAGCAATCGCTCAAAATCAGCGGCTCTCGCGCCGCCCACAAACGCGGTTCCCCGCCAGTCGTACAGCGTAGCTCCCGGCAGCGCGTCGCCCTTCGTGGGCGTGAGATGCTCCACAATCAGCTCGTCCTTGTGCAGCAGTGAGCCGTTTTCCGGAGAAAGAAATCCGCTCGCGGATTGATGCTGTCGAGCGAGCCGCGCCTCAACTCCGCGGACATACGTGTCGAAACCCGCAACCGCCCGCGCCGATGGCTGCCCCAGCACACAAGCGGGCGCAACTGCGAGCATCCACAGCGCACCCAGCAGGAAACAAATTCTCAAATATCGAAACCGGAGCAACGTCATAGGCTGCACTGTGCTCTGTCTCGAACCGCAGAAGCAATGCACTGCGCCTCACCGCGCGGACGATTGTTTCTCACCGGCTAATCAATTGCAGTCAAAGCCTTTGTGACAAGTTGTTCCCCGCTCAATTCGTCTGGAACGGGGGCCTGTCATCGGATAAACTGCACATCAGGCATGACCGACCCTCAGCCAGCCCGGCGGTACCGCTTCGGAGCCTTCGAAGCAGATGCCGCGACTGGGGAGTTGCGAAAACAAGGAATCCGCATCCGGCTCAAAGCGCAGCCGTTCCAGGTTCTCTTGATGCTGCTGGAGCACCCCGACGAGTTGCTCACCAGGGAGCAAATCTCTCGCGAACTCTGGCCTGACGGAACCTTCGTCGACTACGAGCACGGCGTCAACTCCGCCATCAATCGCATCCGCGAGGCCCTCGGTGACACCGCCAGCAGCCCCCGCTTCATTGAGACCCTCGCTCGCCGTGGCTATCGCTTCGTCGCGCCGGTCGAGCCCATCTCCACCGACGGAACCCGCCCGACCGCTCCCGCCTCCCCGGTCCAGCCAGCGACTCCGCCGCCCGCTCAGACCGCGCACCGGACCCGAATTCTCGCCTCGCCCGAGGAACTCCCCAGAGCTTCTTATCCGCTCGTCCGGACGATCTTCGTCCTGCTGCAACTTATGTATGTAGGTTTCTATGTCGGGGCGCTCGCGAACCTGACCGAGATTGAGGATCTCTTTGCGCCGCTGCCCCATGCCGCTCTACTGCTGACCATCCTCATCGCAACCGCGGCAATCCTTATTCCTGTCCGCGCCTTCGTCCTTTCCGCTGTCCTCTTTCGCGCCCCTCGCGTACGCGAAAAATACCTCCTGCTCTGGGCATTTCTTCTGCCATTGGATGAGCTGTGGGCGCTCTCGCCTTTCCTGCTCCTCCACCACATCGACCTGGGACTGGCGCTCTCCTGCACCGCTCTGCTCGTCTACTCGCCCTTCGCGCAGCGATCACTGGTCCTGATGGGCGCGGGCGGCGTCGAGCGGGAACTGCCCGCCACGGCTCGCTGAAAAGGCGATCTAAGGCGCTATGCAATCACGACGCGAATGCCATTTTGCTTGAATGCGTTGATGGCTTCTTCGGCGATGCCGTCGTCGGTAATCAGAACATCAATATCGGTAGTTGCGCAGATCACCGCGGGACTGACCATGCCTACTTTGCTTGAGTCAGCCACAACAATCACTTGTTTGGACCGTCGGGTCATCTTCCGGAAAACCGCTGCCTCGTCGGACTCAATCGTCGTCGCGCCGTGCGCCGGATCAATCCCGCAGACCCCGACGAATACTTTGTCCATCATGACCACGTTGAGAAATTCGAGCGCGGCCGGCCCAATGAGCGAAAATGCTCCGGGCCAGCGCATCGATCCGCCGGTCAGCGTCGTGTCGAGCCCGTTGCTGGAGCTCAACTCCATCCCGATATTCACCGCATTGGTAATGACGTGAAGCCCGGCGCGCAGGCGCAACGCCCGAGCCACCTGCGTCGTCGTCGTTCCAGCGGTAAAGCCTATGGTTTCGTTTTCCTGAACCATCTCCGCCGCCGCCATGGCAATGCGCTGCTTCTCCGGAGTGAAGCGGCTCTCGCGAACATGAAAAGATGCGTCGAACCGGAACGGCTCGTAGGTCTGCCCGGCCAGCATGGCGCCGCCGTGGGTCCGATGCACCAGGCCCCGCTCTTCCAGGCGCACCAGATCGCGCCTGATGCTCGCGGGCGAGGTGGCGAACAACGCGGTCAAATCCTCAACTGAGGTCTTGCCGTGGCTCAACAGCCGTCGAAGAATTTCTTTCGCGCGTTTCTCGGTCTTTGAAGACATGGCTACGCCGTTCAAGGCTGAAAAAAAATCAGATCTGCCAGAGGTGCTGCCATATTGTACGAAAGGCGTTCCGGCTAGCGGAAGCTAATTCAGCTTGCAGCTATCTGGCCTTTTCTCGTCCAGCGCCGGATTCCAACGGCGTTTCCGCATCCGGAGCGAAGGCGGAGTCGAGTGCCTTTCGCAGCGTCCGCACATCCGCGGCCCTCACAACGCAATGCGCGTACTCATCCACTCCCAGGTTCCCAAGATGAATCTTGCGCCGCTGGTGCTTGACGGGGCTTGGAGCCGTGCGCCGCAACGCAGCGTGATATTCGACCACATGGGTCGCCTGCGCAATCTGTCGCACGTTATCGGCGCGTATTCCCCCGCACGCCATCACTGCGATTCTCCCATCTGAAGCATGAACGAGTTCCCGGAGGCGGTGCCGTCCCATCATCGCGCTCGGTTCCGCTCCGGAGGTGAGGATTCGATCAGCACCTGCTTCAATCGCGTCTTCCAGCGCCCTTTCGATGTCGCGCGCCATATCGATCGCGCGATGAAACGTGACCTCCATCGGGCTGGCCAGCTCGACTAGTTCACGCGTCCGCGGCACGTCTACATCCCCGTTCGCGTCCAGCAGACCCAGAGCTACGCCATCCATTCCACACTGAGCCGCCTGCGCGATATCATCGCGCATTACAGTGAAGTCATCGTCGGAGTACAGAAAGTCACCCGCTCTTGGGCGAATCATCACGTGGACTCCAATTTTGATCTTCGATCGCACGGCGCGCATTAACCCGAGGCTCGGCGTCAACCCTCCCTCTGTGAGCGCGCTGCACAGCTCAACACGCTGTGCCCCACCCAACTCCGCTGCTATGGCCGATTCCACTGACTCGACGCAAATCTCAAGAGCCGTCATCCACGCTTACCCGTACAAAAATCCAAATCCCTAATTGAGGGCCAGAAAGCCAGCCCCCTGATTCTAACAATGCCTTTTGTACCAGGAACCGGTTGCCACGTTCGCGCGGCGGCCGGCTCTTCCGGCACGCTATCTCAAAATCTGTAGTGCGCCGAGAACTGCAGATGACGCTCCTGTGACCGGGTCGCGCCGCCTCCCTGGCTTGAAATATTGCCGAAGCCGCTGGCATCGGAAATTGAGGTATCAGGGTTCCCGTAGCTGGCAATGTTGAAGGCGTTGAAGGCATCGAATCGGAATCCAATGGTCTGCTCGTGGTAGGTGTGGAAATCCTTGAATGCCGACATATCGACATTCAGATATCCCGGCCCGCGCAAGCTGCCGTTTCTCGCGGTTCCAAAGGAATTCAGCGCGGGAATGCCGAAGGCGCACACGCCGTCATCCACGCCGGGGGTTTGGCAGTAGTCCAGGGCGGACGGATCGGTGCCGAACCAGTTATCGACGCTCCGGTCGACGATCTTTATCTTTCGATATTGATTCGGGCGGTTCACGCCATAGCTCTGGACGTTGATCCCGGGAGAGGTTGGGGTCTCCGGGAAGCCGGAATAGGCGATACCGGCTGCCGAAATCCTCCATCCGCCGATCACTTCGTCGGTCAGGCGATTTGCGCCGGACAGAAATTCCTGGCCCTGCCCAACAGGCACAGCGTAAGTCATCGTACCGCTGACGTTGTGCGTCACGTCGTAACCCGCCGGACCCCAATCGGCGGCGCTATCGTAATAGTTTTGGAATGCGCCGCTGAAGCCGTTGACGTTAAGCGCATAGTTCCCCAGGCTGTTAGTCAACGCCTTGCCGTAGGTGTAGTTCAGCGTGAACTCCAGACCGTGGCTCAAACGCTGGCGCAGAATGGCCTGCATTGCGTTGTAGTCCATCGCGGCGCGTGATTCTGTGATCAGCAGCGGATTAGAGCCGACGCTGGCCACAGGCGCGTTAATGCCAATGTACTGATTGTTATAGTACGGCGCGGAGGTTGGATCATTGTTTACCAGCCACTGATTCACGTTGCCGTAATCTTCAATGTGCTGGCCCTGCTCGCCGATGTATCCCACCTGGAGCGAAAGCGTGCGATTGAGCGCGTACTCGACTGTCAGGCTCCACTCCTGGAGATACGCAGGCTGGATATTTTTGGGATACACGTTATAAGTTCCGCTGGGGTTAACCGTGGCTGCCGAAAAACCTTCTTCCGCTGTTCGGGGAGCGTTGGGTGGAGCAAGACTGGCGGTCTGGATGGCCTGAATAAACGGCGTAATCGAGGTCAGGCGCTGGTTGGAAGAGTTGCCCTCGAAGAAGCTGCTGGCCCCGTAACCTCCGCGGACCACAAAGCGGCCGGTCGCCTGATAAGCGAAGCCCAGCCGGGGCATAATCTGGCGGAAGTTGCTGTCGTAACACGCGCGATTGCTGCAAAGGCCCGATCCGGCGGGGGCACCCGCCGGTACGGCGTGAGCGTAGAGCACCTGGCCCGTCTGGATATCGACGTTGCCGGTCTTGTTGTTCTCTTCAACCCAGGGCTGGTCATATTCGTATCGCACGCCGATATTCAACGTTAAGTTGGGCATCGCCTTGTAGTCATCGCTCACATAACCGGCCACGCGCCACTGCCGTTGCCCAACGTTTACGCTGGCCAGCGTTGCCGCCACCTGACTCACGCGATCCAGCACAAAGTCCGCGCCTCCGTAGCCGCCGGCTTTCGCCGCGTTTTGCGTGAAGTTGCCGCTATAGGTCATGACTCCGAGGTATCCGTTGTTGTTGGCGGTGGGGTAGTTGTTCTGATAGCGCAACCCCTGAATTCCTAAGTGAAGGGTATGTTTCAGGTGCTGCCAGGTCAGGTCGTCCATATAGCTGTAAGTATTGTCGATGAGGCCACCGCCATAGACTGCGTTGCCGCCTCCGTTGATGCCGCCCCCGATGCTCTGCGCCGAGTAGCCGACGAATGATTGGTTGGGAAACGGAATTCCGACCTTGGCGTTGCCGGAAGTTCCGAACTGGCCACTTGGGTCGGTTGGGAAGTTCTGCTCCCACACAGTGCGGGTAAAGCCGATCTTCGCCGAGTTCACAATCGACGGCGAGAAGATATGCACCCAGTTTGCACCCCCCAGCTTTGTCGGATAAATCGTCGGGCCGGGGAAGGTGACGGGCAACAGCGACGTTGATCCGTCATAGGCCGTGGAGATCGAAAAGAATCCGGAAATCTTGTCCGAGTTGCGCAAATCGTATTCGATCTTGATGTCCCCCTGGTTATTGGCCTTGAAGTTCCGCGTCGGCCCCTGCAAATCATTCGCCGCGATTCCGTCCGTCGGGGTCGCATTCGGCAGCGGGTAGAGTGTAGGATTCGCGAAAAGAAACGTCGCCACCGGGTTCACGATCGGAATGCCCTGGTCGCCGGCATAAGGAGCGAAGCCATTTTCCGGGTCGTAAAGTTGAGTCGGAGTGCTTGCGGTCAACAACGCGGAAAAGTCGCCATTCCGCATAGCTTGCGTAAACACGCTGGTTGTGGAGCTTCCGCCCTTGTGATAGCGCGAGCCGAGATAGTCCACAAAAAAGAACAGCTTGTGGCGCAGGATCGGACCACCCAGCGTTCCTCCGAACTGAGCCTGGGAATAAGGATTGACCGGGATAATCGGCCTCTGATGATTGTTGTTCCAGGAATTGGCGTTCATGTGGTAATCCTGCACGTATCCATAAAGCGATCCATGGAACTGGTCCGTGCCGCTCTTGAGAACGCTCACCACGTCGCCACCGTTCACGTTGCCGAAATCTGCTGGCGCATTCGCCGTCACCACCTTCATCTCCTGCAGCGCGTCCGGCGCCGGGCTGTACGAGATCAGGTTATTGAACGTTTCGTTCATATCGATGCCGTCCAGGGTATAGTTATTCGCCTGGGCCCGGTTCCCGTTGATGTTCACGGTATCGGTGTAGTAGTTGCTGCGCTCGATGCTGGTCGTGCCTGAGGTCCCGGCGGTCGTCACAGCGCCCGGTATATACAGTGTCAAGGCCGAAAAATCGAGCCCGTTCAACGGAAAATTCCGGATCATATTCGCCGTAAACGTGCCGCTCAGCGTCGGATCATTCGTATCAAGAATGGGCGCCGCGGCGGAGACGTTCACCGTGGTCGAGACATTCCCCGGCGAGAGCGACACATTGAATGTCGCCGTCTGCAGAGATTCCAGGTGAAATTCCGGAACCGTCTTTTTGCCGAACCCATGGGCATCAACGGTCACCTCATATTGCCCAATCGGTAGAAATCCGATGCGGTACATCCCGGAAGAATCCGATACGGCGGTTGAATCCACGCCGGTCTGCAGGTTGTGAGCAACCACCTTTGCGCCGGGGATAACCGCACCGCTTTCGTCGGTGATGGTGCCCGTCACTGTGCCAGTTACCGTTTGCGCGCGGCCCAGAGTTGCGCAAAGCAGCGCAGCGGCCAAACATCCCACCAGCATCCTGAAAAAATTCGTGTTCATTGCGTCCTCGCTCATTCCACTCATTCGGTCCGTCGTAGATTCAACCGGTGCTCGCTGTGGAACCATTTGCCTTCTCGCGAGCGTTCAGCCGAAATGCCCTGACAGACACGTTCTGGCACAAAGATACTCTCAAAATGATCGTATTGTGCATAAATATGATTACTAAGCGCATTAAATAGCTAGAGTCGGTGGCCAGCCTCGCACTTCTCGGCCAGAAACCTCCGAAAATGACGAGACTGTGCAATCTGGAAAGTCCATACATGAATTGAGAGGCTGGAACGATCGATGGAGCCGAATCGACGCTGAGTTGGAGAGGCCTGACTCGTCGGATGGGTCGGAGACAATTCAGGGGCTCAGACTTCAGGAAGGAGCAGAGCACGTACGTCCGGACGGCAAATCATTGATTCCTTGGGACTTTCTCGCAAGCTATTCAGTCGTTGGGACTTAGCGTCGCCAGTCTCGCCTAAGTCAAACAAAACACAGGAAAGCAGACGGAAATTTATGCCGCGACTCTGCTGACGGGCACACCGGCCAGTTTGCGTCAACCCTGAATTGCAGAGCCGGCCACTGCAACCAGCACAAAGATGATCCACCAGCCTACGACCACCGCCGCCGCTTTGCCTTTGGAGACCTTCGCCACGATCGCGACGCCAATCACCGACAGCACCAGCGACCATATCTCGAAAATATCCAGATGTGCGCACAGCGACCGCAGCCACAGCGGGAAATCGCTGCTCAGGTAGTAGCCGATATTGCTGCCCACCGGGTTATTGATCAGGAACGAATCCGGCGCGAGCCCCGCGAAAATGGCCACAATCGCCAGCAGAAATTTGATGTCCATCACCAGGCTTGCATACAGGCTGACGGCGTAAATCTGGCTGTACTTCGCCGTCCCGCCAAAGCCGAAGTTGATGGAAACCCAGACCAGCAGCGAAGTCACGAGCGTAATTACCAGCACGATCGCGAAGTAACCGTAGGTCGCGCCTGCCGTGATCTTGGCCGAAATTGCCTTGACCGAGTCCGCGTTTGGCGACGACTCGATCTTCTCCGCCTTCGCCGGGGTCTGGTTGATGGTGTTCTGAAACACCTGCGGCCAGCCGATCTTCTGCTGCACGCTGAAGCTGAAGCCGAGGCCGACGATGATCAGCACAATCAACGGCCCCCAGAAGGTCGCCTTTCGCCGCAGATCAAGAAATGTCTTCGACGGCGAAGTGAAGATGTCCACACAGCGCTGCGTTTCCGATAGCCCTGTCTGCGTCGGTACGGTTTCAATCGGTTCGGTCATAAAATGGCTCTCCTGGAAATAGGCTGCACAGGTTTTGGCAGATTGTACTACTGTCCGCATAGGCCGGGAAATCGGTCGCTCCAAGGTCCCAGAAAGAAAAATCCATCGGGGGAATCCAGATGTCCACTTACCTCTGTGCCGGAACTCGGCTACTCTGAAGAAGCTCTGATACCTTCTCCCTGGCCGTACTCTATGCGTTTTCTTTATTCTGCTGCGTCTCTCGTGCTGGCCTGTGGGCTGGTCGCGACACCATCCGCGCTCGCCGCCCACAGGCGGCATCGGGTGGCCGTGCATCACGCCACACACCACACCGCGCACCCTGCCACGCATCACTCCGTGCAGCATCATGCTACACATCACTCTGTGCACCACGCCACGCACCACACCGTGCGCCACGCCACGCGTCACTCCACCCGCGTCGCTGAGCATCGCTCCGTCCGTCACACCCGCCGCGCTTCCACCCGCGTCGCTTCGGTCCGTCCCACCCGTCGCGCTTCCACTCGCATCGCTTCGGTCCGTCCCACCCGGCACGCCGCTACTCGCGTCGCCTCTGCTCGACATGAGTCTCACTTCAAAGCCCGCCCCGAAGCCGAATATAAGGACGTGGCCGAAACCATTCCCCCCATCCCCATGCGCGACGGCCATCTCTACGTTCCCCCGCCGCTCGTCGGCTCCCGCGCTTCGCTCCTCCGGCAGAACGAGCGTGGAGAAGCCGAGGGCCTCAAGCGCATTCAGAATGTGGCCCAGCTCGACGCCATGCGCCGCGACGGCCAGTTGGTTCCGCTGCCTCTGAGCGAACGGTTGCTCGTCAACCGCGACCTGCCGGTGGACCGCCGCTGCACCCGCCCCTGGACGGCAAAATTTCTCACCGACCTGGCCCGCGCCCACTACATCCGGTTCGATCGCCCGCTCCAGGTTAACTCCGCCGTGCGCACCGTCCGTTTCCAGCGCCGACTCATGCGGGTCAATGGCAACGCCGCCCCGGCTACCGGAGACATCGCCTCCCCGCACCTTTTGGGAGCGACCATCGACATTGGCAAGCGGGGCCTCTCGCTCTCCGAAGTCGCCTGGATGCGCGCCTATCTGCTGCCCCTCGAAGAAGCCGGCAAAATCGATGTTGAAGAGGAGTTCTACCAGTCCTGCTTCCACATCACCGTCTACAAGTCCTACGTCCCCAGAACCAGAAGAACCCGGCGCCGCACCCCGGCCGCTCTGCTCGCAACCGGCGTGAGGTAGGGCAGCGACCGGCAATCCCCGATCAGCAAAAACAAGGGCCCAGGATCAATCCTGGGCCCTTTTCACGCACACGCAATCTCAATCTGTTCCGACGCCTTGAGTTCTGCCCGCCCGCGTGGTCTCACTAGCGTTGTCCCGCCATTCCAAACGCCAACCCGCTCCCGAGCCTGAACTATCGGCGTGAAGCGCGTGCGCCTGGACGGCCAGTCCTGCCTGGGCGGCCAGTCCTGCCCGGGCGGCCAGTCCCCTCACTCCACCCGCCCGATGTACACTCCAAACGCTGGCAGCTTGACCTGCTTGAGCGAAGCCGGGTCGCTTGCCCCCGGCGTCTTCATCAGCGTCTTCGCCCGCGAGCTGTGAATCCCCTCCGCCGATAGATCAAACCCAATTGTCTGCGGCTCGGCCGTAAAGTTGCAGGCAACCACCACCGCCGGGGTGCCATTCGCCATGCGCAACCACGAAAGCACGTTGTTATTGCTTGTGTTCAGCATGACCTCGCGGCCGCGAAACGCCGGATTCGTCTTTCGCAGCGTGATCATCTGCTTGTACCAGTTCAGCATCGAATTCGGGTTCGCGACCTCGTCCTTCACGTTCACCGTGATGAAGGTGTTCGGAATCGGCAGCCAGGTCTTCACGCCCGGCTTGGAAAATCCCGCGTTCGGCCCCGAGTTCCACTGCATCGGCGTCCGTTCGCCGTCGCGTCCCTTTTCCTTCGGCCAGCCGCGAATCCCAATCGGGTCCCGCACGTCTCGCTTCCGCGTCGGCGGGGTCGTCTTCATCCCAATCTCGTCGCCGTAATACATCAGCGCGGTGTCGCGCGAGGCAAACAGAATCGCCGCCAGCATCCGGCCAATGTCCTGGTTGTGGATCCCGTCGCCGTAGCGGTCCCAGCGGGGGTTGTCGTGGTTGTCAAACACAAACAGCGGCTCGTTACCGTTCAGCCCCGTCTCCGCATCGTTAATGTTCTTGCGGAACTCCGCCACGTCCAGCTTGTTGATGAATCCCACCTGCATATCCATGGGCAGATTCAGTTCATTATTGTGCGGCCCATACAGCTTCCGCAGGTCCGCAATCGAGTCGACATACGTCTCCCCGATCAGCACCACCTTCCGGCCCCATTTCGGATCGCTGGTCGAGTCCGCTACCTTCCGCAACTGCTTCAGCACGCCGTTCACCTGCGGAAGACCATCCGTCTTGTTCGTTTCCACTTCCTTATCGCCGTAGGCGTTGATCTTGATCTTCCCGTTCTTGTCCCGGATATAGGCTTCATCGGAAAACGTCGGGTCCTCGAACAGCGAGGTGATTGCGTCCAGCCGGAACCCCGCCGCGCCGCGATGAATCCAGTACCGCTCCACGTCATACATCGCCTTGCGCACCTGCGGATCCGTCCAGTTCAAATCCGGCTGCTGCACATAAAAACGGTGATAGTAGTATTGGTTTCTTTTCGCGTCCCACTGCCAGGCCGACCCGCCAAACAGCGAAATCCAGTTATTCGGTGGCTCCCTTTTGCCGTTGACCATCTTCGCGTCATGCCAGACGTACCAGTTGCTCCTGGGGTTCGTCCGCGAGCTCGCTGACTCAATAAACCAGGGATGCTTGTCCGACGTATGGTTCAGCACCAGGTCCATAATCACGCCGATGTGCCGCTGCTTGGCCTGCGCCACCAGCCGGTCAAAATCGGCCAGTGTCCCATACTGCGGATCAATATTGTCGTAATCCGAAATGTCGTAGCCAAAATCCACCTGCGGCGACGGATAGATCGGCGTAAGCCAGACTGCGTCGACACCCAGCGTCTTCAGGTAGTCCAGCCGCGACGTAATGCCGTTCAGATCGCCCACTCCGTCCCCATTCGAGTCCTGGAAACTGCGCGGGTAAATCTCGTAAATCACCGCGTTGTCCCACCACGCATGGCCCGCAGGCGCAACATGGGCATGAGCTGAAGCCCCGGCCTGCGCAGAAGCCGAGAATGTGATGACGAAGGTGGACGCGAACAAAAGCGCAACGGCGCAGAAGGCCCTACGCAGCGAAAACATCATGCGGATTTCTCCCAAGCAAATGATAAACGCAGTGCGCCAGGGAAGGACGGGCTTGCTTCGCAGGACGAATCTGCGGTTTCAGCCGGACGCGAAACGCTACTGGTTACGCGATTGATTTCGGAACGGCTTCTTCCCATCGCCCCTGCGCCTTCAGGATCAACTCGATCACTTCGCGAGCTGCTCCTCTGCCGCCCGCCGCGACTGTCGTGTAATGGCAGGCGGCTTTCAGCTCGGGCGCCGCATCGGCCACGGCGACGGCGAGCCCGGCGCGGCGGGCGAGCGGCAGGTCGGGCAGGTCGTCGCCCATCCATGCAGTCTGGTCCACGGTGACGCCCGCATCCTTCAGGCACTGCTCGAAGGCGGCCATTTTGTTCTCCTGGCCAAGATGAACGTAGTCCACGGAAAGCTCGCGGGCGCGGGAGCGAACCGCTTCGGAGCTGCGTCCGGTAATAAAGCCGGTGCGGATTCCCATGATGCGGGCCAGCTTCAGCCCCGCTCCGTCGCGGGAATTGAAGACCTTTAGCTCGGCGATGTTCTTCACGCCGGGAGTGGCCATGAGGCAGACGCCTCCATCGGTCAAGGTGCCATCCACGTCCATCAGAAAAAGCTTGATCTTGCGCGCGCGGGCCTGCAGTTGCGTGTCTTCGGGCATGACTGATTGTAGCGAATAGCCAGAGCAGGCCAACGCCGCCAGCCACGCTCCCATCCCCACCCCGGACACCGGAAGTAGCGGCTGTTGGCGAACGACTCTTCGCTGTTATCCTCCTTATATATGCGTTTCCGTAATCTCCTGGCCTGTGGCATTGCCCTGCCGCTCTCGATTGCCGCGCTCGCGCAATCCCAGTCACAACCTGCCGCTCCGCAGCCGCAGCAGCAAACCGCTCCGGCACAGCAGCAGCAAACCACGCCAGCTCAGCAGACGAATGTTCCGCCACTCCAGCTTCACGACCTGCCGCCCGCGGCGCACACGCCTACGCCGCAGCAAGTCCAGCAGGAGAAAGAAGCGCGGATACGGCTTGCGCTGACCAACCTGGCCCGCGCGCAGGCCAACTGGGGTCCGCCGGAGTCAGCTCCCGGCATGTCGCTCGCACTCAAGGAGACAGGTCGCACCAAGAACGCTGCTGGAGCCACCAAGATTACGTATGAGATCACCGGCAAGGGCTTCACGCCGGACATGCAGCTCACGCTCCTGTACTGGCCCTTGAACCAGAACGTCTCAAAGGTGATGTCCGGCATCGTGGTGGATGCCTCCGGGACGGCCGTTTGTGGCGTCGCGGCGCCCGGGCCGGCGGCTCCAACCGACGCTGCCGGGGCGGCGCAAGCCAATGCGGGGAAGGTGGCTCCTGTCCGCTCCTGCACAAAGGCACTGAAGCCGGGATCGCCCATCACCATCACCACAACGGCCGCAAAGGGCGAGCCGGTCCGCGTGGCGCTGGTTGCCGCCGACCGCAAGCACGGGGCTGCAGTAACGGTGGTGCCTTTTCCGATCGAAGCTACCGACCGGGGCTGCAAGATCAGCGTGCTTCTGGGCGCAAAGGATGCGGAACTGGTGCTGGTGGAGGGCGAGGGTTTCCACAATGACCCGAAGTACACGATCGGCACCGAGTCCTACGACGTGAAGCGCCCGTTCCACGTTACGGTCAATAAGCAGGGGAAGTTCATCGGCGCGCTGACTCCGTGGGTTCCCGGCCACGACATTGGAGACACGGTCGTCTACTACCAGAGCAGCACCTGCACGCCGACGGTGAGCTTCCACTGGGGGAAGAACACCTATAAACCGGAGTAACCGCTCTGATATTCTGAATATCGGAGAATTTGAATGGAAACCAGCCGGGTTGGCAAGCGCGGAACCATCGTCGTTCCCATCAAGTTGCGACAGCGTTTCGGCCTCAAGGAAGGTGACCTGCTGATCACGGAAGAGCGCGAAGACGGAATTCTGTTCCGCCCGGCTATCGCTGTTCCGGTCGAGATTTATACGCCGGAGCGCAAAGCAGAGTTCCTGCTAAACAATGCGGTCACGAAGGAAGATTATGACGCGGCGTGTGATGCGGTCCGGGAACTGGGGCTGGATCCGGCAAAGGTTCCCCACACGGATGCTGGGAGAAGAGATTCGCTGCCTACCAACAAGGAAATGAAGGCAACATGGGCGACGATCCGGAAGAATTTGAGCGGGCACAAGCAGTCGCGGAACCGCAATGCCTGAGCGGTTGTATGTCTTCCTTGATGCCAATGTGATTTTCTCAGCCTCATACAAACCCGACAATGCGTTTCTGGAATTATGGAGCACGCCTGGAGTTCTGGTCGTCACTTCGCTTTACGCAGCAGACGAAGCGCGGCGAAATTGCCAAAGCCATGAGCAATCGAAGCGGCTGGAAATACTCCTGGATCAGACGGTAATGGTCTCCGACCCTTAGCGGGACGCGCTCCCCTCCTGGGTCAAGCTTCCCGGAAAGGATCAACCGATTTTGGCGTCGGCCATCGACGCAGGGGCCGATTTTCTTATCACCGGAGATAAAAACCATTTTGCGTCGTTAATGAATCACCCTATAAAGACCCGTTACGGAAATATCGTGATTGTCGAACCTCGGTCGTTTCTGGATTTTCTGAAAACGATTCGGTAAGCCATTGTCGCCCTTAGAATAGTTGTTGATCGCTTCTCGCGGAGAACACGACCCTGCTCGAAGATCTCGCATCCACGCTGGCCGGCCTGAACGTCCATTTGCAGACGCTCGCCTTCTTTCAAGAGAGGGGCGGGCTCCGGCACTATCTCCGCTACCACTACGGCGACCATACCTTTGAGCACCTGTATCAATGGAACTGGTTCGACACCTCGCTGCTGATTCCTTATTTTGTGGTGATGGTGATTCTGGCTTTTTATGGAATACACCGGTATCAACTTGTGTGGCTCTATTACCGGCACAAAAAGAATGCCACCACCGAGCCTCCGCAGCGTTTCGAGCATCTGCCGCGCGTCACGATTCAACTTCCCATTTACAACGAGCAGTTCGTGATTGACCGGCTCATCGAGGCGTGCAGTCACCTGGATTATCCGCGCGAGCTGCTGGAAATTCAGCTTCTGGACGACTCGACCGACGAGACAAAAGATGTGGCCCGGGCCATCTGCGACCGATATCGCGACGAAGGGCTGCCCATTGTCTACCTGCACCGGACAAATCGGTATGGGTTCAAAGCCGGCGCGCTCGACGAGGGTCTGAAGGTCGCGACCGGCGAGTTTGTGGCGATCTTCGATGCGGATTTTGTGCCGCCTCCGGAGTGGCTGATGCAGGTGATCCACCACTTTGCCGAGCCTGAGATCGGAATGGTCCAGACGCGATGGACGCACCTCAACCGCGATTACAGCTTTCTGACCCAGGTCGAGGCCATCATGCTCGACGGCCACTTTGTACTGGAACATGGCGGCCGGTCGCGCAGCGGAGTGTTCTTCAACTTCAACGGAACCGCAGGCATGTGGCGTCGCAACGTGATTGACGAAGCCGGAGGCTGGCAGCATGACACGCTGACCGAAGACACAGACCTGAGCTATCGCGCGCAGCTCATCGGGTGGAAGTTCAAATATCTCCAGCATGTGGTCTGCCCCGCCGAGCTACCCATTGAGATGACGGCCTTCAAGACACAGCAGGCGCGCTGGGCCAAGGGGCTCATCCAGACCTCGAAGAAAATCTTGCCGCAGGTCTTCAGAAGCGACGTCAACCTCCACACCAAGATCCAGGCCTGGTATCACCTGACCGCGAACATCAGCTATCCGCTGATGATCGTGCTTTCCGTGCTGTTGATGCCGGCCATGATCATCCGCTTCTATCAGGGCTGGTTTCAGATGCTGCTGATCGACTTCCCCCTGTTCATGGCGTCGACGTTCTCGATTTCAGCGTTCTACCTCGTCTCGCAGAAGGAGCTGTTTCCAGGCCGCTGGTATAAGACATTTCTCTATCTGCCGTTCCTGATGTCGCTCGGCATCGGGCTGACCATCACCAACACCAAAGCAGTCATGGAGGCCATCTTCGGCATCCAGACTGCGTTCAAACGGACTCCGAAATACCGCGTGCAGAAGAGGGGCGAAAAATCGCAGGCGGCGAAGTATCGCAAGCGGCTTGGGATTGTTCCCTGGATTGAGCTGGCCATCGGCGGCTACTTCGTCCTGACCATTTGGTACGCATGGACCAACGCGAACTACTTCACCATTCCGTTTCTACTGCTGTTTTTGGTCGGCTACCTCTACACCGGGCTGCTGTCGCTGTTCCAGGGGCGCTTCGAGCGCTGGCGCAGCGGAGCGAACCTCGAAGAGTCCTCACCGAAGCCGTTCCCGGTTGGCGTTTAGGCCTAGCCATCCAGGCTCGCGCGCTTCGTGCCATTCCTGCTTTTGGAAGTCTCTGGGGCCATTCCCGCTGGTCGTAAGCTCTGCGAATCGTCCGGTGCCTGCGTTATTCAACCGCGCAGATCAGGCATTTCAGGTACTCGGTTTCCGGAATCGTCAGGATTACCGGATGGTCCGCCGCCGCGCCACGCCGCTCGATGAGCCGGACACGGCGTCCCGCATCGCCTGCCGCAGCGGCCACGACGGCGGTGAAATCGGCCAACGAGACATGATGCGAGCAGGAGCACGTGACCAGCGTGCCGCCGGGGCGCAGCATTTTCAGCGCACGCAGGTTCAGCTCCTTGTAGCCGCGCAGTGCCCCTTCGACAGCGCGCTTTGACTTGGCGAAGGCCGGCGGATCGAGCACGACCGTGTCATACATCACGCCGGAAAGGCTCCAGTCGCGGAGCAGGTCGAAGGCGTTGGCCTCGACCCATTCCACTTCGGCACGCAGCGCGGCGCGATTGGCGACGAGGTTCTGCTCCGCCACTTCGAGCGCGGCGCGGGAAACGTCGATTCCGGTAACGCGGTCGCAGGCGCGGGCCAGATGCAGCGCAAACCCACCCTGATAGGTGCATACGTCGAGCGCGTCTCCATGGGCGTAACGGGCGGCGGCGGCGTAGTTTTCGCGCTGGTCGAGGAACGCGCCCGTCTTCTGCCCTGCGCCTGCGTCGTAGTGGAATTGGAGACCGTTGAGCCGGAACTGCGTCTGCAATTCCAGTTCATCGCGGACATAGAGTGGCGGCGCGTCCAGAGGAACCTCCAACTGCTCCAGTTCGCGAATGCGGGCGTCAGGCCGCTCGACGATGACGGAGGGATGCAGCGCCTCCTTCAGCACGCTGGTCGCGACGATGCGGACCGCGTCGTTGTCAAGAGCTTTGTTGAGCAACTGAAGCACAACGAGGTCGCCATACTTATCGGCGACGACGCCAGGCAGGTTGTCAGCCTCGCTGAAGATGAGGCGGCAGGCGTTGGTCTCCGCGTTGGCCAGTAGGTCGCGGCGCGCGGCGATGGCGGCGCGCATCCGGTCAGCCAGGATTTCGAGCCATTCGGCTTCGGAACCAATTTCTTCCCGCGAAATCAGTCGAAGGGCGATTTCCGAAGCTGGGCTATAGAGCGCGGTTCCCAGAAGCGCGCCGCGAGTATCGCAAACCGGCAGCAGAGCCGAAGCGTTTTCAGGCACAGCCGTCACGTCCGACCGGTAAACCCATACATGGCCGGCGCGCAACCTGGCCGCTGCGCGGCGAGAGATGACCGCCACGTTCTCCCGCCCCGAAGCCTGCGCCTGCGTCTCCGGGCTTGCGATTCTTTCGGTGGGCTTTCGCTCTTTGGGTTCTTTACGGCCGCGCTTCTCAGGCATATAGCCATCGTCGCACATCGTGCGCGATGCTACGCTTGCAAAGCGACCGACGCACGGATGCCAGCTCGCGACCAGCGGGAGCAGTACCTAGAGCGGCGTGGGGTGCGCGAAGCTCGTTTGCCTGGACGGCCAGTCCCGTTTGCCCGGACGGCCAGTCCCGTTTGCCCGGACGGCCAGTCCCGTCTGCCTGGAAGGCCAGTCCCCGTATAGAATGAGATATGGCGGCGACCCAGACCACTCCGGTCAAGACCCAGCCTAAAGCCGGGCCAGGCAATGAGCTGTTCGCGGATAAGTTCCACGATCTGCTGGCCATGGTGCGCGCCAACCGCCCCAGCGACGATCCTGAGATTATCCGCAAAGCGTGGGAGTTCTGCTTGGAACACCACAAGGGGCAGATGCGAGCATCCGGCGCGCCCTATGCGCTGCATCCGCTGGAAGTGGCGATGGTGCTGGCGGAGATGAAGCTGGATTCAACGGCCATTGCCGCCGGGCTGCTGCATGACGCGGTCGAAGACACACCCGTCACGACCGAAGACATTACGGCGAAGTTTGGCGAGCAGGTCGCGCACATTGTCGAGGGCGTAACCAAGATCGACAAAATCCAGTTCGCCAACCGCGAAGACCGCCAGGCGGAGAACGTTCGTAAGATGCTGCTGGCCATGGTGAGCGACGTGCGCGTGGTGCTCATCAAGCTGGCTGACCGGCTGCACAACATGCGCACGCTGGAACACCTTCCGCCCGACCGGCAACAGGCTATTGCGCGTGAGACCCTCGACATTTACACACCGCTCGCGCACCGCCTCGGAATGGGCAAGGTTCGCGGCGAACTGGAAGACCTGGCCTTCCGCTACGTCGATCCGTTCACGTTTCAGCAGGTCCGCGACGCGGTTGAAGCCCGGCGAGCCGAGGGTGAGCAGCTTCTGGCCGGAGTAGAAGCGCTGCTCAAAGAGAAGCTGGCCGAAAACCACATCAAAGCGCGGGTCGAATGGCGCATCAAGCGTCTTTACAGCATCAACCAGAAACTTATCAAGCAGAAGATTTCCGTTGACCAAGTTTACGATTTGCTGGCGCTGCGCGTCATCACCACCAGCGTGCAGGACTGCTACGCGGTGTTCGGGCTGATCCACAGCGTCTGGCGTCCCATACCGGGCCGCATCAAGGACTTCATCGCGATGCCGCGGCCGAACCTTTACCAGTCTCTCCACACCACGGTGATGGGCGAGGGCGGACATCAGTTCGAGGTGCAGATTCGCACGGAAGAAATGCACCGTATCGCCGAGGAAGGGATTGCGGCACACTGGAAATACAAGGACCCCGGATCGCCCATCAGCGCGCGCGACGAGCAGCGGTTGGCTTGGATTCGCCAGCTCGTCGAGTGGCAGCAGGAGATGACCGACCCGAACGAGTTTCTCTCGACGTTGAAGATCGACCTGTACCCGGAAGAGGTCTACACCTTCACGCCGAAGGGCAAGGTCGTGGTGCTGCCCAAGGACGCCACGCCGCTCGACTTCGCGTACGCCATCCATACCGAGGTCGGCAACACCTGTGTGGGCGCAAAGGTCAACGGTCGGATTGTTCCGTTGCGATCAAAGCTGCGCAACGGGGACATTGTTGAAGTGGTCACGCAGAACGGCCACACGCCCAGCCGTGACTGGCTGACGTTCGTCAAAAGCTCGCGGGCGCGCAACAAGATCAAGCACTGGCTGAACGAGCATCAGCGCGAGAGGGCCATTGACATTGGCCGGAAGCTGCTCGAACGCGAGGCGCGTAAATACAAGGTTTCGCTGACAAAGTTTGAGGAGACGGACTACGAGCGGGTGGCCGCCGACTACAGTCTCGCAACGCAAAGCGACCTGATGTCAGCCATCGGGTTCGGCAAGTATTCGGCGCGGCAAGTATTGAACCGGCTGAGCCCCGGCGCAACCGGCCAGCCAGCTGTCGAGTCCGAGCAGCCGGTGGCGGAGGTCTCCGACGCGGTACGGCGCGTGTCGATGGCCAGCGGCGTTGACACGCTGCAGGTCGAAGGACAGAACGATCTGCTGGTGTATCGGGCGCGATGCTGCAACCCGATTCGCGGCGAAGAGATTATCGGCTACGTCACGCGCGGCAAGGGGGTCGCAGTCCATGCGCGCAGCTGTCCCAACGTGCAGAACCTGCTGTACGAATCGGATCGGCGGGTCTCTGTGGAGTGGGCACAGCCGGCGGACGAATCGGTTGCCCGGCGGCAGACCTATCCGGTTAGGCTGACGATTTTCTGCGACGACCGCACCGGGATGCTGAAGGAGCTGACTGCGGTCATCAGCGACGAGAACGCCAATATTCGCACCGTCGATTCGCGCGCGGGCAACGACGAGGCGATCGTGGAGTTTGTCGTGGACGCCGAAGACGTGCGGCATTTGGCACGGCTGGTGCAGGGCCTGCGCCGCGTCCCCGGCGTGCGCGATGTGCAGCGGTCTCCTAAGCTTTAGTCAGGCCGTTTCATGAATTTTCCGGGATTGGGAATGAGAATCATGGAAGAGCCCTCAATTTTCCGGATGAGTTCGATGTAGGTAAGGTTGGGACTGACAAATCTCACTCTGCGGCCTCCTGGTCGCTGAACGCTTGCTAAGTGAGCGCGGGGGACTTGGGTTTGGACTTTGCAGTGGTGAGTTCCTTGATCTGGTCGAGGGCGGCGCGGAAGGTGGTGGGGACGGCGCTGGGGCGGGCATTGCCGAAGCGTGCGCGGAGGGCATCCCGGTCGCCGTTGCCTCCCCAGAGGCCGACGAGGACAGGGTTATGCGGCAGGCTATCGCGGAGCGACTGAGCCAGCTTGCGCGCCTGGGCGAAGGCGAAAGGCGGAACGGCCGAGACGCAGACCGTGGTGTCGGGGTCTTCGGCGAGGCGGGAGAGGATTTCAAGGGTGAGCGCGGAAGCATGGAGGAGCATGGTTCCGTGGCCGCGCTGCTCGAGGAGCTGGGCGAACATGGTGGCGGCAATTTCGTCAACTTCGTCTTCAACGGGTATGCAGACGACAGGGCGCACGGGGCCGGGCTGCTCGTCTTCGGTTCCTTCGAGGGCTTCCGCCTCCGCTCGCGCTGGTTTTTCTTCGGCCTCTTTTTTAGCTTCCTCCTCATCCCTGTTTTCGTGCTGATAGTCGGTCAGTTCGGCGACTAATTCGGTGACGCTCTGGTAGAGCCATTTGCCGTGTACGTTGTCGAGAACGCCTTTATGCCGGTCCTGCTCGCTGAGGATGAGGGCGGGCAGGACAACGCGGTCGTAGAGGTCGAGCAGGGTGTGGTGTTCGAGGTAGGTGACGGCGATCTCGTGGGCTTCGGACTGGTCCATGGCGAGGAGCCGCTCGTAGAAATGGGCCTCCGGGGAGAGCTCGACGTCTTCGCCAAGAAGGATGTCGAGGAAAGAGAGCTGCGGGATGTAGCGGCCCATGACGATGAGGCAGACAGTCAGCGGGGTGGAGACGATGAGGCCGGGCCATCCCCAGAGGAGGGTCCAGATGACGGCCATGATGATGAGGGCGAAGGCAGAGATGCCGGTCCGCCGCCCGTAGATGTGAGGCTCAATGAAGTTGGCGACTAAGAACTCGAGTCCTCCAAAGAGGAGCACGACCCAGAGGGAATGCCACCAGCCCGGAAAGACGGCGAGGGTGAAGACGATGGCGGAGACGCCGCCGGCGAGGGTTCCGGCATAGGGGACCATGCGGAGGATGCCCATGAGGGCTCCCCAGAGGGTGGCGTTGGGAACGCCGAGGAAATAGAGGCTGACCCCGAAGACGACTCCATAGGTCGCGTTGACCATGACGTTCATGACGAGATAGCGGCTGATGCGGCCGGCGGCCTCGTTCATAGCCTGGGTCATGAGGTTGATGCGGCCACGGCCGGCGAGCAGCAGGAGGCGGTTGCGGAGATTCTCATGCTTCACGAGGATGTAGAACGTGAAGATGAGGATCATGATCAGCACGCCGATGGGTTCGAGCAGCGGGCGCGCGTATTGCTGGAGATACTCGCCGGTGGTGGGCTCGGCGGGGATGACGCGAACGGGAACCGGCTTGCTGGCCTCCTCGAGGCGCTGGAGATCGCGTTCGCGGCGGGTACGCGCAGGCGGCTCCGTCTCCGGCGGCTTGGGGTTGGTGGCAGCGGAGATTTCGGTGCCGATCTCCTGAATGCTTTTGACGGTGCGCCCGAGGGGGCCAGTGGTGGGGGCGTGGAGCGACGAGAGCTTTACGTAGATGTTCAGGCGATAGTTGGGCAGGGCGTTGATGACCGCGACCACCTGGCGGGTGACAATCCATCCGACTCCGCCGGCAAGGGCAAAGGACATGGCAATGACGAGCAGGACAGCCGGGATTCGACGGATCCGGAGGCGCTCGATTTGCGCGACGGCGGGCGAAAGCAGGAAGTTGAGCGAAAGGGCGATGGCCAGCGGGATAAGAACGATGCGTGCGAAGTAAAGCGCGGCGAGAACGAGCGCCAGGATAATGAACGTCCCGGCGCTGAATGAGCTAACCAGCGGACCCAGAGCAGACGAGGGTGCAGCAGGCGGCTGGGGCTGGGACGGGGGTTGGGGGCTCGACTTAGGCACGGATGGTATAGATGCTGTTTACCATAGCGCGGGCAGGACTCGCCATGCGGACTCGCCGTCCCTGACCTTGGAGACCGCAATCATCAAATCAATGAGGGCCGAGCCTCCAATGCGCCGGAAGAGGTCGGTATTGAGGTGCGGGAAGCCGCGAAAGCCAAGCGCAGATTTGGAAGAAGCGAGGATTTTGGCGGGACAAGAAGTCATCCGGTATTTGGGGATGACTTCTTGCCCCGCCTCAAGGCCTGTGCGGCTAGCACCGCCGCCCGCGCAGGGCGGCTTTGCTACGCGCTGGCCCGGTCGAGTTTCTGGCGGAGGCTTCCGGCCAGCTCGGCCATGAGCCTGAGCTTGTTGGCCAGTTGCGGGGGGAGAGAGGGTTCCGCGAGCGCGAGCTGCGACTGGAGCAGCAGCCCGGCCACGGTATCGCGGAGATTGCTTTCGAGCGAGGTGGCGGCGGCGCGCGCGGCGACTGACTGTTCGAGCTGGCGGCGGCTGAGGGCGGCGCGAATTTCGCGGACTAATCGGCCGCCACCGGAGATGGCGAAGTTGATTTCGAGCGGAATGGCCAGGCCGGAGTGCTTGAACACAGCGTCGGCGTCGGCGACCGCGGCTTCCAGCATGGAGCTGTCGAGCACCACGATGGCGTAGTTGCGGCGGCGCAGCGCGGCCAGCGCATCCTTGCGGCTGGAGACGGTTTCGACGGCCAGCCCGAACTGCTTGGAGACGACAGCGGCACAGTTTTCGGCTCCAGCGATGCCGGTGACGAGCAGAACGCTTTCCGGCGAAGGCCCCCTGGGCGCGACAGGTTCGGACAAGACTGGTTCGGTCAAAGCTGGATCGGTCGAAACTGGTTCAGGCATGATTCGTTCGGGCATTGGGAAGCTCCTCTGTAAATACGGGCTGGCGTTACAGGCCGGCGGGGGATTCGCCGATGCCGTATTCCTTCAGCTTGCGGTAGAGCGTGGTTTTGCCGATGCCGAGCAGTCGGGCGGCGGTGAGCTTGTCTCCGTTGAGCTGGCGCAGGGTGTCGAGAATGGCCTGGCGCTCCAGATCGGCCAGCGGAGTTACGTCAGCGGAGCTGTCTTCCGAGGGTTTTCCCGCGCGGCCGGCGGCTGCGCTGCGGAAGTTGTGAAGATGGAAATCCTGAAGCTGCGTGGGTAGGTCTCCCAGCCGCAGCACCGGTCCGGAGCAGAGAGCGCAGGCGCGCTCAATGGAATTTTCGAGCTCGCGCACGTTGCCCGGCCACGCGTATTCGCTCATGGTGCGCAGCGCGTCGTCGGAGAGGACATACTTTGCGCCGCCTTTTTGATTCGTGCGATTGAGGAAATGCGCGGCCAGCAGCGGAATGTCCTCGCGGCGATCGCGGAGTGGAGGAATGCGCAAGGCAACCACGTTGAGGCGGTAATAGAGGTCCTTGCGGAATCGGCCCTGCTCGACCATGGCGGCCAGGTCCCGGTTGGTGGCGGCAAGAATGCGGCAGTTGATGGGCACGCGGTGGGTCGCGCCGACCGGTCGAATCTCCTTTTCCTGCAAGGCGCGCAACAGCTTGGCCTGAAGGTCGAGGGGCATCTCGCCGATCTCGTCGAGGAAGACGGTTCCACCCTCGGCGGAGGCCAGCAGCCCGTCCTTGTTGCGGGTGGCTCCGGTGAAGGCCCCTTTGACGTAGCCGAACAGCTCGCTCTCGATCAGCGTGGGGACCAGCGAGCCGCAATCAACGGGCAAAAAGGGCTTCGAGGCGTGCGGGCCGTTCGAGTGGATGGAGCGCGCGATCAACTCCTTGCCGGTGCCGCTTTCGCCGAGGATGAGCACGGGATGGGCGGTCTGCGCGACCTTGGAGAGGATGCGGTAGATTTTTTCAATCTCCGGGCTGCTGCCGATGAGGTTGCCGAGCCCCTGTTGCGAACGCAGCTTTTCCCTCAGGCGGCGGCCGGCGGTGTCCACGCTGCGGCGCTCGGCGGCGCGGTCGAGCACGGCCGCGAGTTCGTCGACGGCGAAGGGTTTGGTGAGGTAATCATTGGCACCGGTGCGCATGGCTTCAACCGCCGAGGTAACGGTGGCGAAGGCGGTCATGACGATGACGGCGATCTCGGGATGGAGCAGCTTGACCTCTTCGAGCAGTTCGAGACCTTCCCCGGCGGGTGATTTCAGATCGAGAATGAGGATATCGACGCTGTTGCCGCGCAGCAGGCTCCGCGCGGCGGCAAGGCTGTCGATGCCGTAGGGGACAAAGCCGCGCGAGGCGGCGATTTCGCAACAGGCGGAACGCACGGCGGCGTCTTCATCGACGATCAGGACATGCATGCGTCCGGAACGAGCGGGGAGCTGGACGGAGTCAGTCATAGTTTTCTGTAATGCTGTTATTCGCATTTTATGCACCCTTTCGCGCTGAAGTCAGCAGAAAACGCGCGGCTGTGGTGCGTGGAGCACATTCCGAAGTAATAGGCTCGACAACAAGCGGGGTAAGGGGGAGGGTGAGGGGG
>JBAPRH010000026.1:0-81229 GCA_049280995.1 Acidobacteriaceae bacterium
CTCCCACTCCTCTCCGACCCGCCGCATGAATTTCACCAGAGAACGCGCGGGCAATCCGCGATTTACCTCCAGGCGCTGATACCGGCCGGCCCGCGCTCGCGCAATCGCCTCGGAGGAAAGGTCCGTCGCCAGAATCTCTGTCTTCCAATCCCGAAGCTCGGGAAAATCCTCCCTCAGCATCATGGCCAGCGAGTAAGCCTCCTGTCCGGTGGAACAGGCCGCGCTCCACAGGCGCAGGCGACGGCAATCTTCCCGCTGTCGCAGAAGCGCAGGCAGCAATTCCCGCCGCATCAATTCAAACGGCGCACGATCGCGAAAGAAACTCGTCTCATTCACCGCCATGGCTTCTGCAATCAACCGCCGAAGCGCACGCTCCGGCCCGCGGCGCAGCGCCGCTACCATCGCGTCCAGCGACGAAAAATCCTTCGCCTTCAGCAGCGCGCGCAACCGTGACCCAAACAAATAGTCGCGCGCCGGGTCGAGCAGGTTGGACGATTGCTCCAGCACGATCGAGCGAAGATAGGCAAAATCATCATCCGTACAGGCCATAACGATCAATTCTCCTGAGGGGTTCGCTATCGCGCCGTGGGCCGCGAGTCAGATCGAGGTATAGACCGCGCGGTGGACCGCACAATCTCCGCCGCCAGCGCATGCAGTGGCAAAATCTGGTCCGCCAATCCGGCTCTGGCGACCGCTCCCGGCATTCCCCACACCGCGCTCGACTCGCAGTCCTGAACCAGAATTCTTCCCCCCGCGGCGGAAATTGCGCGGCATCCATCCAGCCCGTCGGAGCCCATGCCCGTCAACATCACAGCAAGCACGCCCGCCCCATACACCGCCGCCGCGGAACGGAACAATACATCGACAGAAGGACGGCAAACCTGCTCGGAACCAGCTTCCGTGAAGTGCAGGGCACAATGCGCAGCGGAGCCCACCGCCCGCATGTGCCGGTCTCCGCGCGCAAGATAAACCATCCCTCGCTGAAGTACCTCGCCGGGCAGCGCCTCATGCACCGGAATCCTGCATAGCCCGTCCAACCGCTCAGCCAGCAGCGCGGTGAACAGTGCGGGCATGTGCTGCGCAATCAGCACCGGCAGAGGAAAATCCGGAGGCAGCGCGGGAAGGAATTGTTCGAGCGCCGCCGGGCCTCCCGTAGAAACGCCGACGACCAGAACGCCGCAGGTTGTGGCGGCCGTGACGAAGCGGCGCCGGGGCGCCACGCAAATTGCGTTTCTCGCGTGCCGGTAAAACAGCGCGCGCATCTTCGGCAGCAGTTCGCGATTTAGCGCTTCCATGCCTTCGCGGACCCCGTGCTGTGCTTCAGGCTTGGCCACGTAATCGCTCGCGCCGCTCGCCAGAGCCTCCAGCGTAACACCCGCGCCGCGCCGCGTCAGCGTGCTGCACATCATGACTTTCACCGGCAATCTGCGCGAGCGAATCTCCGCCAGCACCTCAAGCCCGTTCATCGCCGGCATCTCGATATCGAGCAAAACGAGATCGGGCCGCAGCCGCTCAATCGCTTCCAGCCCCGCCGCACCATCCACTGCCACGCCGATCAGCTCAATGTCCGCGCATGAGGCCAGCGTCAGCCGCAGCAGGGCCCGCATTACGGCGGAGTCATCGACCACTACCACGCGAATCACGTTCATCGCCGCGCCTGTCAACCAGGAATCACTCCAATCATTCCCAGCTTCTCCAGCTTCGTCAGCAGCCCGCATTCATCAAAAGGCTTCATCAGATACTCGTCCGCGCCCGCGCTCAGGGCCGCCCGAATCGACCTGTGTCCGGCTTCGGTCGCCACCATCAGAATCTTCACCGCACTCAGCTTCGGGTTGCTCCGGACAGCCTTCACCATCTCCAGCCCACCCATCACCGGCATGTTCCAGTCCACCAGCGCCACGTCGTACGGGCCGGACTGACCCAGGCATTCCAGCCCCGTCCGCCCGTTCTCCGCCGCCATGCACTCGAGGCCATGCACCTTCAGCAGCGACTTCAGGTAGTCGCGTATAAATCGGGAATCGTCCACAATCAGAGCACGCATCGGTACAGCCTCCATTCCGCTATGACGACAATCGCATCGGATCCAATCGGTCAGGATCAAGCATCACCATCAGGCAATCTTCCAACTTGCAGGTTCCTGCGAAGAGGGCCTTGCGCCGATCATCGAGCGTCGAGAGATTCGGCTCGAAGGCCTCCGGCGGCGCCGTCACCACCTCGCCCACCGCATCCACCAGCACGCCAAAATATCCGCCGGGCCCTTCAA
The DNA here is from genome assembly GCA_049280995.1 of Acidobacteriaceae bacterium. Taxonomy (GTDB): domain Bacteria; phylum Acidobacteriota; class Terriglobia; order Terriglobales; family Acidobacteriaceae; genus Silvibacterium. The sequence goes on from JBAPRH010000026.1 coordinate 2,264, forward strand.
AGACCAGTATGTCCGGAGAACCGTCATACGGAGCCATTCCCAGCAGGTTGCGCAGCGAAACAGCCGTGAGCGCCTCGCCGCGATAATGCACCAGACCGCCAATAAATGCAGGGGCCAGCGGAACCGGCCGGGTCGCGGGCGCGCCAAGAATTTCAAGAATGCGCACAAGCGGCACCGCAAACGTGGTCGCCCCGACTCTCACCGAGCACATCTCAATCCCGGATTCGGCAGTGCGGGTTTCTCTCCCTTCTACAGCACCCGTTATACCGTCGCCTCCGGCAGCGCGCCAGTGGGAGTTACCGGCAGCGGCGGGATGCGGCTCAGACTCATCACGTTCGTCACTCGCTCCTTCAACAGCGTGACGCCGGCGGCCACGGCCTCGGTTCCTGCTTCGGCCAGCGGAGTGCCCGGCGCGACATCAAGCACCCGCGAAACCGCAACTCCCACCTCGCGCACGCCGTCGCGGCACACCACCACCGTCACCTGAGCGTCCCGCCCGGCCGAGCCTTCTAAGATTCCCGACGAATCCTCAAGCGGAAGCAGCGTGCCTTCAAACCTCAGTACCGGCGTCTCTCCGATGCGCTCAATACTCGACTGCGGAATCCGCTCGATGCGCAGCACGTTACGCAATGGCAGCGCGGCCTGTTTCGCCCCGGTCTCAACCAGCAGAAATTCGTTCTCCGCTTTCTCGATCGCGACCGCTTCTTTCGCTACCTTCTCATCCTTATCGCTCAGCCCGACGGAAGCCCGCACCGCGACCGCGCCTGGATCAAGAATCAACGCCATCTCGCCATTGCCCATTACCGTCGCACCGGAGAACAGCCCAATCCGTTTCAGCAAGGGCGAAAGCGGCTTCACAACAATCTCCTCAGGGTCGGCTAGCTGATCGACCACCAGCCCAAATCGCCGGCCATCGGCATTCAGTACGGCAATAAAGCAGCCGACACCGTCCTCCGTGCACTCACCCTGCTCCAGCAGCCGATCCAGAAACACCAGTGGCAGCAGCCGCTCCCTCAGCCGGTAGAGCGGCGCGTTTCCCAGCCACTCTATCTGCGCCTTCGCCTGCTCCCGAGTCAGATGCACCAGTTCGTGCAGAACGCCCTGCGGCAGTGCGAAGCTTTGTCCGCGGCTGCGCACAATCAGCGCGGGGACAATCGCCAGCGTCAGAGGGATCCGCATTCGTAGCGTGGTTCCCTTGCCGGCACGGCTGTCAATCTCCACCTTGCCGCCAATTTTCTCCACGTTGTTGCGCACCACGTCCATGCCCACGCCGCGCCCGGAAACATTCGTCACGGCGGTTGCGGTCGAAAAGCCGGGCAGAAAAATCAACTGCAGCAGCTCGCGCTCGCTCATCTGCGCGGCCTTCTCCACCGTGATGAGTGTGCGCTCAATCGCCTTGTCTCGTATCTTCTCCACGCGAATGCCGCCGCCATCATCCATCACCTCCACAATCACCTGGCTGCCGTCCCGGCAGGCGCGTAACTTCAGCATTCCCTCCGCCGGCTTGCCCGCTGCCTCGCGCACCTCCGGAGCCTCAATTCCGTGGTCAATGGAATTCCGGATCGAATGGGTCAGAGGGTCTTTGATCGCTTCCAAAAGCGTCTTGTCCAGTTCCGTCTCCTGGCCCTCCATCTCCAGCCGCACACGCTTCCCAAGCTGCAGCGACAGGTCGCGCACCAGGCGCGGGAACTTCGAGAAAACATGGCTCACCGGTTGCATCCGCGCCTGCATCACCGCCTCGCGCAGGTCCGCCGTTACCATGTCCAGACGGCGCGACAGCAGAGTGAATCCAGCATCCGCGCTGGTCGCCTGCAAAATCTGGTTGCGCGTCAAAACCAGCTCGCCTACCAAGTTCATCATTCGGTTCAGCAGCTCTACATCCACCCTCAGCGTGGAATCGGCCGCCGTCGCCGTCGATTTAACCGTGCTCTCAACGGGCGATTCGGGAGCGGCCACAGTGGGCGAGCCGCTCGGCGAACCGCCGTTTTGCAAATCGAGCAGCCGCGCGATCAACGCGTGGTCATCCCCTTCGCCTTCACCGCCCTCGGCTTCGATCGAAGTCAGAATCGCTCGCAGCCCGTCCAGCAGCGACAGCAGCGCGCTCACAATCGCAGCGTTGGCCTCCAGTCTGCCATCACGCAGCATGCCAAGCAGGTTTTCTCCGGCATGGGACAGCGACTCCAACCGCGAATAGCCTAGAAATCCGGTCGTGCCCTTGATCGTATGCACAGACCGGAAAATCTCGGCCAGCAGATCCCCATCCCGGGGACGCACTTCCAGCTCGGTGAGGCCCCCCTCCATGCGGTCCAGCCCGTCCTGGCTCTCAATTAGAAATTCGCGCGTCAGCTCGTCCACATCCCGATTATCGGGAAGAATGCAGCAGGACTTGAGATTCCGCTTGCTCCCCCACCTCACAGCCGTTAGCCTCAGAAGCACGATGAATCGAAGATTGGTTCTCGCTCTCCTCGCCCTCTCGCTGGCAACAGCGCAGGGCCAGAGCCACGGAGTGCTGGGAAACTGGGCCGACCCGGACGGCTCAATCATTCACATTTATCAGTGCGGCGAGGATATCTGCGCCACACTGATCGCCATCAGCGCCAAGGAACCCACCCGCGTCGATGCCGAGAATCCCGACCCGGCTCTGCGCCGCCGTTCCCTTTGTGGACTGAAAGTCGGCACAGGCTTCCATCCCGCGGGGCCGGATCACGCAAAGGGCGGCAGGCTTTACGACCCCAAATCAGGAAAAACATACACCGGAACGATGACGCGCGAAGGAAACCAGCTCAAACTCCGCGGCTACGTCGGTATCCCCCTCTTTGGCCGTACGGAAACCTGGACGCGTGCGAAGGAAACCGTCGCGGCCTGCCGTCCGTGACAGTTATTGCGCGGGGAGCGGCACAGGCTGCGCCGCGGCATTCAGCCGCAGCGCCTTTAGAATCGCGTCGTCCGGCGTGATCTCAGTCGCCGTCTTCGTCACCACCCCAAAGTTGCCGCGATAATCCCACATCGCCCAGCCGATGTGGTTCGCCTCGAGCGCCGAACGCACCGCGCTAATCCAGCGAGCGCGCGACGCCGGCGGAGCCGTGTCGCGGTACGCGCCGAACTCATCGCAGATGAGCGGAACATGCCGCTCCCGCGCCCACGCCGCCGCAAACCCGATCCGCCCCGCAATCGCCTGCGCACTCCAGCCGTCCGCACCGTAGAGATAGAGATTGTACCGAGCCAGGTCGCCGGGAACTTTCTTCATCGGCTCGGCCAGCGTCGACGCCGTCGCTGGAAAGGGAATGTTCTTGTAATAAACCCAGTCGTCCGCACCCCACGACGCGCCTTGGTGCGTGAACTGGTACGGCTCATAAAAGTGGAAGTTGTAAATTACATTCGCGTCGCGCACAGGCTCCAGCACCAGCAGGTCGGGCAGGCTCGAGTAATTCGCCGCCGTCGCCACAATGGTGTGCGAGGCGTCGATCCGCCGAATCGCTTCCACCACCCGCGCCTGAATCCCCATCCAGCGATAAGGATCAGATACCTCCGGCTCGTTCATCAGCTCATAGAAAATATGGTTCGGGTCCTCTGCCGCAAAATGGGTCGCCAGAATCCGCCACAACTGGACAAAATCATCCACGCCCCGATCCGTCGCCAGGTTGTGCTTATACTCGTCATTTGGAAAAACGCACAGCAGCACGGAGAGATGATTGTCCAGCGCCTCCCTGACTGCCTGATCCAATTCCGTCAGCGCCTCGGGATTCGCCGGCGCAGCGTCTCCATGCCGCTCAATCAGGCCCGGATCAATCCCCAGCCTCACAAAATCAAATCCCATCGCGCGAATGGTCTTCAGGTCGGTCGCGGTCGTGAAGCTCGCAACGTGCCGCGGCGAAAGATCACGCGAGCTCGCAAACCATCCGGAAAGATTGATTCCATGTTGCAGCGTTGCCGCCCGCTGAAAAGCCACATTCTGCGCGGAGAGCCCCTGCGCAGCGCCAAACGCCATTAACGCGGAGAAAAACAGCAGCCTGCGTACGTTCATTCATTCCCCCAATGAGTGGTTTGCATTCTCGTTCCATACCGCAGTGTGATAACGTCTTGATGTTCTCACGATTCCCACTGAGCGGCCCGCGAAAGCCTGAAAGTCTGATGACCCGCAAGCCCACCATCAAAGACGTTGCTCGCCTCGCCGGTGTAGGGCCGATGACCGTTTCCCGGCTGCTGAACCGGTCCGCGCACGTCTCTGAAGAGGCTGCCCTGCGGGTTCAGCGCGCCATTGATAAACTCGGCTATCGCCCCAATGAAATGGCCCGCGCGCTTCGCGGCCAGAAATCCCGCACCATTGGCATCATCGTCCCCTATCTCTACGATCCCTTCTTCGCCATGTGCGCGCACGCCATCAACGCCGTCGCCCGCGAGAATGGCTACTCCGTCATTCTCACCACCTCAAACGAAGACACGGAAACCGAGTACACCGAAGCCCAGTTGATGCTGCGCCGCCACGTCGACGGCCTGGCCGTGATCCCCGCAAACGAGGGCCGCTCGCGCCTCAGCCTCCCGGAGTTCGACGGCACTCCCATCGTCGCCATCGACCGGCCCATCAAGGACGAGCGCTGCTGTTCTGTGCTGGTCGAAAACCGCACCGGGGTCGAGCTCGCCATTGAGCATCTCATTTCCGTCCACGGCCATAAGCGCATCGCCTTCGCCGCGCTCAACGACCGCCTCTACACCTTCCGCACGCGCCTCGATGGCTACCACCGGGCCATGCATCGTGCCCGACTCAAGCCGCTCCCCATGCTCGCCTGTCCCACGCAGGAAGTCGCATCCGTCGTCCTGCTCAATGCGCTACGCGGGCCCAAGCCCCCCACCGCCATCTTCACCGCCAACGGCCTCACCACGCGCTACGCGCTCACGGCCTTGCTCGACTCTGGCATTCGCATTCCTGCCGACCTCGCGCTCGCGGCCTTTGACGACTTCGATATGGCTGACGTCCTCAAGCCCCGGCTCTCTGTCGTTCGTCAGCCCGCGCAGGATCTCGGACGAGTGGCCGCCAACCTGCTCTTCGGCATCCTTGCCAGCTCCGAGCCTTCACGCTCCGCGGCCAAAGTCGTGCTGCCGGTCCAGTGGGTCGCTCGCAACTCCTGCGGATGCTCCGCCTCAACGGCCGCGCATCTTCCTCATCAGCCCCGAATTCAGCAGCCTTGAGGCGAATCCGGAAGCGAATCCAGAAACGAACCCGACCGAAGCCGGGGGTTTCGCTTTTCTCGCAGCCAGGGGAACCGGCGCCGAGGGCTTCGCGCGCGGTGTAATTGCCTCAGCAGAGCCATTCGCTGTAGGCTCAGGCGCCGCAACTTTATCCGCAGCAGACCCAGACGGAATCTCCTCGCTTTCCGGATTAGGAGCGGCATTCAGATACTGCACGATCAGCGAAATCCTCCGGTTCGACGGGTCCAGCGGATTGCTGGGAACGCGCAACTGTTCCGCTGCATAGCCCCGCACCTGCGAAACCTGGTTGGGGCGCAGTCCCTTGTCCTGCATCAGCCGTCGCGCCGCGTTGGCGCGGTCAGTTGAAAGCTCCCAGTTGCCGTAGTGCGCCGCATTTGGCCCCACATAGGGCTGAGCATCGGTGTGACCTTCAATTGAAATGCGGTTCGGAACGGTGCTCAGTTGCTGCGCCAGCAGCGTCAGAATCTCCCGCCCTCTCGCGTTCAGCACCGCGCTGCCGGTATCAAAAAAGCTGCCGTCCCTGGTCTCGAGCAGCTCAATCCGCAGCCCCTCCGGCGTCACCGTAATCTCAGTCTGGTTGGAGAGCGACTTCAGGTCATTCAACTGGTGAATACTCTTTTCCAGCCGCTCCTTCAGGTGCTTGATATTGTCTTTGGTGATGGGCAGGTTCTCGCCCGATCCGGAGCGGTCCGTTCCCGTCAGGGTCGAGCGCCCCAGCGGATCATTGAAGTACCCGGCCACCGCCTTCCTCACGCTGGCGTTCGTGTTCATCAGCCACAACACAATGAACAGCGCCATCATCGCTGTCACAAAATCGGCGTAGGCCACCTTCCACGCGCCTCCATGATGCCCCGCGTGCCCTTTGTCCTTCTTCACCAGAATGATCGTCTTTGGCGGCATCTCCGGCTACGCCACCTTTTCTTCCGCGCTTGCTCCCGCTTGCTGTCCGTGGCACGCCGCCTCCACCTCCGCAAACGTGGGCCGCATATGCATCGGAACCGCGCGCCGCGCCATTTCCACCGCCTGTACCGGCGCATTGCCTTTGATAAACGAGATCATCAGCACGCGCAGCACATACAAAAACGCGTGCTCCTCTTCCGCTTCCTTGCTCATGAAAGAGCCGATCGGCCCTACCAGCCCGTAGCACAGCAGGATCCCCAGAAACGTCCCCACCAGCGCCGCCGCCACCTTGCGCCCGATTTCTTCCGCCGGGCCGCCCAGCGCACCCATCGTAATCACCACGCCCAGCACCGCCGCCACAATCCCCAGCCCGGGCAGCGAATCCGCCGCCGTCAGCAGCGACGCAACCGGCTGATGCGCGCAGTGGTGCTGCACCTCCATGTCCAGATCCATCATCTGGTCCAGGTCAAACGGCTCCACGCCGCCCGTCACCGCCATCCGCATCGTGTCGCACACAAAGCTGCACACCGGCGCGTCATGAACGAAGTCCGGATATTCCTTGAAGATCAGGCTCTCCGCCGGATCCTCGATATCCGCCTCAATCGAAAGCATGCCCGACCGCCGAACCTTGTTCAACAGCTCGAACATCATCTTCAGCATCGAGACGTAGCGACCTTTCGTGTAGTGCGATTTCCCGAACACGCCCAGGGCCGACGAGCCAATCTCTTTCAGCGTGTGAATGGGGTTGGCAATCAGCAGAGTCCCCAGCCCCGCGCCCACGATAATCAGAAATTCCGCGGGCTGCACGAGAACGGCAATATGCCCTTTCTCCATCAGAAAGCCGCCAATCACGGCTCCGAAGACCAGCAGAATTCCCACGATGGCAAACATCGGCGCGCTTCCCTCACCTTTTCCGCGATTTCAAACACAAGGACGCCTCTGCCCAATCCGCAAATCTGGAGCACAGAAGATTCGGAGGCGTCTGGCTTCTCTATCGGCGCGAACAGCAGAGGCTTTATGGGTCGGAGATGCTCCTCAAGCGACACTCGACCCGCGCCGCTCATCAATGTTTCGTGGAAGCCCGTTTGATAACATCCGGTTCAGATGCCCCGCCCGCTCCATCCACCAGCATGTCGGGCGCCCGCATCCAACCCGGCAGGGCCAGGCAAGCAGAAGGAGAAATTCCATGAAGGCAGTCGTACTCAAAGATTACGGAGACCCCAGCAAGCTTCAGATGGAAAACGTGGACCAGCCCGTCGCCGGACCCCGAGAAGTCCTCGTCCGCGTCCGCGCCACCAGCGTCAACCCCATCGATTGGAAGATTCGCAGCGGCGCTGCCCGGGGATACATCGACGTCAAGCTGCCCGCCATCCTTGGCCACGATCTGGCCGGTGAGGTCGAAGCAATCGGCGAGGGCGTGACCGGCTTCACCAAAGGACAGCGCGTCATGGGCATCACCAGCAGAACCTATGCCGAGTTCGCCACCGCCAAAGCCGACGCGCTCGCACCCATCCCCGACATGCTCACCTTTGAGCAAGCCGCGGCTCTCCCGCTCGTCGTCACCACCGGAGCGCGGCTTATCGAGCACGCCGTTAAAATTCAGCCGGGCCAAAAGGTCCTGGTCCTCGGAGCGCTTGGCGGCGTGGGTCGCAGCGCCGTGCATGTCGCCCTCGGCCACGGAGCCACCGTGCTCGCCGGCGTCCGCAAATCCAGGATGGAAGAAGCCCATACCCTCGGTGCGCACCAGATCGTAGCCATTGACGATGAAAAAGAGCTGGAGAAGGTTCGAGACCTCGACGCGGTGGCCGACACCATAGGCGGACCCACCGCCGAGCGCGCTCTCCGCACGCTCAAAGAAGGCGGAGTCTTCGGGACCGTGAACGGAGCCCCCAAAGGCGCGGCCAGCCGCAACATTCGCGTCGCCGGATTCTCGGCCCAGCCCGACGCCGCCCGCCTCCGCGAATTAGCCAACGACGCCGCGCGCGGAAGCCTCAAAATCCCAGTCGCAAAAATCCTGCCGCTCGAAAAAGCGAGCGAAGCGCACAAGGACGCCGAACAAGGCCACACCCGCGGAAAAATCATCCTGCGCACCGCGTAACGTTCCCCGAACGATGGTCATCCCGGCCTCGGCGCACTGCATTGGCGATCATTTGTCGAGAACCACATGCCTCGAAAACTAGTTTCGCTGATGTGAAGCCCTCTTTCCAGGACGAATCGGATACCATCGGTATCAATGACGTGTCGTAGTCGCGCCCTTGGACCATTGGCTTCAAATCTGGCACAATTGCTTCCCGGAGAATCAAATGCGGAAGAACAATTTCTGGATCACAGCTCAAGCATTCGTTGTTTTGGTCTTTGTAGCCTGCCCAATCTGTTCTCGAGCGCAGGTTGAAAAGACTCCCTATCCGGCCATGGCTTCTCTCGATCAGTATTTGATTCCGGACCAAAATGCTGAGATCGCGCTGGCTCGCAGTGCGGCTCCAGCATCGATTTCGGATGCAGCCGACGTGATGGTGCTGGGACGGCGTGGCTATACGACCGCCGTGAAAGGTTCGAACGGCTTTCTCTGTTATGTGGAGCGATCCTGGGCCAAGGACACGGACGCTCCAGGCTTCTGGAATCCGAAGATGCGCGCCCCCAATTGCTTCAATCGGGCGGCGGCCAGGAGCGTTTCACAAATCTATCTGATGAAGACCCGGCTTGTGCTGGCAGGCAAATCGAAGGCGGAGATCGTGCAGGCGATCACTGCAGCACTCAATAGCGGAGAACTGCCCGCACTGGCGCCGGGGGCCATGTGCTACATGATGTCGAAGCAACAGTACCTCAGCGACCAGGGCAGGAACTGGTACCCGCACGTGATGTTCTATGGTGCGGGCGACGCGGCGAAGAGCTGGGGGGCAAATCTGCCAGGCTCACCAGTGATCGCGTCTTATGATCCGGAAGCGCGAGTGACAACTTTCATGGTCGTGGTGCATGACTGGTCGGACGGGACCCCGGGCCCGCCGATGGAGCACTGACCCGCAACTCTAACTAAGCTGCTCGTACAGGTCAGATCGCTCCTGGAAAGTCGGCCAGTATTCAGGAATTCCATCGCGGTGACGCCAGAATGGCGACAACAGCCCAATTCACTCATTGAAGCGCGAGAACCTATGTCTTGGCCATTCAGAACCGTCGACTTAAACTGACCCACTATCCCTACTTTGCCTCCGGCAGCCGAACCACAAATTCCGTCCGCCCCGGCTCGCTCGCGAACGTAATCTCTCCGCCAAACTGCCCCACCACAATGCGGTGCGCGATGTCGAGGCCGAGGCCCGTGCCCACGCCCGCGGCCTTGGTCGTGAAAAACGGCTCAAAGATGTGGTCGCGATATTCGCTCGCAATGCCCGCGCCCTCGTCGGCAATCCCAATCTGGACCTTCCCATCCTCAACCCACGTCCGAATCACAATCTCGCCCTTCTCCGGCGAAGCGTCAATCGCGTTGTCCAGAATGTTCGTCCAAACCTGGCTCAGCCCCGTGCCCTTCGTTTTGATCTTCGGAATCTCCGCCGCAAAAATCTTGCGGATACTCAACTGCTTCTGCCGGAATTTATAGGCAAGGATGGTCAGCGTGCTCTGAATGCTGTCGTGAACGTCGATTTCGCGCTCGCGGTTCTTGTCGTCGTAGGCATATTTCTTCACCGCGATGACCAGGTCCGTCACCCGCGTCACGCTCTCCTCAATCGTGCCCACCAGCTGCAAACTCGACACCAGCGACTCCAGCCAGTTCAGCGCATCCGAGAGCACCGCATCAGGAAACGCCCGCTTCGCGCACTCAATGTCCTCTTTGCCCCAGCCCACCGCCACCAGAGTCGGCGCAATCTTCCACGCATTCTCGACCCCCGCGCCTTCCAGCCACTCCAGCAGGGCCTCCTCGGCGTCGGATTGCTCCATCGACCCCATCGCCTGCGGCTTCTGAAACTTCAGCGCCTCGGCCTGCAGTTCCGCCATACAGCTCAGTTGATCGGCATTCAGCTTCGCCTGGGTAAACCGCAGGCTGATCTCCTGCAGTCGAACCAGATTCTCCCTGAGTTGCGCCGCCGCCCGCCGAGCCGCCGCGCCCGGATTGTTCAACTCGTGCATCAGCCCCGCCGCCATCGTTCCCAACGAGACAAGCTTTTCCCGGTGTAGCGTCATAAGCTGATACGCTTCCAGCCGCCGCCCCATATTCAGCAGCACGCCTGACCGCACCACCGGACAGGTGCTCATCAGTTTCCAGAAAGACGGTCCGTCCACGCGAAGCAGGGTACTGTCCGCCATCGCTTCAACATGCACCGCCGACAGCGGCGTTCCCGTCAACAGAGGAACCTCGCCGAACGTATCGCCGTCCTTCAGCGTGCCCAGCAGCGTGCAGCCGCCGTCCGCCTCCGGCTTGGTCGCGCGCACCCCGCCCCGCAGTAGCACCCAAAAATAAAGATGCGCTTCCCCTCGATCAATCAGGACCGCCCCCGCCGGCGCATCCAACAACTCAAGCTCGCCCAGGCAATCCAGGTCCGCATCCTTCACATGTTGGAATAGTGGGATCCGCCGCAGCTGCGTGAGCATTTGTCTCGCGGAAACCAGTTTCGACGTTACGTTCGTCTCTTGACCTTCCATTGATTCGCTTTTCTCGTCATCCGGAAACCAGTCCGGAAATACACAACTAAATTAAAGCTCCGCGAGTTGAGCCCCAAGGCTTCCTCACTGAAGAACCAAAGCAAACTCCGCGGCGCTTAAAAGCGCGCCAGGTATTGGTGCATGAACTGCACCGCAATCGAGCCTTCGCCCACCGCCGACGCTACCCGCTTCACCGACCCATGCCGCACGTCTCCGGCCACAAAAACCCCCGCCATGCTGGTCTCCAGCAAATACGGATCCCGATCTTCCTTCCATCGCCGCGGCAGTTTCCCATCCACCCGCAAATCCGGCCCCGAAAGCACAAACCCTCGCGGATCGCACATGATCTGCTCCGGAAGCCACCCGGTTGTGGGCGCCGCCCCGATGAAGATGAACAACCCAGTCGTCGGAACCACCCGCTCTTCGCCGCGGCACCGAAGCTTCAAGCTTTCCAGGCGGCCATTTCCAAGTGCTTCCACCACCTCGGAACAAGTCTCCACCTTTATATTCGATGTGTTGCGAATCCGATCGATTAAATATTTCGACATGCTTGTTTCGAGCGACTCTCCCCGTACCAGCATCGTTACCTGCCGGGCGTGCTGCGAAAAGTGCATCACCGCCTGCCCCGCCGAATTAGCTCCGCCCACGACGTACACTTCTTCGTCCTTGCAGGCTTTCGCCTCCTCCAGTGCCGCGCCATAGTACACGCCCGCGCCGGTCATCCGTTCCACCCCGGGAGCCTGTAATCGCCGGTAGTTCACCCCCATCGCAATCAGCCCCACATGACAGGAAATCTCCCGCCCGTCCCCCATCAGCATCAGACGGTATTGGTTTTCCGTCCGGATACCGGTCACGCACTGGGTCAGAAACTCCACTCCAAACCGCGAAGCCTGCACGTATGCCCGACGCGCCAGGTCCGCGCCGCTCACGCCCGAAGGAAATCCCAGGTAATTCTCGATCCGCGAGCTGGATCCCGCCTGCCCACCCGGAGACTCCGGCTCGACCACCAGCGTCCTCAGCCCCTCCGAGGCCGCATAAACTGCCGCCGCCAGCCCCGCCGGTCCCGCGCCCACGACCACCAGATCATAGAAATCCTTCTCCGCATGGGTCTTCAGGCCAACCTTTTCCGCCAGCGCCGTCTGGCTCGGCTGCACAATCGACGATCCGTCCGGGAAAAGCACCGCCGGCAGCCGCCGGTCATCCAGCCCGTACCGCTCCAGCAGCGCAAAAGCCTCGCTCTCTCGCTCCGGATCAAGCCATAAATAGGGAACCCGGTTCCGCGAGAGAAAATCCCGAACCTGGTAGTCCTGCGCCGACCAGCGCGGCCCAATCACCCGCAGCCCCTCAAACGGAGCCTTGTACCCGTGCTGCCAGTCGTCCAGCAAATCGTCCAGCACCGGATAAAGCTGCTCCTCCGGCGGGTCCCAGGGCTTGGTCAGGTAATACTGAATCCGCGCCGTGTTGATCGCCCGGATCGCCGCCTCCGTGTCCGCATACGCGGTCAGCAGTACCCGCTTCGCCGCCGGATAGACCTTCTGCGCTTTCTCCAGGAAATCCACTCCCTGCATCCCCGGCATCCGCTGATCGGAGAGAAAAAGCGCAACCTCGTCCCCCCTCTGCTGAAGCTGGGCGCAGGTATCCAGTGCCGCCTGCCCCGATCCGGCGCGAACAATCCGGTAATTCGGCCCGTATTTCCGTCGCAGGTCCTGAATAATCGCCTCAAGAACGCTGGCGTCGTCATCCACCGCTAAAATGACCGGCTTCCCCATCGTTTTTCCAGTGTATCCTCTGGGCGCAAAGCTCGAAAAATGCCGCGAAAAGCCAGAGAAAACCGAGAGCGGCGTCACAAAACGGCTCAAACTATCCCAAAATGGGACGTTACTCTGGTTATCAGTTGTCACTTTTTTGTTTGCAAACGCGACGTTCTCGGTTACTCTTGTCAGCAAACACCGGTAACACAACAGAACACTTCTGGCATATCCGAGCTGCATCGAAGATATGCTTTAAGTACTAGCTTTGTTCTAAAAAGAAACAGCTTAGCATCAGCTACAAAGTTTGAGCCGATGGAGCATGCAAACGCAGCCACTGCGCGAAGCATGCTCGGCTCTTTTTCACGGAAGCTTTGTCGTAGTCCAGGCAATGCGTCCTTTATCTGCCTAACACGGGAAATGTGTGAGAAATGAACAAGATCATACTTGCTGATAATCAGGCTATCTTCAGAGCGGGGACGGCTAAAATTCTGGCCATTGAGGATGACTTCCGAATCATCGCGCACTGCGGCGAACCAGCCCGCTTATTTCAGGTCCTGGAAACCTTTCGCGGCGCAACCCTCATCTTTTCGTCTTCCATGAAGCTCAACACCCTCGAGGTCATGGCGCGCGTTCGCTCCACCGGAAGCCGCGCCGTCGTCATCGTCGAGAATCACGAGCCTATCCAGCCCTTTCTCGCGGACGGCGTCAACGGAGCCGTCCATCGCTCCGTCAGCGGTCCCTCGCTGATCGATTGCATGCGCCGTGTCATCCGCGGCGAACGCGGCGTCATCGCCAACGGCTGCCAGGGAACCATCCACGAGGACGACCCCGTGGGCGTCCGCGTCCGCGACCGCCTCACCCCCAAGGAAATGAAAATCGTCGCCCTCATCATCCAGGGCTGCAAGAATAAGGAAATCGCCCTCCGCCTCATCACCACTGAACAGGTCGTCAAAAACTACCTGCGCAGCATCTACGACAAAACCGGCGTCTCCGACCGGCTCGAACTGGCTCTCTTCACCATCCATCACCGAATGCTGGCCGAAGCGGCCATCGCGGCCGGCGACCTCATTATGCAGGCCAACTAACAGCCCTCCCCCAAAAAACAGCAAGCCCCGTCCTACCGACGGGGCTTGCTCATTCCGAAATACGCGACAGGGGCATCGCGGTTCCCTAAACGGTCAGTTGACGATCAATCCTAGTCCGCGCCGACGGGCCTCGGCGCATTCGCACTCATCTCCGCTACTCGCTGTGCCAGCAGGTGTTCCAGTTGCTCCAGCGCCTTTGAGAAACCTTCAATTCCCTCTTTCAGCTTGTCATGAGCCATACGGTCGGCTTCGTGCATCTTCTCGAAGGTCGCATGGTCAATGTGCAGCTTCTCGATCTCCATCGCCTTCGCCTTCTCCGGATCGAGTTTGCGCGGCAGCACTTCGAGCGTGGCGTCCAGCTCTTCGATCAGCTTTGGTGAAATCGTCAGCAAGTCGCACCCGGCCAGCTCGCGAATCTCGCCCATATTGCGGAAGCTAGCGCCCATCACCTGTGTCTTGTAGCCGAACTTCTTGAAGTAGTTATAAACCGTGGTCACCGACTGCACGCCCGGATCGTCCGCTCCCTGGTAGTCCTTGCCCGTGTCTTTCTTGTACCAATCCAGAATCCGCCCCACGAACGGCGAAACCAACGTAACCTTCGCCTCCGCGCACGCGATCGCCTGATGAAGGCCGAACAGCAGCGTCAGGTTGCAGTGGATCCCTTCCTTCTCCAGTTGCTCGGCCGCTTTGATTCCCGCCCAGGTCGAGGCAATCTTGATCAGCACCCGCTCCTTCGAGACGCCCTGCTCCGCATAAAGCCGGATAATGTCGCGCGCCTGCTTCATCGTCTTCTCCGTGTCGTAGGAGACGCGCGCGTCCACTTCGGTTGAAACGCGGCCCGGAATAATGCTGAGAATCTTCTTCCCGAAGGCCACCGCCAGATGCTTGAACGCCTCCTTCGCAACCGCTTCGTCCGTTGCGTCCTCGCCCAGTCGCTTCTTCGCGTCTGCCAGCACGCTGTCCACAATTGGCGCATACTGTGGCATCTGCGCCGCCGCTGTAATCAGCGACGGATTCGTCGTCGAATCCTGCGGCTTCACCTTCTCAATCGCGTCAATATCGCCCGTATCGGACACTACGGTGGTCATCCCGCGCAGTTGTTCCAGCAAACTCTTCGCCATGCTTCCTCCTTGCCACACTTAGCCATTATCGGCCATCTCCCAGCGAAATCAAATGACTGCGCCGGACGAGCAGATTCTTGAGCGTCGCTATCCTGGTTGGATGCGCATATGCCTCAACCAACAGAATTCCCCAGCGTCCCAATCCCCGCAACGGTAACTTCAACCCTGTCGCCCACCTGCACGGAACTTACGCCCGCCGGAGTCCCCGTCGGAACCACATCCCCGGGCAGCAGCGTCATCGCCGCCGTGATGTACCGCAGGAGCACGTCAATCGGAAAAATGAAATCGCGTGTATTTCCCCGCTGCTTCACCTCGCCGTTCAGCCGCGTCTCCACCGTAACTCCGGCGGCCGGATCAATCTCGTCTGTCACCAGCGGCCCGATGGGGCAAAACGTATCGAATCCCTTCGCCCGCGACCACTGTCCATCGGCTTTCTGCAAATCGCGCGCCGTCACGTCGTTCACAATCGTGTAGCCGCGAATGTAGGGCTTCACGTCTTCCGCCGCGCCAAGTCGTGTTGCAGCCCGACCGATCACCACCGCCAGTTCGCCTTCAAAATCCACCCGCTGCGACTGCCCCGGGATCCGAATCCCATCTCCCGGCCCGATCACCGCCGAGGGCGGCTTCAAAAACAGTAGCGGCTCCTTCGGAACTTCGTTTCCCAACTCCGCCGCATGAGCACGATAATTGCGCCCGATACACACAATCTTCCGCGGAACCACCGCAGCCAGCACCCGCGCCTCGTCCAGCCGCACCGGATGAAACGCCGAGGTCCACGGCGTCGTCCATCCATCTTCCTCAAACGGAGCCAGCACCCGCTCGATCCACAGCGTTCCGCCCCGTTCTGCTATCTCGCCATACTGTGGTCCCGCCTCAGTCTGAAAACGGCAATACTTCATCGACCCTCCAACTACTCCTGCGGCAGCATCTCTTCGACTTCCGCCGAGCGCGCGCTCTCATTGCCATCCCGATCCACTGCGCTCACCGAATATTCATAAGTGCGTCCCGGCAAAGCGCTCGTATCGCGAAACGAAGCACCCGCCTCCACCGCTCCCACCCGCGTCGGAGCCTCATTCGCTCCCGCCTCGCGCCGGTAAATCCTGTACCCCACCAAATCGGCCTCCGTGTCCGGCTGCCATGAAAGGTCAATCGAGTGCCCCTCCGCATCCGCCACCGCCTGCAGCCCCTCCGGCGGCGCGGGAGGGAAAAGATCCCGTGCATTAATCGTGATCGATGCGCTCGGCGCGCTCGCCACCTCAACCGTTCGACCCTCCAGCGCTTCCTTCGCAACTCGCTGCACGGTATAGGTATAGGTATGGTCCAGCGCGGCATCGTGATCCAGCACCCGGCCCTGATCCCTGCCCGTAAACTCAAGCGTCTGTTCAGCCGCAACTCCCACGACCTTCGGCACGCCCTTTTTCTCCACCAGCACGCGATGAATCCTCACCGTCTCCTCGCCGCCCGTGGCCGTCCAGCTCAGGACAACGCCGTCCGCCTGTGCCTGCGCGCTCAGGTTCGCAGTCTGTGGTGGCGCAGCCCCCGCCGCCGTAACCGCCTCATTCGACGGCCCCGCGCTCCTGCCCGACTCGTTCTTCAGCTCAACCGTATAAACCAGCGGACGCAGCGGCCCGGAAGCAAGCGCTGGCGGCAACGTATCTACAAAGGAACCAGCAGCCTCCGGCGCAAGTTTCAGCGTTGCCACCCGCGCACACGACGCCGAACCCGCCCGCCGGCACAGCTCAGCTTCCTGCTTTCCCTTCAGCAAAACCTTGTCCGTGGTCCGCTTCGGCATCGTCCAGTCGAGCTCAACCAGGTCCCCTACGCGCTTCGCTGTCAGGTTCGTAACCGGCTCCGGCAGCTTCAGGCTCGGGGCCTGAGGAACTGCCACCATCCCGCATCCGAGAACTATCGTCAGCGGCAGGCCAACTCCCGCCACAACACTCAACTGGAAAATGGAAAATCGCTGGAACAGCGGAGATCTCACCGCCACTTGACACATCCCCCGCGCCGCTCTGAGAATGACCCGCGGCAGTCCAAACCACGAATCAGGAGATTCCAAAATGAAAAAGCTTCTCGCATTTACGGCCCTTCTGTTGACAGCTGCCCTCCCCTCCGCGTTTGCCCAGAGCAGTTCTTCAGTAGGAACCTGGAAGTTCGATGCAGCCCAGAGTGACCTCGGTTCCCAGCCAAAGCCCAAATCCATGATGCTGGTTATCACCAAGGATACTCCGCAGATGCTCGCCTGGCATGTTCGAGAAATCGATGCCGACGGCAAAACCACACACGAGTCCTGGCACGGCCCGCAGGACGGCTCCATGCAAACCCTGCGGCGCACAGGAGGCAATGGTCAGGCCAGCTTTCAGAACAATAACGGCGAATTCACCATCCATGAGAAAATGGCAAACGGCGTCACTGCGGAGTCCGCGGTCACCAACTCTGACGGCGGCAATACGATGACAGAGCATGTCACCGGTACCGACAAGAAGGGCCAGCAGTTCACCGAAACCATCGTGTGGCACAGAGTCATGCACACGAAGCACAAGACAATGTAACAATCCCTTCAGCGGGCGGAAAGCTCTCCCGGGAACAGAGCTTTTCGCCCCGGCCAACCGGGCGCAATCACCCCGCAAATTCTCCTTAACCCGCTTGAGAAACACCCATTTCAAATCCCGCATCCAAACCACCTGCAAGTTCCGAGGTAGCCGATGGCGCTGAAGAAAGCGGCGGAAAAGCAATACCCCACGCCAAAGAAGTCCAGGGACCAGGTGGATCCCTCCACCGCCGAAGCGTTCATTGCCGAACGGCGCATCGGCGAGCGCATCAAGCGTCTCCGCCTCAAAAGGTCCATGGGCCTCGTCGAGTTGGGAAAGCATACCGGCCTCTCCGCCAGCTTTCTCTCTCAGCTTGAAACCGGGCGCGTCGTGCCCACGCTCCGCAATCTCGCCCGCATCGCCATGGTCTTCAACAAAGACCTCTCTTACTTCTTTGAGCCCGAGGCTCACACTCTCTTCCGCGTCCATAAAAAGAACGAGCGCATGCGGCTTCCGCAAACCGGCGTCGAAAACCCTACCTATTTTTTTGAAAGCCTCGCCTATATGGTTCCCGACCGACACCTCGATCCCTACTACGCCGAATTTGTCCCCACGAAGGACCCCGGAAGCATCCGTCCCCACGTCCATCCCGGCTACGAGTTCCTTTTTCTGCTCGAAGGCGATCTCGAAATCAGGCACGGCGACAAAGTGAACCTGGTTGAAAGCGGGGACGCCGTATACTTCGACGCCAGTACCCCCCACTCCTACCGCTGTGTCGGAAACTCCCATGCCGTCGCGCTCATCGTCACCATGCACCAAGTCCCGATGGCGCAGCCCACGCTGAACCTCCGGCCTCTCGGCTCTCCTATGAACCCGCGCCCGCCTCAGCCCACTATCACCAGCGAAGCGATCCCATCCCGCATCCCGACGGAGTTAGCACTTTCACGAAAGGCCTGACGCGGGCCCGCCGCCGCGCCTACTCGAGCACCACTCCGGGAAGAAAAAGCTTCGCAACCTGCTGCCAATTATCCACTCGCCGAAATTCCGAAACATTCAAATTATGCGGCGCGGTAAAAAGTATCTTCTCGCCCGCGAAGCGCCGAAGCTGCCGGGGCTGATCGTCAATCAGATAATCCCCGCAAAGAACCCCCTTGTTGCCGCAGAACACAAACTGAGCCGGAGCGAGGAACGGGAAATGCCGCCGTAGCCAGCGGTACTTCGGTCCGAACGAGTTTGGAAATTCCATCGCCGCTGTCGCAATGAAAACCTCGTACTGCTTCGCCAACTCGCGCACCACGCGCTGGCTGTCCTCAATCACCGGCAGATCTTCAAAAAAATCCTCGGACCGCAAATAGCCCTCAAGCCGCTCCAGCCGGTCGGCGGACACAATCTCCCGCAGCCACTTGCCTTCAAGGTCGGCTTTCGTAATGGCTTCGCTGTGGTCCCGGTTATAGCGGGCAATGTGCTCGGCCAGAGTGTCGGCCAACACTTCGTCCATGTCGATGCAGATGCGCTTCACGCTTCGGCCGGCGTCCTGTTCTTCTTGTGCGACGCAGGCAGCGGATCCGGTTCCGGCGGCGCTTCATTGTCAAAATAAAGCAACCGCCCGCAGCTCTCGCAGGGAATCAGCTCGCCGCTCCTCACCTGGTTCCACAGTTGCGGACGCAGCGCCATCCGGCACGCCAGGCAGGTCTGGTCCTTGACCCGCGCCAGTGCCGTGCCCCGCGAACCGGCAATCCGGTCATACTCGGCAAGCAGCGACTCATCAATCCGCCCACGCAGCCGCGTGCGGTCTTCGTCCAAACCGGCAAGACGCTTCTGCTGTTCCTCAGCAACCTTGCGCGCCGACTCCTTTTCAAGCTCCACGACCTTCGAGTTATCCGCCAGCTCCTGGCGCGCGGCCTTGAGCTGCGACTCCAGTTGCTCCGACCGCTCCATGCTCTCAAGCTCGCGGTCTTCAATCTTGCCAATCTCCGCTTCGCCAAACCCAATCTCATGCTGCAGCGCGTGATACTGCTCATTCGTCTTGACGCTGCTCGCCTGTTCGCGAAACTTCGCAACCTTCTGCTGGATGTCCTTCAGGTCGCTTTCCAGCCGCCGGCGTTTCGTCTCTTCCTCTTTGATGGCCTTGGCCGCCGCGTCCACGCCCGTCTTCTGCTGTCCAAGCCTTTCCTCAAGCGCGGCAAGCTGCCGGGGCAGCGCGGCGATCTCGGCCCGCAACTCTTTCGTCTTCTGATCGGTCTCCTGGAGCTGAACCAACGCAAGCAATTCGTCATTCATAGTGAAACTTTGAGTCTATACGGTTTCGCCCGCCCTCCGAAAGGACGGCCGCCCGACTCAAGCGCATTTGCCCCAGTGGCGAACATCGCTCCCGCCCCGGTAGCGGTAGAATGCTATTTCGCTCCAAGCCGCACCCCCGGTTCCGGCAAAGCGGCGTCCGGCGAATACTCTCCAGCCCGGGAGCCGCTCGTGCGCTCATTTCTCGTCTCGCTCGCCTGCCTCATCCTCTTCGCCTTACCCGCCCATTCGCAAAGCCCCAACCATCCCACCCCCAATCATCCCTGGACCGTAAAGGAAATCTGGGACAGCGGCGATCTCGCCGGCTATCCTCCCAGCGGCATAAGCTGGTCTCCCGACGGACAGCGCGCCACCTATCTCTCCGACGGCAACGTCATGCAGATTCAGGTCTCTGACGGCAAGCTGAAAAAACTCATCGACCACTCCAAAATCGCTTCTCTGCTCGACGCCAAAATCAGCGAGCAGGACCGCGACCACCGCAACCGCTATGGCGAACCCGACTACATCTGGTCGCCCGACTCCCAGCACCTGCTTTTTGACACCAACGGCGAGCTCTGGCTCTACGATCTCCGCACCGGCAAGGGAGCAGACGTGGGCAATTCGCACATGCAGAGCGGCGACGACCCCAAGTTCTCGCCCGACGGCGACTCCCTCTCCTACGTCCGCGACCACAATCTTTTCGTGCAGAAAGTCCAGGGGCCCGAAACCCCTACGGCGCTCACCAACACCGCGGACCCGGCCCTGCTCAACGGCGAAGTCGACTGGGTCTACCTCGAAGAGCTCAACGTCCGCAGCAACTACTTCTGGTCGCCGGATTCAAAACAGATCGCCTATCTGCAAATGGACGAAACCCACGTCCCGCTCTATCCCATTACCGACTGGCTCCCCCTCCATCCCACCGTTGAAGAGCAACGTTATCCTCAGCCTGGCGATCCTAACCCCGCCGTCCGCGTCGGCGTCGTAAACGCCGCGGGAGGCCCGACCCGCTGGCTCAAAATCCCGCTTAACGCCGGCAACGGCTACATCCCGCGCTTCGGCTGGATCAACCCCGGCGTCGTCTGGGTCGAAACCCTCACCCGCGACCAGAAGCATCTCAACATCTATTTCGCCAACGCTCGCACCGGCAAAGTCAAGCTCGCCCTGGCCCAGACCGAGCCCAAATACTTCACCATGACCTACGGCGTAAAATTCGTCGGTGACCACCAGTTCTTCATTCGCAGCTGGCGTGACGGCTACACCCACATCTACCGCTACACCTTCAACGCCGCCCATCCACTAAGCAGCAAAGCGCAACTCGCGAACGAGCTCGAGAGCGGCCCCTACGAAGTCATCAAAATCGGCACCGTCGATCAGGCAACCGGCACCGTCTACTACATCTCCAACCAAGGCAATCCGCGCGGCGAGCAGGTCTGGGCCGTCGAGCTCGACGGCAGCGGCAAGCGTCAGATCACCAAAACACCCGGCGTTCATGAGGCCGACTTCCCGAAAAAGGGCGGCTCGTTTATTGACACATCCTCCGCGCGCCTGAGCCCGCCAACCGTCAGCTATTGCACGGCCCAGGGGGGCTGCACGCCGTTCTGGAAGTCCCACCCCGTTCAGGGACACACGCTGGTCGCTCCCGAGTTGCTCACCCTTAAAGCCGCCGACGGCAAAACCGTCCTCTACGGCACGCTGCAGTTGCCGCCCAACACGAGCGCCCGCGCCAGCGTCCCGCTCATCGTCAATCCCTATGGAGGCCCCGCCGTCGGCGAAGCCATCAACTCCTGGGGCGGCAAAACGTTCTTCTTCGATCAGCTTCTCACCCAGCATGGCTTCGCCGTCATGCACGTGGACAATCGCGGCATGGCCGGCCGCGGACGCGCCTTCGAGCAAGTCGCGTATCACAACTTCGGCCCGCCGCAGTTTGCCGACCAGATGGCCGCCGTCGATCAGGTGCTCGCGAAATATCCGCAGCTTGATCCGCACCGCCTGGGCTGGTGGGGCTGGAGTTGGGGCGGAACCTTCACCCTCTACGCGCTCAGCCACTCCGACCGCTTCCTGGTCGGATGCTCCGTCGCCCCCGTCACCGACTTCCGCAATTACGACTCCATCTACACCGAGCGCTATCTCGGCCTTCCCTCCGAGGAGCCCGACGTCTATCGCGACGACGCGGTTTCGAACAGCGCCAAAAATCTCCACGGGCACATAGCCATCTTTCATGGAACCGGAGACGACAACGTCCACTTCGCCAACACCATCCAGTACATCCAGAAGCTGATCGAAGCCGGCATTCCTTACGACTACAACGTCTTTCCCCGCAAGACCCACTCCATCGCCGGACCCACCGATCGCACCGAGCTCTTCAACCGCATCCTCTGGGAGTTCGAGACGTACCTGAAAAATCCCCATCCCGAGGAGGCCCGCTAATGCATCCAGCCGAACGCCCCGACACCGCTAATCTCGTCCGCGCCCACGCCACTCTCGGCGATTTCGAGCTGACCGTCCTCAGTGACGGCCCCTATCTTCTCGACGGCGGAGCCATGTTCGGCGTCGTCCCCAAAACACTCTGGGAGAAGCGCGCCCCCGCCGACGAGAAAAACCGCATCCTGCTCGGCCTCAACACCGTCATCGTCCGCACCGGCAAGCACACCATCGCCATTGAAACCGGCATCGGCAACAAGCTCCACGAAAAGCTGCGCGTCATTTTCGAGGCCAAACAGCAGCTCCCGCGTGCCTTTGAAGCCGCCGGCATCCGGCCCGAAGAAGTCAATATCGTCATCAACTCCCACCTGCATTTCGACCACTGCGGCTGGAACACCACCCGCCTGCCCGACGGCCGCATCGTGCCCACCTTCCCCAACGCGCGCTATTTCGCGCATCGCGGCGAAGTCGAGCACGGCCATCTCCAACTGGAGCGCGATGCCGTCAGCTACATCAGCGGCAACTATGATCCTCTGGTCGAAAACGGCCAGATGACCCTCGTCGACACGCGCCCCGGGGAAGTCACCGAAATCGTCCCCGGCATATCGGTCGAGTGCTACCCAGGCCACACCGCGCAACTGCTCGCCGTCAACATCGACTCAGGCGGAAAGCGCGCCTGCTACATCTCTGACCTTATCCCGACCAGCGCACATCTCGACGTCACCTGGGTCATGGGCTACGACCTCGATCCCGTCACCTGCATCGAGCAGCGCAGGCGCTTCTACTCCCGAGCCATCCCCGAGCAGTGGCTGGTCCTGTTCACCCATGACCACCACACCCCCATGACCTATCTGGAATGGAGCGATAGAGGCAAGCCCGTCGAGAAAGACCCGAACCGTGATCCTTGGTCCCTGAGCCCTGAGTCCTGAGGCCTGAGGCCTGAGGCCTGCACCTATACCCTGAGCCCCGAGCCCTGCAATACTATCGTTATGCTGAAGCTCAAACGAATCGCCGCCTTCGTCCTCGTTTGCACGCTCATGCTTCTCTATCTTCCCGCCGCGCGTGCCACCGCGTACGATGACCACCCCAAGCTCATCGTCATCCTCGTCCTCGACCAGTTCCGCGCCGACTACCTCGAGCGTTACCGCGCCGACTTCAAGGGTAACGGCTTCGACCTCTTCCTCGATCACGGAGCCTGGTTTCCTGACTGCTACTACGACTATGCCAATACCGAGGCCGCCCCCGGCCACGCCGCCATCGGCACCGGAGCCTACACCAACGGCAACGGCATCGGCGGCAATTCCTGGTGGGACCTGGCGCGCAGCGACAAGCATCGCGTGAGGGCCGTTGAAGATGAACGCTACGCCCTCGTCGGCCTACCCGCCGGAGAAAAAACCACCCCCGGAGCCTCGCCGCTCAACCTGCTCGCCTCCACCCTGGGCGACGAGTTGCGACTCGACACCACTGGACAGTCGCAGGTCTGGGGCATCTCCTTCAAAGCCGCCGCCGCCATCCTCGCCACCGGCGCAACCGCAAACGGAGCCTTCTGGATCGATCCCGTCTCCGGACGCTTTATCACCTCGACCTTCTACATGCCGCAGCTTCCCGACTGGGCCGAGACCTTCGACGACAGCGGCCGCATCGACCAGGCGGAGCAGGAAGCCAACGCCGTTGGCACCAAAAACTTCTACTACGACGTAGGCTCCACCACCGCCGGCGTCAGTTACGAGTTCGATTTCGCCAAGGCCCTCATTACCAGCGAATCGCTCGGCACGCGCTCCACGGCCGACATCCTCGTCATCAGCATCTCCCCAACCGACATCCTCGGCCACCAGGTTGGTCCCGATTCTCCCGAGCAGCGCGCCATGATCGACGCCGTCGACGCCAACCTCGACGCCTTCACCACCTGGCTCGATAAAACCATCCCCGGCGGCCTCGGCAACGTCTGGATCGCCCTCACCGCCGACCACGGCGTTGCTCCTGTACCTTCTGTCGCCGCCAAGCTTGGCTTGAACGCCGCCGGCATCAACCTGAAAAAGCTCGCGGATGACGTGAACTATGCCATCAACATGAAGTTCTCGCCCGGCGAAAAAATCGCCTATCTGCTCCCGGACCAATCCCTGCCCTACCTCGAACTGAATCCACCCTCCTTCACGCGCGCCGGCATCAACGAGCAGGAAGCCGAGAACGCCGTGCAGAAGGCCCTCCCGGCAGCCTTCGCCAACCTGGCCAAAGCAGCCAGCCAGGCCTCCGCGCCGCCCCAAGCCGCACCCACCACTCAACCTAACCAGGCAAATCAGCCCACACAACCCAATCAGTCCAACCAGACAACCCAGCCCAACCAAACGAATCAACCGGCCCACCCCAACCAGACAAGCGAGCCTGTGCAGACCAGTCAGCCCAGCCAAACGAGCCACGCGAACCAGACCGCGGAGCCCAGCCCAACCACTCCGTTCAATCAAACGCTCCCAGCGAACCCAGCCGCTGCACCAAATCAGACGGCTCCGCCCAAGCCAGCCGCCCCTCTCGCGCCTGTCAGGCGACCGCCCACGCCCGCGCTCTTCCGCAGCTATACCCGCGTCGAAATGGCCACCGGCCTGCTCCCTGAAACCCCCTTCGGCAAAATCATCGCCAACAGCTACACGCCCAATGGAGGCTGGTACGTCATGCTTATCCCCGACGCCTTCCAGATGCAGGGAACGGGCCAGTCCGGGACTAACCATTTCACGCCGTACTCCTATGACCGCCACGTCCCGCTCGCGTTCTACGGAGCCCCATTCGACCCCGGAACCTACCGTGGCCGCGTCCAGCCGGTCGATCTCGCCGCCACCCTCGCCTCGCTGCTTGGCGTCAACCAGCCCTCATCCTCCGTGGGGCAAATCCTCACCCAGGCGCTCAAGCCCGAATCCAAAGTCATCTACCCCAAGCCGCCCGTAAAACACCCCATCCGCCACCGCCGCCGCGCCGCGCCACATAAAGCCGCCGCGCCCAAACCAGCAGCCGCCGGGAAGAAGCCGTGAAGCCAGACATGCGCGTGCAGTTCGCTGGAATCCAGCTTGAAAACCCCGTCCTCGCCGCCAGCGGAACCTTTGCCTACGGCGTCGAGTTCGAGGACATCGTGTCGCTTGAAAAAATCGGCGGCTTCGTCACCAAAGGAATCTCCCGCGAGCCCATGGCCGGCAACCAGGCCCCGCGCATCCTCGAAACCGCCGCCGGCATGATGAACGCCATCGGCCTGCAGAACATCGGGGTCCATGCTTTTCTCGAAAAGAAGCTCCCGGCCCTGCGCAAGTATCCAAGGTGCGCCGTCCTCGTCAACGTCTTCGGCTCGCAGGTCAAGGACTACGTTGAGGTCATCCGCCAGCTCAACGAAGCGGAAGGCATTGCCGCCTACGAGCTGAACGCCTCCTGCCCCAACACCGACCACGGAGGCATGGCCTTCGGTACCGACCCCATCGCTCTCGACGAGCTGGTCGCCCGCGCGAAACAGGCGGCCACTCGACCGGTCATCGTCAAGCTCTCGCCCAACGTCACTTCCATTCCGGCCATGTCCAAATGCGCCGAGTCCGCGGGAGCCGACGCCCTCTCGCTCGTCAACACCTTTGTCGCCGTCTCCATCGACGTCGAAACCCGCCGGCCCCGCATCGCCAACGTCACCGGAGGCCTCTCCGGTCCGGCCATCAAGCCCATTGCGGTAAGAATGGTCTGGGAAGCCGCCGGCTCCGTCAGCATTCCCGTCATGGGTCTCGGCGGTATCACCGCCCCCGAAGACGCGGTCGAGTTTCTGCTCGCCGGAGCAACCGCCGTCCAGGTAGGAACCGCCAGCTACGCCGATCCGCGCGCTGTCGAGCGCATCGCCAAAGGTCTCGAAGCCTGGTGCCAGCGCCACCACGTCGAACGCGCCTCCGACCTCATCGGCAAACTCGACACCAGCCTGCCCGAGAAATAAACCTGCTCCGGTATCATGCCGCCATGCCCGAAACCACCTGCTGCGTCGTCGGAGGAGGTCCTGCCGGAATCATGACCGGCTATCTGCTCGCCCGCTCCGGCGTGCAGGTCACGGTGCTCGAAAAGCACAAGGACTTCTTCCGCGACTTCCGCGGAGACACCGTCCATCCTTCCACGCTCCAGCTCTTCCACGAGCTCGGCCTGCTCGCGGACTTCCTCAAGATCCCGCATCAGCAAATGCCCACCGTCAGCGCCCGCATCGGCAACTACGCCTTCACCGTCGCTGATTTCCGCCACCTGCCCACCCAGTGCAAGTTCATCGCACTCATGCCGCAATGGGACCTCCTGAGCTTTCTCGCCGAGCGCGGCAAGCAATACCCCGGCTTTGACCTCCGGATGCAGCATGAAGCCACCGGCCTGCTCACCAGCAACGGCAAAGTCATCGGTGTCAAAGCGACCACCCCCTCCGGCCCCGCCCGGATCACCGCCGATCTGGTCATCGGCTGCGATGGCCGCCACTCCGTCCTCCGCCAGGCCGCGAACACGCAGGTCGTCGAGCTGGGCGTTCCCATCGACGTGCTCTGGTTTCGCATCAGCCGCAAAGACGCCGACCCCCAAACCGCGCTCGGCAACATCAACTACGGCAAAGCTCTCGTCCTCATTAATCGCGGCGACTACTTCCAGTCCGGCCTCATCATTCCCAAGGGCTCCTTCGACCGCATCCAGCAAAACGGCCTCACCGCTTTACAGCAGGACATCGCGCGCACTGCGCCCTTCCTCGGCGACCGCGTCGCTGAGCTGCAAGACTGGAACCAGATCAAGCTGCTCACCGTCCAGATCAATCGTCTGAAGCAATGGCATCAGCCGGGGCTCTTGCTGATCGGCGACGCGGCCCACGCCATGTCGCCGGCCGGAGGAGTCGGCATCAATCTCGCCGTGCAGGACGCCGTCGCCGCCGCCAACCTGCTCGCCCAGCCCTTGCGTGAAGGCTCCGTAACCGAAATTTTACTGGCTCAAATTCAGCGCCGCCGCGAGTTTCCCGTTCGCGTCACCCAGCGCGTTCAAGCCCTCGCCCACAAAGGACTCGCCGCTGTCTTCCGCAACCCCGGCCCCGCCAAAGCGCCCTGGCGGCTGCGGCTGGTAGTAAACATCCCCGGCTTCCAGCGCCTCCTCGCCCGCGGAGTAGGCCTCGGCGTCCGTCCCGAACACATCCGGATCAAGCCCGAGCCGTTAGATTGAGAAGTGAATACCAGCTCCCGACCGAAAGGGAGAGCAGAAAAGCAAGCGTCAGAATGGCGCGAAGTGCGTTTGCCCGGACGGCCAGTCCGGCGTGTTCCTGGATGGTTAGTCCTTAAGCGGCGTTCCGCGGCGAGGAGTCCGCCCCGTTGTGCAGATGGCTTTGCAGCGCCCGCGCCTGCGTCAGCGCGATATCAGCCAGATAAACAGGAACAGGGGTGGCCACCGCCACCAGCACCCACGAAACCAACGAAACCAGCAGTCCGACAAACGCACCCATCTGCAGCGTCAGCGCCACCTTGCGGCCATCCAGATGCATCACCAGCACCCAATCCTTTAGCGGATGCACATGCTCAATCACCGCCAGCGCCAGCAAAAACGCAAAAATCGACAGGCTGCTCAGGGTAATCAGAGTCACGTCAATCGCCCGATGGATGTGCTGCCATTTCCGGCAGTAGGCGCAGGTATTCAAATGCTCTTCGTAGTCGGTGCGCATCTCCGGGGAGATTCCCGAAATGTCATAGCGCCAGCTCGAAAGAATATCGCCTACGACTTGGTCGGTGCACATTGTCATGCGTAAGTCCTGTGCTTCCCGTCTGTTCCGGAGAATACCACCACATCGCGCGCTGCGACCGCATTTTCATCCAAAACAGGAAAGGGGAGGGTTCCTTTACTATAAACCAGCGCGACGCCTTTCAGACGCCTCACGCACTGGCAAAGGTCACTACAAAAGAATCGATTCCAGCGGCCTGTCCTGCTCCGCAAGCAAGAGCTTGTTGGCCAGCAGGCTGGTCCGCTCCCGGAGCGCATGCTCGGCGGAAACCCTTGCAAGCTCCGGCAGATTATTGCTTTGCGACAAGTGCGCCAGTACCACATACGCCGCACCGCCGTCGTACTCGCCCTCCAGAAACTCCGCCGCCGCCAGGTTCGACAAGTGCCCCACCCGCGACATCACCCTCTGTTTGACGCTCCACGGATACGGACCGTCTCGCAGCATCTCCAGGTCATGGTTCGACTCCAGCATCAAAACGTCACATTTTTTTAGATGCCGTTTCGCATTCTCAGGCATATAGCCCAGGTCGGTCGCCAAGCCAACCCGCACCCCATTCGCTACAAAAACAAAGCCCATCGGATCCGCCGCGTCGTGGGGAATCGTAAACGGAGTCACCGCAATATCACCGACCGAAAATCCCACGCCGGAGCAGAAATACTCCACTCCCGGCAGCGCGCAAACTTCCTTGTCCGGCTTCTGCTTTTCTGAGTCTGCTCCTTCTGCCCCAGCCTCAATTTCTACTTCGGAAACGGGAGCTCCGTCCAAATCCTGAACGCCAACTGCCGCTCGCTGATTGCTGTCTTCCTGATCGCTGACAGCTGAAGGCTGCGCGCTGGCTCTGCGCGCCTCCAGCCAATCCGCATACGTCACCCGTTTTCGAGGGTTCATCCACCGGACCCAGGCCCGATGCGTCGGCTCTGTAAAGTACACCGGAATCCCCAGCTTGCGAGCCGTCACCGCCAGCCCCTGCACGTGGTCCTGGTGCTCGTGGGTAATCAGAATCGCGTCCAGCGTCCGGGGATCCTCGCCAGCCGCGGCCATGCGCTTGAAAATCTCGCGGCAGGATAAGCCCACATCCACCAGAATCCGCGTCCGCGACGAGGAGACAACCGTGCTGTTGCCCTTGGAACCACTGGCCAGCACCGTCATCTTCACCATAACGATCAGAATACCCCTGAACCGTGTGGAAGATACGGCCTTTCACCGGCCCGAACCACTCCGGCTAATCGCCGCCGCGATCAGGCCGAAACGAATACGGTTATCATGAGGAATTCCCGAACCAGGAAGATCTCATGTTGACTGAAGCGGAAGCGCAGCAATTCGCGGCCGAGTGGATCGCCGCGTGGAACTCGCATAATCTCGATGCCATGTTGTCGCACTACGCGGCGGACGTCGTTCTCACCTCGCCCGCCGCGGCAAAGCTCTTCGACGAGCCTTCGGGAGCGGTCACCGGCAAAGAAGCGCTGCGCCGATACTTCTCGCGCGGCCTGGAAGCCTACCGCAATCTCTCCTTCGAGCTTCTCGATGTGCTGTGGGGAATCTCCAGCATCGTCCTCTACTTCAAAAACCAGAGAGGCACAAAAACCGCCGAGGTCATGGAACTGGACTCCAACCGCAAAGTCACCCGCGTCGTCGCAAATTACAGCGCGTGAGTCGATTCACGCATTTCCCACGGGAAGCATTTACTGGCCAGTAAAACACGCGTTATACTCGGGCTGGCTCTTGAGCCGAAAAGGAATCTCCAGCAGATATACCCACAAGAAATGAAACATCTGCGTAAGAATTGGCCCTCCCTCTTGCAGGGCCACCTTGTCTGTCATGGTCAAACTATGAATGCTTATTGGAGGACGAGTGAGGCTACGACTTTTGTCTTTGGGGATTCTACTGGTTCCTTTCATCGTGATGCTCGGCTGTGGCGGCGGGAGTGGAGGAAGCGGCACCAAAGCTGATTTTTCACTCCAGGCTGGCCCGTCGACCATCACTTTGGCTCCTGGAGGCACCGCGCAGGTGCTGAGCGTGGTGGCTTCGGGAGTAAACGGCTTTAAGGGAACCGTAGCAGTGTCAATTGGCTCTCTTCCCGCAGGCGTCACCGCGACACCTGCGACCTTGTCTCTTACATCCGGCTCGCTTGGCGAGTTCAGCCTCTCCGCGTCGTCCTCTGCATCTCCGGGCACCGCCAACATCACCTTTACCGGCACATCCGGAACCCTGAGCCATAGCGCTACCTCCGCGCTCACTGTTGCCTCGGCTCTCGCTTCAGTCTCACTGAGCGGCACCTCCTTCGACTTCGGAGAGGATCTGGTCAGCAACACCCTCACTCAACCCGTCGTCGTCGTCACCAATACGGGCTCGGGCGTCCTGACGCTGAATCCCACGCTCAGCGGCGACCCAAGCTATTCGATCCAATCCAACGGTTCCTGCGGCCAGCAACTCGCAGCCGGGGCCAATTGCCAGGTGATCTTGAGCTATACCCCAACAACCGCATCCGCAACTCAGACCGCTCTACTGGATCTCGGCTTCGGCAACGCACCCGATGGCACTCCGGATACAGTAGCCATCACCGGCACCTCGGCTGTATTGGCTGCCGGACAGGTCAGCACCACCGACAATCCTCAGGTTGCGCTCTACACCATGACGCTGCCCTTCCCGGGAGGCGTAACTGTCAACTTCGGGACCGACACCACTTACGGGCTCAAGACATGGAGCCAGTCAACTGCAACTGCCGGAGGCCAGGTAAGCATCTTCGTGGCCGGCATGAAGGGGTCCACCACCTATCACATGCGGGCAGCGGTGACCCTTGCCAACGGCATCACCGCCAATGACGCCGATCACACCTTCACAACCGGGGCTGTGCCGGCGAACATGCAGTTACCAATAACGACGACGACAACGGCAGGAATGACACCGCAACCGGGGCTGGAACTGCTGAACCCGCTGAGTGGCACCGTCAAGGGCGTGGTTATAGCCGATCTGTCAGGCAATATATTGTGGACGTACTCCAACCCCGGCAACGGGTCTCTCAACTTCATCGACGGTGTCAAAATGCTTCCCGACGGAGATTTTCTGTTGGTGATTGGCGCAAATTCTTCCAATCCGCTCAGCGGGCCGCTTCCCGCAGGAACCATCAACGAGATTCGTGAGGTCAACCTTGCGGGAGATACGGTTCGCGAGATCACCATCAACGACCTCAATACGGAACTGGCCAACGCCGGGTGCGCGGAATGCAATGTGACCCTGGATACCTTCCATCATGACGTCACACCCCTGCCCAACGGTCATTGGCTGGTGCTTGCGAACACAACCATGGCGCTTTCAGCTACCAGCACACCTCCTCTCACCAATGAACCTGCGAGCACAGTGTTAGGTGACGTGATCGTGGACCTGGACCAGAACCTGCATCCGGTGTGGGCGTGGAATGAATTTAATCATCTCGACCCAAACCGTCACCCCTGGAGCTTTCCTGACTGGACCCATACGAACGCCATTATTTACTCGAAGGACGACGGCAATATCCTTGTCTCGATGCGACATCAGAACTGGATCGTGAAGGTGAACTACGCTGACGGCACCGGGGACGGCAGCATCCTATGGCGCCTGGGAGAAGGTGGAGACTTCACTCTCAAAGGCGGCACCGACCCAATCGACTGGCAATATGCGCAGCATGGACCCTCCTTCTTCAGCCCGAACACCACGGGCGTCTTTTCGCTCGGCGCGATGGACAACGGCGATGACAGAATATCGCCAACCTCCCCGGCAGGTGCTACCTGCGGTACCACCGGAGCCCCGCCATGTTACTCAACAATCCCGGTCTGGCAGATCGATGAGAGTGCGAAAACGGCCACACTCACCTTCCATCAGATCTTGCCGGCCAACCTCTACAACAGCTATGGAGGCAATGCGGAACAACTCGCCAACGGCGATGTGGAGTACGACCTTTGTGCCACAGCATCCGGTAGTTGGGTATACGAAGTGACTCAGGAGAGCACTCCGCAAACAGTGTGGACCCTTCATCAAAGTCTCTCCAGCCTTTATCGTGCATTCCGCATACCAAGCATGTACCCCGGGGTGCAGTGGTAGAGGGAACAACAGAGTCGACCGGTGACGCCCGCGGACCGCAGTCATCCGTTCCCGGCAGCCCGCTCTAACTGTAGGTATAGAAACCTCTTCCGCTCTTGCGCCCCAGCCAGCCCGCATCCACCATCCGTATCAGCAAAGGACACGGCCGGTACTTGGGATCGCCCAACCCTTCCTGCAGCACTCGCATAATGTCCAGGCAAACGTCGAGGCCGATGAAGTCCGCCAGCGTGAGCGGCCCCATCGGGTGCGCCATCCCCAGTCTGAACACTTCATCCACGGCTTCGGCGGTGGCCACGCCCTCCATCACGGCATACATGGCCTCATTCAGCAGCGGCATCAGCACCCGGTTCGAGACAAACCCCGGCGCGTCGTTCACCTCCACCGGACTCTTCCCCAGCCGTCGGGCGAGCACCTGCACCGTGTCATAGGTTTGCTGCGAAGTCGCCAGTCCGCGAATCACCTCCACCAGCTTCATCACTGGAACGGGATTGAAGAAGTGCATCCCGATCACCCGATCCGGCCTCGCCGTCTGCGCCGCCAGCTTCGTAATCGAGATCGAAGACGTATTCGACGCCAGAATCACGCTGGTGGGCAAACTCGAGTCCAGCTCCCGAAAAATCTCGCGCTTCACCTCAAAGCGCTCCGTCGCCGCCTCCACCACGAAGTCGCAGTCCATCAGCGAAGCCCGCTCCAGCGTCCCATGAATCCGCCCCAGCGCTGCGGCCATCTCCTCCTGCGTTAGCTTAACCTTGGCAAGCTCGCGCCCCATATTTTTCCGGATCGTCTCCAGCCCGCGATCCAGAAACCGCTGCTCCACCTCGCACAGCCGAACCGAAAGCCCGCTCCGCGCAAACACATGCGCGATCCCGTTGCCCATCGTTCCCGCGCCCACGACCCCGACCTTACGAATCTCACCCATCGCTCGCTCCTCGAAACAGGAAAGTGTAACAAGCTAGGGAGCAGATGGCTAAGGAGCGGGTCGCTGAGGAGCGGGTCACAGGCAAGTCTTGCCCTTATTGGCGATCATCGAGTCTTAAATCTGGCTTATGCGCGGTATGGCCGCAAGATTACGAAACATTGCGATCATCGGGTCGTTTCCTAGCCAGAATAAGTATGGGCTGGCAGAGAGGGAGCGGTAGTAGGTCCCCAACAGCCAGCCCATTGGACCCTGAAGCGGGTCGAGGTGATATCCTGAGTCTACGCCGGTAAGTGGGCGAGTCAAGAGATTTCCGAAGCTTTTTTTCCAGCGATTCTGCCGCCTCCTTGTCTGCGCTAATCCCTCGTTTTCAGAGGCACAGGAGACGCGGGAACAGTGTATCCCGATTGCATTGACAGTGGAATTTCCGCTCTGTTACAACCAATTGTCCGCGAACCAGCCTATATAGATTCCACCCGTTTGAAACGGCGAAATCATGCTCGATCAGTTGATGCGTCAACTCGGCGATCTGTTCCTCGGCTCCGTGCCGACGATGATTATTTTTCTCATCCTCGTCTTCGCCTATCGCTTCATCCTGTATGGCTCGCTCGTCAAGACCCTCTCCGACCGCCGCGAGCGCACCACTGGCGCCATTGAGGCCGCCGGGGCAGCCATTGCCCATGCTGACACCAAAGCTCAGGAATATGAGGCAAAGCTTC
Source organism: Acidobacteriaceae bacterium (assembly GCA_049280995.1). Taxonomy (GTDB): domain Bacteria; phylum Acidobacteriota; class Terriglobia; order Terriglobales; family Acidobacteriaceae; genus Silvibacterium. The sequence continues at coordinate 35,639 of JBAPRH010000026.1, forward strand.
GCGCCGCGCGTGCTGAAATCTTCCACCTGCGCGAGCAGCGCCTTCAGCAGTGGAACGCGGAAAAAGACGCGGCTCTGGCTTCCGCGCGCCTGGCCGCACAGGAGCGCGTCGCCCAGGCCCGCATCGGCATTGATGCGGAAGCCGCCGCCGCCCGTCGCCGCATTGAAGACGCCGCCGGCCAGCTCGCCGCGCAGATCGTCCAGGCCGTGCTTCCGGCCCCGCTTGAGGAGGCCCGTTGAAGCGCCTCCCCCAACTCCTCTTGTTTCCGGCTCTGGTCCTTACTTTGCTGTTCGCCCTGCCCACCGCAGCCCCGCGCCTCGACGCGCAGGCCACTCCGGCGGCACAGACTCAGAAGCCGGCGCGAGCGAGGAAGTCGGCCCTGCCCCCGCGCTCTGAGAAAGTGGACGCCCCCGAATCCAATCAGGAATTAGAGGCTTTCCGTCATTCCCCCGCCGTCAGGAGCATCGCGAGAGGCTTGGGCCTCAATACTGAAACGGCGGCCAAGATATTTGAGGACATCAACTCCGCCATCATGATCGGGGCCATCCTCTGGCTCCTCTTCCGCTTCATTCCGCGCATGTACCGCAAGCGCTCCGAGACGCTCGACAGGCAGATTCTCGACGCCGCGCTGGCCACCTCGCGCGCCAACGAAAGGCTGGCCGTGGTTGAAGAACGGCTTTCCAAACTCGACGTCGAGATCGCATCCATCCGCGAGCAGAGCGAACGCGACACTGTCGAAGACGAGCGGCGCATTCACGAGTCCCTCGAAGCAGAAAAGCAGCGGCTTGTCTCCTCCATCGAACAGGAAATTGAAGCCGCCGGCGCAACCGCACGCCGCGACCTCAAGCAGTACGCCGCCAACCTGGCCATCGAGCGCGCCATATCGGAGATCCACCTTACCGAGGCCGACGACCGCGCCCTGGTCCGTTCCTTCGGCCAGGATCTTACGGGTCAAGACTGGCACGCCGGTCATCAAAACGGAGAGAACAACTGATGGCCGTCTTCACCGCACGCTACGCTTCCGCCCTCGCCGACGTCATCTTCGAGCAGAAGCTTCAGCCCGGAGCCGTCCAGTCGCAGCTCAACGACTTTGCTGCCGGGTGGCGCGAGAGCGCCGGGCTGCGCGAGGTGTTTCTCGATCCCTCGTTTCCCGCGGACCGGAAGGTTGCCATCCTCGACAAGCTCAACGAACGGCTCCGTATGGCGAAGCAGGTTCGCAACTTCATTGCGGTCCTCATCAACCACGACCGCATGGAGTCCTTCGAGGAAATCCTCAAAGACTTTCGCCACGAGTTGAACACCCGCTTGAACATCGCCGAAGTCGAAGTAACCTCCGCGCGCAAGCTTGACGATCGTGAGCGCCGGTCACTCGAAGCCCAGGTTGCCCGCATCACCAGCGGCGAGATCAGCGCAAAATTCCGCGAAGACCCCTCCCTGGTCGGCGGCGTCATCATAAAAATAGGGAGTACTGTATACGACGACTCCGTACGCGGACGTCTGAACCGGCTCAAAGAGCAACTGGCGGCAACTTAACCGGAAAAATTGAATGCTAAACAAGACAAACGTTATAGGAATCCATTACAAAGTGACACATGGCGCAGATTAAGGCAGATGAAATCACGCAGCTCCTGAAGGAGCAGATCGAGAATTACGACTCCAGGGTTCGCGTGGATGAGGTGGGCACCATCATCTCGCTCGGCGACGGCATCGCCCGCATCCATGGCCTCGATAAGGTTATGGCCGGCGAGCTCATCGAGTTTCCCCACAACATCGCCGGCCTGGCTATGAGCCTCGAAGAGGATCAGGTCGGCTCCGTGATCATGGGCGAATACTCCGAGCTGCGCGAGGGCGACCAGGTCCGCCGCACCGGTAAAATTCTCAGCGTTCCGGTTGGCGACGCCCTCGTTGGCCGCGTCGTCAACTCCCTCGGCCAGCCCATCGACGACAAGGGCCCCATCGACTCCAGCGAGAGCATGCCCATCGAGCGCCTGGCCCCCGGCGTCATCGACCGCCAGCCTGTTCGCGAGCCCATGATGACCGGCCTCAAGGCCATCGACTCCATGATCCCCATCGGGCGTGGCCAGCGCGAGCTGATCATCGGAGACCGCCAGACCGGCAAAACCTCCGTCGCCCTTGACACCATCATCAACAGCAGGGGCAAGGACCTCGTCTGCATTTACTGCGCCGTCGGCCAGAAGCGCTCCTCCGTCGCCCAGGTTGTGCAGACGCTCGCCGAGCACGGCGCCATGGACTACACCATCGTCGTCGTCGCCTCCGCGTCCGAGCCTGCGCCGATGCTTTACCTCGCGCCCTACGCCGCGACCACCATGGCCGAGTACTTCCGCGACAGCAGCCGCCACGCGCTTATCGTCTACGACGATCTCTCCAAGCACGCCGTCGCTTACCGCGAACTGTCGCTGCTGCTCCGCCGCCCGCCGGGCCGCGAAGCCTACCCGGGCGACGTCTTCTATCTCCACTCCCGCCTGCTCGAGCGCTCCTCCAAGCTCAGCAAGGAGAAAGGCTCGGGCTCGCTCACCGCCCTGCCCATCATCGAAACGCAGGCCGGCGACGTCTCGGCCTATATTCCGACCAACGTCATCTCAATCACCGACGGCCAGATCTTCCTCGAAACCGACCTGTTCAACTCCGGCGTGCGCCCCGCCGTCAACGTGGGGCTCTCCGTCTCCCGCGTCGGCTTCTCCGCCGCCATCAAGGCCATCAAGCAGGTGGGCTCCACGCTCAAGCTCGACCTCGCCCAGTACCGCGACCTCGCTGCCTTCGCGCAATTCGGCAGCGACCTCGACAAGACCACGCAGGCCCAGCTCAACCGCGGCCAGCGGCTCACCGAGCTGCTCAAGCAGCCGCAGTTCCAACCGCTCACTGCCGAGAAGCAGGTCATCGTCCTTTACGCCGGAACGCAGGGCTTCCTCGACGACATCAAGGTCGAAGACATTCGAGCCTTCGAGGACGGCCTTTATAAGTACCTCGACTCCGCCCAGACTGCCCTGCTCAGCGACATCGCCACCAAGAAGGCGCTCGACAACGACCTGAAAAAGCGCATCGCCGACGCTCTCGACGACTACAAGTCCAACTTCCTCTCCGGCCACGAAAACGCCAAAATCAAGGAGCCGGCGGAAAAGACCGAATCCCAGCTCGAGCAGCCGCAGGAAGCTGAAGAAAAAGTGCCAGCCGGAGCGGCAAAGTAGCCGATGGCCAACGTCCTCGATCTACGACGGCGCATCCGCAGCGTCAAGAACACGCGCCAGATCACCAAGGCTATGAAGATGGTCTCGGCGGCCAAGCTGCGCCGTGCCCAGGAGCGCGCGCTCTCTTCGCGCCCCTACTCGGCCATGCTGGCCAGCGTCATCGCCTCGCTCAAGCGCCGCATCGAAATCATCGATCCGCGCACCGGCGAGTTGCGCCACCCGCTCCTCCAAACCCGTCCGGAAAAGCACGTCCTGGTCATCGTGGTCTCGGGAGATAAGGGTTTCGCCGGCGCCTTCAACTCCAGCATCTTCAAGGCCGCCGTCAACTTTCTCGACAAAAATCACGATAAGCAGATCGACGTTGAAGCCATCGGCCGCAAGGGACGCGACCTGTTCCGCCGCCGCTATCCCGCCGCCGTCTTTCTCGGCCAGCCTGACACCGCAGGCCAGCCCGACCCGGAAAACAACGGGGAGAAGTCGCCGCCGCGTCCCGAGCGCCAGCAACGGGCAGCCCGCATTGAAGTCACCGGCGATCATCCCGACATGCTCGTAGACCTCAGCTACGACCGCGTTCGCGCGCTTGGGGCCGAAGTCGTCGCCCGCTACGCGCACGCTGAAATCGACGCCGCCTATATCATTTACAACGAATTCAAGTCCGTGATCCAGCAGCGCGTCGTCGTCGAGCGCGTCCTGCCCATCATCAAGTTCGGCAAGCACGACGTCTCCTCGCTGCGCGAAATGACTCCCGAAGAGCGCGCCAATGCCGCCCGCGCCGCGCTCACCGCCGGTGTGACCGTCGAACCGGGCGAGGCCGAAGCCGACGTCAAGGAATTCGAGGACGAAGCCCAAAAATTCGGCACCTCCGGCGTCGATTACATCTACGAGCAAACCCCGCGCCAGATCTTCGAGGCCATCCTGCCCCGCTACATCACCTCCCAGCTCTACCACGCCATGCTTGAATCCGTGGCCGCCGAGCACGCCGCCCGCATGACCGCCATGGACGCGGCCACCAACAACGCCTCCGACATGATCGACCGCCTCACCCTCACCATGAACCGCGTCCGACAGGCCGCCATCACCAAGGAAATTATCGAAATCGTAAGCGGCGCCGCCGCCATTTAGGAAAGTGTTTGTATCAGGGCGCGGTTTCAGCCGTGCCGCAAGCAGCAAATCAAAACGGGGCTTTAGCCCTGTGGGAATTTTCAGAAGACGAACAATTCTATGTCAGAAAACATCGGCAAAGTTATCAAAATCTCCGGCCCCGCCGTGGACGTGCAGTTTCAGGAAGCCAGAATGCCCGGTATCTACCAGGCCCTCCGCGTCGTCAGCGACGGATTCGACGTGCCTATCCCCATCAATGTCATCCTCGAAGTCGAGCAGCACCTCGGCGAAGGCCGCGTCCGCTGCATCGCCATGGAAGCCACTGAAGGCATGGTGCGCGGCATGAAGGCCATCGACCTCGGCGGCCCCATCTCCGTTCCCGTGGGCCGCGCGACTCTGGGCCGCGTGCTCAACGTCATCGGCGAGCCGGTCGACGAGCTCGGCCCGGTCAACGCCAAGCTGCGCATGCCGATCCACCGCGAGGCTCCGGCCTTCGACGAGCAGTCCACATCGGAGGAAATGTTCGAGACCGGCGTCAAAGTCATCGACCTCATCCAGCCTTTTCTCAAGGGCGGCAAAATCGGCCTCTTCGGCGGCGCGGGCGTCGGCAAAACCGTCGTCATTCAGGAGCTCATCAACAACGTCGCTTCCAAGCACGGCGGCTTCTCCGTATTCGCGGGAGTCGGCGAGCGCACCCGCGAAGGGAACGACCTGTGGCTCGAATTTCAGGAGGCCGGCGTCATCGACCTCAAGGACCTGCCGAAATCCAAGGCGGCGCTCATCTACGGACAGATGACCGAGCCGCCCGGAGCCCGTTTGAGGGTCGCGCTCTCCGCCCTCACCGTCGCCGAGTACTTCCGCGACGAGGAAGGCTCCGACACGCTGCTGTTCATCGACAACATCTTCCGCTTCACCCAGGCGGGGTCTGAGGTCTCAACGCTGCTCGGCCGCATGCCTTCCGCCGTCGGCTACCAGCCCAACCTCGCCACCGAAATGGGCGAGCTGCAGGAGCGCATCACCTCCACCAAAAAAGGTTCCGTCACCTCCGTCCAGGCCGTCTACGTCCCCGCCGACGACTTCACCGACCCGGCCCCCGCGACCACCTTCGCCCATCTCGACGCCGTAACCGCGCTCTCCCGCCCGCTCTCCGAGCTTGGCATCTATCCCGCCGTCGATCCGCTCGCCTCCAGCTCGCGCATTCTCTCCCCGCGCATCGTCGGGCAGGAGCATTACGACGTGGCCCAGGGCGTCAAGCGCATCCTCCAGCGCTACAAAGACCTCCAGGACATCATTGCCATCCTTGGCATCGACGAGTTGTCGGAAGAGGACAGGCTCACCGTCTCCCGCGCCCGCAAGGTGCAGAAGTTTCTCTCGCAGCCCTTCCACGTCGCCGAGCAGTTCACGGGAATCCCCGGCCGCTACTGCAAAATTGCCGACACGGTTCGCAGCTTCAAAGAGGTCATCGAAGGCAAGCACGACGACGTGCCGGAGCAGGCCTTCTACATGAAGGGAACCATCGACGAAGTCCTCGAAGCCGCCGACAAAATGACGGCCAAGGCGTAGCCATGGCAGACACCAATCGTCTAAAGGTCCGGCTCGTAACTCCCGATCGCATCCTCGTCGACCAGACCGTCGACGCGGTCGAGGTGCCGTCGAAGTCCGGCTATCTCGAAGTCCTCTACGGCCACAGCCCACTGCTTGCCGGGCTGGCTCCGGGCGATGTCGTGCTCCACGGAGGCGATCAACACAATGGCGACCGCTTCAACGTGGCCCGCGGTTTCGTCGAAGTCCTGCCTGAACGCGTGACGATCCTCGCTGAAACCGCCATGAAGCCCGAGGAAATCGACAAGTCCGCTGCGGAGCTCGAGCTCGACCACGGGCGCAAACTCTGGGCCGAAGCCGGCGACGACCCCGAGAAATACGAACAGGCCAACGGCTTCATGCGCGAAGCCGAATCCAAACTCGACAGCGCAAAACGCTGAACAGAGGCATGGCCTCGGGGTTGACTCTCTGACCTCATCCCCACTCACCGATAGTCCTGATACCCACGGTGCGGCGAATACTCAAGCTTCATCAGCCCGTCGCGATAATCGATGCGCACCACCAGCACGCTCAGCGTGTCCTCGCCCAGCAGCCCGGAAATCTCCGTTCCCAGACTCTCGCTAGGGCGACTCAGATCAAAAACGGTGATCCGGGCGCTCTTCTGCTCCAGATTCCCGAACCGCACCGCGAAATCGGAAGCGTAATAAACCTTCTTCACCTGGCCCGCGACCCCCAAAATATCCGCACCGTTATTGTTGTGTATTTTGGAAACCGCCGCGGCCGCCTCCGGCGCAATCACCGACGCGTTCGCGCCGGTATCAATCACAAACAGGCCCAGTTTCTTCCCGTTCATCAACCCCGGAATAATCAGCGAGTGCCCCCGGCGATAGACCTGCATCCAGTCCTTCATCTCCGGTGCAATATAGCGGTCATGCGGCTCCACGTTCTCCGCTGAGCCGGCCCCGCCCGCCGTATCGAGCTTCTCCGGAGCAGCCGCCGCAGAATTCGCTCCGGGACTCGTTCCCGGACTTGTTCCGGGATTTGCTTCGGGATAAGCAGGCAGTGGAGCCAGCGTCAGCTTGAGCGAGGGAAAATCCAGCGTCACCAGAAACTGCGAGAACACGTTCGTACCTATCAGCCCGTCGATGCCCGTGATGTCGCGCCGATCGCTCACCTCCACCAGGCAATTCCTGAACTCGAGCTTGCCAATCCTGATCGAATCGGCCTCGGCCAGATAACCCGCCTGCGGACCTTTGTCCCCGATGCCGGACTCCTGAACCCTGACCAGCGGCTGCAGTTTGGCTTTTTTCGCAAGCGAGCTGTTGATATAAATTCCGCTCGCGCCCGTATCAATCGCCAGGTGAGACTTGCGGCCATTGACCGCGACCTCCAGTCCCCACGTCCGCAGTGCCCCCGACGGCGCCGCGATCGGCGTGAAGGGGATATCCATCGGCTTCGTAATCGGCGAAACCAGCCGGCATCCACTCTCATTCCGCTCCTGGCTTTCTAGTGTCGCCAGCTCCGCCTGCGCCTTCGGCACCCCTCTTGCGTCGCCGTTCGCACCCGCCAGATACTTCTTGAGCGACGCAATCCGCTGCTCCCGCGGCAGCGTCGCCCTCCACTCCCGCGCTATCAGCGGATCGTAAGGATCAAGCTGGTGCGCCAGCCGAATCTGCCCGAGCGCGCTCGCGTAATACGAGGTAAACCGAAAATAATCCGCCAGCGCGCGATGCAGCGGCGCGTAGCACACCCCATGCACCTGCGCCGCGTTCAGCGTCTTCGCTTCTTCCCATGGAAGCCCCTGCCGATGCTCGACCTCGGCCAGCGCCGTCAGCAGCGCAGGCGATTGCGGGGCCTTCTTCAGCGCCGCCTCTATCGTCGCCGCGGCGTCATCGATCTTCTGCTCCGCCAGCAGCACGCCAACCAGCCCCGCCGTCAGCTCCTCGTCCCCGGGTGTCTTCGCAATCGCCACGCGATACAGGCTCTCCGCCTCCGCCTGGTGTCCGCTCATGCTCGCAATCTGCGCTGCGGTCAGCGGATGCGGCTGCGCAACCGGACACTCAGCCGCGCGCCCGGTCAAAGGAGCCACCGCGACGGCAGCCACCACGAAAATCATTCGCAGCAACATTCGCAGTCAACCTACCACCGCCGCCCACGACGAGCAAATCTCGGTTTCCCCACACCGAACTCTCTCAGTCGCAATTTCCTGTTTTGGAAACGCTCATCCAATCAAAGGTTGAGCAATCCTCCCCGTCCATGTATTTTGGAGCAGGGAAAAGCAGTCCAGTCATGCCGGAATCCATCACGCTCGAAGCCGCCGCGCTCACCGACGTCGGCAAAGTCCGCGACCACAATGAAGACGCCTATGGCCACTGCCTCGAAGCCGGAGTTTTCGTGGTATGCGACGGCATGGGCGGGGCCGCCGCCGGCGAAGTCGCCAGCCGTCTCGCCGTCGACACGCTCATCGAGCGCCTCTGCGCCGTCTCCTCGCCTGAGGACCGCCGCCGCGCCCTCCAGGAATCCGTCGCCGCCGCCAACCGCCTCGTCTTCGCGCAGGCCGCCAAGGATCCCGCCCTCAAGGGCATGGGCACCACGCTCGTCGCCGTCGCCGTTCAGGACCATTCCGCGCTCATCGCCCACGTCGGAGACAGCCGCTGCTACCTCTTCCGCGACGGCCAGCTCACCCGCCAGACCAATGACCATTCCCTGGTGGACGAGCAGGTGCGCCTCGGCCACATGACTCCTGAAGACGCCGAGCGTTCCCCGCTCAAAAACGTCATCACCCGTGCCGTTGGCACGCAGCCTTCCGTCGAAGCCGAAATCAACGAGCTGCCGCTTCAGCCCGGAGACGTCCTCCTGCTCTGCTGCGACGGTCTCATCCGCGAAGTCCCCGACCCCCGGATCGAGGCTATCCTCCTCACCTCAGCGACCTTGCAGCAGAAATGCCAACAGCTCATCGACGCCGCCAATGAGGCCGGAAGCCACGACAACGTCACGGTGGCCCTGGTGCGGGCGGGCAATCAATGATAATTCGGAGCCAAGCGGCTTCAGTGTGGTAGAAAAATAGCACATGCTGATCAATCGCGAGTTCATTCGTGAAGTAGGAGCAGTCGCATGGCTACGGCGAACCGCGGCTCGCCAATTCTCAAAGCGCGTACTCCGGCGCGATAACCGGATAACTCTGCCGACGGGGCTGGGGATGAGGCTCCCAGGGGACAGCCGAATTTCCACTGAGGTATTCGTGACCGGCTGCAACGTCGATTGGGGAAGTGAAGCGCTTTTCGCTAGCCTTCTTGACCCGTCGAGTGCGTTTTTAGATATTGGCGCGAACGTAGGCTACTATTCGCTCTACATGTTGCCCAAAGTTGCAGAGGTGCATGCGTTCGAGCCGGATGCGCGGGCCGCCTGCAGCCTTCTGACAAACCTGGCCGCTTATCCAAATGCCTACGTATACTCGTTTGCTTTGAGCAACCGTGTTGGACGTGCCGGATTTGTTCAGGAAATGCACAGCGAGACCTCCCATCTGGCCGTGGGGGCCGGAACGCACGAAGTAAAACTCACCACCATTGACCGTTTTGTCACTGAACGGCAGATTTTCGTTTCAGGCATCAAAATTGACGTTGAAGGTGCTGACCTCGACGTTTTACATGGTGCAGAGCAGACTCTAAAAACGCAACACCCGCTGGTGTTGACGGAAGCGAAACCGGACGATGAATTGTTTAATTTTACGCAGTATTTGAATTATGGTGTATTCGCCTTTGTGCGAAGGTCGGGGGGTGTTCCTTTTGACAGAACTTGGCCGCAATTCTCGCGAGCGCACCAAAATGCTTTTTCTGGTCCCGACTGAACTACGCCAAAAGTTTAAGCAGATTGCGGCTTCGAACTAATCGTCTATACGGAACTCTCCATACCGCCCCAGCAGCGAAGCCGGCCCCGCCACGGTCATCCGCACCGAATTCCCGACGAATTCGCGCTCCCGAATCAACGCGCCAGCGCCCAGCGCCGCCAGCGCCGTTCCCTCGGACTGCGGAATTTCAAACCGCCGCTCCACCACCGGGTCAAGCACCAGCGCCGCATCCAACCGCGCCAAGAGTTCGTCGATCCCCAGGCCCTGCTTCGCCGAAACCGCAACCGCTCCCGTCGCCGCCAGCGCCGTCCTCTGCTCCCTCGGCAGCAGGTCAATCTTGTTCAGCACTTCAATACGCGGCTTGCCCAGCACGCCAAGTTCATCCAGGACTTTCTCCACCTCGGCCTTGTGTTCCTCGCGCATCTCGCTCGAAGCGTCCTGCACGTGCACCAGCACCTCGGCTTTCTGCACCTCCTCCAGCGTCGCGCGGAACGAAGTCACCAGCGTATGCGGCAAGTCGCGAATAAATCCGACCGTGTCGGACAGCAGAATTTTCCTGCGGCTCGGCAGCAGCATCGCCTTCAGCTTCGGATCGAGCGTCGCAAACATCCGCGCCGACTCCAACACCCCGCCCTGCGTCAGCCGATTGAACAGCGTGCTCTTGCCCGCGTTCGTATACCCCACCAGCGCCACCGCCGGAACCGGCACCGACTCCCGCCGCTGCCGCTGCTGCGACCGCACCCGCCGCACGCTTTCGAGCTCTTCCTTCAAATGCAGCAGCCGCCGCTGGATCCGCCGCCGGTCGGTTTCCAACTGCGTCTCGCCCGGCCCTCTCGTGCCAATGCCGCCGCCCAGCTGCGACATCGCCGCCCCGCGCCCCGTCAGCCTGGGCAGCATGTACTCCAGTTGCGCCAGCTCCACCTGCAACTGGCCTTCCCGGGTCCGCGCATGGCGGGCAAAAATGTCCAGAATCAGTTGGGTTCGGTCGACCACCCGGCAGGGCAGCGCTTCGTCCAAGTTCCGCAACTGCGTCGGCGTCAGGTCGTGGTTGAACAGTACGACGTCTGCGCGAGCCCCTGCCACAACGCCCGCTATCTCCTCCACCTTGCCGCTGCCGATCAGCGTCGCCGGATCAGCCCTGGGCCGCCGCTGCACGATCTCAGCCACAACCTCGCCGCCGGCCGAAGTCACCAGCTCGCGAAATTCCTCAAGGGAAGCCTGCAAGTCAAAAGAAGGAAGCGGCGCGGAGTCCGAAGCGTCGCCATCCGGCGCGCCGTCCTCACCGGGCACCCCGCGCGCAGCCTCGCGAGCCTGCGTGGCCGTGCGCAGCGCAGGCGCACCTTTGCGAGCCGCGTGCGACGACCGCTGCGACGTAAACTCCACCGCAATCAGGATTGCGCGATCCCCGCGCCCGTCCTCTTGCCTGCCTTGGCTCAATCCGGATCTACCGTCAGCATGAATTCACGCAGGACACCCACGCCCGGCAAATTCCAGCGTGCGCCGCAGTGCCTATGCGCCGCTCTCATCCCCGTGCGCTGAAGGCGACGACGAGGCAGAAGCAGGCGCTCCGGTTCCCACCGGACGATGCAGCTCATGCATCACCGAGCGGGTGCTCACCACCGTGGATATCGCGTGCTTGAAGATCAATTGCTCCTGGCTGTTGTTCTCCAGCAGCACCGAATACTTATCGAAGGACCGGATTTTCCCGGTCAGTTTTACCCCGCTCACCAGGTAAATTGTGATGGGTGTCTTATCCTTGCGAACCGTATTCAGGAAGGTGTCCTGAATATTTTGCGCCGGCTTGTTGTCCATGTGCCGATCTCCTGCTGTAACCATCAAAGTCCAATCATCAATTTAAGTTAGGCAAAGCGAAAACACTTAGCCCGCCGGCAGCAAATTCGCCGGACACCAATTCGAGTAATACCACAATATAGCTACCGGCTCATCGAAAGCAATCACCCGCTTACAAGAACCCGGCAAGCCAGCCTCTCGCTACCCCGTGGCCCATGCAAACACACACGCTCGCCCTTTAGATGCCGTCTCCAGAAAAAACGCTGGCTCGCAAATGCTGATTCATCGCGGCCGAGTCTTCCTGTGCCTCGCCCGCCGCACATACTTTTTCGCAACCCTCTTCCCAGCTCGCGGAGCAGCCGCCTTTGCGGGCTCCGGCCCTCCCACCCGGTAGACGAGGTTCCCTTCCAGCCGATACGTCGCCAGAATCGTATTCGCCGCCCGGGCCGCGCCTGTCGCTGGATCGATCTCTACCGCCTTGTTGTCCACCGCTTGGCGGAACGAGAAGGTAGGCTCGGTCTTCCCGTTAAAAACCTCGCATCCGATCGTTACCGGCAGATATCCCTCCACCCCGCGCTGCCGGAACGCCAGCTCGTAGCGGTGGTGCGTCGTCACCCAGGTAAACACATGCACCTGGTCAAAGTCGTATGGGAGCCCGTTCTTCCACGCGTTCGTCACCGCCACGTAGTCAGGAGCCTGCCCACCGGGAAACTTCGACTCCGGATCGTCCACCGTCGCCAGCCGATACGCCGCCACGTATTTTTGTGTTCCCGCCAGCCCGGCTATCTCCTGCGGAATGTTGACGTCCAGCATCCGCGACAGTACCCAGCCCGTCTGGCCCTGCGGCCCGCGCACCAGCCACCAGTCTTCCATCGGGGGGCCATCCGGAACATAAGGCGGCGCATTCGGGTCCCGCTTTTCGTTCTTCTTCCTGACCGTAGCCTTCTTCGGCCCCGGCAGAGGAACCGGAACCGCCTGCGGAGGCGTCGGCTTCGGTTCAGAAGCCCGCCTCAGCAGCTCGACTTGCGTATTCTCGGGCAGCACATAAAGATGCTCCTCCTTGCGCCCCGGAGCAAGATGGACGTTCGACTCGTCCCGCAAAATCCCCGTCACGACGACCGGATCATGCGCATGAGTTTTGGTCAGCGCCTCAAATTTGTCGTAGTCAGCCTGATCAACTACCTGAAAATCGTCGATCCAGCCCACCGCGCCGTTTGCTGTCTTCACTTTGTAAAAGCGGCGTTCCTCGGTCAGCACCTCCAGCCGCTCGCCGTTCTTAAGTTCGGCCACGCGGTTGGTCACCGCGGCCAGCCGCTCCCTCAGAAAGGCTTTGCGCGCCGCTACATACACAAATTCCTTCTTAGAATGGGGCGAGAACCTCCCGCAACCCGCGAGGCCGAGCCCCAAAAGAAGCGGCACAAAGACGCAAACACAACGAGCGCAGACGCGGGGAGAACGACGAAATAAAGACATGACCCTCAATACCAGAGCATAAGCGGCCGAAGTTTCATGTCAAGCCAAGCAGCCAAATAAAACATGTACTTCATAGATTCCAAAAGGCAAAGCCCCCTCCGAGAAAAACCACGGTGATCTACAACGGCTTGCCGACGTTGTGCGAAGAAATCAACCTATCGCAGAGCGACACTAATCCGCCGCCACGACCGCGAAAGCGCCCGAGGGATTGCTGCCCACGGTCTTGGCGAAGCTGGTCAGGCCGCCCGGAGTCGTGCTGGTCGCGCCGCCAATCGCGAATACCTGGAAGTCTGGCCCTCCACCCGTGCAGGCCACCCCAAGGTAGGTATTCGACGGGTCTTCGGCGATGTCGGAAGGCTGCAAACCTGTCGCAAACGGAGAGCCGCTGATCGCGGTCAGACCGCCCGTCGACGACAGCGAGAAGGCCGAAATCGTTCCATCGGTCCGATTTGTGACGTAAACATAGCTACCCGTCGAGTCCACCAGAACCGCTGTCGGTCCCAGCCCTGTTTTGAAGGGCGAGCCGGTCAGCTCCGCCAGCGCGCCCGTAGCTCCAATCGAAAATTCCCGCAGCCCGTTGCCGCCCGTCTCAGCCACGAACAGGTACTGGCCGGCGGGATCAACCGCCAAGCCCTGGTCTGCATAGGCTGGGCCTTGCGGCCTCAGAATCTGGGTCTTAGTCAGCGCGCCACTGCTCACGGCGAACGTGCAGATATCCACGCCGCCGGTCCCCAGCGAAATGTAAACCAGCCCGTTATTGGGTGTGAAAACAATGTGGTTCGGGGCGCCGGCGTCCAGATTGAGCGAGGTTCCCTGCTGCGTCAGCAGCCCATTGCTCGAAGTGATGGAAAAAACATACGCGGCAGGCGTGGGATCAACCACAATCAGCCAGTTGCCGGAGGGATCGACGCGGAGCGCCGTCGGGCTGATGTTGTTAACCAGCGCGCTGCCGCCGTTCAGCAGGCTCAAAGCGCCGTTGCTGCCAACCGAGAATCCGTAGATGGCACCGGCCAGCGACGCCGCATAAATATATTGGCCGTTGGGAGTGACGGCCAGCGCGCTCGGAGCGACCCCCAGCGCGTAAGGAGAATTGGAGGTGTTGGAAAGATTGCTGGTGCCGATCTCTAGTCCCGCAACCGACGCCGTCGCCGAGGCATTGGCGACATAAAAATAATTCCCGGTACCGCTCGGTGGGGTCGGATTGATCGGGACGAAGAACTTGCCGCAACCCGCCAGACAAACCACAACGCCGAGCGCGGCCAGCGCGGGAACGATTCGGGAGAGTGGCTTCCGCAACGGCATTCTTAGGAGCCTCACCAACAGTATCGCTTACAATCGCCGAAACCCCCCGGCCAACAGAACAGACGCAGCCACCAGAAGGAATGTTCGCGCCAAACAAAAGGTTCCGCGCAAACGAACCCTCAGTGTCCCCCTCTGCTACCCTTGGCCGGGCGGTCGCCAGGATATCCCCTCCACGACCAGCGGGAGTGGCCAAGCGAAGCAGCACGCCCGTGACGGTCAGTCACTCCGCATCGAGGACGCTGCCGACCGCGTGGAGCACCGAGGCGATCCGCACAATCGAAAGAACCGTCTCCTCGGATACGCCCTTTTCGCGTACCACCCGCTCGTGCGAGTCCACGCACGCGCCGCAGCCGTTGATGGCGGAAACCGCAATCGACCACAGCTCGAAATCGACTAAATCGACCCCATGCGTGCGCAGCGCGTTCATCCGCAGCTTTGCCGGAATGGTTCCGTACTTCTCGTTCGAGGAGAGGTGCAGAAAACGGTAGTAGACATTGTTCATCCCCATGATGGCCGCTGCGGATTTTGCCGCGTCCAGCGCCTGCGCGCTCATCTGTCCTGCGGCCTCGGCCAGCACGGCCTCGGTGAGCTCGGCATTACGGATGGCAATCGCCGAGGCGACCATCGTGCCCCAAAGCAGTTGCGGGCTAAGCTCGGTATTCTGCCGCACCAGCGTGGAGTAGTTCAGCTTCAGGTCCTTCGCATAATTGGGAAGGCCATCGATCAATGCATCGATAGACATAAGAGTTTCCTTGTCGCGACCGGCAAAGTTACGGCGCCCCATCCTGTCAGTCGGTTTTTTCGGCCGATAGGGCGGAACGGTAGGGAGGCCCTGCGCGAAGCGTGTGTGCCTGGACGGCCAGTCCTAGGCAACCAGCGTTTCTTCGCCCTTGTGCCAGTTGCAGGGGCATAGCTCGTCGGTCTGCAGCGCGTCCAGCACGCGCAGAACCTCCTGCGGATTGCGGCCCACCGAAAGGTCGGTGACGTAGACAAAGCGAATTACATCATCAGGATCGACGATGAAGGTTGCGCGTTGCGCCACACCCACACGGCCGTCGAGGATACCAAGCTGGCCGACCAGGTCGCGCTTCACATCACCCAGCATGGGAAAGGGCAGGTTCTTCAGGTCCTCGCGGTTGTTGCGCCACGCCAGATGCACGTATTTCGAGTCGATGCTGCCGCCCAGCACCTGAGCGTCGCGCGCCTCAAACTCCGAGTTTAGCTTGCCAAACGCCACAATCTCGGTGGGGCAGACAAGGCTGAAGTCCAACGGCCAGAAAAAGTACACCTTCCACTTGCCGGGATAGCTTTCGTTGGTAATGGTCTCGAACGCCTTGTCCTTGTCGCTGCTGACCGTTGCGCCAACAGAAAATTCCGGGAATTTCTCGCCAATCGTCAACAATGAATTCACTCCTTTAAATGAGGTTAAAAGGTGAAACTAAAAAACTATTTCTGGCAGTCCGGGCATAGCCCCAGGACATCGACCGCGTAGCGCTGCGCAAGAAACCCTCCCTTCAGCCGGCGCGCTTTGGAGGCGAGGCCCAGCTCCTCCGCGTCAATGTCGGTAATGGACTTGCACGAGGTGCAAACCAGGTGGTAATGCGGACGGGCATTGGTCTCGACACGCAGCGAGCCGTGATGGGGGCTGACCTCGCTAAACACGCCGCTCTCAATGAATACGTGGATGTTCTTGTAGACCGTCGCCAGCGAAACCGAAGGAATCTTCGCCTTCACTTTCAAGTAGACATCCTCCGGGCTGGGGTGCCCGTGCATACTCAGCAGCGTTTCGTAAGTCACCTGCCGCTGGTGGGTCACGGAGACGCCGGCGCGCTCGCAAATGGCCCGAAACTCATTCGCCTGAGCAATTGTCATGGAAAGCTATTAAAGAATAATTATTATTCAACGTCAAGCCGAGTTATCTGGCCGCTTTTTGCGCTGACCGCCGCATCCTTTCCTCGATCTCCAGCGACCAGGACTCGACACCGACGCCCCGGGTTGAGGGAACGCCGGCATCGAGCATTGCCTTCCTGGTTACGCTGACTACATCTCTCCAGTCGCGCCGTACCTAAGCCAGCTCGGCGAGCGGGAATGAGCGGTGGCTGCGCGAGGGCTCCAGATAGTTCTGCCGATGCGTGGTGACGAGAAACTTGGTGAAACCGGCGTTCTCGTCGGGCAGGTTGTACTTCTTCTGGAGATCCACGCTATCCATCTCTCTGCGCGTTTTTTCGAAGAGCTGCGCCGACGGCGTGAACCCGACGAAATGCACTCCAGGAAATGGGATCGGATCCACCGGACCGGTGGAGCTGAACGCGAATGGATTTTCAACCGTGTCGAAATCCTGCCGGAGGAAGATGACCGTCCCCTTAGGCAGATGATCTCCATACGCGGTCGTCGTGTCCTTTTGCAAACGGGTAAAGGTTTGCATCTGCGCGTTATGACCGACGAGGCCGTGCTTCTTCGCGTCTTCTTCAAGCTGCTCCTTGGAAGTGACCGTCTCCGGCCCCTGATCAGGGGAAAGGACCTCCTCCCCTTCGGTGCGGCGAGGATCGAACATCCGCTGCAGGCGCCCGCGCTGCTGGAGGCCATACCATCCCTCGAGGTCAATCTTGATGTGTGAGAGGTGCATGATGGTTCCGTTGGCGAAGTAACTCTCCGGAGTCTGATCGGTATAGCCGGGGAGGGTCTCGAAGCTCGGCAGACTTCCCTGAGCCAGGCCGTGAACATGGCTGGAGGTGAAGCCCATGAACAGCATGGCGCCGGCAGGAATTTTGTCCGCCCCCGGGATGCCCAGTCGTTTCGCCATAATCCGAGGCATGCCGTGTCCGGCAAAGCCGCGCCGTATCGAAGTTACGTTGAAGATGTCGCCCACGTAGACGTTCTCGACCGGGATGCCGTTCAGCACATGCGCGCCGGGCTGGAACAGGGCATCAATCACGTCGCGCAAGTTGCCCTGGAAGTCGCTCTTGAAGTGGAACGAGACATCGTTGTTTTCAAGCGTCAAGTCGGCTGGATCCTTGGGGAACCTGATCGCGTCGATCAACGCCCAGTCGCCCGGCTTGCCGTTCTCGATGGCGCGGGGCATCATCTTCGCGGTGAGAGAGGCGGGAAGGAATTCCTTGAAGTAGGAGAGGCCGTAGGCCACTTGCGTGAGGATGCCGCCGGGATTCAGTGGGTAAATCGCTTCAATTTCCTCGAGAGCCGCGGTAAGGCGCGATTGCGCACGCTGCAGCGCTTTTTTGTCACCCTTCTGTAGATTCAGGTCGGCAGTAACGACCGCGTGCCACAGAGGCACACACGCCACGGGAACGCCCACATGATCCTCAACATTGACGCCCGGCAGCTCGTATTGCGTTTTTGGCGGTGTGGCATACGACCTTTTTACGTAGTTGACACATCCCGCCCAGTCAAAAGCCTTTGTTGCGGTCAAAGCAACCTCCTTCTCGGTCTCTGTCGTTATGACATGAACTATTAAACGATAATAGCTATTATATATCAAACCGAGATGCTGGCTGCTTTACCATTAACCGCTTTTGAGCGAACCGCTTTTTAACCGCTGCTAAATTACTGTTCGCGGCCGCTCTCGCCGCCTTTTGGGGTGAACCTCGCGTCGAGCGGCTGGCGGCCCTGAAAACCCCCGTCCAGCGTGTGCCAGAACTCGATCCGAGCCTCGCCCATCTGCCAGCACAGAAGCACCGTTTCGCCGTCAATGAGGCAGGGGAAATCCAGCAGCCCGGTATCCAGGTCCTTCACCTGCACACCGATGGATTCGATCTCGGCGAGCAGGTCCTTCGCGTGCTGGGCGTGCGCATCGTAGGCCGCGCGGCGCCGGCGCAGGCGGTCAATATCGAGAAACATGCCGCCGGCGAGGAAGACCTTCTGGCTCAGCGCGTGCATCTTTTCCTCGATCTCCTCCGCTGCCCGCTTTTCCTCAATGGCGCGCTTCAGCAGGGATTCGAGAATCGGAAGCAGCGACTGAGCCTCTTCCAGCGTGAAGTGTTTTGTTTCAAAATCCATCTCATCCTTGAATCTGTAGCATGCGATCGAGCGCTATGCGCGCCCACTGCTTTACATCATCGCGAACTTTAATCCGGTTCACAATGCGGCCCTCCACCAGGTTCTCGAGCGCCCACGCCAGATGCTGCGGGCTGATGCGAAACATGGTCGTGCACAAGCAACCCGTGTCGTCGAGCGTGATGACCTTCTTGCCCTTCGGCGCAAACTGCTTGGCCAGCCGGTTGACCAGGTGGATTTCGGTCCCGATGGCGAACATCGACCCCTCGGGTCCTTCGGTAACGTAGCGAATCAGCTTTTCGGTCGAGCCCTGAGCATCGGCCTTCCGGCAGACCTCATGCCGGCACTCGGGATGCACAATTACCCGGATGCCCGGATACTTCGCCCGCACCTTGTCCACATGCTGCGGCAGGAACCGGCCATGCACGGAGCAGTGGCCCTTCCACAGAATAATTTTCGCCGCCTTCACTTGCTCGGGCGTGAGGCCGCCGTTCGCCTGGAATGGATCAAACAGCGCCATCTGGTCCCGCGGAATGCCCATGTTCACCCCCGTGTTGCGCCCCAGGTGCTCGTCGGGCAGAAACAGAATCTTCTCCACGCGCGAGAACGCCCACTCGAAGGCTTTGGCCGCATTCGACGAAGTGCAGACCAGCCCGCCGCGCTCGCCGCAAAAGGCCTTGATGGCTGCCGCTGAATTCATGTAGGTGAGCGGCAGAATTTTATCCGCGCCGATGCCGGCGTCGAGGATCGTGTCCCAGCATGCCTCGACCTGGCCGATCTCCGCCATGTCGGCCATGGAGCAGCCGGCGTTCAGATCAGGCAGGATCACCTTCTGCTCCTCTCGCCCGAGCAGGTCCGCGCTTTCCGCCATGAAGTGAACACCGCAGAAGACGAGGTATTCGGCCTCGGACTGCGACGCGATTTTGGAGAGTTTGTAGGAGTCGCCGGTGTGGTCGGCAAATCGGAGGACTTCGTCGCGCTGGTAGTGGTGCCCCAGCAGAACGGTGGTTTTGCCCAGCTTTTCCCGGGCCGCCGCGATGCGCTCGTCCATGGTGTGGTCGGGCATCGCCAGGTAATTATCAAGGGAGCAGCTTTGATGCTCGTCGATAGCGTCTACGTCAACAGCTTCTTCTTCCAGTACACTCATTTTTTCCGCCTTCAGTCCGGTTTCCGGACGGGGATGTTGAAAGCAATTCTTGGAGTTGCAGTCGATTCACTGCGGCTTGCGCCTGCCCAACCGACGGGGATGTTGCAACCTGTATTCAGTGGGCGAACCAGATGGCCATCGTCGCAAAAACGAGCGGCCCCGGTTGAATCCACTCCCATTAGTTTAATACACCACACCACTTGCGCCGCCAGCGCGGCGTCGCTCCGGTGAAGCCCGCTCCAAATCAGCGCTCGCCGTTTGTGACCCGGCAACGTCGCAGGTATCATAGGAGGGAATGCATTTCGCTGATTCCATCGTGATCTTCCTGCTCGCGCTGATTCTCTTCGGCCCCAAGAAATTGCCCGAGATTGCACGGCAGGTCGGCAAGCTGATGGTTGAATTTCGCCGCGCCTCAAACGAGTTCAAATCGCAAATTGACGAAGAGCTGCGCGCGATGGAACAACAGGACCGTCAGCAGAAGATGGGAGCGGCGTACCAGGAGGCTCCCGCGCTCGCCGCGCCGGATGACGCGCCCGCAGTTGAGTACGAGCGGGACCGTTCCTACACCGATGATTCGCTCACAGAAGACGCACTGACCGATGGCGCAGACGGCACGCTCACGGACGGTTCGCTCACGGCGGCCTCCCGAATGGAGGATTACGCCGGAGGCACAATCGAGGAAGTCGCCGAGCCCGTGATTCTTCCACCCTCAACCGGCGAGCCGGTTCGCGCGGACTCGCCCTACCTGCCGGTCCCGCCGCCCGAGTTGCTGGAAGCCGCAACCGCTCAGCCGCACCATCTCTACGCCGAGGCGCTGGCCGCGGAACAGAACGGAAGCTCGAACCATATCGGCCCAGAGCCAGAGAGCGCACAGGCCATAGTGAATCATGGATGACTTACTGGACCGCGCCCGGGCTGCCGTAAGCCAGCGCGCCGAACTCCCCGGAATGAGCCTCCTCGAACATCTGGAGGAGTTGCGCCGCCGTCTCATCCATGCCGGGCTTTACCTGATCGCTGGATTTGCGGTGGCGTGGGGGTTCCACGCCAAAATTTACGGGCTCATGCAGGAGCCCATCACCTACGCCCTGGCGATGCACCACCTGCCCACGCAGCTCATCATCCACAACCCGGTCGACGGCTTCAACATGTACCTGAAGATCAGCTTCATGGCCGGCGCCATCATCGCGTCGCCGTTTGTGCTGTACCAGGTCTGGCTCTTCATTTCGCCCGGTCTTTACAAAAATGAAAAGCGCTATGTGATGCCGTTCATGGCCGCGACCATCAGCCTGTTTCTGGCCGGAGCGTATTTCGGATACCGATGGGTCTTCCCCAACTCCCTCAATTTTCTGTTCACCTTCAGCAAGCAGTTTCGTCCGCTGATCGAGGTGAACGAGTACACCAATCTTTTTCTGACGGTGATTCTCGGCCTCGGCGCGGCCTTTGAGCTGCCTATCCTCGTGCTCTTTCTGTCGCTGTTCGGAATTGTGAGCCCACGCTTTTTGTGGAAGAATCTGCGCTTCGCTATCCTGATTATTTTTGTGTTCGCGGCGATCATCACGCCCACACCCGATCCGCTGACCATGTGCGTTTTCGCCACTCCGCTGCTTGGCTTGTACCTCATCAGCATCGCCGTTTCCTATGTCGTAAGTCCGGCACAGCGTAAAAAAAGGAAAGAAGCCAAAGCGACCAAAGGCTAGCGCATTTTCAGAGATGGGGTAGCCCGAAGCCGAGGGATCCAAGCCGCCGCGACCATCAGGGAGCGGCGACCTTCCTCCATCTTGAAAAGGCCGCAGTATCTCTGAAAATGCTGTAATGCGTTAAATTACAGGAATGTTCGAAGGAGCATCGCCGGCCTACTGGATCGCTTTCGGAGCAATCGTAGCCGTGCTGCTCTTCGTCGATCTGGGCCTGCTGCAGCGCGGCAGCCGTTCCGTCTCCATCCGCATAGCGTGGGGATGGACCGCGGTTCTCGCCGGACTAGCCTTCTGCTTCGCTCTCTTCCTCTCGCAGACGCAGGGCAAACAGCGCGGGCTCGAGTTCCTCTCCGGCTACCTGGTCGAAGGCTCGCTCAGCATCGACAATTTGTTCGTCTTCCTGCTCATGTTCCGCTCGCTCCGCCTGGACGTCGAGCAGCAGCGCCGCGTCCTGCTCTGGGGAGTACTCGGCGCGATCGTGATGCGCGGCGTCTTCATCTTCATCGGAGCATCGCTGTTGGCGCGCTTCGTGTGGGTGGAGTACATCTTCGGAGCGTTTCTGCTAATCGCTGCCATTCGCCTCATCCGCCACCGGGCGGAGGTGGACGAGCCAACCGGCCCGGCGCGCTGGCTGCTGAAACGCGCCGGAGGCAAAGACGCGACGCTCGGGCTTTCGTCGTTTCTGCTGATTGTGCTCGCGGTCGAAGCCACCGACCTGGTCTTCGCGCTCGACTCCGTCCCGGCGGTGCTCGCCATCACCCGCGATACATTCGTCGTCTACACGTCGAACATTTTTGCGATTCTCGGCCTGCGCTCGCTCTACTTCGCACTATCGGACGCACTCGACCGCCTGCGCTTGCTGCACTACGGATTGGCCCTGATTCTCGCCTTTGTCGCCGTCAAAATGATCCTGACTCGCTGGGTTGATATTCCCATCGGATGGTCGCTCGGCTTCATCGTCGGAGTGCTGATCGTCTTCGCAATCCTCAGCCGGCTCACTGCGCCAAAGCAGCCTGAGGAGCTGTCTCAAAGTTGACTTCCCTGCCCAGCATCACAGAGTGCTTCGCAAAGTGAGCGTCATCACGCTTCGGAAAATCATTGCGATAATGCGCCCCGCGGCTTTCCTCGCGTGCGATCGCAGACAGCACAATCAGCTCCGCCACGGCATGAAGGTTCGCCAGCTCCAGCGAAGCCCGGTCGGCGGAGGGAGCCACGCGCAGCCGCTCCAGTTCCTGCCGCATTGCCGATAGTCCCTCAGCATCCCGCAGCAAACCAGCATCCTTCCACATGCGCTGCTGCAGACGCTTCCGCTCCACCGCCACATCGATGACAGGCGGCGCGGCCATCTCCGGCGCGCCCAGCTTGCCTGCCGGAATCGCACCTGCCTCCCGCATGGCCGACGCCGCCCGCGCACCGAACACCAATCCTTCCAGCAGTGAGTTGCTCGCCAGCCGGTTCGCTCCGTGCACGCCCGTACAGGCCACCTCGCCTGCCGCGTAAAGACGCGACAATGAAGTGCGCCCATCCAGATCGGATCGCACACCGCCCATCAGGTAGTGCGCCGCCGGACGCACCGGAATCAAATCCCGCGACAGCTCCAGCCCATGCCGCGCAAGAAATCTCGAAATTCCAGGAAAGCGCTGGTGCGGATCAACGCCCGTGACATGCCGCATGTCCAGATGCACCGGAAGCTCCGCGCCGTCCGGCCCCGTGCCCTCGCGCACAATCGCGCGCGCCACCACATCGCGTGGAGCAAGCTCCAGCAGCGGATGATACCGCTCCGTAAATCGCTCGCCGCGTGCGTTGCGAAGATACGCACCCTCTCCCCGCAGCGCCTCCGACAATAGGAAGCGCGGAACCCCGGGCAGGCTGAGCGCCGTGGGGTGGAACTGGTAAAACTCCATATCAGAAATTTCCGCGCCCGCTCTCCACGCCATGGCGATGCCGTCGCCGGTCGCGACCGCCGGATTGGTCGTATCGCTGTACACCTGCCCCGCACCGCCGCTGGCCAGCAGCACCGCCCGTGCGCGTACCTCAACTAGATCGCCATTCGGATCAAGCAGCACCGCGCCCACCACGGCGTGATCCGCGACGAGCAAATCCACCGTTGTCGTCCACTCCAGCAGCGTAATATTTTTCTGCGCACGCGCATGGGCCAACAGCGAGCGCCCAATCTCCGCCCCGGTCGCGTCGCCGTTGGCGTGCAAAATGCGGTTGCGGCTGTGCGCTCCCTCCCTCGTCAGCATCAGCCGGCCATTCTCGCGGTCAAAGCCCGTGCCCCAGCGCAGCAGCTCCTCCACGCGCACTGGACCTTCTTCAACCAGCACGCGCGCCGCCTCGCGGTCCACCAGCCCATCGCCCGCGCGCACCGTGTCTTCCAGATGCAGCGATACATCTTCATCGCCGCCCATGGCCACGGCGATACCGCCCTGCGCGTAGTTGGTGTTCGACTCTCCGAGCGCTTCTTTCGTGACCACCAGCACCCGGCCCGTCTCGCACAGTTCAATCGCCGCGCGCAGACCCGCGATGCCCGCGCCCACGATCAGATAGTCAGTCTCACTCGCAACCGCCATTGATTTTCCCGAAGCCACTCCTCAATTTTAGACTCGACGCGCGATCCAAAGGTGCAAGCCGCGCGCGGACTCCGATACGATGAGAACATTGTGCGCACAATCCAGGTCAAAACAGCCTCGGCCAGCTATCCCGTCCATGTCGGTTCCGACCTTGTCGCCGGCTTGGGGCGGCGTCTTCAGAACATTGCCGGCGCGCGCGCGCCGCGCATCTTCGTTCTCACCTCGCCGGCCATCTGGTCGTTGTGGGGTGAGCAATTTCTTTCCACCTTTCCCAAAGATCAACCGCCCACCGCCCTCTTTCTCGCGCCCGGCGAGCAGCACAAGCGGCTCGCCACCGTCGAACGCCTCGCCACCGAGCTTTCCACCGCCGGCGCGGACCGCTCTTCCCTGCTCATCGCATTTGGAGGGGGCATCGTCGGCGACACGGGCGGATTTCTCGCTGCCATTTACATGCGCGGAATCCCTTACGTCCAGGTCCCCACCACATTGCTCGCACAGGTCGATTCATCGGTCGGCGGCAAAACTGGAGTCAACCTCGCGACCGGCAAGAACCTCATCGGCAGCTTCCATCACCCGCTCGCGGTCTTCGCCGATGTGGACATTCTGAAAACGCTGCCGCCGCGCGAGCTGCGCGCCGGGCTGTTCGAGAGCGTGAAGACAGGAATTATCCGCGACCCCAGCCTCTTCCACTTCCTCGAAAACAATCGCGACCGCATTCTCGCCTGCGACCCTGCCGCGCTCCAGCGCGTCGTCGCGGCATCGGTTTCCATGAAGGCCGGAGTTGTCGGCATCGACGAGCGCGAGTCCGGCCTGCGCATGATCCTCAACTTTGGACACACGCTCGGCCACGCCATTGAAGCCGCGACCGGCTACAAAAAGCTGCTCCACGGCGAAGCCATCGCCTGGGGAATGCTTGCCGCGCTCCACGTCAGCCGCTCGCGCCAATCGCTTTCGGAAAAAGACGCGAACCGCATGGAGCAGCTCATCCGCGCCTACGGCCCGCTGCCTTCATTCCGCGCACGCGTTCCCGACCTTCTCGATACCGCCGGACGCGACAAGAAAAATCGCGCCGGAACCCGCCGCTTCGTCCTTACTCCCGGCATTGGCCAGGCGGTCATCGTCGAAAACGTGACCGATGCCGAGTTAACCTCCGCCCTCGAACCAATCCTGAAAGAGGCCCACAGAAAAGAGGCCCACGAATGAGTGCGACTGGAGCCCAACCTGCTGGAGCCTCGGACGAGCAAAGCTCCGCCGCCGCCGTGCGAAAGATGTTCGACAGCATCGCCCCGCGCTACGATCTGCTCAACCACGTCCTCTCCTGCAACATCGATCGCCTCTGGTGGAACCGCACCGCGCGCCGCTTCCGCAAAATTCTCGTCCAGCCCCAGGCCTCCATCCTCGACGTATGCTGCGGCACGGGAGACATGACGCTGGCCCTGCTCAGCCATCGCCCGCAAGGCGCAAAGCCCGTCCTCGCCGCCGATTTTTCCCACGCCATGCTCATGCGCGGGGCAGAGAAATTCCGCAATCGCAACGCCGTCGCCATTGAAGCCGACGCGCTTCATCTTCCTCTGCCCGACGGCGGATTGAACCTCATCACCACCGCCTTCGGCTTCCGCAATCTTGCAAACTACGAGGCCGGTCTGAGGGAATTTCACCGCGTGCTGTGCACCGGAGGCGAACTTGGCATTCTCGACTTCAGCGAGCCCGGCGGCCTCATCGGCAAGCTCTACGCCTTCTACTTCCGCCACGTCCTGCCCGCCATCGGCGCGCGCGTCTCAGGCAGGCGAAGCGCCTACAGCTATCTGCCCGCATCGGTTCACCGCTTTCCGCTGCCGCCGCAAATGCTGGCAATGATGCGGAGCGCCGGCTTCACCGATGTCTCCTGGACCCCGTATACCTTCGGAATCGCGGGGCTCTATCGCGGTGTCAAACCATAGCAGGAGAATGCCGCACAAGTGTACGCTGTAGGTTGCCATGAGCGAGGTTATGCTGCAAAAGGTCACCGGCACCGCCGCCGCTGAAAAATCCTCCGCGGCCACACTCTCGGTTTTAGCGGCCGGCACCATGACCGTGCTCAAGCTCATTGTGGGCCTGATGAGCGGCTCGCTGGGCGTGTTGTCGGACGCGGCGCACTCAGGCATAGACCTCGCCGGAGCCGTGCTCACTCTGTTCTCCGTCCGCGTCTCCGACAAGCCCGCCGACGAAGACCACCCCTACGGCCACGCCAAAATAGAAAATCTGTCGGCACTCATCGAAACGTTTCTCATGCTCGCCTCGAGCGTCTGGATCACCGCCGAAGCCATCATCCGCATCTCGATCAAGCCCGAGGCCCTGCGCTACAGCGTATGGCCGCTGCTGGTTCTTGCGCTTTCCATGTCCGTGGACTTCTGGCGTTCGCGTCGTCTCAAGGTTGTCGCGACGCGCCATCAGAGCGAAGCGCTCTTCGCTGACGCCTTCCATTTCGCCTCCGACATCTGGTCGAGCGCCGCCGTCTTTATCGGCCTGTGTGTCGCCTGGACCGGCCATGTTCTCAACATCCCCTGGCTGCGCTTTGCCGATCCCATCGCCGCCATCGTTGTCTCCGCGCTCATTCTGCACTTCGGCTGGCGGCTCGCATGGCGCACCGTCGGCGCGCTTACCGACTCGGTCTCTCCCGAGATGCGCCACCGCGTCCTGGCTGAGCTTCAACGAACCGACGGCGTGCTTTCCATCGACCAGGCGCGGATGAGGCGCGCGGGCAGCCGGTATTTCGCCGACTTCACGCTTTCGCTCTCCCGCCATCTCACCTTCCAGAAATCCGAGGACCTCGTCCGCGAGGCCACCAGCGCGGTGCATCGCGTGCTCCCCGGAGCCGACGTCATCATCCACACCATTCCCCGCTCCACGCTGGCCGAAAGCGTCTTCGACGATATCCGCGCCGTGGCCTCGCGCAACAATGTCACGCTGCATGAAATCAGCGTGCAATCCATCGGCGGACGGCTGCGCGTCGAGCAGCATCTTGAGGTGGACGAGAATCTTTCGCTCCAGCAGGCGCACAGCTTTGTGCGCCACATTGAAGACGAGATTCGCCGCGACCTGCCACAGGTGGCCGAGGTTCTCACCCACATTGAAAACGAAGCGGCGACCATCGAAAGTCCGCAGATCCTCGAGCGCGACCGCAGCATTGAGGCGCATTTGCGGCACGCGGCCGCAGCCTTCCCGGCAATCCTTGACATCCATGAAGTCGTGACCCGGCGCATCGGAGATAAGCTCCGCGTCTCCTGCCATTGCACGCTGCCCGACAATATGCCGATGCAGCAGGTGCACGAGATCATCACCGGTCTCGAGCACCGGCTTGAATTGGAAGTTCCGGAAATCTCCCGAGTCCTCATTCACCCAGAACCCACCACCGACAGCCACCATTGAGAATCAAACAATAAAAGCGGCAGTTCAACGGAGGAATCATGATCGCCAGCGCTCAATGGAAAGAAGGAATGCTCTTCGAGGGCCGCTCTCAGAGCGGTCACACCATCATCTTCGACGCATCCGCCGAGCACGCCTCCGGCCCTAGCCCCAAGGAAGCCGTTCTGGCCGCGATGTGCGCCTGCACCTCGGCGGACGTGGTGAGCATCCTCAAGAAGAAGCGCGAGCCCCTCGCCGGCCTCACCGTCTCGGCCAGCGCCGAGCAGGCGGAAGAAGAGCCCCGCGTCTTCACGAAGATCCATCTCATCTATCGCATTTACGGCAAAGTCGGAAAGAAGTCGGCGGAGGACGCGGTGGCTCTTTCCAAAAATAAATACTGCTCCATCTCGCAAATACTGGAAAAATCCGCCGAAATCACCTACTCCATCGAGTACCCTAATTAAGGGTCCAAGAATGCTCCGCGCCTTCCGATTCCTCTTCGTTCTGCTGATGCTCGCCGGGCTGGCCCTGCTCTCGGCCATCATCACCATGCACTTCGCCATCCACGGAGCCGAAGTCACCGTTCCCAGCTTCAAGGGACTCACCGTAGCGCAGGCCACCAGCAAGGCCGCAACGCTTGGCCTCAACCTCAGCGTGGAGAACCGTTATTACAGCGTAGACACGCCCGCCGGGCACGTCGCTGGCCAGTCGCCCGCGCCTGGAACCGTGGTTCGCCGCGCATGGCATGTGCTGTTGACCGAAAGCCTGGGTCTGCAAAAGGTGGCCGTACCGAATCTCATCGGCCTCGACCAGCGCGCCGCCTCCATTCAGATTCGCCTCGCTTCGCTCGACATCGGAGCAACCGCGCAGATCCCCTGGGCCTACGCGCCGGAAGGCGCAGTGATTGCGCAAAACCCCGCGCCCGGTGCCGCTGGAGTGGCGCGACCCTATGTCAATCTCCTGCTGGCTGCACCGCCGGTGGCTGTCAGCCCCGCCTTCGTGATGCCCGACCTGGTCGGACAGGACTTCACCTCCGCCGCGCTGGCCATCACTCACGCCGGCCTCAAACTCGGGCCGGTGAAAAACGCGCCGTTGTCCATACCCGTGGTCGCAAGCGCCGGCTTGACCCAGCCAATCCAGCCCGTAGCGTCCATCGGCAGCATTGTCAGCCAGAACCCGGAACCTGGCACGCGCGTGGACGCCTCCACGCTTATTCAGTTGACTGTCGCCCAATAATCGACGGCTATAGCGGTTCTCCAGTTGGTGTAGAGGGAACGCGATGCCTTAAAGTGGCTTTTTTCTTAAGAAAAAGCCACCCGGTACGTTACTGGAAACTTCACAGAAACTGGGGACCCGCCTTAATCCCGCACCAGCATGGTTGCGAAAAATCCATCACAACCATGAACTCCGGGCAGCGTTCGCAGGCATCTGCCCCGCAGCGCTGTCGCTTTTAACTTCGCCGCGCCTCCCGGATGAATTATGCTCCCCTGCTCCAGACGCGGAATCTCTTCATCAAGCGCGACCACGGCAAACCCGCTGCGTTGTGCAAGGCACTCCGCCACAACGGCTTCGTTCTCCTCCGGCTCCAGCGAGCACGTGGAATAAAGCAGCCGCCCGCCGGGCGCAAGGCCTTCCAACGCGTTCGACAAAATCTTGACCTGCCGTTGGCGCTGCCGGCGAATTTCCTGCTCGTTCACGCGAAAGCGAATCTCCGGATTTCGCGCAATCGTTCCCGTCCCCGTGCAAGGCACGTCACAAAGAATCAAATCGTGCTCGGGACTGAAATGCTTTGTAGCGGGGTCCTCGACCGCAAATCGAAGCCGATCATTCTGAAAATTTCGCCGCATCGCGTCGAGCCGCCTCCGGCTCACGTCCAGAGCGGTGATAGACGCTTCAGGATTGCGCTCCGCCAGAATCGCCGTCTTGCCCCCGGGAGCCGCGCACGTATCCAGAATGTTCGCGCCGCGCCCGGCGAGCTCAGCGACGAGTTGCGAACCCTCGTCCTGAATCCGCGCCCACCCGCGCCGAAACACCTCGCTGCGAATTACGTCGCCGCGCACAACCAAGCGCGCGGCGGCAAGAAATTCGCCCGCCGCTAGCTCCACGCCTTCCGCGGCCAGGGCCTGCTCCGCCTCGGGATGCGCCAGCCGCAGACAGACCGGCGCAGGCTCCTGATCGAAGGCGCAAATCGCACGGGCGGCCTCGCGCCCATAAAAACGCTCCCACCGCTCCACCATCCAGCCCGGATGCGCGAAAGCATCCGCAATCGACTCACCATCCACTTCGGAGCGAGGCTGCCGTACGAGCTTGCGCAGCACCGCATTCACCATGCCCGCCGCGAACGTCTCCCCCGCCCGCTTGGCCAGTTCCACGCTCTCGCCAATGGCCGCATGGGCCGGCACCCGGTCCAGATGCAAAAGCTGAAACGCGCCCAGCCGCAGCGCTGCTTCAACCGCCGGAGCCAGCCTGGCCGAAGGCCGCGCAAGCAGCGGACGAACCCGCGCATCCAGCTTCAGTTGCCAGCGCAGCGTCCCCATCACCAGCGTGGTCGTGAGCGCGCGGTCCTGCGTCCCGAGCGCGTCTACCCCGTGCGAACGCAGCAGTTCGTCGCTGTGCGCTTCCGTCGTCGCAATTTTCAGGAGAATTTCAAACGCAGCCGAGCGCGCCGGGGCGATCATTCGCCCAGCCTGTCGCCTGTTTCCAGTACGCGCCCGCGGAGAAAATCTGCCGCCGTCATGCGCTTCCTGCCCTCCAGTTGCACTTCCACCAGCTCCAGCCAGGTCCCCGCTCCGCAGCGGACAAACAACCGCCCCTGCTCCACGCCAACCGTTCCTGGCTCATCCGGGCCACCCGCAATTGAGCCCGCGTCGAGCGGCATCAATCGGTGCGCCAGCAGCTTTTTCGCCTTCAGCAGGGTCCACGCGCCCGGCCACGGCTCGAAACCGCGCCAGCGGTTATAGACCGTCATCGCCGGCTGGGTAAAATCCATCCGCCCGTCGTCTCTGGTAAGAATCGGCGCGTAGGTCGCCAGCGCATCGTCCTGTTTCACCGGCCGAATCGAGCCCGCGGCAAGGCCCTCCAGCGTCTCCACCATCAGCGCTGCGCCCATCTCCGCCAGCAGCGGATACAGGTCCGTCGAAGTCTGGTCTGGAGCGACGGCCATCGCGCGCTGCATCAGGATTTTGCCCGTGTCCAGGCCCTCATCCAGTCGCATCGTGGTCACGCCCGTTTCCGCTTCGCCGTTCGCGACTGCCCATTGGATCGGGGCGGCGCCACGATACTTCGGCAGCAGCGAACCATGCAGGTTCAAATTGCCGTAGGGAGGCAGATCAAGCATCCACTTCGGAATAATCCGCCCGAAGGCAACGACAAGAATCGCGTCTGGAGCAATGCCCTCAAGCTGCGCCTGAAAGTCCGCATTCTTCTTGATTCTTTCCGGCTGAATCACCCGCAGGCCGGCCGCCAGAGCGGCTTCCTTCACCGGCGGCGCAAGCATCGCCATGCCGCGACCGCTGGGCCGGTCCGGCTGCGAGACCACCAGCGCGACATCGTGGCCCGCGCGCAGTACCGCCTTCAAAGAGGGAACAGCAAACGAAGGCGTGCCGCAAAAAACAATCTTCAAATGGCTATCCCTGATCTTCTTCACCCGATGAGACGCTCAACCCCGACCAACGGGAGGGCCGCAAACGCAAGATGTTGGCAAGAATGGCGCGAAGCGCGTATCGCTGGAGGCGCAGTCCTCACCATTCGCCGGCGCGTTGCAGCTTGCGAATCTTCCGTAAAATCAAATCGCGCTTCAGCGCGCTGACCCGCCGGAAGAACAGAATTCCGTCGAGATGGTCGATCTCGTGCTGCATGGCGCGCGCCAGCAGTTCCTCGCCTTCCATCTCAAACCATTGGCCCTTCAGGTCCTGCGCCCGCACCTTCACCCTGGCCGCCCTCGTCACTTTGTCGCGAATCTCCGGCAGGCTCAGGCAGCCTTCCTCGCCCACCTGCCTGCCTTCGCGAAAGGTGATCTCCGGGTTGATGAGCACAATCCTCTCTTGCGGATTCTCTTTCACGCTCAAGTCGATCACCGTCAGCCGTTTCGATATCCCGATCTGCGGCGCGGCCAGCCCGATTCCCCGGGCCGCATACATGGACTCGAACATATCGTCCGCGAGCTTCTGCAACCCGGCGTCAAATTCCGTCACCGGCTCGCCACGGCGCTCCAGAACGGGATCAGGATATTTAACTATCTCTCTCAGCATCTTTCAAAAACCACGAACTCAATAGGTTCGGATTTGCTCCACATAACCATCATAGTTGCGCTTCAACTCGCGCAGCGAATCGCCGCCGAATTTATCGAGCAGCAGCCGCGCGAACGCCAGCGCCACCATCGCCTCCCCAGCCACGCCCGCCGCCGGAACCACACACACGTCGCTGCGCTCGTAGGCCGCCTTCGTTTCTTCGCGCGTGTCAAAGCGAACCGAGGCCAGTGGGCGGCGCAGCGTCGAAATTGGCTTCAAATACCCCCGCACCACGATGTCTTCCCCATTCGAGATGCCACCCTCGATCCCGCCCGCGTTATTGTGTCCGCGGGTAAATCGAGTGTGCGCGCCGTTCTCGAGCTTTTCGGCATAACCGATGGGGTCGTGGACCTCCGAGCCGAGCGACTCTGCCGCCGTCACGCCGCGCCCGATCTCCGCCGCCTTCACCGCCTGGAGCGAAACCACCGCCTGCGCCAGGATCCCATCCAGCCGCTCGTCCCAGTTCGCATAGGTGCCAATGCCGGCGGGCGCGCCGTGAATCACCACCTCGAAAACGCCGCCCATCGAGTCGCCTGTCCGCAGCGCCAGGTCAACTTCGGCCTTCATGCGCGCTTCGGCTTCTTCATCCACACACCCCAGCAGGACCTCTTCCTTCTCGCGCAGCGCACTGATCTCATCCCACGACGCATCACGCGCCAACTCCGCCCGGCCCACGCGGATGACGTGACTGGCCACGTCGATGCCCAGCTCCAGCAGTAGCGCCTTGGCCACCGCTCCCGCCGCTACGCGCGCCGCCGACTCGCGTGCCGAGGCCCGCTCCAGCACATAGCGTGCGTCGGGAAAATCGTACTTCAGCGCGCCCGCTAAGTCAGCATGGCCGGGTCGCGGCGAGGCTACCGCTTTGTGTTTGGCCGGATCGCCCGCCTCCACCGGCAGCGATTCAGTCCAGTTCTTCCAGTCGCGATTCGCAATCTCCATTGCGATCGGCGAACCGATGGTTTTGCCGTGCCGCACCCCGGAGAGGAAGTGCGCCGTGTCGCGCTCGATGCGCATCCGCCCGCCGCGTCCATAGCCCTGCTGGCGACGCCACAGATCTCGATTCACGCGCGCATTGTCAATCGGAACGCCGGCCGGCATTCCTGAAACCATCGCAATCAGGCTTTCCCCGTGCGACTCTCCCGCGGTAGAAAAACGTAGCATTCGTACTCTCTTGTCCAGTGATTCCTATTTCAATTTTAGATTACGCGCCGGTAAGCCAGTTCCATTGCGCATCTGTGAGGGGAACCACCGAAAGCCGTCCCTGCTTCACCAGCGGCGAATCAGCAAACAGGCGGTTGGCCTTGATTGCAGCCAGGGTGCGCGGCGTCATCACCGGTTTGCCTGCCTTGATGCGAACCAGCGGCACTTTGGGATTCGCGGCGTCCACCGACAGCACCTTCGCCGTGCCGACAGCCGTCCGCTCATCGCCGGTGTGATAAATCACCAGCCGGTCGCCTGGCTTCATGCCGCGCAAAAACTTCACCGCCGCCGGATTCGTCACTCCGTCCCACACCGTCTCGCCCTCGCGCGTCAAATCGGCGAAGGAATAAACACCCGGCTCCGTCTTGAGCAAATAAGCCATCACCATCGCCACCTCAGCTACCCGGCTTTCGTTCCTTCTCCAGATAGGCTGCGGTATTCAGCAGGGGCCGCTCCATCGAGCGCACCCACTCCGTCACCTCATGCGCGCCCCGGCCCGCGGCCACGTTGCGCGCAAACTCGTTGCGCATGGTCTGCATCTTCGCGTCCATGTCGTCCAGATAATGCAACAGCACCGCCTCGGGAATCATCGGCAGCTTGGGCGATCCGAACTCGTATCTGCCATGGTGGCTCAGCACCAAGTGGCTCACCAG
The DNA here is from genome assembly GCA_049280995.1 of Acidobacteriaceae bacterium. GTDB lineage: Bacteria > Acidobacteriota > Terriglobia > Terriglobales > Acidobacteriaceae > Silvibacterium. The sequence goes on from JBAPRH010000026.1 coordinate 68,852, forward strand.
CACCCGCAGCTCCGGCGGAAAGTCCGGCAGTGCGGCCATCTTCTGCTCGATCATCCGCACGCCGATGGTGATGTGCCCCAGCAACTGGCCCTCCAGCGTGTAGTCGAAGCTTGTGCCCCAGCGCAGCTCCTTCAATTTGCCAATATCGTGCAGCACAGCGCCGGTCAGCAGCAGGTCGCGATTGACCGGATAGTGCTTCGCCGCCAGTTCGCAGATGCCGAGCAGCGAAACGATATGCTCCAGCAAGCCGCCGATCCAGGCATGGTGCATGGACTTGGCTGCCGGAGCCTCCTTCAGCGCGGAGGAGATCTCCGCATCGTCCAGAAACGACCGCAGCAGCGCCTTCAGGTGCGTGTCCGTGAAGCTCTCGACGCAGCCGTTCAGCTCCGACCAAAGCTCGTCCACATCACGCTCCGTCTTCCGGACAAAGTCCCCCAAGTCGAACTCTTCCGCGCGGGCTTTGCGAATCCGCTCCAGGTTGATCTGCAATTTTTCCTGGTAGCGGCAAACCTGACCGCGCAGCTTGACGATGTCTCCCGCCGCGAACTCGCCGGCATCGCCCGTCTCCCACATCCGGGCCTCGATCTGCCCGGTGCTGTCGGCCAGCGTCAGCGCAAAATAAGCCGTGCCGTCTTTCTTTGTACGGACCTGCTTCGCCGCGACGGCGAAGAACCCGATGATTGCCTGGCTTTCATGCTGGGCCAGGTCCGCTATCCATGGTTCTTTCATGTAGTTCTTTCTTGCTTCCCTATTGTTGGCTTGTACCCGAATCCGGAGCTGCAGCCGACGTTGTCGGCGAGGCGGGCTGGGCTTCCTGCTTCTTCTGGTCGCTGAATCGGCGCTTCGGCCCTTCCTTGCTCGGTTTCACTTTCTTCTTCTTGGAAGTATCCCCGTTCAGGCCCAACGGCTGGTCCTGCTGCTTCTGCGTCGCCAGTTCCTCCGTGGTCTCCGGAGGAGGCGCGAACGGATCGATCTTCGGCCCCGTGTGCTTTTTCGGGCGCTTCGGGCTGTTCGCAAACCGCGTCTTCTTCTGCTTCGGCTCCGGCTGCTCCGGAGGAGCACCTTCATTCGCGATCACGTTCGATACATCGTTGCTGGTCGCTACCTGTGTGCCGTTCCCGGCATTCACAGTCTTTGTCGGAGCCGGCGGCAGCGTCTCGCGCGGAGCCTGCCCGAAACGAATCTTCTCCCTCTTGCCCGGCTTCATCGTCACATTCTCTTGCGTCGTAGTCCCGGCGGAAGCCGTCTCGGTCGCCGGGCGCGCGTTAGCCTTGCGCCCGCGAGCATTGAACCGGGTCCAGTTCTTCTTCTTCTTCTTCTTCGGCTTCGGCGGAGTGTAGGCGCTGTAGACCGGCTTCATCTCGTTCGGGCTCGCGCCCGAATCTTCATACCCGTCCTTGATCTCGATGAATGCGTCTTCACGCAGCTTCGTCAGGTAGGCGCGCAGCGCGGGTTGCATTTTTTGCTCACCGATGGCGTTTTCAACCTGCGGCTCAACATCCTTCAACGGCTGAATGCCGCCAGCGGTATGCTCGGTCACTTTCAGGATGATCCAACCCTGCTTGGTGCGGATCGGCTCCGTGTACTCCCCTGGCTTCAGGTCAAAGGTCTGGTCCTCCAGCACCTTCGCCAGTTGTCCGCGCCGGAACTGCCCCAGGTCGCCGCCATTGGCCGCCGTCATGCCGCCGGAAACCGACTTGGCCAGCGTGGCGAAATCCGTTCCACCCTTCAGCTTGGCTTCGGCATCATCGGCCTTCTGCTTTGCGGCCGCTACCTGCGCGCCGTTGTCCGGGTCCGCGGTGGGAATCAGGATCTCGCTCAGCCGCTCCTGTTCCGGCTCATTGAAATCGTCTTTGTGCGCGTCGTAATAGGCCTGAACTTCCGAAGGAGAAATGTTGATGTGCGACCCGACCTCCTGGCGAATCACGTCCTGCGTAATGATCTGGTTGCGCATGTTCGCCTTGAAGTCTGCCCAGGAAACGCCCTGCGCCTCGGCGGCTTTCTGCAGGTCGTCCATCGTATCGAGGTGGTACCGTTTGCGCATTGCGTCAAGCTGCTTCACCAGCTCGGTTTCGCCCGTGATGTCGAGCTGCTTGCCGCGCGACAGAAGCAGTTGCTGGTCAATCAGGTCGCGAAGCAGCTCGTGCTTCTGATCAAAGAGCTGCTGCTCGGTCCACTGGCGCTGCTGCGCCTCCTGCTCCAGGCTTTGCTCTGCCCGCTTGTAGTCAGAGGTGCTGATGACCTGGTCATTCACGCGCGCCACGGCCTCTTCAACCACCGTTCCCGGATACGGAGTCTGTGGCTGGGTGTCCTTGGCGTTGTCGGCAAGGGCAACGGTCGAAAACAGGCTAAGGCTGGTAGCCAGTACGGCGGAAAGGAGGGCAAAACGGGACGGAGCAAATCGAAGGATCATAGGTATAAAACGTCTCAGTCAGAGTGCCAGCCAGGCTCAGTCCCGGTTCTTCGATTACACCCGCAATTTGGCCCAGGCTGCGCTCCCCCTCATTCTAAACATCCGCTGGAGTGAATGCCAACAGCCTGAACACTCCCGCAAGCCCTCTTGTATACTGAATCTATAAGCGCTCCTGTGAGGTTTCGCGTCTGCACGAAGTGGAGCCGAAGGATTTTTTTTAGAATGTCATCCCGCGTTCGCCGCACCGTTTTCGCTCTCGTTGTCTTTTTCGCCGCCTGCGGTCTGGGCGGCATGTTCATCAGCCAGAAGGTCGGCGCGCAGTCCTCAACCGACCAGTCCGCCTTCCGCGACAGCCTCAAACAGTTCACCAGCGTCTACCAGGTCGTCGCCGAGAACTACGCCGAGCCGCTCACCGGCGACAAGCCCGACGATGTCATCTACGACGGGGCCATCCCGGAAATGCTCCGCACCCTCGACCCTCACTCCAACTTCTACGACCCCAAGGCCTACGCCAGAATGCAGGAGGACGAGAGCGGCAAGTATTACGGCGTGGGCATGGTCATCCAGCCGCAGAACAATAAGATCGTCGTCGTGTATCCCTTCGTGGGATCACCCTCCTACAAGGCCGGTCTGCGGCCCGCCGATGTCATCCTGAAGGTCGATGGCAATTCGACCCACGGCATGGACACCACCGCTGTAGCCAATATGCTCAAAGGCCCCAAGGGGACCCACGTCAAGATGACGGTTTCACGCGAAGGCGCTCCGGCTCCGCTGACCTTTGACCTGGTGCGCCAGGAAATTCCGCATCCCTCCATCGATCTGAAATACGAGATCAAGCCGGGCATCGGCTACATCCACATCACGCAGTTCCAGCAAACGACCGGTCGTGAATTTGACGACGCCATCAATTCCTTCGGCAACCTCAAAGGAATGGTGCTCGACCTGCGCGGCAACCCCGGCGGCGTGCTCGTCGAAGCCGTCGCGGTCTGCGACAAGCTGCTCAACCGCGGCCAGATTATTGTGTCGCAGCGTGGCCGCGCCTACCCCGAGCAGGTCTACCGCGCCACGCACGGCAACCAGGGACACACCTTTCCTATCGTGGTTCTGGTCAATCACGGCACCGCATCGGCGGCCGAAATTGTCTCCGGAGCGCTTCAGGACCACGACCGCGCGCTGATCGTCGGCGAAACCACCTTCGGCAAGGGGCTGGTGCAGACCGTCTATCCGCTCTCCGACAACACCGGCCTCGCGCTCACCACCTATCACTACTACACGCCCAGCGGGCGGCTCATCCAGCGCAACTACAATGGCGTTTCGCTCTACGACTACTACTACAACCACAATCCACCGACGGACCTGAAGGATCGCGAAGTCAAGCTGACCGACTCCGGGCGCACCGAGTACGGAGGCGGCGGCATCACTCCCGACGACAAAATAGAGCCGCCAACAGCCAACCACTTCCAGGACGTGCTTCAAGCGAACAACGTCTTCTTCAATTTCGCTCCCTACTATCTCGCTCACCGCACCGTCGGCAAAGACTTTGAGGTGGACAAGGCCGTCCTCGATCAGTTCAAGCAGTTCCTCACCTCGCAGAACATCGCCTTCACCGATCAGGACCTGAACGGTGTGATGGACTGGCTGAAGATGAACATCAAATCCAGCATCATGACTTCACAGTTCAACCAGACCCTGGGACTCCGCATCCGCGCCAACTGGGACCCAATGATCGCCAAGGCCCTCACCTATATGCCCCAGGCCGCCGCCCTCGAAGAGACTGCCGAAAAGATCGACAAGGAGAAGCAGACCACCGCCCGCAACGACGCGCCCGCGGCCCAGTAGAGGACTGCGTCGATAGCTGCCCATGAACGTCCGCACCGCAACCGAGGCCGACTTCAACTTGATCCTGAACCTTGTCAACTCCGCCTTCCAGGTCGAGCGCTTCTTCAAAAACCAGGACCGCCTCGATCCCGGTGACCTCGCGCGGCAATTCAAAGAGGGAACGTTCCTGCTCACAGAAGACAAGGGCACACTGACTGGCTGCATCAACGTCAAGTACCAGGGCGACCGCGGCTACTTCGGCCTGCTGTCGGTCGATCCCGCTCACCAGAAATCAGGCGTGGGCCGCCGCCTGGTGGCCGCCGCCGAAAACCTAGCCCGCGAGACCGGCGCGCACGTGATGGACCTGAAGTTCATTCACCTGCGCGCCGAGTTGTTGGGCATTTACCGAAAGATGGGTTATGAGACCACCGGAACAGAGCAGTACCCATCGGAGCGAACCCACATGCTGACCCAGCCCGTCCACTTCATCTGCATGAGCAAAGATCTGAGCCACAGCAAGTAGCCCTCCTCAACCAAGCCATTAAATGCCCAGCGGGAGGGCCACAAACGCGAACATCAGGATGGCGCGAACTGGGCCCCCAGTGCGCGGTCTTTGCGGACCGGGGTAGGAAGCGCGTGTGCCTGGACGACGAGTCCTAGATGACCTCGAAAACGTCGTCCGCCTTGGCCGGTTGCGCCTGAGCTCGTTCCGCGACCTTCCGCGCCACGGTGTAAAACGGCGCCCCCTTTGCCGAGTCCGGCCCGCCAAGCGCCACCGGCATACCGGTGTCGCCGCCCTGCCGAATCTCCGGATCAAGCTCAATCGGCCCGAGAAATGCGACGTTATACTGCTTCGCCGTGCGCTCCCCGCCGCCCTTCGAGAAAATATCAATCTCCTGATGGCAATGCGGGCAGGTGAACTGGCTCATGTTCTCGACAATCCCCAAGATCGGCACGTTCACTTGGTGAAACATCTCCAGCGCCTTGCGCGCGTCCTGCAGCGCCACATCGGATGGCGTCAAAACCACGACCGCGCCGGTCAGCGGAACCGTCTGCACCAGCGAAATCACCGTATCGCCCGTCCCCGGAGGCAGATCCACCAGCAGGAAATCCAGCTCGCCCCACTCCACCTGCCGCAAAAACTGCCGTGTGATCTGGTGCAGCATCGGGCCGCGCATTACCATTGGCTTGTCGCCCGGCGAAAGAAATCCCACCGAAATCACCTTCACGCCGTGTGCGACGTTCGGCTCAATGCGGTTCCCCTCCAGCAGCCTGGGCTGCCGGCTCGTGCCCAGCATCATCGGCACGTTGGGACCATAGACATCGGCGTCGATCAGCCCTACGCGAAACCCAAGCTTCACCAGAGCGATGGCCACGTTGACCGCAACCGTGGTTTTGCCGACTCCGCCCTTGCCCGATCCGACAGCGATGATGGTGGCGACTCCGGAAAGCGGCTTCGGCGGTGGCGGCGCAGGTCGCGCCGGTAGTCCCGGTCGTGGCGCTGGCCCCGGTCCTGCTGGTCGCCCTGCTGATGGCCCTGCCGGTGTTCCCGGATGCGGCGGTGGTGCTGGATTTTCGATAGCCATTGCTTAACTCCAAATCTACGGTTGGCTTCCTTCGTTGGTAAAAACTATTCGTGACTCGTGCCGGGCCGGACTGAGCCTTCCACAGCAACTTCAACAGGTTTCAGAGCGCGCTTGCGCTCCAGTTCACGCTGCCGCAGCTCGCGGCGGTGGCCGGCATCCTCAAAGTGGCGCTTCTCTTCGTCGCTCTCCGGATTCAACGGCGGCACCGGAACCCGTCGGCCCTGCGAATCAATCGCGACAAATGTCAGGTAGGCTGAAGCGACATGCCGGTGCATTCCCGCAATCATGTTCTCCACCCAAACCTTCACGCCGACCTCCATCGAGGTCTTGAAAGCGCGGTTCAGTGAGGACTTCAAAATCAGCAAATCGCCCACATGCACCGGCGCGATAAAGTCGATGTGGTCCATTGAAGCTGTAACCACATGCGTCCGAGCGTGCCGATAAGCAGCCATCGCTCCCACCAGGTCAATAAAGTGCATCAGCCGCCCGCCCTGCAGGTTGCCGAGCGTGTTCGCGTCGTTCGGTAAAATCAGTTCCGTCATCTCCGATTGCGACTCGCTGACGGTGCGCAACGGAAGGGACTGAGCAATAAAATCCATGCGTGCTCTCTTTCTTCGAGTAGAACTGCTGTTGAATCCCCTCTTTCCAGTTTCGGCAATCACGGCGTTTTAAGCAAATGCCCGCTTGGAGAGAAAATAGGGAAATGGACAAGATCGAAGCGCTGAATCAGATCCTCGCCGAGAATCCAGCGGATGCCTTCGCGCGCTACGGACTGGCGATGGAACATGCCGCGCGCGGCGAGACCGAAGCGTCAATCGCCGAGTTCGACCGCCTGCGCCAGGACCATCCCGACTATACCGCCGGATACTTCATGGCCGCGCAAACGCTAGCCAAGGCTCGCCACAACAACGAAGCAAAAACGCGACTGAAGCAAGGCATCGCCGCTGCCGAACGTACCCGCGACCAGCACACGCAAAGCGAAATGCAGGCCATGCTCGACGACCTCGAGTCCGAGGATTGAAAGGTGACCATCACCACCGGCGGAATCAGCAAGATTTTCATTTCGTCTAATCTAAGAACAGCGTTGCCAACCCCCGGAGGAATCCATGGCCCCTCGCACTCTGCCGCAAACCATCGCCGAGCTCCGCACCGATAAACACTTCTCGGAAGCTCGCCTGGGGAAACGAACCGTAAAGGACGAGCTGCGCGAAAACCTCATCGAGCGCCTGCGCAAACGCGAGACCATCTTCCCCGGCATCATCGGCTTTGAAGACACGGTCGTTCCGCAAATCGTCAACGCCCTGCTCTCGCGGCAGAACTTCATCCTGCTCGGACTGAGAGGCCAGGCGAAAAGCCGCATCCTTCGCGCACTCACCGCGTTGCTCGACGAAAACACTCCCTACATCGCAGGCTGCGAAATCCGCGACAACCCATACCATCCGCTGTGCAGCCGGTGCCGTTCTCTCATCGCCGAGCGCGGCGACGAAACGTCCGTCGCCTACATCTCCCGCTCCGACCGCTACGTCGAAAAGCTGGCCACGCCGGACGTGACTATCGCCGACCTCATCGGCGACATCGACCCCATCAAAGCGGCGCGCAGCGGAGAAAATCTTTCGAGCGAGCTCACCATGCACTACGGCCTGCTGCCCAGAGCCAACCGCGGCATCTTCGCCATCAACGAACTGCCCGACCTCGCCGGAAAAATTCAGGTTGCGCTGTTCAACATCATGCAGGAAGGCGACGTGCAGATTAAGGGCTATCCGGTGCGGCTCGAACTCGACGTCGCGCTCGTCTTCAGCGCCAATCCCGAGGATTACACGGCACGCGGCAAAATCGTCACGCCGCTGAAGGACCGCATCGGCTCGGAGATTCGCACCCACTACGCCGAAACGCTGGCAGAGGGCATGGCCATCACCGCGCAGGAAGCATGGACTGACCGGAAGCAGACCGGTCGGAACCAGACCCAGCGCAATCACGGCAACACGGAAATCCCCCAGTACCTCCGCGAAACCATCGAGCAGGTGGCCTTCTCCGCGCGCGAAGACAAGCGCGTCGACAAGCGCAGCGGAGTAAGCCAACGCCTGCCCATTTCCACGCTGGAGCTGGTCGTCTCGAACGCCGAGCGGCGCGCGCTGCTGCACGGCGAAACGCTGGTGATGCCGCGCGTCGGCGACCTCTACTCCGCGCTGCCGGGAATCACGGGCAAGCTCGAACTCGAATACGAAGGCGAGCTGCGCGGCGCCGATACGGTCGTCAAGGAAGTGGTCCGCACCGCCATCGGCAAAATCTTCGACAACTACTTTGCCGAAACCAACACACAGCAAATCGAGCAGTGGTTCAACCTCGGCGGCTCCGCAAAAATCGAAGACAACAAATCTGCCGCACAAACGCTCGAAGAACTCCGCGAAATTCAGGGCCTCATCGACAAACTCGCTCCGCTCGGCGTCAAAGGTGGCGACGCGCCCGAGCATCTGGTCGGCGCAGCCGAGTTCCTGCTCGAAGGCATGTGCTCGCATCGCCGCCTCAGCCGCAGCGAAGAGCGCACCTTCTCGGCACAGAAGAAAACGCAGCCTCCCAAACAGGAGCGCGTCGCGATGGAGCCGGAATTTCCCGAGTGGCAAAGCCGCCGTTCACGCCGCGGCTTCAACTAGGAACTCTGCTTAACGGTCTCCCGGCAGAAAACGCTGGCCATTCTCGCCGATGAAGTGATCTCCCGAGAAGCGCGGGATTCCAAAATGCCCGCGCAGGCGCAGCAGATCCAACGGGCTCAGCGTTCCATCCACTTCAACCAGGTTAAGCGCTTTGGGTTCGGCGACCAGCAGCGTCATCGCCTCAATCCGGTCGTGATCAAAGCGAACCCACAGATCGGTGCGCCCGGCGGCCGCGATGCTGTTCGGCTGCGCCGCAATCAAATGCTTCCATCCGGATGCGCGGTAGTACGCCCGCACCCCGTCCAGGTCTGCTGGCGCATACAGCCCGGGCCTGGGGTAGTGGAACACATACACGGTGACGGAGTGCAAATTTTCCAGGATGCGCTGGGTATTCTCGTCGTTGGGAAGACCGCACGCGAGTTGGCGCAGCATCGGCGTGTCGAAGGTGAAGTCAGTATGGAAGCTGGCATAACGGCCCAGCGATTCCATGCTGCGCGGGATCAGGCTGTTATCCGGTTGGGTCGTCTGGGCGCTGGCGGGATTTGGGGCACACCATAACAGCGAAGCAAGCAGGAGGGGGGAGAGGCGGCGAAGCAGAAGCATAAAAACTACTCACTGCAAGTCTAAACTCACCTCGCGGAAAAAAGTTGGCGCCGGAGCCCGGGAGCGGACAGGCAACTCGGCAAGGCAAAGGCTCCTCCACCCATAAGGAGGGTCCTATGAAATGGTCGCAGTTGAAATACCTGACGGCTATGATGCTGATCGGAGATGGAGTTATGGCCTTGCTGCATCCTCAGCGTGATGCGCGCGCATGGAGCATGGGACCGCGGGCGTGGAAATCTTTCATGCGCTATCTTTCGGAGCATCCTGAAATGCTGCGCGCCATCGGGGCCGCGGAGATTGCGGTGGGCATGGCGGTGGTCGCCGGCGGCGGGACGGCCGCCGAACATCTGGCGGAGGAAACGTCGGCTCTGCAGGCCAGAATCCGAACTATCGCCTGACATTCACCAATGAAACTTGGTTAGACTGAATCTATGAGCGAGCGCCTCTACTACGCGGATTCTTTTCTACGGAGCTTTTCCGCCAAGGTCGCCGACATCCGCGAGAGCTCCCGCGCCGAGGGCGTTTCCATCTGGCAGATCACTCTCGACCGCTCCGCGTTTTATCCATCGAGTGGAGGACAGCCCTACGATACTGGAGTGCTGACGGCGCACTCGCACGGGGGAGCCGTACTGGAAGTGCCGGTTGAGTCCGTCGAAGAAGACGAGCAGGGAACCGTGTGGCACTTTACTCGCAAGCCGCTCGCCGCGGGCACGCAGGTGCAAGGGACGATCGATTGGCCGCGCCGGCTCGACCACATCCAGCAGCACTCGGGCCAGCACCTGCTATCGGCGGTGTTCGCGCACGAGCTGAACGCGCCCACGGTTTCTTTTCATCTGGGAGATACCGTCTCGCATGTCGACCTGGCCACAGGCTCGGTTGCGCACCACAGCCTGGAGCGCATCGAGAACATCGCCAACGAACTGATTGCCGAGGACCGCGCCGTCACGGTGCGCACGGTGGATCGCCCCGAGGCCGAGGCGCTGCTGGCCGCGGGCCAACTGCGCAAACTTCCGGAGCGCGAGGGCAGCATTCGCCTGATCGAAATTGCCGGATACGACCTGAACGCTTGTGGCGGAACGCATGTCCACAGCGCGGGCCAGATCGGCGGACTCCTGCTGCGTGGGGTTGAAAAGACCAGCCGCGGCTTTCGCGTGTCTTTCGTCTGCGGGCTGCGGGCCGCCGCCGCCGCTCACCATGACTTCGCGCTTCTTTCCCGCGCATCGGGATTTCTGTCGATTGGCAGCGATGAGATTCCGGTGGCGATTGAACGCATGAAGTCCGACGCGAAGCTCGCGGAAAAAGAGCGCCAGCGGCTGCGTGATGAGCTTGCGGACTACCATGCGTCACGGCTGGCGGTGGAGGATCAGCCGCAAGATGGCTTGCGAATTGTGCGCCGAGCGTTCGCGGATCGCGATGCGGAGTATATTCGCATGCTCGCGTCGAAACTTGCCGCGTCCGCGCCCAGGACGGTCGCGCTGGTGGCTTCGACAGAGAACTGGCCGGCCAGGATGGTGCTGGCACGAAGCCGCGATCTTGAGTTCCACTGCGGAGATTTGCTGCGCGAGACGCTCGCCGCGCGCGGGCTCCGCGGAGGAGGCTCCGCCGATCTCGCGCAGACTGATCTGGCCAAAGACCAGTTGGACGCGGTGAGTGCGGAACTGGAAAAGTCAGTCCGCGCGCGCTGCAGCGCAAAGAGCAGCCATCGAGAGAAGTCCGCGACTTCACGAACCTGAGGCGGCCCAGCGCTCTTCCCCAATCCGGATGGCGCTGATAAACTCTACGAAGTATCTCCCCCCATTGTGGGGCTATAGCTCAGTTTGGGAGAGCGCCTCGTTCGCAACGAGGAGGTCGACGGTTCGAGCCCGTCTAGCTCCACCATAAGGTCTCCAGTTCCCCCGCGAAATAGCAGGCTTGGGCTTCGGAAGGACACAGGAGAGAATTCTCCGCTTGCAGGGTTCGGGTGGAAATCGGCCCCATTCTCTGAATGGGAAATGGCGTGTGTCCTTCAGCCGTCGGAAATCTCTGGCGATTCTCGGCTTCAATGCCGATCTTAGGAACGCAGGGCGCCGCGCGACTGGCGCCTACCTCCTGAAAACTGGCGCAAAGTCGACTTATCGCCCCTAAAAAGAGACCACCTCCTATTCCGATCACACGTCCTAAGAATCGAGGTCTGTCGCACGCTCGAATCATCCGGCCTTTTTGTGAATACTTCGCGACATCCTTGGTTGGAGGCGACCTGTCGTAAGATGGCATCGTGAACCCCAGCAAGATAATTGAAAGTTCCAGAAAACTGAAGTTTAGAGCCGCCCAGGGCGGAGCGGTATCTTCCGGACTGGCTTTCCCGGTTGCGCACCCGTTCGGATGCTCCATGTCGTGGACGTCTACGCAGCCATGGTAGATTTCGTCCCATACGGGTTCACCGAAAAATAAGCCCGATGTCACAGTATGGTGCGATGTGCCAGCGTCACGTCGATTTGCAGACGCAAAGTACAAAAAGGATTTCGCCGCACCTCAATGCTGACATCTATCAAGTCATCGCGTACGGCATAGTCCTCGACTGCACAGGCGTTTGCCTTCTGTACCCTCAGACCGAGATTGAAAGCCGAGCGCGACTTCCCGGTTTTCAATAGTCCGATTGTGGTCAAGATGCGACAAGTTGACATTGCGAGCCCTCACGCGTTGAAAACGTAGAAGTGTTGGCGCGAAGCATACTGCAATCCGGCGTTTCTGTGGCCGCATAAATCCGCTCAAGGTGGAACTATGAGAATCCGTGCATATACCCTGCGCTGTTCTGACGGGCCTGGCTAGAACTGAGCCAAGTTGAGGGTTAGTCTTTCGGCAAAACCTACCCTATAAAGGGCGAAGGAGTTTTGCCATGAAGAAGAAGTTTTCTGTGGAGCAGATTGTGTCTGTGTTGAAGCAGGCGGAGGTCGGTGTTCCTATTGCGGAACTGATCCGGAAGGTGGGGATCACGGAGCAGACCTACTACCGTTGGAAGGCTAAATACGCCGGTTTAGAAGTTGACCAGGTTCGCCAGATTAAGCAGTTGAGAGATGAGAACACACGGCTGAAGCAGTTGGTGGCCGAACTGACGCTGGACAAGACGATGTTGCAGGATGTGCTGCGAAAAAAACTGTAAAGCCCTCGCGGCGGCGTCCTCTGGCGAAGTATCTGGAACAGAGCTACCAGGTGAGCGAACGGCACGCCTGCTGTGTTCTGGAACTGGCGCGAGCGACGCATCGTTACGAGGGCAGGCAGGAGCCGTGGATCGAGTTGCGGATGCGCATCCGGGAGATCGCCCAGACCC
>JBAPRH010000027.1:0-87115 GCA_049280995.1 Acidobacteriaceae bacterium
TGTTCGGCGCCGAACAATTGTTTGGCGCGGTCGCGGGCCAGGTTCTCGACAATGTCGGCATACTCGCAGCCGCCGTAGTAGCGGCGGCCGGGATAGCCCTCGGCATACTTGTTGGTGAAGACCGACCCGGCGGCTTCGAGCACGGCTTCACTGACGAAGTTTTCCGAGGCGATCATTTCGAGGCCTTCGTGCTGGCGGAGGACTTCGTGTTCGATGGCGGCGGCGATCTCGGGATCGGCCTGGGCAAGCGTGGCGGACATGCGGGTCATGCCCTGATTGTAACGGACTGGCCGTCCGGGCGGACGCGGGGCTGGTCGCCTGCGCAGACGCGCTTCAGACCTTCATGTCGTCATAGAATTGGTCTATATGTCCTACTCGGCTGCGTTGGATGGGCTGTTTGCGCTCGCGGGAGAACTGCATTCGGTTGCGGGCGGGGGACGCCGCAAGTTTGAGCTGGCGGCGATGCGGGTTCTGATGGAGGCGCTCGGGTCGCCTCATCTGCGATTTCCTTCCGTCCTGATTGCGGGAACCAACGGCAAAGGCTCGACTTCGGCTACGCTGGCTTCGATCCTGCGAGTGGCGGGATATCGGGTTGGGCTCTACACCTCGCCGCATTTGACGCGAGTGAATGAGCGGGTTCGGGTAGATGGAGAAGACATTTCTGACGCTGATTTTGCGGCGTACTACTTTCGCGTGGACGATTGCGCAAGGCGGCTGGTGGCGGACGGGCGGCTCAAGTGGCATCCCAGCTTTTTTGAGACAATGACGGCGCTGGCCTTTCTGGATTTTGACGAGCGCGGCGTGGACATTGCGGTTCTGGAAGTGGGCATGGGCGGGCGGCTGGACGCGACCAATATAGTTGAGCCGCTGGTATCGGTGATTACCGATATTTCGCTTGATCATACGGAGTGGCTGGGCGGGACCATCACCGAAATTGCGCGGGAAAAGGCCGGGATTCTGCGGCCAAACGGCGTGCTGGTGACGCTGCCGCAGCATCCGGAAGCGAACCAGGCGATTGGCGAAGCGGCGATTGCGCTCGATGTGCGCGGAGTGAACGCGGCCGATTATGTTCCAGCGCGCGGCGTTGAGGGCGGCGGATATGAGCTGACGGTTCTGGGTGAACGGATTTCGGTGGACTCGCCCCTGGCCGGCGCGCATCAGCAGCGCAACGTGGCGCTGGCGATCACGACCGCGGTTGAATTATGTAATCATCATTGTTACAAATTATCGGCGACACAGATCGCAGAGGGCATCCACGCAACGCGCTGGCCGGGCCGCCTGGAGCGATTTTCACGGCCCGAACAGCCGGACGTGCTCATGGATGTCGCGCATAATCCTGGAGGAGCATGGGCGCTGCGGTCAGCGCTGTCGCATCTCAGCCCGGAGCCGCGAGTGATGACGGCGGTGTTTGGGTGCCTGAAGGACAAGGCGTTTGCGGAGATGGCACAGATTCTGTTTCCGCTGTTTGAAACCGTGGTGCTGACCGAGGTTCCGTCGCCGCGAACGGCGTCGCTTGAGGAACTACGGGAGGCCGCGGAAGCAACGGGAGTGAGAGTCGTGATGGCATCGAGCCCGAAGGACGCCCTTGCAGAGGCGGCTGCTCGCACGCCACTGGATGGAGCCGTTGTTGTGGCGGGATCAGCCTTCCTAGTAGGCGAGTTGCGGGGTATGCTCGCGGAGTCTGGCTCGTGAGCCGCCGGGTGCTGGGGCCAAGGCCGAATCCTTTGCCGCGGAGCGAGTGGGTGGTGAACTTCTGCTATCGGGCTCCACTGTTTTTTCTTGCGACGGCCTTTTTCGGGAGCCTTTCGCTGATTTCGTCGCTTTGGGACAAGTCAGGCCGGGTTCAGCACGGGATTGCTCAGCAATGGGGGCGCACGGTGACGTGGATCAGCGGCGCGAGGGTTACGGTGCTGAATGGGCAGCGTCTGGATGGGCGAGTGGCCGTGTATGTATCAAATCATCTATCATATGCGGACACACCGGTGTTGTTCGGAACACTGCCGTTTCAGTTTCGGATTGTGGCTCGCCACGAGCTGTTCAAACTACCCTTTATCGGCTGGCATCTTGCTCGATCTGGACAAGTTCCCGTGAATGTGTCGAATCCTCGGGCCTCGATTTCAAGCCTGGGGAGCGCGGTGAAAACGCTGAGGTCGGGAATGCCATTGTTTATCTTCCCGGAGGGCGGCAGGTCGGAGACGGGGCATCCGCAAGACTTTCTGAACGGGCCGGCGTTTATGGCGATTCGGGCTGGCGTTCCGATTGTCCCGATGGCGCTGATCGGGACCCACGAGCTGCTGCCGATTCATACGTCGGAGTTTCATCCGGTGCCGGTGACTTTGGCAGTGGGCGAACCAATCGAGACGACGGGCTACTCGATTCGACAAACGGATGAGCTCACAGAGCGGGTGCGGGAGGCGATCAGCCAACTCTATTACCAGCGCACTTATCTGAAGCCGCCCCCGGCCAGCGAGCCGGGTGTGGATCGAAATAACGAGTCGGAGAGAATGGAGAAATGCAAATGAAGAAGCCCAGAATCGCAATTCCTGAGCCTAAGTCGGGCGATGCCGCTTATAACGAGCGCTCCTGGCCGCAGTATGCGCGGGCGGTGGAGGACTCGGGCGGTATTGCGGTGAAGGTTCCTCTGAATGCAACGCAAACGGAGGTGGCGCGGTTGGCCGCTTCGTGCGAGGGGGTGCTGCTTCCGGGCAGTGCAGCGGACATTGATCCGGAGAAATATGGCCAGGAGCGGGCTGCGGAGTGCGGCGCGTCCGATGGAGCTCGGGAGGCGGTCGACGAGCTGCTGATGCAGGACGCGGCGAACCTGCACAAGCCGCTGTTCGGGATTTGCTACGGTTTCCAAGCCTGGAACGTGTGGCGGGGAGGCACGCTCATTCAGAATCTGAGGACAGGAGTGAACCACAGGCCGGGACGGGAGGTGCGGGGAGCCCATCAGGTGGTGGTGGCGGCGAGCTCGAAGCTGGAAGACATCACTGGGGCGCAGGAGCTCACTGTGAACAGCAGCCATCACCAGGGCGTGGCTCGATCCGGAGACGGGCTGGTGGTAGTGGCTCGCAGTACCGAGGACGGGCTGATTGAGGCGGTTGAGGGGCTGGACGATTATTTTGTGGTTGCGGTGCAGTGGCATCCCGAGAGGAGTTTTGATTACGATGCCGCCTCGAAGGCGCTGTTCGCCGCATTTGTGAAGTCGGCGGCGGAGTGGCACCCTCGCACAATTCGGGAGTCGGTTGCTCCGTGAGCGGTGCGCAGCTGGCCCAGGCGATTCGAGAGGCGGGACTCGCGGAGTTGCCGCCCGATGCTCTGAGCCGATTCGGGCAGTATCTTGAGCTGCTGTTGAAGTGGAACTCCCGGCTGAACCTGACAGCTATTCGGGAGCGGGACGCGATCCTCAAGCGGCATTTCGTGGAGTGTATTCAGTGTGCGCAGGCGCTTCCGGAAGCTTTGGGCGCGCGCTTGCTGGATTTCGGCTCTGGAGCCGGGTTGCCGGGGATTCCGATTGCGATTTGCAGGCCGGAGATCCGGGTGACCCTCGCTGAGTCGCAGGGGAAGAAAGTCGCCTTTTTGAGGGAGGCCGTACGGACGTTGGAGCTGGATGCGGAAGTTTGGGACGGGCGAGTTGGAGATCTACCCAAGGAGGCCCGGTTTGACTTGGTGACGCTCCGCGCGGTCGACAAGATGGCGGAAGCCTGCGGGATCGCGCGAGAGCGAGTGGCTCCGAAGGGGTGGATCGTTGTTTTTGCGACAGAATCCGTCCAGGCTGGGTTAAAGCAGGCTCTGCTTGGCATTGAATGGGTGAGAGAAATTCCAATTGCGGGGCTGGATCGAGGCCGCATTCTGATTGGGCAACGGGTAGTGTAATGCTCCAAGCGGTGTTCCCATGTGGAACACTTTCGCGATGTGGGAGTAGATTGTTTCACGTGGAACGCTGGTCCTCCGACTCGCCTGTCGCAAGAATGTTCAACATTTGGCCTCTTAGCTTTTGTCTCGCAAGAACCAAATTGTTCCACATGGAACATTGGTGATTTCCACCGCGGCGTCCGGCGGCGGCATTTTCTGAAGCGCAGCTCGCGACGGTCGTATCTTGTCTGTTATCACACTTTTGCCACTGGCCGGCCAGGCCCCTCGCGAAAGCGTTCCACAGGGTGTACCGCGTTCTGCACAGATGAGACCATTTGCCTTATGTGCCCTGCCGCAATAGTCTTGATGGTTCATGGCTACTGTTCTGGCTGTTGTGAACCAAAAGGGCGGAGTGGGCAAAACCACGACCGCCATCAACCTTTCAGCTGCTCTGGCGCTGGAGGGTCTGAAGACGCTTTTGGTCGACTGCGACCCTCAGGCCAACTCGACGGGAGGCTATGGATTTGCTCGGGACGATGAACGCAGATCCACGTATAACGTCTTGACGGGCGAATGTACCCTTGCCCAAGCGGCTCTGACCACAGAGATTGAGACGCTCTGGTTGGTTCCTTCGAGCAAAAACCTGATCGGGGCCAATGTCGAACTGATTCAGGACGAGCAGCGGCCCTTCAAGCTGAGGGAAGCGCTCAAACCAGAACGGAACAAATATGATTTTGTTCTGCTCGACTGCCCTCCGGCGCTCGATCTGCTGACGCTGAACGCACTGGTCGCCGCGGATCGGCTTCTGGTTCCGATGCAGGCAGAGTATTTTGCGTTGGAAGGCATCAGCGAGCTGGTGCATACGCTGGTACGGGTGCGGGACGGGTTCAACCCAAAGCTGGAGATCGAAGGCGTGCTGTTGACGATGTACGACGACCGCATGAACTTGACCCAACAGGTCACGGAGAATCTTCGCAACTTCTTCAAGGACAAGCTGCTAAAGACGGTGATTCCGCGCAATGTGCGGCTGGCCGAGGCTCCGAGTTACGGGAAACCGGTAATGCTGTACGACGCGCGGTCGCGCGGGGCGGAGAGCTATCGCAGTCTGGCGGAAGAGTTGCTGGCCCGAAATCGAATTGAGAGCCCGCGCGCCAGAGAACGCAAGCTGGCTGCGTCGAATCGTGCGAAGGCAGACATTAAATTTTGGCCCTATGTAAAGTGAAAAGGAAAAAATAAATGGGAAATACCCCCGTCGAACATCTGAAGCGCAAGGCTCTGGGAAAGGGCTTGGAATCGCTGCTGCCGCGCATCTCCGCAGTGGCCGAAGAACGGGCCGACGTGCCGTCCAGCGATGGGAAACCGCGCGAGATCTCGCTGGAGGCAATTGACCGCAACCCCTTTCAGACCCGGACGCGATTCGAAGAGGCGGCCTTGGCTGAGCTGGCTGCGTCGATTGCCACGACGGGGGTGGTTCAGCCGATTTTGGTGCGGCCGCTACCAAGCGGTCGATTTCAACTGATCGTGGGGGAACGGCGCTTTCTGGCTTCAAAAAAGGCGGGGAAGCGGACGATTCCGGCAATTTTGCGGGAGGTTTCCGATGAGCAGGCGATGGAAATTACCATCGTCGAGAACCTTCAGCGGGCCGATCTGAACCCGATGGAGCAGGCGCGCGCCTACGATCGGCTGATGCGCGAATTCAAGCTTACCCAGGAGCAGATGGCGCAGCGCACGGGCAAGGATCGAGCTTCAGTTGCAAATTTTTTACGCCTCCTCCGGCTGCCGCATGAAGTGCAGGCGAAAGTGGAAGGTGGGGAGTTGAGTTTTGGACACGCGCGGGCGCTCCTGTCTCTTGAGAGCCCTGAGGCGATCCTGAAAGCCGCGCAGAAGGTTGTTGCGCTGTCCATGTCAGTTCGGCAGACGGAAAGCTATGTGCAGGGGTTGGTCAACCCCGAGAAGCGCGAGCTCGAAAAGAAGGTGAAGGAGCCGCTTGATCCCAATGTTCGGGAGGCCCGCGATCTGCTGCAACGTGCTCTTGGCTTGAAGGTTACCATTGAAGACCGTAAGGGCAAAGGGCGGGTGATCATCGAATATTCGAGTCTCTCGGACTTTGACGAACTGCTGGAGGCTGTCGAATCAATGCGGCGAGCCTGATTCTCTGTAAGCATTGTAGTTACTATGAGATACGAAACTAATGATGGATAATCTTTCGCAGCTGCTGACCGAAACGCGCAATCCAACGACGGAGAATCTGGACCGGCTGACCACGCGCGATCTGGTTTGTGCGCTGCATGCGGCGGATCACGAGGCTTTTGCAGCGATAGATGCTGAGTTGGCGCAGATCGCCGTTGCGATTGACCGCATCGTGGCGCGGCTGGAGCGAGGCGGCCGCCTGTTCTACCTGGGGGCGGGCACGTCTGGCCGTCTTGGGGTGCTCGACGCGTCGGAATGTCCGCCGACCTACAACACGCCTCCTGAAATGGTGCAGGGGGTCATCGCTGGTGGCGATGCCGCGCTTCGGCACTCAATTGAGCGGGCAGAGGATGATGAGGCACAGGGGCGGCGCGATCTTGAGGCACACGGCTTTTCAGGCAGAGATGTGTTGGTGGGAATTGCCGCGAGCGGGCGAACTCCCTATGTGCTCGGCGGGATAAAGTATGCGTGCGAACTCGGTGCTCTAACCATCGGGCTGAGTTGCGTTCCAGGCTCGCCGCTGGCAAAAGGGGCGGAGTTGGCGATTACGCCGGCGACGGGTCCGGAGCCGGTCACGGGATCGACGCGCATGAAGGGCGGAACTGCGACCAAGCTGGTGCTGAACATGCTCTCGACCGGAGCGATGGTTCGGCTGGGGTACGTTTTCGGCAATCTGATGGTGAACGTGCAGCCTACGAACGAGAAACTGCGGGACCGCGCCGCGCGGATCGTTGCTGCAGTGACCGGCCTGGGGTACGATGAGGCCGCAGCGCTGCTCCGGACCGCGGGATCGGTGAAGACGGCGATTGTGATGACGAAGCTGGGCGTGGGCCGGAGCGATGCAGAGAAGCGGCTGGAAGAGGCGCATGGACGTTTGCGTCTGGTACTGGAAGATCGCGCGCATGGGTGAGGTGCAATTACGTAACCGCTACGGTTACATGTACGGAAGATTCTTTTCATTGGCGGCATTTGGGTGAAGGCGACTCGGTTTGAATTTCGGTTTCGGCTCTGGATCAGCTTTGCGATTTACTTTCTTGGGTTCTGGGCTCCGTGGCTGCGATACGGAAGATCGGCCGGCCCGGTTTCAACCGCGTGGCTCGAGCTTTCGGGAGAACTGGCGCGGTGGGTTCCAGTCGAAACCGCTTCGGTCGCAATCACGCTGGCTGCGATTCTGCTGGCTGCCGCTGGAACGGCGTTTCGGGTGTGGGGAACGGCCTACATCGGTGGCGCTGTCGTGCAGTCGAGCGCGATGCACGCGCAGAGTGTCGTCGCCGGAGGGCCGTACCGTTACCTCCGCAATCCTCTCTATTTCGGCATCTTCCTGTTTGCGCTGGCGGTTTCGATTCTTATGCCGCCTTCCGGAGCGGTGTTCTTTCTGGTTGCGAGTTTCGTGCAGGTCTGGCGCCTGATCCTGCGCGAGGAGCCGTTCCTGGAGACGCAGCAAGGCGAGACGTATCGCGCATACAAGAGCACGGTTTCGCGACTGCTTCCCAATCCGATGGCAGGCGTTGCGAAATCCACTGCGGAGCCCCGCTGGTTGCAGGCGCTGGTTGCCGAGGTTTTCTACGTGACGATGACCGCCTGCTTTGCTGTGCTGGCCTGGCGTTACGACACCAACCTGTTGATCCAGGCGCTGCTCATCTGTTTTGGACTGTCGCTGGTGGTGCGGGCGTTTGCGGTAACGAGAGTCTGACAAGAAAAAGGGGAGACGGGCCTCAGATCCGTCTCCCTCTCCCTATAGGGGTTGCCGCGTGCTCTATGGTATGTGGCGGCGGCTGCCATTCAAAACTACTTCTTGGGCGGCGCGATGGTGTCCTTCGCGGCCTTGGCGACGCGGAACTTCACGACGGTCTTGGCCTTGATCTTGATCTGTTCGCCGGTCTGGGGGTTGCGGCCGATGCGGGCCTTGCGCTCCGCCTTCACCAGCCGTCCGAGGCCAGGGATCACGAAGACACCATTCTTCTTCGTTTCCTTGACCGCGGTTTCTGCGAGCAGGTCTAGGAAGGCCGCCGACTGCTTGTTGGTTATTTCGAGCTTCTCCGCGAGCTGGCGGACAAGAGCGGTCTTGGTCAATGCTGTTGCCATTTTTTGTTTCCTCCTGTATCGGTTATGCTCGACCCGGATGTCTGCCGGTTCGTCGCTGCAAGGTCTTTCCTCTCCGCATTCCACCTGCCGGAGCCCCGCAGCCGCAGCCGGGAAGCCCTGTGTTTATGCGGGTCCGAGAGAACCCACCGCCGTTTACCTTGCGTCTTTTGCGCGGCTTTGTCAACAGCAAAAGGTGAGTTTCCACAGGTATTTTGCGGTTTTTTCTGGTTTTTTCTGGTTTTTGCCTGTTTTTAGGGCGGAAATGGACTTTTGGGAAGCGGGGAAACCATCGATTGGCGGAGGCTGAGGCCGGATTCTCTGCCGATGAGTGTAGGCGCGGCGCGCCGCTTCAGTAAAGGACAGACAGGGGATTTTTCTTTTTCGCGGCGACCCGGAGCAGCGGCTGGTTGAGGAAATTGACGACGGGCGAGGCGAGGCGGAAATACTCTTCGATGGTCGCCGCAAGTTTTGGTTTGAGGGCTTCAGACGCGGGCAGCGTGGCGACGACGCCCCATTGCCGCCACTTGATCCGTTCGATGGCCGGATGATCGGTGGGAAAGCCCTTCGGCGGGCGCTTGAGCGACTGCGGATCATGCAGGGTCATTTTGCCGCGCAGTTTTTTGCTCCCAATCAGGCGGCGAAACTCCGCGTGGTGATCGAGCAGGTAATGACGGATGGCGAAGAGCTGCTCCTTGGGCGGCATGTAGACACCGGCGGCGATGACCAGCTCAGTTGCGCTGAGGTGAAGGTAGTAGCCTCCGCCGGAAGTTTTCTCGAGTCCATTGCGCGTCCACCATGCGGCGACATGATCTTTGTAGGGGGTTTTGTCGGCGGAGAAGCGGGTGTCGCGGTAGATGCGCAGCATGCATTTATGCGGGGGCCGGAGGTGGTCTGGCGCGTAGTCCATCATGCCCTGCATGAGGCGCTCGATCAGCGCCAGCATGGGCTGTTTCAGTTCGCGCTCGTATACATCGCGGCGCGCCTCAAACCATTCGCGGCGGTTGTTGCGCTTGATCTTGCGAAGAAAGTCGATGGCCGGGGGAGTGAAGTACGGCGCTGCGGGGGGGGCGGCTGCGGTGGAATTTTGCTTTCGTGCGCTCACAAGATTATTGTAAGAACCTTCGCGGCTATGTGTCTGCGATGGCTTGCGGTCGCGGAGTTTTCATGCCGTGGAGAATTAAGGTCACTTTTCCCGGAGCTCTCGCTCCAACAGCGCAGGAGGCATTTTCAATGCTCAAGATGATGGCGTGCACGGCGACACTGCTTCTCGCCGGATTCCCGATATTGAGCTGTCAGGCGGCGGCCAAAGCCCCGGTGCCTCCTCCGAAGGTCGACGCGGCGTCCGCGGCGACCTCTTCCCGCGCTTCAGCAGTTTTTGCCGGCGGATGTTTCTGGGGAACGCAGGCGGTTTTCGAGCGCGTGAGAGGCGTGGTGGATACGACGGCGGGCTACTCCGGCGGCACTGCGGCGACGGCGCACTATGCTGACGTGACTACGGAGACGACGGGCCACGCGGAGAGTGTGCGCGTGGTATACGACCCGTCGAAGATTACCTACGGCCAACTACTGCGCATCTTTTTTTCCGTGGCGCACGATCCGACGGAGCTGAATCGCCAGGGCAATGACGTTGGGAAGTCCTACCGGTCGGTGATCTTTTATGCGAATGACGAACAGAAGCGCATTGCCACGGATTACATCGCGCAGCTCGATGCGGCGCACGTGTTCCGGAAGCCGATTGTGACGCAGGTGGTTCCGCTGAAGGCGTTTTATCCGGCGGAAGCGTATCACCAGGATTACGCCTTGAAGCACCCGGACAATCCTTATATCTATGTCTGCGACCGCCCGAAGGTTGCCGCGCTGGAGGCGGAGTTTCCGGAACTTTTCGTGAACTACAAGCGCAAATGAGCGACTATGTCGTTGCCCCAGTAATGTAGGCTTCCAGGTGCCGGATTGTTTCCTGCTGCTCGGTGATGATCCAGTTCACCAGATCGCCAATCGAGATCAGTCCCACGATCGCACCATCTTGTAGGACCGGGAGGTGTCGAATGCGTTTATCCGTAATGACGCGCATGCAATCGCCGACGGTATGTTGCGGCGAAACAAAAGTCACTGGAGCGGTCATAATCTCGGAAACAGCCGTGTCCTTGGATGACTTCTCCTGGAGAACGATTTTGCGGGCATAATCCCGCTCGGAAAGAATGCCCACCAGTTCATGTTTTTCCGTCACGAGGACGGCGCCGATTCGCTTATCCGCCATCAGCTTGATCGCTTCATACACGGAAGCTGCGGGAGAAATAGACCAGACTTCCCCCGTTTTTCGCTTCAGCAGTATTCCGATTGTTGCTCCCAGTTCGCTCATAGATCCTCTGAGGGTCGCATCATACTGCGCCCATAGGGCAGCGTCAAATCCAGGACGATCTGTCCAAAACCGAAGATTGGATGCGAAGCATGCGCCGAAGGTTTAGCGAATCACTTTTAAGGCAGCGCGGAAGAGGACATCAAAATCCTTGCCGAGCGACTTGTCCTTTTCGACCGCCGCCTCAATGGCCTTTTGCGCGGCCGGCCGTTGATAGCCGAGGTTGGTGAGCGCGGAGAGCACGTCTTCGGCGGCGGGGCCGGCGGAAGTCACTGCTGCGGGCGCGACCGCCATGTCTTCCAGCTTGTCTTTCAGCTCGACGACCAGGCGCTCAGCCAGCTTCTTGCCGACTCCGGGAATGTGCGTGAGGGTGGTGTGGTCCTGCGCGCGGATGGCGTTGACGGTGCGCTCCGGGTTGAGGCCGCTGAGGATGGTGACGGCGAGCCGGGGGCCGACTCCGGTAACCGTGATGAGGCGCTCGAAGAGGCGTTTTTCTTTGAGGTCAAGAAAGCCGTAGAGGGCGAGAATGTCTTCGCGAACCTGAGTGTGAATGTGCAGCGAGACCTCGGAGCCTTCGGCGGGCAACGCCGTGAAGGTGGGAATGCTGATGATGACTTCGTAGCCGACTCCGGCGGCTTCGACAATGGCGTGGCCGGGATCTTTGGCGAAGAGGCGTCCGCGAAGGTGAGCAATCATAGAGCGATTCTAACCGCGGCGTTATTTACGCCAACTGCCTAATCCACAAGTTTGGCGTCAAAAGCAGCAGATAAGGAACATTCGAATCTGTTGAGGTGTCTGCACTTGTGTATTGTTGAAACGACGTTTCGATTAACCGGGGGTTGTTATGAAAATTCTATTGGTACTGGCATCGTTCATCCTCCTGCCTGGCTTTTCGTGGGGGCAGGCCGCCGCGAAGCCGGCCCTTTCAAAAATCCCACTCACAGCGGAACAGATCGCGGTCTATCACGCCTTCCTCTCGGGCTATAAAACCGGACTCGATGCACCGATCAACGTTGCGAACGAGACGGAAGAGTTCAAAGCTGACGAGAATGATCTTCAAGGATGCCTGAAAGGCTTTGAGCCGTCAGCGGCGCCAGCCGGGGTACATCACTTCAGCGATGAGTTCTCCGATTTGCGCAATATCCGGATTGTCGATGGGAAAAAACACAAGATCGCGGATCCTGGGGATGCGATTCGCAGAGGCGACCCTGTAGATGATGCTGTCAAGGCTGGTCTCGCGGCGGGTGTATTGCAGGTGTCCGAAATTCTGTTCAACTCGACGCACCATCTGGCAGCATTGACCTATTCTTTTTACTGCGGCAGGCTTTGCGGAAGCGGAGCCACGGTTGTTTTCGAGCTGAAAAATGGGAAGTGGGAGAAAACGAAACGATTTTGCAGCTTCTGGGAGAGCTAAACTTCCTTACCCGCGTCGGCGGTAGCGAATTTCAAATTCGTATCCGGGGTTGGGTGGGAAGAGCCCTGCTACGTGGCGGAGGCGCTCGGACAGCGCGGGCGAGGCAAGCAGCGGATATTCGCGCTCTTTCAGCTCGGTATAGTCGAAGTCCAGCGTAAGGGCGAGCATGTAGATGGCGATGGCGTCGGAGAAGGCCGCTTCAAAATAGCTGGATTTGGCTTTTTCGTCTCCGGCTTCGCGGTCGAGGGCGCGGCGGCGGTCTTCCCAGGCGTCCTGGCTGGTCTCCCCACGAACGTCGGCCTGGGCCTGCGACCAGACAAGGTCGGAAAAGCTGACGGGAACTCCCACGGCGTCAACAAAGTGATGACCCACGTTGATGAAGTATTCAAAGGCCAGCGCGAAGCGGTCCTGCATGATGCGGGTGGAGATGAAGATGCAATCGGAGCCGCCGAGTTTTGCGTTGCGGTGGCAGATGGCGCGGTCGGCGAGATCGACGGTGTATCCGGAGGCGATGGTGGGCTGGTCGTCCTCGTTGAGGGTGAGCGGCACAAAATAATAGGCGCGGCGGCTGAGGGCGTTGGCGATGGCCGAGGGCACGGCCTGCACCAGGCGCTCCAGATCGGCGGGTGCGACCTGCGTGTCTCCGAAGAAGGCGTAGCAGATTCCGTTGGCTGCCTGGCGGACGGGAGCCTGCTGCGTGACCTCGGCGGCGGAAAGCAACGGGACGTTCGCGGTTTCAGGGGCGGTGTCAGCCATAAAGAAGTATTCTAAACTGGGATGCGCGACGGAGTTTCCGGCGCGAGAGGTGGGATGATGGCGGTGAGCGAAACAATTCCTTCGCGCGGGAAGCTCTTTGGGATTCCGCTGGGCGAGCTGGGCCTGTTTTCGTGCCTGTTTATGGGGGTCGCGTTTGGAGTGATGGTGTTCTTCGCCACCTGTTTTTTTGCGATCTTCAGCCTGCTGTTTTACAACGAGCTGGGCCACCACGCGGTGGACCTTGCCGACGCTTACCGGGATGTGGCTTTTCCGGTTGGGGTGGTTGCGCTGGTGGCGGGCGTGGCGGTGATGTTCGGCATGTGGCTGCGGCGCAAGCTGTCGCGAGGATAACAGTGGGCCTGGTTACGATTGCGCGCGAAGCGCTGGGGGATGGGCGGCCCGCATCCGACGAACAGGCGCGGGCGTGGTGCGCGCAGCTTGAGGCGGGCGAGATTCTTTACTTTCCCGAGACGCCGATTGCGATTCTGCAGAGCGACTTGGAATTCCTGCTGGGCCAGCAGCAGACGGACAGTTCGCTGCACAAAAACATTGCCTACAAGCCGAATATCGACAGGCTGAGCGGCGTGGATACCAGGACCGCCGACGCGGCGGCGGTAGCGAGGCTGCACGGCATTATGCGCGGGTACTCGCAGGCGGTGACGAAATTTTTAACCGGGTTTCTGGCTCCCTATCACGCGAACTGGCGGCTGGATTACGCGAGCTTTCGTCCGCAGGAGGAGCAGGGGCGCGATCTTCCGCTGCGACGCAGAAATGATCTGCTGCATACCGACGCTTTCCCCACGCGGCCCACGCACGGGGCGCGGATTCTGCGCTTCTTCAACAATATTCATCCCACGCGCACGCGGGATTGGGTGGTCGGCGATCCGTTCGCGAAGGTCGCGCCGCAGTTTGCCCCGGCGGAGATCGCTCCGCGGCCCGATACGGCGGCCTTGCGCGCGGCTAAGGTGCTGGGACGCGCGGCTGGACTGAGCGGAGCGATTCCTTCGCTGAAGCGCTCGCCCTATGACGACTTCATGATGCGGTTCCACAATTTTCTGAAGGAGAATGCGCGCTTTCAGGCCGAGTGCGCAAAGTATCCATGGCAGTTCCCTCCCGATTCGAGCTGGATGGTGTACACGGACACGGTTCCTCATGCGGTGCTGGCGGGCCAATACGCGCTGGAGCAGACGTTTCTGGTGGCTCCGGAGGCGCTGGTGGCGCCGGAAACCTCGCCGCTGAAGGTGCTGGAAGGGATTGCGGGGGCAGCGCTTACTTAGAGCCCGGGAGTCCCGCTGTAACGAGCGGCTCACGATAACGCGATTCGCTAATTCAGTCGCCAGAAAGCAAAATTGAGATAGCCTGCGAAGGTGACCCAGGCCAGATAAGGAGCCATCAGCCACGCGGCGGCGACGCTCATCTTTCTGAATTGCAGGATGACCAGGAGAATCGCGACCCAGAGCGCCACGATGTCCGCGAAAGCCGTGCCCATCTGGTGGCGGCTGAAAAATATCCACGACCAGAGAAAATTGAGCCAAAGCTGCACCCAGAAAAGGCTCAACCCGCGGCGCCGGCAGCCGCTGGAGCGGGTTCTCCAGACCAGCCATGCGGCAACGGCCATGAGCGCATAGAGTGCCGTCCATACTGGAGCGAAGACCCAGTTGGGCGGAGTGAGCGGCGGGCTGGCGAGGCCCGCATACCAGGTGGGAATGTTGTGCGCGGTGAAGATGGATGAGATTCCGGCGACGGCGAAGCAGAGGACGAGCCACGCAATGAGGGCCCATGCGCCGTAAGGGCGACGCGCCCGCGCCGGTGCGGACTGTGTGGGCATCGGTGCCCTCCCTGTTGATACGATGCGTGGCCTGCCGCTCTCGACGCGAAACCTGCAACACCCTATTCTAAATAGAGCAGATCAACCCCATCACAACGATCGAGACCCATTCAAACTATGAGTTCCAAAGAAAATTCCATTCACGTTCAGCTTCCCGATGGCTCCGTCAGGCAATTTGCGGCAGGCGCGACGCCGCTGCAGGTGGCCGAGAGCATTTCGCCGCGACTGGCCGCGGCTTCCGTTGTTGCGCGCGTCAAGCCGCTACATGCGACGACGGCTGCCGCTGTTTCGAGCGATGAAGCGGCGATGTATGCGGCCGAAGACACGCAGGCCGAGCGGCTGGTTGATTTGAGCACTCCGCTCAAGGAAGATGTTGCGCTCGCGCTGCTGACGGAGAAGGACGAGGACGCGCTGAAGGTGGTGCGGCACTCGGCGGCGCATGTGATGGCGACGGCGGTGCTGGATCTTTTTCCGGAAACGAAGCTGGGGCACGGCCCGGCGACCGATTCGGGGTTCTTCTATGACTTTTATCGGCCCACGCCTTTCACTTCGGAAGACCTGAAGCTGATTGAAGGACGTATGGCCGAGGTGGTGGCTCGCGACGAGAAGTTTGTTCGCGAATTTGAGCCACGCGAACGCGGCCTGGAGGAGTTCAAGGCTGACGGCGACTTCATGAAGGTCCACTTCATCGAGCGCTTCACGCACGAGGGCGAGGACATTTCGCTCTACCGCAACGGCAAGTTTGTGGACTTCTGCCGCGGGCCGCACGTGCCTTCGACGGGGCGGGTGAAGGCGTTCAAGGTAACGAGCCTTGCCGGGGCGTACTGGCTGGGCGACGAGAAGAATCCGCAGTTGCAGCGTGTGTATGGAACTGCATTCTTCTCAAAGAAAGCGATGGAAGAGCACTTTGCGCGGCTGGAAGAGGCCGCGAAGCGCGATCATCGCGTGCTGGGCAGGCAGCTTGATCTGTTTTCGATTCAGGAAGTGGCCGGAGCGGGGCTGATCTTCTGGCACCCCAAGGGCGCCATGGTTCGCAAGATCATGGAAGACTGGATGCGGGAAGAATGTATCGGTCGCGGTTATGATCTGGTGTACACGCCTCACGTGATGCGCAGCGAGCTGTGGAAGATCAGCGGGCACGCGGGCTTTTACGCGCAGAATATGTACACGCCAATGGAACTGGATGACGCCGAGTACCGGCTGAAGCCGATGAACTGCCCAGGCCACATCCTTATTTACAAGAACACGCCGAAGAGCTATCGCGACCTGCCGGCGCGTTATGCGGAGTTGGGGAATGTCTATCGCTACGAGCGCTCGGGAACGATGCATGGGCTGCTGCGGGTGCGCGGATTCACGCAGGATGACGCACATATCTTCTGCACGCCTGAGCAGGTGGAAGACGAAGTAGTGGCGTGCATCGACTTTGCGCAGGCGGTGCTGACGACCTTCGGGTTTAAGGAATTCAAAGTCGAGCTTTCAACCTGGGATCCGAAGGACCGGAGGAACTACGCCGGGTCGGACGATAAATGGGACCTGGCGATCGGGTCGCTCGAGCGGGCACTGGGCCGCAAGGGCATTCCGTACAAGACGATTTCGGGCGAAGCGGCGTTTTACGGGCCGAAGATCGACGTGAAACTCGTCGATGTGCTGGGGCGGCTGTGGCAGCTTTCGACGGTGCAGTTTGACTTCAACCTGCCGGCGCGGTTTGAGCTTGAGTATGTGGGCGAGGATGGCGAGCGGCATCAGCCGGTGATGGTGCATCGTGCGCTATTCGGCTCGGTGGAGCGGTTTTTCGGCGTGCTCATTGAGCATTATGCCGGGGCGTTCCCTCTGTGGCTGGCGCCGGTGCAGATGGGGCTGGTGCCGATCAGCGAGCGGCATCATGCATACGCGCAGAAGGTTCAGCGGGAGTTGCAGAAAGCCGGGTTCCGCGTGGAGCTGGGCAGCCGCAACGAAAAGATGAACGCGAAGATTCGCGACTTTACGATGCAGAAGGCTCCCTATGTGCTGGTGATGGGCGACAAAGAGGAAGCGGCCAATGCGGTAAGCGTGCGCGCGCGCGGTAAGGGCGACCTCGGCTCACGGCCGGTGGAGGAATTTATCCGCAGCGCGGCGGCGCTGGTTGAGGGAAAATCGCTGAGCCTTTGAAGCATCCATGGTTTCGCGTCCGCTTTTTCCGGTGAGAGGGCAGAGGAGAAAACCAGGGGATTCACGACCTGAATGCGTCTGGTTTGAAGAAGCCATGAATTTACTCAATCCCGGCCCGGAGGCAATGGTAGAGTTAGGACACACTGAACCTGAGGGGCGGCTTTAAAGCCTAGATGACAACAGCACAGGGATCTCATATCAGTGAACCGGGAGTTACGTTCGGAGATAGCTCTTTTTCGGAGGCGCAGCGCCCGAGCGGTGAAATGCATCTGCTCGACGTCCTTCTGCAGCTTGCTCTTCGTAAGCGGCTGATCGCGTGGGTCACGGGAGTGGCCATTGTGACGGGTGCGCTGCTGTGCTTGCTGTTGCCGGTGAAATATTCGGCCACCACCAAGCTTATGCCGCCGCAGCAGTCACCTTCAGCGGCCAGCCTGCTGGTGCATCAACTCATCGGCGGTGGCGCGAGTTCCCTGGCGGCGATGGCTGGAGGCGGATTGGGGCTGAAGAATCCGAACGATATCTATGTTGGCCTGCTGGAGTCGAGGCCCATAGCGGATGCGATCATCCATAAGTTTGACCTGACGAAGACGTACCACTCCAAAAACATGACCGCCGCACGGAAGAAGCTGGCCAAAAACACCGAGATCACCTCGGAAAAGAGCGGCTTCATCTCGATTGCTGTTACTGATGAAGACAAAAGTCGCGTTGCCGAGATGGCGAATGCCTACACGGCTCAGTTTCGCGCTCTTACCATGACGATTGCGATTACCGAAGCATCACGGCGGGCCCTCTTTTATGAGGACCAGTTGAAGCAGGCCAAAGACGCTCTGGTCGTTGCCGAGAACAATTTTCAGATGGTCCAGCAGAAGAAGGGTGTGGTTCAACCGGCTGCCCAGACGAGAGCGATGATCGCAAGCATCACCGCACTCCGTGCGCAGGTGGCGGCCAAGCAGGTGGAGGTGCAGGCCCTGCGGCTGTCTTCAACGGAAAACAACCCGCAGTTAGAGGTCGCCGAGAGCGAGCTCGCCGGGTTGCAGGGCGAGGTTACAAGACTGGAGCAGCGTAATCATTCTTCCGGATTTTCCAATCTCGGCCTTGAGGATGTTCCAGGTGCCGGGCTGGATTATCTGCGCGCTGAGCGGAACCTGCAATACCGGGAGACGTTGTACGAGATGCTGCTGAAACAATACGATGCAGCCAAGCTGGACCAGGCGAAAGACTCGACCATTATCCAGGTGGTAGAACCGGCGATTATGCCGGACCGCCGGTCATCCCCGAAGCGCCTGGTGATTCTGCTGGCTTCAACCTTCGTCGGTTTTTTTCTTGGATGCTTCCTGGCATTGCTGTCGTGGTGGGCGAAGATGCTTCAATCCGATCCGGAGACTGCCGGGCGCATGACGGATTTGAAACGTGCACTGACGCAGTGGGGCAACCGCAAAGCAGCGCGGGCAAGATAGCCGAACTTCCTCGACCGCTCTTGGCGCGCCCGAAACGTAAGATCTTCATTGGGTATTTATTGCTACGTTTTATTGAAACCTATGAATACATCAGCGAACCAGGCGGCAGTTATGGGGCGGGAATTGGAAGTTGACCTTCTTCTGGAAACCGGAGGCGGGGGAGCAGGGCGGCATGTGCTCGACCTGTATCACGGCCTTCGCGGGGCGGGATGGGATGTGCGCCTGATTCTCTCCTCTCGCCGCGCAGATCGGAACTTCAGCGCCGAAGTGGCGGAGATTCCACGCGAGCGTGTGATATTTCTTGACGTGCGCCGCTCCCCTCACATTTCAGATATACCGGCAGTCGTCCGTTTGAAGCGGTATCTAACCAGTTCCGGCAGGCGTCACCTCATCCATGCCCACTCAACCAAGGCCGGCATGCTGGGCTGGGCGCTTAGAAACGCAGCGAGCACGGTCTTTACCCCGCATACGTATCGGAGCATGGATCCGACCTTGAATCCCGCTGCGGCGGTGGTCCTTCGTCGCGTCGAATCCGCCTTCAGCCGCTCCTATCGCAAGATTATTGCGGTCTCTCCGGACGAGGAGAAGTATGTACCTTCGCTTGGCGTGTCCAGGGATCGGGTAAGTTATATCCCGAATGGAGTTAACGCAGCCGCCATCCGGGCGCGTATCGCCAATGCAGATCCCTTGGAAAAGATTCGTACCGCGCCGGTCGTTGGCTTTGTAGGACGGCTGGTCTACGCGAAGAATCCGATGCTTTTTTTGGAGGCTTTTCGGTCGGTGGTGGAGCGGGGCGTTGCCGCGCGGGCATTGATCGTCGGAGACGGACCGCTGCGGCCGGGTTTGTTGGAGGCGGCAACCAGATATAACCTGTCCCACCTTATCGAGTGGCGTGGAGAAGTGCCCGGGGTGGAAGAACTGGGCCGGATGGATGTCGTGGTTCATACCAGCCGATATGAGGGCTGCCCCTATACCTTGCTGGAGGCGGCCGCCGCTCCTGTACCGATCGTCGCTGTCGAAAATGCAGGCTCGCGGGCCATTCTCCAGGATTTGCTGCCCGGAGCCATCGTGGGAAGCTCGACACCGGATGACCTGGCGGGCACGATCATTAGTTTGCTGGGCGACGGCCCTGCGCGGGCCAGTCATCTCGCAGCGCTAGCCGATATCTCACGCCGGTTCACGATCGAGAATATGGTCAGGATGACGGTGACTGTCTATGAGGAGGTTCTGGACCGGTCGAGTCGTGCATGCGACCTCGACCCGCTGCCGGAGCCTGTTCTGCGCGCATGAATGAAGCAGCACTGCTCAATCAGGTGCCGCGCGTGAGCGTGGTGATGCCGGTTGATCGCGTGGACCCCTACCTTGAGCCGGCCATCGAAAGCATCCTGCGGCAGGCCTATTCCGATTTTGAGCTGCTGCTGGTCGAGAACTCTCGCAAGCGGGAACTCCACGAGATGATTCTTAGGGCGACCGCCGGCGATGCGCGAGTGAGAATTCTGGAGGCGCCGCGGATAGGAGGGCTGGCGCTTGCGCTGAACCTTGGAATTGCCGCCGCCCGAGGCGAATACATCGCAAGAATGGATGGCGATGACGTGAGCCTGCCCGAGCGCATCGAAGAACAGGTGCGCTACATGGACGCGCATCCGGACGTCGCTGTGCTCGGCTGCAGAATCCAGCTTATTGATGAGAAAGGAAGCAAGGTTGCGCGCCCCTATCCGTTCTATGAAACGGATCGGCAGATTCGGCGGATATTGCCGTTTCGCACTCCCATGCCGCATCCGGCGCTGATGCTGCGCAGGGAGGTGCTGCTGGCGGTGGCGGGCTATAAATATGGACACTCGGCCGAAGATTGGGAGATGTTGATCAGGATTGCACGCGACCCCAGCCGAAAGTTTCACAATCTGGATCGTGTATTGTTCGAGCATCGTCGGCATTCGGCGCAGGTGACCCGCCCGGATCTCATTCGGGCTGTCTTTTCGGACACCGCTGCCTTTCTATTTTCCGAGTTCCTCCGAACCTGGTCCTGGAAATACCTCGCTGGCATATGTCTGAAACATCCGCTGGTGGTGAAGGCGCGCCGAACCGGACGCAGGCTTCAGGGAGATGACGTGAACTGACAGCGAGCAGCCAGCGGGGGCATTATCATTGTGACGGTGTGATACAGAGAACCATCAGTTTTCACAAATGGGCACGTGACCGAATGCCTTCGTTTGCCACAAGCGTGGGAAGGAAATTGCTATCAATGGATATGGGTGCTTTGATCAAAGGCGGGTTGCGCCGAGTTGGCGTTTCAGGTTTATCGAATGATGCGGTGCGCACGCAGTGGGTGGAGCAAACCCTGAAGCAACTCCCGGCCGGGGGTCGGCTTCTTGATGCCGGATGCGGAGAACAGCAATACAGGCCCCTTTGTTCCCATCTGGTCTATACCGGGCAGGACTTCGCTCAATATGACGGGCAGGGAGACGGCTGCGCGCTCCAGACCGGAACCTGGGATCAAAGCAAGGTCGAGATCATCTCCGACATCATGTCAATCCCTGCGCCTGACCAGTCCTTCGATGCGATCATGTGCACCGAGGTGCTGGAACACGTACCCGACCCGGCAGGTGTGGTTGTGGAACTGAATCGCCTGTTGAAAACCGGCGGATATCTGCTCCTCACCGCGCCCTTCTGTTCTTTATCGCACTTTACCCCCTTCCATTTCTCCACGGGACTCAGCCGCTACTGGTATCAGAAGCACCTTGGCGATCTAGGCATAGAAATCACAGAGATCGAGCCCAATGGGAACTATTTCGAGTATCTTGCTCAGGAACTATGGCGTCTTCCTTCTGTGACGAAGCAGTGGTGTAACCGCGCTGCGTTTGTCGCGCTGGTGGTCCCTTTGTTCCTGCTGACCGTCCCTCTGATTCTCGCGCTCAGTGTTCTTGCCAAGAGCGGCGGAAAGTCTTCCGACCTTCTCTGCTTTGGCTATCATGTGCTTGCGCGAAAGAAATGATTCTCCATCGACGAGACGTGCGTGGTCGCTGCAATGGCTGATCTGGATGTACGCTCAGGCTTCGGTCTGACTTTCGCTCTGAGCCTCCGCCGCGTTGCGGGTAATTGACCGATGCCCGATCACTCGGGCCGGAACTCCTGCGCAGATGCTATTGGGAGGCAAGTCAGCCGTGACCACAGCACCCGCGCCCACGACGCAGCCGTCGCCAATACTGACGCCCGGCGTAACAACTGCATGGGCCCCGATCCACACATCATTGCCAATGCGCACATCCGCATCTTCGCCGGGCTGCACGCGGATCAGCTCGCTGGCCGCGATTCCGTGGTTGGAAGATACGATCGTAGTGCCGGGGCCAAGCAGAACGTCTCTGCCGATACTTATCCTGCCGTGTGGTGATGCCCAGATCGAGCAGAGATGATTGATGAACGTGTCGTCACCGATCTCGATTTGCCCGGGAAACTTGAAAAAGGCGGTGGGCGAAATCTTGACCCGCTTTCCGCAGGACTTCAGGCGAGCTTTGCGCACGAAATTTCCACCCGTCACAAACAGCAGGAGATAGAGCCAGCCTTTCACCACCTCAAAAATTGTCTTCAACTGCGCCCCTCCGGGCATACCTTGACCGAATCCACGAATGACTATCTATATGTACGGGAAGAGCTTTCCCGGCAGGCCCCGGGCAGTGAATGTCCGTGCGCCGACCAGGCGGACCGATAGTTCGGAGGTGACACGGCGCGCCGCCCTCAGGCCACGGTCGTGTCCCCAGACGAGGCGACATAGCCAAATCAGGAGCCGGCGGCTTGCACGTTCCAGGGAAGTCAGCCTGGGCTCAGGGAGAGCCTGGTACTGGGAGGATTTATCGGTTTGGCCAGTCGCGACGCGAGGCCGCGCGGTCGTCTCCCCGCGGCGCATCGCCCGCCGCTCCAGCGCAAGTTCAAATATTTCCTTCAGCCGCTTTTCGTAGGTGTGGCAGTTTCGCGTGCGCTCGAAGCCCGCAAGGGCTATGCGGTCGCGCTCCTCCGGATGCTCAAGATAATATCGAATCTTGTCTTTCAACTGATCGATCCCGCTGAACACGTCGATCTCGCTGCCGATGGCATAGATCTTTTCGAGCCCCGGGGCGGCATCTGTGAGCAGGAATCCGCCCGCCCCTGGAACTTCAAAAGTCCGCGCTTTGATTTGCCGGTCATGCCCTCCGGAGCTCATAAAACCGGCGCTGAAGTTCAGGCTGATCACACTGTCGCGCATGATGGCGGGAATCTGCGCGGATTCAATCGCGCCGCGGGGCCACCCGTATCCGAAGCACTCGACCGGGATACCGGATTCGCGCAGCCGGTCGAGGATTGCTGCACGCTCACCGTAGCGTGTGCCGATAAATGAGACTTTGTACCGGCACTCGCTGGCGGGTCTCGGCGGATTCAGCCAGTGAGCATTCGCGGCCCATTGGGTGAAGCAGGCGCTTTCAATCCCGACGGCCTTATAGTCGGCCAGGCGATAGTCGTAGGTTGTGCTGATCGCGTCGTAAAAGCCCCCGATGAAGCGGGAGACCTTGGGAAATTTGAAGGAGTCGTCCGTCGTCCAGGTGGCGAGCGCCGCGCTCCCCTCGTTCGCCAGTGTCTGAAGCGTTTCGGTCCATATCTCAAAGTCTCTCTGAACGGTAAACACAATGTCCGGCTGGAACCGCTCCACCTGCTCCAGCAGGGCGCGGTTGAGGAGATCGTAGGTGGGGAACGCTAGCTTGTCCCAGGTATCGAGGAAAAGGACCTCATGCCCTGAATTCCGAATCGCCGGGAGAAACGATTCGTATTCGATACTTGTACCTCGAGCCTGAACGCCGTAATTAAATTGGCTGAACGCGCAAAAAACCTTCATCTTCCGGCTATTCTCTCAAAAATAATCACGGAGCTACGACGATCAATTTTGAGCGCCGTCACGGGTTCATATCTCTTGCTGCGAGTTTACTTGAATAGCGAAACGCCCGGCGCATCTCGCGATTGACGTAAGAAGCGACGAAAAAGATTACGGCCGGGAGCGGCAGGAAAAGCAGATTCAGAAAGTGGTTGTAGAGGGCGGCGGAAAAGAGGGCCCATGCCATAAAGGCATAGGTAAGAAGAGCCGCGTGGCTGCGGAAAGCACGCCGGTACATCCATTGGGCAAACAATCCGCAGAGCAAGCTGAAGGAAATGATGCCCCACAAGCCGAGATCCCACTGGAGCCTCTCATAAAAGCCGCTGGGGGAGCTAATTTCAAACCGCGGCGGATCAGTTCCGAAGACACTCTCGTCAAGAAACGAAAACTTGGCGGGGAGCAGAGTCTGAAAAGGTCCGAGTGGTTTCAGTTGAAAGGGTCCAAACCCATGAGCTTCGCGGCACTGCACTGACATATTCAGGATCGGCCACTCATAATAAAGCGCCAGTTCCGCTGTTGCCGAATGCGTTACCTCGCCGCCGGTGCGAATCGAAACCAGCCCCGAGATTGCCTTCAGCACCACGACGACGATGAGAATGGAAGCAATCACCATTCCACGTTTCTTCAGCTTCAGGGAGAAAAAACTGCGAATAAGTGCAAAGGGGCTGCCGAACGCGATTACGGAACAACTGGCGACGATCGCCAGACACATCAGGATTCCCTGACGCTTTCCGTTAAAGGCCGACATAACCAGAGTGAAGAGGAGCGCGCTCAGTGTCCAGCGGGCGACATGCAGTTGTTCCTGCCTGGCCTTGACGGCAATTAAACAAATGACGCCGATGAGCAGGAAAACCGTCAGCGCTGCCGCGCCTACCTGGCCGAATCCCGATTGCGTCTGAATAAAGTTCGTGTCGTTGACGTCAAGCCTGCCGGATGCGAACGCCAGCAGCGGAATCCCTCCATACAGCTTCGTCAGGCCGTACATCTCGAACAGTCCGGCCACAACGAGAATCACAAGCACGGCCTTCAGAATGCTCATCGAGACTTGCACCGGCGGGGATGCTCCGTTGGGGATGTCGCGGGGCCCTAGTCGCGTTCCAATCCAGAAAGAGGCGTATCCGATGATCCAGATAAACAGGGGATAGTAGCTGAGCAGCGCGTTGACGTCGGGGGGCGTGACGCCGAAGGCGGCCAGCAAATAGGGCAGCAGCGCCTGCACAGTGCCCGCCAGGAAGATTACCTCCGGTCGAAATATTTTTCGCCACGTCATTCGCTATTCACAGTTCCGGGTCGGCGCGGCTCCTGCGTCAGATAGAGCCACTGCGCACCCGTGCCGCTTGCAGCAACTAAGGCATCTCCTGTTCTGCAATGATAGGGGGTTCGACCACGCCACTCCGCAGCCCCAGAAAATCTCCGCGAAGAATATGGCTTACCTCGAGGCCCTGCACGCTGAGGATGAGAAAAACAAAAGACAAAATGCTCGCGAGCAACACGCCGACCGACCCCCAGGGCCGCACCCAGAGGATGGACAATGCGAGATTGACCCCTGCGGCGATACATGACATCACGGCCTGTCTGCCTACTCGCGCCGTGGCTCCCAGCAGGGTGGACTGATTTAAGGCAAAGGCAAACACCGCCATCCACACGCACATCAGGCGGAGCGTCCAGATATCGGGTACCGCTGCGGGGCCGGCCCAGAGACGGATGATGCTCTGGCCGCCAAAAGCAGCGCACAGGCCGCCGACCGTCAGCAGCGCAACTGTGGCCCAGCGGACTCTCCGATAAGTCTTGCGAATCCACGGAAGGTCGCCGCGAACATAGGCCTCAGAATAAGCCGGCCAAAGCGCCGGGACAGCGAGCGTCTGTAGTGCCGTGATATAGCAGACCAGCTTCCAGGTAACGCTGTAGGGCGTTACGGCTGCCGCTCCGCGGAAATGGGCAATCACGATGTTGTCGCTGTTCCACACGATGAGATTCGCCATTTGGATAAGGAAGAACTTTGAGCCGGAACCGAAGATGCTGCCCGTCATGGCGCGCCGGAACCGGCTCGGCCACGGCTTCATCCAGGGCTTATGAAAGAAGCATATCCAAGCCAGGCATGCAGCATTGACGACAAGCATAGACCCGGCGAAGCTGCCTACCAGCACCGGCAAGCCAAGCCGGAAATGAACCACGACAAGGATGGACAGCAGGCCAAGCAGGCTTCCCGCAATCCCGAAATAGTTGGCGATATGCAGTTCCTGATAGCCCCCCAGAATCCTTGTTGCCAAACCCGAAGGGAGATAGCCGAGGAAGACAATAAAAGCCACCGCCATCGCGACCGGCGCCTGACGCACCAGCAATGGAGTGCTGACGTGAAAGAGAGACGCCCAGTTGACGTGCGGCCATACGAGCCAACCGGCCAGTCCAAGAAGGGATACCAGCCCGAGGATGATCCATAGGGCGGTGGTGAAGTACTCGGCTGCAAGCTCCTTGTCTTTTTTTACGAAGGCTTCGGAAATTAGATTGGTAAGGGTACTTGCAATGCCGATATCGAACTGGATCACCATGCTGACTGTGCTGCTGATAGCCATCCAGAGCCCGTAACCCTCCGCACCGAGGTATCGCACGGTGATCGGAACCGTAATCGCTCCGATGATCAGGTTGGCTCCCTTGCCGAAGGTCGCCGACACGATTGCCTTGAGGATCCGGCGATATCGCACACCGATCCGGTGCCCTGCGGAGGTGGGCATCGACTGGTCCGACTTGAGCGCCGAATCATACATCGCGAATCTCCCGCAAAATATCGTCCGCGGTCGAGGAAGCCTCCTTTTTCCCTGGCTCCGGGCCTGCTACCTTCTTTTGGCAAACGTGAAGCAGGACGTGCTTCGGACGAGCGAACGGCGGAACGTTAAATCAGAAGCCGTTGCGCAAATCAGCAGTTGGCCGGCATAAGCGTAACAACCCGCCTGAGCCGCGGCTAAAAAATCGCAATCAGCGAATTTGGTCGCCGCGCGTCCTGCTTTGGCCGGTCACAAAGATTTATTAGGATTCATTTTATCCTCTGAGCGTCGAGAAACCTGGGTGGAACATTCGGCCGCATCGACCTGGCCTTGGGACTCGGCAGACAGCCATAAAAGAAAATGCCCGGATGGCCGGAGAACCATCTTAGATCCTCAGGCTTTGGCGAAGTGGACTTCGATTTCTTCCAGCGTTTTGCCTTTGGTTTCCGGCAGGAAGAAGACGGCGGTGATGAAGTAGATCACGGTGAACCCGGCGAAGAGGAAGAACATGGCGGAGTAGCCGTACTTGCTGGCCACGGGCAGGAAGACGACGGCCAGAGTGGTCGAGACAAGCTGGTTGATGACCAGCGCGATGCTCATGCCGTTGGAGCGGATGCGTGTCGGCATCAGCTCAGAGAGCGCCAGCCAGACGCAGACTCCGGGCCCAACCGCGTAGAAGGCCATAAAGATATAGAGAAAAACGGCAATCAACCATCCGTGGCCTTGGCTGGGGACAACGCCCACCAGCGCCCGCTGAATCACGAGCGGAGCGGAACGCGCGGCGTCCACGCTGGCGAGGGGGTTCTTGAAAAATGCCTCGGCTTTGCTCGACGGGATGGCATC
Organism: Acidobacteriaceae bacterium; assembly: GCA_049280995.1. Taxonomy (GTDB): domain Bacteria; phylum Acidobacteriota; class Terriglobia; order Terriglobales; family Acidobacteriaceae; genus Silvibacterium. Next base: position 26,592 of record JBAPRH010000027.1, read on the forward strand.
GCGGGTAATGTGAATTGGTGCGGCGGAAGCATCGCTGGAGCGCACGAAGGTGGTGGCTCCGGTGAAGCCGCCGTAGGAGTAAATGACAGCGAGCGAAGCGTCGGCCGGGTTGATGGACGGATTTCCGCTGGCGGCCAGAAGCTGCTTTGCGATTGCCGGAGTGAATCGCAGGTCGAGGGTCTGGCCGGGGCCGACCATCGCCTGCACAGCCGCGCGGCAATCGACATTGCGCTTTTCCGTCCGCAGAAACAGTGCCCCCACGATGACCATGGAGACGATAATGCCGGAGGTTCCGAGGATGAGCAGAAACTTGCGGCCCTTTTTGTCAACCAGGACCATGCCTCCGATGGTCATCAGGAAGTTGATGAGGGTGAAGATGACGTAGCCCCAGTGGGCCTGGAGGTCGGAGAGCCCGCTCTGCAAGAGGATGTTGGTGTTGTAGCCGATGATGGAGTTGATGCCCGTGGCCGTGTTGCAGAACAGGACGACGCAGGCGAGCACGAACGGGATGACATACTTGCGCTGGAAGAGGGTTTCGCGAACCTTCTTTCCCGCTGCGGACTGCGTTCTGGCGGCAATCGCCGTCTCCTGCATTTCGCGCAACTCGGTTTCGGCTTCTTCGGGAGCGCGTGAGCGCAGCAGCGCGGCGTGAGCGCGCTCGACTTTGCCGCGACGGAAGAGCCAGCGCGGCGACTCGGCAACGAAGAAGGTGCCGATGACAAACAGCACGCCGGGCGGGAGCGACACCCAGAAGATTCGCCGCCACGCCTGGTCCTTGAAGTGGAACACGGTGGCGGAGCTGGCAACCCGCTCAATGGCTTCGAGGCGATAGCTGTAATAGATTCCGATCACAGCCGCTGCCACGATACCCAGCGTCAGCAGCCATTGAAAAATCGCGGTTCCCTTCCCGCGTACGGACGAGCCGAGGCATTCGGCGAGGTAGAGCGGAACCACCACTCCGATGAATCCGCCGCTGATGCCCTGCAGAAGGCGGCCGAAAAAGAGCGCTTCGTATCCAGACGAGAGCGCGATGATGGGAATGCTGACGACGAAGGTGATGCCGCTGAGCGTCATGAGCGGCTTGCGGCCCATCCAGTCGGCCAGCATTCCGGCAAAAAGCGTGGAGATGACGCTGCCCAGCAGTACCGCCGCAACGATGACCGAGAGCTGGCCGGCGCTGAGGCCGGAAGTCGCTTCCAGGTAGGGCAGCGCGCCGCCGATGATGCCCACGTCCACGCCGTAAAGCAGCCCGCCCAGACCGGCAACCAGCAGCAGCAGCATATTTTGCAGTTTGTAGTTCGTCGTGAAAGCCGTGACGGGTGTATCGCCGGTGTTGGTGTCGGTCATCGGAGTTGGTTTCGCGCTGTTCAGAAGTCAATTCATCATACATAGAACGTGGGTGGCAGGAATACGGTGAAACCATCCACACTGCATGAACGGCTGCACTCCATTAATATGATGGGTTGCCCGTTTTTCAAAGCCGGGGCAGGACGAGGAGGGTTCGATGAGCGGAGAAGGTTCGCCGATTCATGCGATCCATCCGATTCATGCGATCCATCCGATCCACGCGCCTCGCGGCGGCGTGCGAACCGCGAAGGGATGGATTCAGGAGGCCGCGAAGCGGATGCTGATGAACAACCTCGATCCCGAGGTGGCCGAGAAACCGGAAGAGTTGATCGTTTACGGCGGACGCGGCAAAGCGGCGCGCAACTGGGAATGCTACCACACGATTGTGGCGACGCTGGAGCGGCTGGAGAACGACCAGACGCTGCTGGTGCAGTCAGGCAAGGCGGTCGCGGTGCTCAATACGCATCGGCTGGCTCCGCGGGTGGTTCTCGCGAACTCCAACCTGGTGCCGCGATGGGCAACCTGGGACGTATTCGACAAGCTGGACGCGGTGGGGCTGATGATGTACGGCCAGATGACCGCCGGGTCGTGGATTTACATTGGCACGCAGGGAATTTTGCAGGGCACCTACGAAACGTTTCGCGCGGCGGCGAAAAAGCATTTCAACGACACGCTTGCCGGAACCATCACCGTCACGGCGGGGCTGGGCGGCATGGGCGGCGCGCAGCCCCTGGCGATCAAGCTGGCCGGCGGCGTCGCCATCTGCGTTGAGGTCGACCCGAAGCGCATCGAACGGCGGCTGCAAACGCGCTATCTCGACAAAGTGGCCGTTTCGCTTGAGGATGCGATGGAGCAGGCGCGGGCTGCAAAGCGCGAGCGGGCCGCGGTCTCGATCGGGCTGATGGGCAACGCCGCGGATGTGCTTCCGGAGATGGTGCGGCGCGGATTTATTCCCGACCTGGTGACGGACCAGACGAGCGCGCACGATCCTTTGTGGGGCTATCTGCCGTCGGCGCGACCCGATGAGGATCTGAATGTGCTGCGCGCGTCGCAGCCGGAGGAATACGCGAAGCGTGTGCGGGATTCGATGGCGCGGCACGTGCGGGCGATTCTGGAAATGCAGCGGCGCGGCTCCGTTGCGTTCGATTATGGCAACAACCTGCGCGCGCAGGCGCAACTGGCGGGCGTACCGGATGCGTTCTCGTATCTGGGATTCGTCCCCGCGTTTATTCGCGATTCGTTTTGCGAAGGGCGCGGGCCGTTTCGCTGGGTTGCGCTTTCGGGCGACCCGGCGGACATTGCCGCCACCGACCAGGCGCTGCTGAAGCTGTTTCCCGAGGACCGGCGATTGCAGGAGTGGCTCGGTTTTGCTTCGACGGAAGTTGCGTTTCAGGGCCTGCCGGCACGCATTTGCTGGCTGGGATATCGCGAGCGCGACCGCGCCGGACTGCTGTTTAACCAGATGGTGCGCGAGGGGCGGCTGAAAGCGCCGATTGTGATCGGGCGCGATCATCTTGATGCGGGCTCGGTGGCCAGCCCCTTCCGCGAGACGGAGGCGATGATGGATGGTTCGGATGCAGTGTCCGACTGGGCGCTGCTGAACTTTGCGACGGCCGCTTCAAGCGGCGCGGCGTGGGTCAGTTTTCACCATGGGGGGGGTGTGGGGATGGGCTATAGCCAGCACGCCGGGCTGGTTGCGGTCGCCGACGGAAGCGACGAAGCCGATGAGCGTTTGCGGATGTGCCTGACGAATGATCCGGCGCTGGGAGTGGTGCGCCACGCCGATGCCGGCTACGAACTGGCGAAGAAGACGGCCCGCGAACGCGGGCTGGACATGCCGAGCCTGTGATGAAAAGCGATCTGCTTATTACTGGAATTTCGCAGCTTGTGACCGCGGAAGGCGCAGGGCCGAAGCGCGGCGCGGCCATGCGCGCGGTGAAGGTGGTGGAACGCGCGGCCCTTGCGGTTTCGTCTGGGGTGGTCACTTGGGTGGGCGAAGAACGCAACTGGAGCGGAGACGCGGCGAGGAAGGTCAACGCGGACGGCTGTGCGGTGGTTCCAGGGTTGGTGGATCCTCACACGCACGCGGTGTGGGCAGGCGACCGGCTGAACGACTTTGAAGCGCGATCCGCGGGCGCGACCTATGAAATGCTTCAGGCCACTGGCGGAGGAATACGCCGTACAATTCGCGCGACCGGAGCGGTGTCCGTGGACAAGCTCGCCACGCTTGCGAAGCCGCGTCTTGACGCGCTGATTCGCTCCGGCGCAACGACCATCGAAGTGAAATCTGGTTATGGATTCACGACTGCCGGCGAGCTGACGATGCTGGAGGCGATTCGGTCGGTGTCGGCGATGGTTTCGGCAAAAATCGTTCCGACTCTGTTGATTCACGTCCCGCCCGTGAATGCGGGGCAACGTCCGCGCTATCTCACCGAGGTATGCGGCGAGCTGATTCCTGAAACAGCGATACGCAAGCTGGCCACTGCGGTTGACGTGTTTGTTGAGAACGAAGCGTGGAGCGTGGCGGAAGCTGAACGGATACTGGACGCGGCGAAGCGGCACGGCCTCGCGGTGAAACTGCACGCTGATCAGTTTCACGCGCTCGGCGGCGTGGAGATGGGGGCTCGCTGCGGTGCGCTGAGCGTGGACCATCTGGAAGCGTCCGGGCCGGAGCAGATCGCGGCGATCGCGGCCAGTCCCACCATCGCAACGATCCTGCCCGGCGTTTCATTGCACCTGGGAACGGCGGCGGCACGCGGCCGCGAGCTGGTTGATGCAGGTGCAGCCGTCGCGATTGGTACGGACCTCAATCCGGGTTCGAGCCCCTTGTTCTCAACTTCCTTGGCGCTCGCACTCGCGGTTCGGCTCAATGGTTTGACCGCGCAGGAAGCGCTTGTGGCTGGCACAATCAATGCGGCCTGCGCGCTTGGTCTTCCGAATATTGGCCGGCTCGAAGCAGGCTGCGCAGCGGACTTTCTGGTGCTCGACAGCAGCGACTGGCGCGAGCTTGTTTATCCTCTGGGAGCGAATCCGGTGCGCGAAGTCTGGGTCGGCGGGCGGAAGGCTTGCGGATGAACACGCTCTATCGGCCCGAACTGCTCTACTCAGACGGCAAATTTCTTTCCGGAGCGGAGCTTCTGGTCAGCGATTCGGGCGCAATCATGGAAGCGCCGGAGCGGTTCGATGCGGTTTCGACGCGAATCGTCGATATGCCGGGGAAAGCGCTGCTGCCCGGCTTCGTCAATGCGCATTCGCATTCATTTCAACGGCTCATTCGCGGCAAGGCGGAGTCGAGGGCCGCGAGCGGAAATGATTTCTGGTCGTGGCGCGGCACGATGTATCAGGCGGCCAGCCGGCTTGATCCGCAGGATGTGTATGACGTGGCGCGCATGGCGTTTCTGGAGATGGTGCTGGCCGGAACCACAACTGTGGGCGAGTTTCATTACCTTCACAACGCTCCGGATGGCAAACCGTATGACGACCCGAACCTGCTTGGCAAGCAGGTCATCGCTGCCGCACGTTCCGTACGGTTGCGGATTGTCTTGCTGCGAGCGGCCTACCTGCGCTCTGGGTTTGGCCTCCACCCCACGGACGGAGACCTGTCCGCGGGGATCCCGATGGCGCGCGACGCGGCGCAGGCTCGGTTTTTTGAATCCGCAAGCACGTTTCTTGAAAACGTGAGCGGGCTGATGCAGGCATATCCCGATGCGCCCGAGGTGAGATTTGGAATTGCGCCGCATAGCGTTCGTGCCGTGCCGCTCCCCGATCTAAAGGCAATTACGGAATGGAACCGCGACGCGAACCTGCCGTTGCACATGCACGTTTCCGAACAGGTTGCCGAAAACGCGGCCTGCCTTCGCGAGCACGGGTTGACTCCCGTCGCGCTGCTCGAAAAAGAGCGGATCCTCTCGCCGCAGTTTACGGCCGTCCACGCCATCCACGTTTCGGACGCCGAGATCGTTGCGCTCGCGGAAGCGCAGTCTGCGATATGTGCCTGTCCAACCACGGAACGCAATCTGGGCGACGGTGTGTTCCCTGCCGATCGGGCGATGGCTGCGGGCCTTCGCGTCGCGCTGGGCTCGGACAGCCAGGCGCAGATTGATTCGCTGGAGGATGCGCGGCAGCTTGAGTATCACCTGCGGCTCCAGCAGCAGAAGCGCGGCGTACTGGACCAGATCGCTGGAAAGCCGCTCGCGGCGCGGCTGTTTGAATGTGCCACGGCGAATGGCGCGAGTGTTCTCGGCATTGGGAGCGGAGAATTGAAGCCGGGCAACGCAGCAGATTTTTTCACGGTTGATCTGAGCAACATCGCAATAGCCGGCCACTCGGCAGAAGACCTGCTTTCGATTCTGGTCTTCTCGCTCCCCGGATCGGCGGTGTGCGACGTGGTGGTGAACGGAAGGATGATTGTCCGCGATCGGAGGCATGGGCTTCGGGATGAGATCGTCGCGCGATACAACGAAGTTCACCGGAAGGTCTGGCGGAAATCCGATGAAGAGCGCAATTGAGCATCTAGAAAACCTGATCCGGATTCCGTCGGTTTCCGATCTGTCGAATCGTCAGGTCATCGACTACGCGGTCGAGGCTCTGCACCATGCGCAGTGGCGGACGCGGCAAATGATTTACCACGATGGCGCGGGCGTGGAAAAGATCAACCTCATTGCCGCGCCTCCCGGCCAGGACGTGCAGGAGCCCGCGGCAGAGCTCGCGTTTTTCTGCCATACCGATACGGTTCCGTACGCGCCCGACTGGGCGAACGCAACGGAGCCGGCGGTGCGCGACGGCATGATTTTCGGTTGCGGGGCGTGTGACGTAAAGGGTTTCCTCGCGTGCCTGTTGACCGCGGCCGCTTCGGTTGCGTCGCCGAGATTTGTCGATGGACTGCGGCTGGTATTAACAGCCGAGGAAGAGATTGGCTGCATCGGAGCCGGGCGCCTGATCGCTTCGGGCGCAATCCGGCCCAGGCGCGTGGCGGTGGGTGAGCCGACTTCGCTGCATGTCGCGCGCGCTGGAAAGGGCTATTGCCTGGCGGAGATCGCCGTGTTTGGGCAGGAGGCGCACAGCGCCCTTCCGCAGCAGGGCAAGTCGGCGATTTACAGCGCGGCGCGCCTGATTGCCGCGATTGAAGAGTTTGGCCAGGAGCTTGCGAAAGAGCAGAACGATTTTTTCAACCCGGGCTTTACGACGTTGAATGTTGGAACCATCCAGGGCGGCGCCGCGAAGAACGTCGTCGCCGGGCAGTGCGGCTTTCCTCTTGAATGGCGCCCAATTCCAGGGCAGGCAGCGGATACTGTTCCCGCCTCACTCGCGCGAATCATTCAGAAGCTGCGAGTGGTTGATCCCGGCTTCCACGCTGAGGTCAGGATGGCTCGACAACAAGGTGGCTTCGAAACTCCGGCAGGTTCGGGGCTGGTTCGCACGATGGAGACGCTTAGCGGGCGCGAAGCCGTTTCCATCGCGTTCGGCTCGGAAGCGAGCCTGCTGAGCGAAGTGGCGGAGGAAGTTGTGGTCTTTGGTCCGGGCGATATGGGGACGGCCCACAGCAGCCGCGAATGCGTGCCGATCCGTGAGATCGACGAGGCAGGCTCTATCCTGAAGACACTGATGTCTGACTAGGCGGCTCGCAAAAGCGCGGTTCGTTTCAGGCATCTCAGGTACCTGGAGAGGATCGATTGTGATCGTGAACTTCGCGCGGCGCGCGCATAGCCACAACTGGCAACTGGACCCGATAACGCGGTCGCTGCTCGACACCGACTTCTACAAGCTGCTGATGCTGCAGTTTATCTGGAAGAATTTTCAGAAGGTCCATGCTTCGTTCTCGCTGATCAACCGCTCCACTCAGGTACGGCTCGGCGACTTGATCGATGCGGACGAATTGCGCGAGCAACTGGGGCAGGCGCGCAATCTGCGATTCCACAAATCGGAGCTGATCTGGCTGGCGGGCAACACGTTTTACGGCACGCGCGGCATCTTTGAGCCGGATTTTCTGGAGTGGCTCGATCACGGCTTCCGGCTCTCCGACTACGAGCTGACGGTCAAGGATGGGCAGATTTCGCTGCTGTTTCGCGGGCTTTGGACCGAGACCACGATGTGGGAAATTTACGCGCTCTCGATCATCAGCGAGTTGAAGACGCGCGCCGGCCTGAAGCAGCTGAGCGAGTTCGAGCTCGATATTTTGTACGCCCGCGCCAAAACCAGGCTATGGGGCAAGATGGAGCGACTGCGCGGCGTTCCGGGCCTGAAGGTGAGCGACTTCGGAACGCGGCGGCGGCATAGTTTCCTGTGGCAGGAATACGTGGTCAAAGCCATGAGCGACGTGCTGGGGGAGAGCTTTGCCGGAAGTTCGAATACGTATCTGGCCTATAAGCACGACCTCGAAGCGATCGGCACCAACGCGCACGAGCTGCCCATGGCGCTGGCCGCGATGGCCGATGACGATGAACAACTGAAGGCGTCGCAGTACCGGCTGCTGGAGCTATGGCAACAGACTTACCAGGGCGAGTTGCTGATTCTGCTTCCGGATACCTTCGGCACGACGCAATTTCTGCGCGGCGCGCCGGAGTGGGTTGCGGACTGGACCGGGCAGCGCGCCGACAGCAAAGACCCGTTTGCGGCGGGCGACGAATACATTCGATGGCTCGAAGAGAGAGGGCACGACCCACGCAAAAAATTGTTTATCGCCTCGGATGCGCTCGACGTTCAGGACATATTGAAGCTGCATTCCCACTTTGCAGGGCAGCTTTGCAATGGCGCCACTCTGGATGATTTTCAGAGCGCGGACGATTTTCGCGATGGGCGGAAATGGGTTCCCGAGCGGCGCATCCGCTTCAGCGCGGGATGGGGAACGCTGCTCACCAATGATTTTCGCGACTGCAACCCGCAGGGGGATGGCAGCTTGAATCCCGTGAACCTGGTTTGCAAGCTGCACAGGGTGGAAGGCCGGCCGACGGTGAAGCTTTCCGACGACCTCGAAAAAGCACTGGGTCCGGCAGAGGAGATTGCGCGCTACCGGCGGGTGTTCGGCACCGCCGGCATTGCTCACGCCGCCGCTGCGGATTGATTGAAAGTGACGATCCGCCGGGCTGAGGGCATCTGCTGATGCCTGCACAGCATCGCTTAATAGAGAGTGAATGGGATGATCTTTGAGGATCGCAGAGCTGCCGGGTCGGCATTAGCACGGATGATGCAGGGATCGCGGGATTGGGGAGACGCAATCGTTCTGGGATTGCCGCGCGGCGGCGTCCCGGTTGCGTTCGGGGTTGCGCGCGCGCTCAATTTGCCGCTGGACGTTTTCGTTGTCCGTAAGCTCGGTGTGCCAGGACATGAGGAGCTTGCGATGGGTGCGCTGGCAAGCGGCGGAACCAGAGTGGTGAATGAAGCGGTGGTGCGCGAGCTGTCAATTTCGCCCGAGGCGCTTGAAGCAGTCGCGGAGCGCGAGCAGGTCGAGATTGAACGGCGCGAGCTGGCTTACCGTAACGGCCGCCCGCCCGCGCGAATCGATGGACGTACGGCGATCGTGGTGGATGACGGGCTTGCGACGGGGGCCAGTATGCTGGCGGCGGTTCGGGCTTTGCGGAGCACGGCCCGGCAGGTGGTTGTCGCCGTTCCGGTTGCAGCGCGCTCGACCTGCGCCGAGGTCAGCCGCGAGGCGGATCAGATCCTCTGCCTCGCCACGCCGCGGCCATTTGTGGCGGTGGGCATGTTTTACCGCAACTTTGAGCCGACCACTGACGACGAGGTTCGCCGCCTGCTGGCCGAGGCCCGATCGGGCCGCCACGATGAGGCGATTCAGGCGACGTAGTTAGCGGGCGCTGGTCTGCGCTGACTTCGAGGTAAAGCGGGCGCCCAGTGCGCCTCCGGCGGCAGCGAACAGAAGCATAAAGATAGTGAGCCCGGCGGCGTTGACCAGCACCATAGCGGCGGGTCCGCCGGGCGTGAACCAGAAGTGTTCGGCCTTGGTGATCGCGGCGGCCATTTCAGGATTGGAGCTCGCAAACAGATCCACGTACATCTTGGTGCTCAACTGCACCGCATCGCGGTAGCGCTGGTCGAGGACTCCTCCCTGACCCAGCGCGAACCGCTGCACGACCAGGCTGATGCCATCCACGGCAGTTGCAATGACCGCCGTAAATAACCCCAGCAGCGCGCCGATGCGCCAGCCCATGCGTCCCGTGGGCAGCATTCCGGTGCGGCGGCGATAGATTGAGATAACGGTCATGCCTCCCACGATGAGCCAGACTGCCCAGATCGCTTCCAGGCCCACGCGCGAAGAGAGCAGCCCCGCAGGAACGGCGATGATCGCGGCGGCGCGAACCGCGTCCCGCCAACGGATGGCGTCAGGACTGCGCATGGTCAGGCGCTGCGTAGGAACATTGCTGGACGAGGGTGCGGGCTCCTCGGGAGCTTCATAGCGGAGCTGGGGCGCGCCGCACTGCGGGCAGAAGGGATCGGATTCATGAACCGTCACGCCGCAGCGATGGCAAACCTGCTCCATACTTTGACCCTATCTTAGGACTGGCCGTCCAGGCAACTGCGCTTCGCGCCTTCGTGATGCCCACGTTTGTGGTCCCTCCCGTTGGTCGGGAAATGAGTATGTCGTTATACACTGACCTTCGCATGAGTACGAAAACGGTCTTTCTCTTTCCCGGACAGGGCTCGCAGTTGGTTGGCATGGGGCGCGAGCTTGCTGAGAAGTATCCCATCGCAAAACAAACCTTTGAGGAGGCGGACGACGCGCTCGGGTTTTCGCTGTCGCGGCTTTGCTTTGAAGGTCCCGAAGAGCAACTGAAGCTGACTGAGTTTACGCAGCCGGCCATCTTCACGGTTTCAATCGCGGCGCAACGGGTCCTGGCGGAGCGATACATCGTTCCCGACTACGTTGCCGGGCATTCGCTGGGCGAATATTCGGCAGACGTGGCCGCCGGGGTGCTCTCGTTTGCCGACGCGGTGAAGACAGTCCGCAGCCGCGGGCGCTTTATGCAGGAGGCGGTTCCGGCGGGTGAAGGCGCCATGGCGGCGGTTCTCGGTTTGAGCTCGCAGGACGCAGCCAAAGCCTGTGCGGATGCAGCGGCGGAGACGGGCGGCGTGGTTTCCGCGGCGAACTTCAACTCTCCGGAGCAGACGGTGATCTCGGGTGCGGCGGTGGCGGTCGAGCGCGCCGGAGCACTGGCCAAAGAGCGCGGCGCCAAGCGTGTCGTGCCTCTGCCGGTGAGCGCGCCTTTCCATTGTGCGCTGATGCAGCCGGCCCAGGACCGGCTGGCGGAGGTGCTGCGCGGACTCGACTTTGCCGACGCGCGCGTTCCAGTGGTGGTCAACGTGGACGCGACGGCGACGATGGGCGCGGAGGCGCTGCGAGACGCGCTGGTCCGGCAGGTAACGGGTCCGGTGCGCTGGGTGGGGTCGATGCGGCTGCTCGTGGCCAAGGGGCCGGCGCAGTTCATCGAAGTTGGTCCCGGCAAGGTGCTGTGCGGCTTGATGCGCCAGATCGACCGCGCACAGACCTGCAGGCACGTCGATGACGTTCTGCGCGACGAGTCTACCGCCCGCCCCGCACAATAGGGCATCGGCTCCGTTGCTATTCGGTTCGCAAAGCCTGCATCGGGTCAAGCTGGGAAGCGCGCCAGGCGGGAATGAGGCAAGCGACCGCGGCAACCGATAGCAGCACGAGCGTCACCAGCAGAAACACGGCAACGTCGAGCGGCTGGGTTCCGAACAGCAGCGAGCGGATGAGTTGCGTGGCGGCGGCGCTGGCAGCCAGCCCGACGATGAGACCGATGATCGCCGGCTTCAGCCCGTCGAGCAACATCAGCCGCAGAACCTGCTCGCGCTGCGCGCCGAGAGCAATGCGGATGCCGATCTCCCCCTGCCGCTGCGCCGAAATGTAGGACAGCACGCCATACAATCCAACCGCGGCAAGGACCAGCGAGAGAATGGCAAACGCCGCCAGCAGCGTCGCGTCAAAGCTTGCCGTGACCGTTGATTTTCCAATTACTTCGTCGAGAGTAAGTACATCGGCGACGGGCAGGGTCGGGTCAAGCTGCGCGACGATCTTCTGTACGGTCAGCGCAAAGCTGAGAGGATCAGAATCGGTGCGGACGGCAAGCATCAGATCATTGCGCGAACCGCCATACAGCGGATAGTAAACGGTAGGTTGCGGCGGAGTGTCCGGTTCTGCGCGCACGTCGCCCACGACACCCACAATCTCGTTGCTTGCAATACTTTTGTCGCCGAGTTGCCCGTTATTGGGATCATCGACGTGCTTGCCAATAGGGTGGCGGCCATTCATGACCTCATGCACGAACGCTTCGTTCACAATGGCGTATTTGTTGCGATCCATCCGCTCGTCTTCTGAAAAATATCTGCCCTTGAGCAGCGGAATTTGCATGGCGTGAAAGTATCCGGGGTCGACCCAGCGAACGTTTGCATCCAGCGATTTCCCCGGCGCCAGCGGCGGATCCTCGTGAATCGTAATGTCGTCGTCCTCCCCCTCCCCTGCGCCCGGAAGCATCGTGCTCAGCGCAGCGGAACGCACACCCGGCAAAGCGCGCACGCGCTCCAGCAGCTGTTCGTAAAAGGCGATCTTTTGCGGGTCCTGTTTCCACTGCGCGCCATATTTGGCATCCGGCAGGTTGATGCTCATGGTGAGAATGTTGCGCGTGGGGATTCCGATATTGACCGCGCGAAGTCTTTGATAGCTGCGCAGCAGCAGGCCCGCGCTTACCAGCAAGACCACCGTCAGCGCCACCTCCACCGAAAGCAGCGTCCGGCGCAGCTTCACGCTGCTGTGGCCGGCGCTCGTCGAGCGAGAGGCCTCCTGCAAAGCATGAAACACTTGTTGCTCGCGGTTTCCGAGCGCGGGTGCGAGCCCCGCGCCAATGCCGCAGAGAAAAGCCACCCCGGCGGCGAACAGAATGGCGATCCCGTCCAGATGGATCGATTCCACGCGCGGCAGATCGGGCCGCAGACGCACGAGCCACTGGAGCGCAATCTGCGCGAAGCCGATGCCCAGCGCCCCGCCGGCGAGCGACAGAATTACCGCCTCAGTCACGCGCTCGCGAATCAGGCGTCCGCGGCTGCCGCCGAGCGCCGTGCGGATCGCCAACTCTTTGCGGCGAGACGCGGAGCGCGCCACCAGCAGGTTCGCAATGTTGAGACAGGCGATCAGCAGCAGGCATCCGGTGGCGGCAAAGAGCACGTACAACGGCGTCTCTATGTCGCGTGTCTCCGCGTCGAGCAACGGGCGCAGATTGGCCGCATTGTCGACCGGCCCTTCGGGAAATTGCTTTCGCACCTGCGCCGAGATGTTACTTAAATCGGCCTGCGCGGCGGCCAGCGTCACTCCCGGCTTCAGTCTTCCGATCACAACGAAGTTATGCGCAGTGTGCGACTCCATTACCTGGAGAGGCATCTGCGGAGAAACGGGCGTCCAGAGCTGCGTGCGCGGGTTCGGATAGGTGAACCACGAAGGAAGAATCCCGATTACTGTGAACGGCTTGTCATCGAGCAGGATGGTGCGGCCAACGACACCGGGGTCACCCCCAAAACGCCGCTTCCAGAAACCCCACGTCAGCACGGTTGTTTCGGGCGCACCCCAGCGATCGTCGTCGGCCATAAATAACCGACCGTAGGCCGCCTGCGCGCCGAGCATGGAAAGCGCATTCCACGAGTAGGTCTGCGCCTCGATCCGCTCCGGTAATTGCCCATTACTGGAAGCAAGGCTGTATTCGTTCTCGCTGAAGCCAAAAGCGAGCTGCTGAAATGTTTTGTTTCCCTGCTGCCAGCTCTTGAAGGTGCCTCCTGCGACGGGATGGTCATCGGATTTCGGCGTGGTTTCGGCTTCGTAAACTCTTACCAGGCGATCTACGCCGGGGAGCGGCAGTGGCTTGAGCAGCACCGAGTGGACTACGGTAAAGAGCGCAACTGTGGACCCGATGCCCAGCGCCATCACCAGAATGACCAGAAACGAAAATCCGGGCGTACGACCCAGCGTGCGGATTCCATAGCGGAAGTCACGCAACAGCGATTCCATAAAATTCCAGCTCCAGGTCTCTCTGGCCTGTTCGCGCAGGAGGGTGGGGTTGCCAAAGGCGCACAGCGCGGCGTAATGAGCTTCGTCCGGCGGCATGCCGGCGGCGATGTTTTCGGCAGTTTGCTGCTCGATGTGGAACTCCAGCTCGGCGCTGAGACGCCGGGCCTCTCGATTTCTTCGAAAGAGCATTTGAACCCGCATCTGGATTTGTTCGAGAATGCGCATTTTTCAGCCTCAGGCGGTTTCGACAACGAGGTTGACGGCCTCGGAAAGGCGTTTCCAGTTGGCGGCTTCGGTTTCAAGCTGCTTTCGGCCGGCGGTGGTGAGTGAATAGAACTTGGCTTCGCGCCCCGTTTCACTCTCCGCCCATTTGGCGCGTACCCAACCCTGCTGCTCGAGCCGATGCAGCGCGGGGTAGAGCGAACCCTGCTGCACCTGAAGAACTTCGCCGGAGAGCTGCTGAATGCGCTTGGCGATGGCCCAGCCGTGTTTGGGTTCGAGCGCGATGGTTTTAAGGATGAGCAGGTCGAGGGTTCCCTGTACCAGATCGTTTGGTTTTCCCATACTGTGACTATCTACACTATTGGGTTGTAGATCGTCAAGGTATCGAGCAGGGATCAGGAATTGGCGGCTAGCCCTTTGTAGAACGACGTTAGCTCCTCGGGCAGAGGAACCTTCAGGCTTAGCGGCTTGCCGGTGATGGGGTGTGTGAATTCGAGTTCGGCCGCGTGGAGGAAATTACGCGGAAGCGAAACCGCCTCCGGCTCGGGGTCGGACTTTTTGCGCGGAGCCGGAACCACAATCTTGGTGGGCGCTCCGTAGAGCGTGTCTCCCACAACGGGATGCCCAATCGAGGCAAGGTGCACGCGAATCTGATGCGTGCGTCCGGTCTCAATGCGTACGGAAACCAGCGTGAATTTGCCAAAGGGCGATTCAATCCGCTCCAGCACGGTGTAATGTGAAATCGCGCTGCGTGCTCCTTCCTCGCGCCTCGTCGTCATGCGCGTGCGGCGGATCGCGTCGCGGCTGATCGGCGTGTTGATGGTTCCTTTTTCCTGCTTGATTGCGCCATGCGCCAGGGCGATGTAGGTTTTCCGAATCTGGCGGCGGGAAAACATCTCGCCGAGCCTGAAGTGGGCCGCGTCATTGCGGGCAACAATGATGAGCCCGCTGGTTTGCTTGTCGAGCCGGTGGACGATGCCCGGGCGCACCGGGTCGTCCGAGTGCGAAAGCTGTGCGTAGTGGCTGAGCAGCGCGTTGACCAGCGTCCCACGATTGCGCGCCGCGTCGCTGGCCCCGGAGCCGGCGTGGACCATCATCCCGGCAGGCTTGTTGATGACTGAGAGATCGTCGTCTTCGTAGACGATGTCGAGCGGAATGGCCTCGGGAATCGCGTGTAGTGGAGGCGGCACGGCTTCGCCGAGCACTTCGACCCGCTCACCGCCGCGCAGCTTCAGCGCAGGTCTGGCAGGCTCGCCGTTGACCAGCACTTTCGACTCTGCCAGCAGCAACTGCACGCGGGCGCGGCTCACGTTTTCAAGTTGCGCGGCTAGCCACGCGTCGAGCCGCCTGCCCGCGGCCTCCGCCGGTACTGCGTAGGCGGCTTTCATGTGCTATTGACCGGAATACTCGCCGGGGCCGGTGTATCCCTTCGGCCACACGGGCCAGTTCGGCTGGGGAGGAGGAGGCGGTGGCGCGTTCGGCGGCAGGAAGCTGCGATCGATGAGCCAGGTCCGCAGGAGCGACGGCCACACGCGCAGCGGCACAATGGAGCCGCACAGCCCGCAGCCGTGATTGCTGTAGTCGAACAGATGCAGTTCGGCGTGAACGTGGTTCTGGACGAGGGCACGGTAGAAGTCGAGGGAATTTTCAACCGGAACAACCGGATCGTTCGTCGTCGCGAAAAGGAACGTCGGCGGCGTGTCTGCCGTTACCGCAAACTGGTTCGAGTATTCATGCGCCAGCGCGGGATCGGGATCAGGGCCGAGCAGATTACGCCGCGAGCCAGCGTGCGTCTCCGGCAACTCCATGCTGATGACCGGATAGGCGAGCACCATGAAGTCCGGCTTGCACGAGAGCTGATCTACGGGATCACTGTCGGGATCATTGTTCGCGGCTGAAGGAGCCGCCTTCTCGCAATGCGTGCCGACCGAAGATGCCAAATGGCCTCCGGCCGACGATCCCCACACGCCCAGGCGGTTGGGGTCAATGCCGTATTCAGCAGCGTGGGCGCGGATGAGCCGCATGGCCCGCCGCCCGTCGTTGATCTCGACAGGGTAGTGATAAGGCGCGACGCGGTAGTCCAGAACAAACGCCGCCATGCCCTGCGCGTTCAGCCATTCAGCAATCTGGAAGCCCTCGTGGCCCAGTGCGACATGCTCATATCCCCCGCCCGGAATCACGAGAATGGCGGCGCTGGTCGAGCGCTTCTTCGACAGAAAGATGTACATGCGTGGCTTATCGGTGGGAGCGTTTCCCAGTGCGCCGGGCGCGCCGCTGGGCCACAGAAACACGGTTGGCGGAGGAGCTGCCTGCGCACGGAGCAGGCAAAACGGGGATGCGACAGAAGCCAGCACTATCAAAATGGAGAGCCTAAATATGCTGCGAGTCATCGACCACAGTATAGTCGTGAGCGGCAAGGCAGTCTGTCCGTGCGCCGGACCCGCGCCGGACGAGGAAAGCGGCGCTGGCAATCACCATCAGCGCGCAGATCACTTGATGGAATACGAAGTCAATCCGGCCGGACGCGCGATAGAGGTCGAGAAAGAATCCAGTAAACCCGGCGAGAAACAACCACGCTCCGACGAGCTCGCCGTCTTGCCTGCGACGCGGAAGCCACCAGAGCAGCAAGGCAAGAATGGCCAGGAACACCACGGCCTGGTACAACTGCACCGGGTAGAGCTGGAAGCCGAGCGGCGTGCCGTACCAGTAAGCCGCGAAGGGGCTGCGATACGTCACCGACCAGCCATTCCCCGCCGGCAGGCCGTAGCCTACGCCGGCCAGAAAGGCCCCAGTCGAGCTGAGCACAAGTCCTACCGTGGCCGAAGCGGCAACACAGTCGAGCACGCGCAGATGCGGCAGGCCCTCCGCCATCACGTAGAGCAAACCGGCGGTGACGCCGAGCAGCACGGCAACCGCGTTGATCCATGAATGGTGACTTGTTCCGAGTCCAAGAACCCAGAACGGGTGCTCGCGGAAAGCGCCGAAGTAGACCGCCGCCAGCAGCAGCCGCGCGCCAATCAGCGCGGTGAAGATGGCGATGAGGCCGAGGTTCCAGAGCTTGCCAGTATCGAGCGTGAGCCGCCGCGCGAAATAGACAACGGCCGCAAGCGCGGCGATGAGCGCGAGCGCGATGAACGCTCCATAGGTTGGAATGGCAACGTGGCCGAACTGGACGAGACGGGGGTACAAGGGGATCGGGACAAAGTAAAGACCGACCCGCGGGGCCGTGCAGCAATGCGCCGGTGAACCCGTCCTAAGACGGTGGGAACTCGCCGAGGCTCTTTAGGCATTCCGGACTGGCGGACACTGCGCACCGAGCCATAATGATCGAGTCGAGAACCCTGTTCAATGAATGTAGGTTCAACCAGCGATAATTACCACACCTGCTTTGCAGGCCGGTCTCTCAGATGGATGCTAACCACAGTGGCAAGAGATTGCAAGCCGGAGTTTTTAAGGTGTTGCGGCTAAAGGCCAAAACGGGAATGACGCTTCAGCCGACCTTGCGCTCCTCTTCCAGCAGCGAATCCAGCAATCCGGTAAGCGAGTGAGCACGGCTGCGCATTGACGAGTTCTGACTTCCTCGCGCGTTACCCACCAGTGCATCATGTTTCTGCTCGAGTGTGGCCAGCTCGTCAGCAATGTTCACCGCGGCCAGCACCGCCACCCGCAGCGAGTCCACCGTTTTGCCGTAAGAGGCGACGGCGCGCATCTTGCCGTCCACAATTTCGGCCAGATGCCGGATATACTCCGTGTCCTTCCCGCGTAGCTTGTAGGTCTGGTCGTAAATATCGACGGAGATGGAATCGTCGATTGCTGGCTCGGTCATCGGCTGCCTCTGCTCATTTGGAATGGCCTACGCGGAAATTTCGTCCAGGGTCTTCAGGAGCTTTTCGACGCGCGCCCGCACCGTGTCCCGCTCTTTTTCAAGCGACTCGAGTTGCGCGGCGGACTGCGCGCCCCGCTCAGAAAGTTGCGCAATCTTCTGGTTTGCCTTCTCCAGACGCTCTTCGAGAGTGACGACTCGCTGCTCGGCGTTCAGGCCGCTGTCTTCAAGGCTCTTTACCGAAGCCTCAAGCGACTGGACGCGCGACTCGGCGGCGGCGTGCGCCGCGCGCTCGCTGCGCACCAGCTCAACCATGCGCAGCACGCGCTGTTCAAGCGCGTCGAAATCGTCGGCGGCAAGGGGAATCTGGGTTTCTTCAACGGCAACCGTGGACATCAGGGAAACACCTCGTGGAAATTTAGCTTCGCTCTTCGCGCAGTATATCGCTGATGGTCAAGTCCAGACTGCGGAAATTCTGTGGATGCGCGGTAGCGAGTGGGATACCCGGCCCGAGAGTCTGCTAATTGGCGCCTAGCTCGTCCGCAGCTTTCCGCCAATCGTTTCCATCGCCGCGACGATCTTCTGTGAGAACTCCTGTAGCTCTTCCTCGCGAAGGGTTCGCTCCTGCGACTGAAAGACAGTCCCAAGCAGCAGCGAGAAATGGCCGGAGGGGACGGCTTTGACTCCGCGAAGAACTTCGCTCGGCGCGAAGCTCCGCAGCTCGGCGATATTCAGGCCGCCCAGGGCCTCTTCAATCGTTGCCCATGAGGTCGCGTCCGGAAACAGCAGCGAGAAGTCGCGGCGCACCGGCTGGTAGCGCGAAAGCTCGCGCGCAGCGGGTTGGCGTAGCGGCTGGCGATAGAGCCGGTCAAGGTAGATTTCGCCTACCAAAACCGCCTGCTTCAGCTTCCGCTGCTCTGCCTCCGCCGGATGCAATTGGCCGAAGTACGCGACTGTGCTTCCATCGAGCACAGCGCGCGCGCCGCGACCCGGATGCAGCCACGCGGGCAGCAGCAGCTTGTCAAAATAAACAGACCGCGAGGAGAATTTCGTGAGCAGCGCATCCACTGTTCCCTTGAGGTCGTAGAAATCGGCAGCTTGGTCTCCGAAAGCACGGCCCGTGGCTCCAATGGCCAGCGCAGGCCGCTCGTCCACTTTCTCCGGGCTGCCGCTGAAGACGGTTCCGGCCTCAAACAGCGCGGCGTCTTCCACATCCCGATTCAGGTTGAGCGCAAGCATTCCCACCATTCCAGGCAGGAGCGACGGACGCAGCATTCCCGCCTCTTCGCTAAGGGGATTGCCGATAGAGACCGCCGAGTCAGGCTGCGGCGCGAACAGCGCGGCATCGGCTGCGGCGCAGAAGGTCGAGGAGATGGCCTCGGTCCAGCCCAGAGCGAGCAGCGCCTGGCGCACGGTGGCTTCCTTCGCGGCCCACGACAGCTCGATGACCGATCCGGCAAAGGCGGGCAGCGTGTTCTGGAACCGATTGTAGCCGTAGACGCGCGCGACCTCTTCGATGAGGTCGATTTCCCGTTCCAGATCAAGCCGCCAGCTCGGCAGCGTGACTTGATACGTCTCGCTCGCGCGGGTTTCGAGATTGCATCCGAGGCTGGTAAGAATGGTTTCGGCGGTCGCGGCGGTGATTCCCTCGGGGTCTTCGGTCGCACCCAGAATGCGGCGCGTCTCACTCAACGCAAACGAAATGCTGGACCGCTTTGCCGTGCGCGCGGCGGCTTCCGGGATGACAACATCGACCAGCTCTCCCACCTGCTCGCCGCCCGGCTCCAGCAGAATTTGGCTGACCAGCGCAGAGGCAAGCGGCGGCGCGTTAAAGTCCGCTCCGCGCTCAAAGCGATGCGAGGCGTCGGTGTGGATCAGGTGCCGCTTCGAGGAGCGGCGAATGCTGACCGGGTCAAACCAAGCCGCCTCGACCAGCACGTTTTTCGTGTCCGCGGTGATGCGCGAATCCCATCCACCCATGACTCCGGCAAGGGCCAGCGGCTTCTTTTCGTCGGCCACGATCAGGTCGTCGGGGTCGAGCACGCGCTCAATTTCGTCTAACGTCTTCAAATTTTCACCCTTGCGCGCGCGACGAACGACGATGGCGCCTTCCACCTTGTCGAGGTCGAAAGCATGCGTGGGATGGCCCATCGCCAGCACAATGTAGTTGGTCGCGTCCACCGCATTCGAGATGAGCTTCTGTTCGAGCAGCCCAAAACGCTCGGCGACAATTCCGGTCGAGGGCTGGACCTTTATCCCGCGCAGGACGCGCGCGGTGAACCGCCCGCAGAGCGCCGCCTCTTCAATGCGAACTGCCCATCCGGGTCCGGGCTTCGCGGCGGGTAATGAAGCGTCGAGCGGATTCAGCTTCAACCCGTAAATCGTAGCCGCCTCGCGCGCAATGCCGTAGTGGTTCATGGCATCCACGCGGTTGGTGGTGATGTCCATCTCGAAAAGCGAGCCGTTCGATCCGAGATCGAAGACACCATCCACGGCGATTCCGCGCAGGGTGAGGTCGTCGGCAAGTTGGCGATCAGTCGCGGCCAAGCCGGGGAGAAATTCGCGGAGCCAACTCGTGAGAATCTTCATGCGAACTGCTCCAGAAACCGCAAATCGCCTGAATACATCAGGCTGATGTCGGTGATGCCGTACTTCATCATGGCGATGCGGTCCACGCCCATTCCGAAGGCGAAGCCGCTGATCTTTTTCGGGTCGTAGGCGGGCTGCTTCTGCCGCACAAATCCAAAGACCGAGGGATCGACCATGCCGCAGCCCAGCAGCTCGATCCAGCCCGAGTGCTTGCACTTGCGGCAACCCTTGCCTCCACAGAACGGACAGCTGATCTGCACGTCGGCGGAGGGCTCGGTAAACGGGAAAAATGATGGGAAGAAGCGCGTCTTCACGCTCGATCCGAACAGCTCCTTCATGGCGTGGTCCAGCGTTCCTTTGAGGTCGCTGAAGGTGACGCCCTCGTCCACGCACAGCCCTTCGACTTGATGAAAGATCGGCGAGTGGGTCGCGTCCGCAGCGTCATTGCGATGCACCTTGCCGGGGATGACGATGCGCACCGGCGGCGGCTGCTGCTCCATGGTGCGAATCTGCACCGGCGACGTATGCGTCCGCATCAGCAGCCGGTCGCGCAGCGGCTTGCGTTCCTGATTCGCAATGACCAGCGTGTCCTGCGTATCGCGCGCCGGGTGGCCGGGCGGAAAATTCAGCGATTCGAAATTGTAGTAGTCGGTTTCGACCTCGGGGCCCACGCCAATGGAGTATCCCATGCGCTGAAAAATGGCGATCAGCTCATTCAGCGTCTTCAGCAGCGGATGCTCGGCTCCCGGTCTCGGGCGCGTTCCGGGCAACGTGATATCGATAGCTTCGGCGTCGAGCGCGTTGGTGTGACTCACGCCAGACGCGGCTTCCAGCTGCTGCTCGATCTCAGCCTTCAGCGTATTGAACCGCTGGCCGATGAGCTTTTTGGCCGCGCCCGGCGCGGACTTCAGCCACGCGTCACTGATGGCCTTGAGCCTTCCTTGCTTGCGGCCCAGCCAGCGCAGGCGAAACTGCTCGACGGCCTCCGGCGAATCAAACGCGGAGGCGGAAGATTCGACTTCACGCGAGATAGCGGCAAAGGCCCGGTCCAGTTCAGCCTCGCTCCAGCCGGACAAATGTGGGATTGCGTCTTCAGGCATGGTCTTCTTGAGGATAAACGATGCGCGTGCGCGAACCGAAGAGAACGACATAAACTGGACACATGATTCGCACCTACCAGGGCCACACGCCCGTCATTCCGGAAAGCTGCTACGTGGACGTCTCCGCCCAGGTCATCGGCGATGTGGTGCTGGGCGAACATGCCAGCATCTGGATGAACGCCGTCGTCCGCGGCGATGTGCATTCCGTCCGCGTGGGCGCGCACTCCAACGTGCAGGACTGCACGGTGCTGCACGGCATGAGGAACCTTTATCCGGTCATCGTGGGCGAGTACGTCACCATCGGTCACAACGCCACCGTGCACGGCTGCGTGGTCGAGGACGCCTGCCTCATCGGCATGGGCGCGACCATTATGAACAATGCCCGCATCGGCGAGGGATCGATCATCGCCGCTGGGGCCGTTGTTCCGGAAAATGCCATGGTTCCGCCCCGCTCGCTCGTAACCGGGGTTCCAGGCAAGGTGCGCCGCCAGCTTACCTCCGACGACCGCGAGATGATTTTGAAATACGCGCGGAATTATCTGGACTACACCAGGATGTATCTGGAAGAGCGGAAGAACTGGTAGCCGGGCGTCGCTTCTATACTTAAAGCATGCCTGTGACGCTCACCCGCTCCCGCGCGCTGCAAGAGCATGCGGAACGACTTCTGCCCGGCGGAGTTGATTCGCCCGCGCGCGCCTTTCGCGCCGTCGGCGGCGATCCTCCGTTTGTCGAGCGCGGCCAGGGAGCCTACCTCTGGGACGCGGACGGCAACCGCTACATCGACTATTTCGGCTCCTGGGGGCCGATGATCCTGGGCCACGCCTTTCCGCCGGTCGTCGAGGCGATTCGTGAAGCCGCCGGGCGCAGCCCAAGCTTTGGCGCTTCCACGGCTTCTGAGGCCGAGTTGGCCGGGCTGGTGGTCCGGGCGTTTCCTTCGATCGACAAGCTGCGGTTTGTCAACTCCGGAACTGAAGCCACCATGTCTGCCATCCGGCTGGCGCGGGGTTTCACCGCCCGCAAGCTCATCGTGAAATTCGAGGGCTGCTACCACGGCCACTCCGACGGTCTGCTGGTCAAGGCCGGCTCGGGCGTGGCAACGCTCGGCATTCCGGGATCGGCGGGCGTTCCCGACGAAATCGCACACCTGACGCTGGCGCTCCCCTACAACGATGCACAGGCCGTTGAGTCCGCCTTTGCGGCACATCCACATGAGATTGCCTGCGTGATCGTGGAACCGGTGGCGGGCAACGCCGGCTGCATTCCCCCCGCTCCTGGATATCTCGAAGCCCTACGCGAAATCACCAACCGCGAAGGCGCACTGCTGATTTTTGACGAAGTCATGACCGGCTTCCGCGTAGCTCTGGGCGGCGCGCAGGAGCTTTACGGCATTCAGCCCGACCTGACGACTCTGGGGAAAATCCTGGGCGGAGGTCTGCCCTGCGCGGCCTTTGGCGGGCGTCTGGACATTATGGACCAACTCGCTCCGCTGGGGCCGGTTTATCAGGCCGGAACGCTGAGCGGCAATCCGCTGGCCATGGCCGCGGGGCTGGCCACGCTCGGCTATCTCATCGATCATCGCAGCGAGGTTTACCCGCTGCTCGAGTCCCTGAGTGAGTCGCTGGTGAGCGGCGTCAGTGCGGAAGCGGCGCGGGCTGGCATCGCCATGACCGCGAATCGCGTGGGCGCAATGTTCACCTGGTTCTTTACATCTGCCGCAGTCACGGATTACACCTCGGCCACGAAATCCGATACCGCCGCGTTTGCACGCTTCCATCGCGCCATGTTGAACGCGGGCGTCTGGCTTCCCTGCTCGCAGTTTGAGGCTGCTTTTTTGAGCACCGCCCATTCGCAGCAGGACATCCAGCAGACAGTGGAGGCTGCTGGGCTCGCGTTCAAGTCAATTGCGAGCAACACGCTGGGAAATTGACCCAGCTCGAACTGATCCTTACACGCCGGACACAAAAAAGGCGACCAGTGAATGGCCGCCTTTCTACTGATGAGCTGAGCAGAATCTTCAGGCGCTGGCCGGCTGATGGCGCTGGGCCATCTGACGCGCGACCACCGGCAGTCCGAAAGCCAGAGCGGCGACAATCGCTGTTGACAGCAGATCGTTGCGGTAGAACGGCAGGCCGGCGGCATAGGACAGGGAAAGCCCGCCCAGGCTGCGCGGATAAAGCTGCGGCATCATCGCCCAGGCCGCGAAGTTCGTAATCAGGAAAAAGGACGTGGGCGCAATCACGACTCCGGCACCGACACGCGCCACCGAGGTCTTGCGGGACAACAGAATGTAGCCGAGCACGACCACCGCGGCATACCAGGCCCAGGTCAGCAGATATCCTGACAGGTGGAACGGGTAGCTGTAAAAAACCGCCGTCAGGTAATAATCGGTCGCCGCCAGCGCTGCCACGGGAATCCACAGCTGGCGCAGAGGCCGCCGCGCACCAAAATACAGCAGCGCACCGCCAACAGCCGTAAAGTTGAGCCACTCGGGATGGGGGAAAACTCGGCTCAGAACAGCCGCGACGATGAGCAGAAAAGCAGCCATAAAACCCTCGAAATGGTGGAGATAACCTCTTCCTATTGTCGGGATACGGCGGCACGGGGTCAAGGGGGAATCGTTGAGCCAGTGAAAATATCTTTTAGCCAGACTAAAAAAGCCTCCCCTTGGCCTTTTGGATGAGCCACTTTGGCTGAGGTGTTCGCTCTCCGCCCGGTCTGCATCGTAATCAGAAGAGACTGGCCTAAAAGGATCGACATTTGCAACTCATTTAATAAGAACGACTTGCATAAGTGCGTAAGCCGAAATCAAAAGCTCATCTGACGAGCGGATAAGTTTGATAGTAAGTTGCTCATATTTTATGCATCTATCGTGATATGGTTTCCATCACATAGGGTGCAGGTCGATCCTCCATGACCGGCCCATACCTCTAGATCAGGAGAAAACAAATCATGGCTATCACTCGTTGGGACCCTTTTCGTGAAGTGGCAACTCTACAGAACCGCCTGAACTCGCTCTTTCAGGACTACAACCGCGAAGGCGAGCCCGTCACCACAGCGTCCTTCGTTCCACCCGTGGACATTTATGAGGACGATCACCAGATCATGCTCAAACTGGAAGTGCCGGGAATGAAGCAGGAAGACCTCGACATCCAGATAGAAAACAACAATCTGACGGTGCGCGGGGAGCGCAAGTTCGAGAAGGAGGAGAAGGAAGAGAACTTCCACCGCATCGAGCGCCGTTACGGCAGCTTCTATCGCGCCTTCACGATTCCGAGCACGGTCAATGCGGACAGCGTGAAAGCCGATTATGATGCCGGAGTGCTCAGCATCAGGCTCGAAAAGCGCCCGGAAGCCAAGCCCAAGCAGATCAAGGTGCAGGTAGGCCAGAGCCACGGGCCAAAGCAGATGGAAGCCGGCAAGTCGAAAGCAGCGTAAGCGGAGCGAAGAAGCGGTTAGCAAACAAGCGGCCAGCTAAAGTCGAGCCAGCTAAAATTCGGTCAGAGGGCTCGATTGCTGGCCGCTTTATCAGCCGGCCGCTTGTTAGCTGGCCGTTTCACCGCTGACCGCATCATCATTAAAAGGAATCTATGGCCATTCGTTGGGAAAAGTTTACGGTGAAATCGCAGGAGGCCGTGCAGGCGGCCAGCCAGCTTGCCGCCGAGCGCGGCAATGCGGAGATTCTGCCGCTGCACCTGCTCGCCGCGCTGGTCGAGGACCGCGACGGCATCATTGTGCCAGTCCTCGAAAAGGTCGGCGTGCCCGCCTCGCAGTTGCGCGTCAAGCTTAACGAGGCGCTCGACAGGCTGCCCAAAGTGAGCGGTGGCGGCGCGCAGCCGTCAGCCTCAGCCACGCTCAATCGGGTCTTCGAGCAGGCGTTCAAAGAGGCCGGCAATTTCAAGGACGAGTATGTTTCGACCGAGCACCTGCTGCTGGCCTTGGCCGAGGCAAAGAACGACGGCGCGCAACTGCTGCTGGCCGGCTTTGGCGCGACCCACGACGCGATTCTGAAGAGCCTGACCACGGTGCGCGGAACCCAGCGCGTCACCGACCAGAATCCCGAGGCAAAATACCAGGCGCTCGAAAAGTACGCCAAAGATTTGACCGAGCTGGCCCGCCGCGGCAAGCTCGATCCGGTCATCGGCCGCGATGAGGAAATTCGCCGCGTCATTCAGGTGCTCTCGCGCCGCACCAAGAACAATCCCGTGCTCATCGGCGAGCCGGGCGTGGGCAAAACCGCCATCGTCGAGGGGCTCGCGCGCCGCATCGTCCACGGAGACATGCCGGAAATCCTGCGTGGCAAGCGGGTGATCGCGCTCGATCTCGGCTCCATGCTGGCCGGGGCGAAATATCGCGGCGAGTTTGAGGACCGGCTCAAGGCCATCCTCAAGGAAATCGAAGACTCAAACGGCCAGATCGTCCTGTTCATCGACGAACTGCACACGCTGGTGGGAGCCGGCGC
The DNA here is from genome assembly GCA_049280995.1 of Acidobacteriaceae bacterium. Taxonomy (GTDB): domain Bacteria; phylum Acidobacteriota; class Terriglobia; order Terriglobales; family Acidobacteriaceae; genus Silvibacterium. The sequence goes on from JBAPRH010000027.1 coordinate 52,160, forward strand.
GGCCGAGGGAGCGATTGACGCCTCCAACATGCTGAAGCCGGCACTGGCCCGCGGCGAGTTGCGCGCCATTGGCGCGACCACGCTGAACGAGTATCGCAAATACATTGAGAAAGACGCGGCGCTCGAGCGGCGCTTCCAGATCGTCTTCGTCGGCGAGCCGAACGTCGAGGACACCATCGCGATTCTGCGCGGGCTCAAGGAGCGTTACGAGTCACACCACAAGGTTCGCATCAAGGACGCGGCCATCGTCGCGGCGGCCACGCTGTCGCATCGCTACATCTCCGACCGTTTTTTGCCCGACAAGGCCATTGACCTGGTCGATGAAGCGGCCGCTTCGCTGGCCATCCAGATCGGCTCGGTCCCGACGGAGATCGACCAGTTGGAGCGCGAGGCGACTTCGCTCGAAATCGAAAAGGCTGCGCTCAAGCGCGAGACCGACCAGAACTCCAAAGACCGCTTGCAGGACGTGGAACGCGAGCTGGCCGCGCTGCGTGAGCAGGCCACCGGGCTGCGCGCGCGCTGGCAGAAGGAGCGCGAGGCCATCACGCGGCTGAGCGAGGTCAAAAAGCAGCTTGAAGCGCTGCGCTTTGAGGCCGACGAGCAGACGCGGCGCGGCAACCTGGAGCGCGCGGCGCAGATTCAGTACGGCGAGCTGCCGCGTCTCGAAGACGAACTGAAGCGGCTCACCGCGGCCCAGGACGCGGCCTCCGGCCCGCGCATGTTGAAGGAAGAGGTCGATGAAGAGGACATCGCTGGCATCGTCAGCAAGTGGACGGGAATTCCCGTCTCCAGGATGCTCGAAGGCGAGGTAAAAAAGCTGGTTGAAATGGAGAGCCGGCTGCGCGAGCGCGTTATCGGGCAAGACGATGCGCTGAAGACCGTCGCGAATGCCATCCGCCGTTCGCGCGCGGGCCTCAGCGACCCCAAACGCCCCATCGGATCGTTCATTTTCCTCGGGCCCACCGGTGTCGGCAAGACGGAAACCGCGCGGGCGCTGGCCGAATTTCTCTTTGACGACGAGCAGTCCATGGTCCGCATCGACATGTCTGAGTACATGGAGAAGCACGCGGTGGCGCGGCTGATCGGTGCACCTCCGGGCTATGTGGGCTATGACGAAGGCGGCCAGCTTACTGAAGCCGTGCGGCGGCGTCCCTACTCGGTCGTGCTGTTCGACGAAATCGAGAAGGCGCATCCGGATGTCTTCAACGTGCTGCTGCAGGTGCTCGATGACGGGCGCCTGACCGACTCGAAGGGCCGGACTGTGGATTTCAAAAACACCGTGCTCATCATGACCTCAAACCTCGGCTCGCAAGTGCTGCAGGGCGAGTCGCTGCTGTCCGAAGCGGCGTTTGACCGCGCCCGCGAGCAGGTCCTGGACCTGCTCAAGCAGAGCTTCCGCCCGGAGTTTTTGAACCGTGTCGATGACATCGTGATCTTCCGTCCGCTGGGCGAGGAGCAGTTGTCGCAGATTGTCGATCTCAGGCTGAAAGATCTGGACCGGCTGCTGGCGGACCGCAACATCACGATTGAATTGACCGACGAAGCGCGTCGTCAACTGCTGATGAGCGGCTACGACCGCGCCTACGGAGCGCGCCCGCTCAAGCGCGCCATCCAGCGGCTGGTGCAGGACCCGCTGGCCATCAAAATCCTCGACGGTGACGTGCTGCGCGGCGATCACGTCCGGGTCGAGGCCGATCCGCTGAACAACCAGTTGAAGTTCGAGGTTGCGGAGCGGGCGGTCGAGGCGTAAGAACGCCTCCGGCGGCACCTCCGCGGCGGGCGGTCCTCGCCGGACCGGCATATGCAGAAGTTTCGCGGGAAAACTCCCCCGCGAGACTCTGCATTTGGCACATTTCGTGAACCAGGGTGCCGGGTGCCCCCACGTCCCGCTTTTGGAACCTGGGTTCGGATGCGCCGCACCCACACCGCGCAAATCGTCCCCTCCGTATCAGTGTGCCTCTTCAGCCGTGCCACAAAACATCCGAAAAGGACGGGGCCTTGGCCCCTGAAGATCGTCATTCAACCCGGGATTCTCCCGTGTCAACCCCCAAGCCAAACAAATCATAGAAATGAAACAACTTAACCAATGCATTTCATAACCCGCGGATTTGCTATTCTGGAAATAGGGGAAGAAATAAAGGCACGACCCAAGCCCTGTTTTCGGGAGCATTTCAACCTAAGTGCTTTGTTTTTAGGATCGCTCCCATAACTCCTTTGTTATCAGGATCAACTTTAGCTAAGTCTTTTGTTTTCAGGATCAACATATTCTTTTTTGGATCAAAACCCAACATCTGGCATGTTTCGCCGGGAAAACGTCTCAAGGATTCAAATCGTAATGACAACCTTGCCGACCTGCGCGTTTGATTCGAGGTAGCGGTAAGCCTCCACGATCTGCGCAAAGGGGAAGGTCTTTGCGATCTTGGGGCGGAAACGTCCGTCGGCGAGCCGGTCATAGATATATTGTTTTGCTTCGGCAAACGCCTGTGGCTCGTCGGTGATTTCGAGCAGCAGGTAGGTCCGCATGGTCAACCCCTTGCGCAGAGCATGGAAGAACGGAAAGGGCGTCGGCTGCAGCGACAGCGCGCCGTACTCGAGCAGGATTCCCTGATACGCCGCGGCCTGCGCCAGCTTTTCTACAAACGGCCCGGCAATGGAATCGAAAATGAGCCGCGCGCCTCTACCGCCCGTGATTTCCTTGACGCGCGCCACGAGGTCTTCTTCCTCCGTCGCGATCACGTGGTCGGCGCCGAGGGAGGCTAGTTGGTCACGTTTCTTCGAGGTTCGCGTGGTCGCAATGGCTACGCCGCCCGCGTCCTTCACAATCTGGATGGCAGCCAGCCCCACGCTGCTCGACGCCGCGGTGATGACGACGAAATCACCTTGTGCAAGCTTGCCGAAATGTGCCAACGCGCCCCACGCCGTGACGAACTGCATCCACACGGCGCGGCTTCGGCAGGCGAGAGCTTTTCCGGATACGCGGCCAGGGCGGAAGCGGGAACAATGGCCTCTTCGGCGAGCACGCCATACTTGTTCTGCGAATAGCCGGGGACCGTGGCCGCGCGCCTGCCCACCCAACTCTTGTCCACATCGGGCCCGACGGCCTGGACCACTCCGGCGGCCTCGTAGCCAATGCGTGACGGCAGCTCGGGCTTTTCCATGTATTGCCCACGATAATAGAGCGACTCGGCGCGGTTCAGCCCAACCGCTTCCACGCGCAGCTTCGCCTCGCCCAGGCCGGGCTGCCGCGCGGGAACCTCTTCGATTTTCAGGTTTTCCGGCCCACCGATCTCGTGGAAACGCACTGCTTTCGGCATGGTAGTTTCTCCTATGCCTTGGATGGACCGGAGATGGAAAACGGTTCGCGGCGCTCTTAGACCCACTCGCCTTGCCGCATCAGCGGCTCGATTTCGCCGTCTGCCGTGATGCCGTCCACGTTCATCTGGCCGGAGCCGATCATCCAGTCCACGTGGATCAGGCTGTCGTTGGCTCCCAGCTTCGCGAGCTGCTCGGGGCTGAGCTTTTCTCCGCCTTTGAGGCAGGAGCTGTAGGCCTGGCCCAGCGCGATATGCGACGCGGCGTTTTCGTCGAACAGCGTGTTGTTGAACAGCAGCCCGCTGCTTGCGATGGGCGAGGAGTGCGGCACCAGCGCCACTTCGCCCAGCTTTCGCGCGCCCTCGTCGGTTCCGATCATGCGGTTGAGCACCTCTTCGCCCTTCGATGCCTTGGCCTCGACCACGCGGCCGCCCTCAAATCGCACGCGGATGCCCTCGACCATGGTTCCCTGGTAAGAGAGCGGCTTGGTGCTGGTCACGTGGCCCTCGGTGCCGTCTTTGTGCGGCGTGGTGAAGACCTCTTCGGTCGGCATGTTCGGAATGCAGTATTGCCCGTTGCCTGCGCTTATGCCTCCGCCGAGCCAGAGATGGTCGTCGGCGAGGCCCACGCGCAGGTCCGTGCCCGGCGCATGGAAGTGCAGCGCGGCATAGCGTTTCTCGTTGAGCAGGTCGGCGCGGCGGTGCAGGTTCGCATCGTGCTGTTTCCACGCCGCGACGGGGTCGGCAACGTCGCAGCGCGATGCGGCAAAAATCGCGTCCCATAGATGGGCCAGAGCCTTGTCGGCGGGCAGATCAGGAAACACAGTCGCCGCCCAAGCGGGGGTGGCGGCGGCGACGATGGTCCAGTTGATGTCGTGCCGGGTAATCAGCTCGAGCGCCGGGCGGTAGGCCTTCGAGACAGCCCGGTTGGCGCGCCCAACCTTTTCCGGGTCCTCGTGCGAAAGCAGCCCGGGATTGCCGCCGGCAACGGCCAGCCGCGCGGCTCCGCTCCTATAGGCGGCGGCCATGCCGTCGTAGAGCCAGGCCGCGGCGTGGTCAAAGCTCTCGTTTTCGCCGTACTGGTAGCGCAGCAGGGTCGATTCCTCATCGGTCAGCAGCGTCGTTACCAGCGTGGCTCCGGCGCGGTAGGCCTGCTCGGTGATGCGGTGCACCAGCGGCAGAGTGTCGAGCGTGGCGGTCATCACCATCTCCTGCCCGCGCTTCAGGCCCAGGCCCACGTGGATGGCGACTTCCGCTAGACGGTCGAGTTTCTGTTCGTGCGTAAGGGCGGCGGCTTCAAGGGTTTGTGTGCTCATAGCTCTTTAGTTTAAGCTCCGCCGCGTGAAATTCCCGAACGCCGCACCCAGTGTCCGCCCTGTTTTTCCAGGTACACCCACTGCCCAGCCGCGCACAGGTTGGCACACCAGTTGTTCATGTAAACCAGCGCGGCGGTCTGAGCGCGATTGAAATAAGCAGCGCTGAAAAACGTGATGCCGGGATAGGTTGCGTACCGTGCCTTCAACTCGGACGGAGCCGTTGCCGACGACCGAGCCTCGCGCAGCTCGCTCACCTGCTCTCCATTCAGCAGCGAAAAGGGGTGGTTCAATTGAAAGTCGTTGGCCTCCAGCCGGAAGCGCTCGTACTTGCGCGACTCGTAGTCATCCAGGGCTTCCTGAAACGCTCTCGGGTTATCGGGCGGTGGCGTGAGCTGCCCATCCGGCGGAACGGCGGGGTTCATATCGGTGATGTTGACGGTGCTCTCAGCGATGGCCCAGCGCGTGGTCTGCGCAGGAGACATGCTGCTGAACGGCGCGCCCGGCATCAACAGGGAGTAGATGGCGTAGGAATTAGCGGCACGCTCCGCAGGGATGGGTGCAAGACCGTTCTGCGCTGGCACGGTCAGCGCAACGAGCAGGACGGCGAGGGGCGACAGCTTTCGCAGCATGTGAGTTCCCCTGAAAAAGAACAGGACGCTGGATAGGATGCCTGCGCTCAGTCTCCCGGCCCTGCGTTGAATCAATGTTCAGTCCCGGCAGTCTGCGCCCAAGGAGCCCGTCCCTTGGCCGGCCTGTCTCCGTTGCGGCCCTTCAACCGATCGTACATGTATTCGTCGCTGGTGGTACCGAGCGATTGGTTGTACAGCAGAATCGTGCCCGTCACGTCGTCCAGCTCTTCGGCAAAGCGATGCTCGGCCTTCAGGCGCTCGGCGGTTGCGGCCATTTCCAGTTTGCTGGTCTTGAAGAATTTCTGAAAGCCGCGGTCCATCAGGATCGCAATCTCGCCTTCCAGCACGATTCCCGGCTTGTGGGCCATCACCACGCCGCCTTTGCCGTCGCGGCCCAGAACCGCCGCGCAGTCGTATTTCGACACGCGGACGTGATTTGCGAGGGCCTGATTTGCGACTTGGGGCACCTCCTGAACATCAAATCGGTGGCTGCGGAGCTGGCTGACGGTTTCGTCGAAGGAGAGCGGCTTGATTTTCTTAGGCATAAGAGGCAATTCGTCCGGAAAGATTGTGATATGGAGGCGCTAAAAGTTACACTAAGACTAGTGCTTTCTCTCTCTTCCACTCTCGCATAAACGGAGGCGCTGCTGCAAAGTATGGCTACGATCACCAATTCGCTGGGAACTGCCCTTCTGGACCGCATCGGCAACACGCCGCTCATCCGGCTGGAACACCTGACTGCGCACCTGCCGGGAATTCAGATTCTGGGCAAGGCCGAATGGGTGAACCCCGGTGGCTCGGTCAAGGACCGCGCGGCTTCTGGCATCGTGAGCGACGCCCTGCGGCGCGGGGTGCTCGGCAAGGGCAAGCATCTGCTGGACGCAACCAGCGGCAATACCGGCATCGCCTACTCGATGCTGGGCGCGGCCATGGGCTTTCCGGTCACGCTCTGCATCCCGGCCAACGTATCAATGGAGCGCAAGCGGATTCTTGCCGCCTACGGCGCAAACATCGTGTGGACCGATCCGGCCGACGGCTCCGACGGCGCGATTCGCAAGGCGCGCGCGCTGGCCGCTGACGAGCCCGATAAATACTTCTATGCCGACCAGTACGGCAACGATGCGAACTGGCGCGCCCATTACCTGACTACGGGCAATGAGATCTGGGAGCAGACCGGCGGGCAGGTCACGCATTTCCTCGCCGGACTCGGCACCAGCGGAACGTTTGTGGGCACTTCGCGCCGGCTGAAGGATCTGAATCCGGCCATCCAGTGCATCTCGATGCAGCCCAACGCCCCCTTCAACGGCCTCGAAGGGCTGAAGCACATGGCCACGGCAATTATTCCGCCCATCTATGACGCGACGCTCGCAGATCGTAATATAGATATGGAGACCGAAGCGGCCTACGCGATGGCCAAGCTATTGGGCAGGACGGAAGGTGTTCTGGTCGGGGTTTCGTCAGCCGCTGCTGTCGCTGCCTGCTTGCAGATCGCCGAAGAAGAGGCGAAGCAGGGCCGTGAAGCCGTGATCGTGACGATCCTGGCCGACTCGGCGGACAAGTATTTGAGCGAACGTTTTTGGGAGGAGTGAGCCAAGCCATGCTGAAGCTGAACGAGCAGATTTACCAGGCAATCCGACTTCATGGGGAGGAGACCTATCCCCATGAGTGTTGCGGCGTGCTGCTCGGACGGTCGGTTGAGGCAGGCAATGAAGTCGAAGACGCGGTGCGCGCAGGGAACACTCGCACCGATTCGGCGCATAACCGCTACAATATCGCTCCCCAGGAGCTGGTAAAAATCCAGCGGCAGGGTCGCGACCGCGGTTTGGACATTGTCGGGTTCTATCACTCGCACCCGGATCATCCCGCGCAGTGGTCCAAGACGGATTTCGACGAGGCTCACTGGCTCGGCTGCTCCTATGTCATTACCGCGGTCGAAAAGGGCATCGCACAGGCGACCAACGCTTTTCTACTCATCGGAACCGGGGAAGACGACAAGGCTTTTGCCTACGAAACGGTCGAAGTGGTCGCGCTCGAAACCGAACGATGTTGAGTCTGGGCTCGCCCATCCTCTAGCCGGGCCTCGTGCTCTGGCTCCTCGACACGTTTTCCTCAACCGATAAGGACGGTTTCCATGAAGATTCACATTCCCACTCCGTTGCGCGTTTACTCGAACAAACAGGACACTGTGAGCGTGTCCGCAACGACCGTGAGCGAGGCGCTGAGCGCGCTCACCACCAAACATCCTGATCTCAGGAAGCACCTTTACTCCGACGAAGGCAAGCTGCGCTCGTTCGTGAACGTGTATCTGAACGACGAAGACATCCGCTACCTCCCGGAGAAGGGTGCAACACGGGTAGGTGAGAAGGACGCGCTCACCATCATCCCCTCGATCGCCGGCGGGTGCTAGCCGCACGGGTTGACGCGCTTCGCGCCATTCTTGATGCGGGCTTTTGTGCTTCTCCCGATGGGTGGGGAAACGCAGCACTGAAAATTTTGGAATTCTTTGAAGACGAGAGATTTTATGGCAACGACAATTGAAAATCCGGTAACGCTGCCGGAGCTAAGCAAGGACGACCTTACGCGCTATTCGCGCCACCTGCTTTTGCCCGAGGTGGGCGTCGAGGGACAACGGAAACTGAAGGCCGCAAAAGTGTTGTGCGTGGGTGCCGGCGGGCTGGGCGCTCCGCTGGCCTTTTATCTGGCGGCTGCCGGGGTTGGCACGCTCGGTTTGGTGGATTTCGACAATGTCGAGGAAAGCAATCTCCAGCGGCAGATCATCCACTCGACGGCCGATGTGGGCCGCCCCAAAATCGACTCCGCCGCCGACAAACTCCACGCGCTCAATCCATTCATGAACATCGTGAAGCACAATACGATGCTCACCAGCGAAAACGCGCTCGACATCATCGGGCAGTACGACATTGTGGCCGACGGAACCGACAATTTCCCCACGCGCTACCTGGTGAACGACGCCTGCGTGCTCAGCGGCAACAAGCCCAACGCCTACGCCTCCATCTACCGGTTCGAGGGGCAGGCCAGCGTCTTCGCCACCGAGGCCGGGCCGTGCTATCGCTGCCTCTATCCTGAGCCGCCACCGCCGGGCCTGGTTCCTTCCTGCGCTGAGGGCGGCGTGCTGGGCATTCTGCCCGGTCTGCTGGGACTCATTCAGGCGACCGAAGCCATCAAGCTGATTCTTGGCAAAGGCGAGCCACTCATCGGGCGGCTGCTGCTGGTCGACGCGCTCGGCATGCGCTTTCGCGAGCTGAAGCTCAGGAAGAACCCTGACTGCCCGGTCTGCGGAACCCATCGGACGGTGACAAAACTGATCGACTACAAGCAATTCTGCGGAATTGTTCCGGAACGAAAGGCGGAGTCTGTGGACGGAATCCCAGTGAAAAACGGCATTCGGCAAATGAGCCCGATCGAGTTGAAACAGCGGCTCGACAACAAGGACGGTCTCTTTGTACTCGACGTGCGCGAGCCGTTCGAGTATAAAATCGCCAACATTGGCGCCACGCTCATCCCGCTGGGCGAGCTCCAGGCCCGCGAAGGCGAGCTCGATAAAGACCGTGAGATTGTCGTCCATTGCAAGACAGGCGGACGCAGTCAGAGGGCTGCTGAATTGCTTGCCAAAGACGGCTTCAAAAACGTCTGGAACCTCGCCGGCGGCATCACCGGCTGGGCGAACGATGTGGACCCAACCGTGCCGAAGTACTGACCGAGCCATAAAAAACAGCCAGCTATGAACTCGTCGGAAAAGTTCATAGCTGGCCTTTTTGTTACCGTTGGCAATTTGACCTGCGTGTAGCGAAAGATCATTGGCCCTCTTTCTTCCAGCGAGCAACCAGGTCGCGGACCGCATCCGGCCATTCGGGGAAGAGAAACTTGAAGCCGGATTCCAACAGGCGTCCGGGAACCGCGCGACGGTTCTTCAGCACCAACTCAGATTCCGTTCGCATCAGAAAGCAGCCGAGTTCAAGCACCGGCCCGGATGCGGGCAGTCCGATCCTCGCGCCCCATGCTTCGCGGAACGCGCGCATGAAATCCTGGTTCGGCAAAGGGTTTGGCGAGGCAAGATTCACGACTCCGCTTAAATCTTCATGCGCAATCAGCCAATCCACCGTGCGAACAAAGTCCTCCCCATGAATCCATGAGACAAACTGGCGGCCTGTTCCCACTTTCCCGCCCAAGCCCCACCTGACCAGATTCAGTAGAGCCTCGAAAATGCCGCCGCGCCCGGGGCTGAGGACAATCGCGCTGCGCATCGCTATCTTTCGCGTGCGCGGCGTGGAGGCCGAAAAGAAAGCATCCTCCCAGTCCCGGCCCACTCCAATCGAAAAGTTCCAGCTTGCGGGAGCGCCTGGCTCATTCCCGCCCAGCTCTCCCGTCGCCTCATCCATGGGGCGGTCAAGGTCGTGCCGATAAATGGTAGCGGTGCTCATGTTCAGCCACAGGCGAGGAGGATTCGGCATGGCGGCGATCACCTCGTTCAACCGCCGGGTGGTGCAAATCCGCGAATCATAAATCTCCCGCCGGTTCGCGGCGTTATAACGGCAGTTCACGCTTCTGCCGGAGAGATTGATGCACACATCGGCCCTCTCCAGTTCATTGATCCACGAGCTCGATTGTGATGCTGAACCTGCTGAACCGTCCCACGCCACCACTCGCCACGGCACGGGACGCGGCGAGCGGCTGAATACCGTTACGGCGTGGCCTTGCGCATGGAAATGTTGCGCCAGCAGATGGCCCACCTGCCCGCTTCCGCCGGGAAGCACAATCCGCAATTTTTGGCTGTCCATTTTTGCCCTCCTGTTCGACGCACTTCCTCATCTGCCTCCGTAGACGGCTTCCAATAACTCCCCTGCCAGCTTGTGCAGTGGGCGCAACAGCGGAAGTCCGGCCACACGTAGCACAATCAGCAGCATCTTCAGCGTCTTGTCAAAAAGAAGCCTGGTCTTCGCCTGACTCTCCGAGCGGTCATAAACCCAGAACAGGATCAGGCCCATTTGATACAGCCATAGCAACCTGGCAAGATAGGGCCGGATGTTTTCCGGCAGCTTCACCTTCGAATCGTTCACCGCTCGCTCGAAGAAGCTCAAGTCCTCGTCGCGGATAGCCGCTGTTTCGCGGCTGAACGGTGACAAGGGATGCTCAGGATCCACATGCGCCGACAAGGCCCCAAGCAGCTTGCGATCCGGGCGAAAATAGTCGAACTTCTCTGTGATAATGCCCCATAGTCTCGATTCGAGAGTGCGGCTGCTGTCGAGCATTGCTTCAAGGGCGGGCTTCATCTCCTGCTGCGCCCGTTCAAAAAACGCCATGACAATGGCTTCCTTCGACTCGAAGTAGTAATAGGCCGCGCCAACAGCTACTTCCGCCTCCGCGGCAATCTCACGCATCGTCGCCCGCTCAAAACCGCGCTCGCGGAACACCGAAAGTGCGAAGTTGAGGATACGCGCCCGGGTCTCTTCGGACTTGGCGCCTGTCTGGCGCTGCTTTTGCAAGCGGGTCATCATGGCCTAAGCTGCTCTCGACACAGCCGGTAAAGTGTTTCCGCATTGTTCATAAAAAGTGCTCCCGGAATACGTAATTGAACGTGTTCAATTACAAGCATACGTCGGATTCCTTACCGTGCAACCACAATTTTGAACGCGTTCATAATTCACGCAGACCTGAGGGCGGGGCAGCTTCAAACTGCCGTTTCATTTTTTCGTTGACTTGCGGACTTGCTTGCGCCGAGGGCGAGTTGACCGCTTCCTGGCTGCCGTCCTTACTTCACCGTCAATGCTATTTGCAGCGTGTGGCTGGTCACGGTGGCTCCGTTGCTGGAGTAGGCGGCTACCGTGATGTTGTAGGTTCCGGCGGCGATTCCCGTGGTCTTTGCGGGGGGATGGTGCAGGTAATCGTACCTCTGTGCACATGCGGTCAGCCCAATTGTGCTGGCCGCGAGCAGCGCCACCATTCCGATTACGCGGAACTTGTTGAGTCCTGAGCGCCTGCGCACTGTGCCCAGGCCAAGCAGTGCGAGCAGACCCGGCAACACAATGGCATAAACAACATGCGACCCACTCCCCGGCCACGCAACACTCGCTCCTGAGGCTCCCTGCGTGGTGATCTGGAGTGTGCTATTGATCGGCAGCGGTGCGTTCGTGGTCGGGTCCAGCGGAGGCGTCAGAGTGGTCGGGCTGAAGGTGCAGGCCGAGGGAGCCGGGTTCCCCGAGCAGGACAGCGTGACCATATCGTCAAAGCCGTTTTCCGGCGTGATGGTCAGCACTACGGTTCCATACTGGCCGGGGCTGAGCGACAGCGACGTAGGGTTGGCCGTAAGAGTGAAATCGGGCAGCGTGGTCGTCGCATCGCTTGAAACCAGCGCCTGCGCCACCGAGGCGCGAAAGCCTGTGCTGCCGCTGTAATCGGCGTAAACCCGCCCGGAGGTCCGCTGGTCGAGCGTGAGTGTCGCTTCGCCGTTCTTCACGAATGCCGATCCGAGCGAAGCTCCCTGAGCATTCACCAAGCTGACCACGCCGCCGGTCGCGGGGTTTCCGGCAATGTCGCTGACCCTGGCCGTGAAGGTGACGCCGTGATCGCTCGCGCTGGAGACAAGCTGCGTATGGGTCGCAACCTGCGCCTGCGCCGATGCCGCCAAGCTGATTCCAAGTGCCAGGCCCGCAAGCCTGACCGTGCCGTGCCGCAACAACTGCAAATTCATTCTTCGGATTCTCTGCTCTCTCAAAAAGGAAGCGCTGTGCTGCCAAGGTTCCATTGTATCTGGAGAAGTCAAAATGCTCTACGATTGCAGGTTGAGACTTTTTCGATTGCGAGGCACTCCCTATGGCTTCAGAACTCTCCCGCCGTCCCCAGCTCCAGCACCTCACAGCCCAGCTCAACGAACTCAAGGCTCGCGGAACCCATTTCCGGCTGAGGGTGCTCGACGATATGCAGGCCCCGGTCTGCACCTACGACGGCAAGAAGGTCATCAACCTCGCCTCGAACAATTACCTTGGCCTCACCGCGCACCCCAAGCTGCGCGAAGCCGCCATCCAAGCCATCAAGGATTACGGTGTCGGCTCGGGCGCGGTCCGCACCATCGCCGGGACGATGAAAATCCACATGGAACTGGAGGAAAAAATCGCCCGCTTCAAAAACGTCGAAGCCTGTGTTGTCTTTCAGAGCGGCTTTACCGCCAATGCGGGAACCGTGTCGTCGATTCTCGGCAAGGAAGACTTCATCATCTCCGACGAGCTGAACCATGCCAGCATCATTGACGGTGCGCGGCTCTCGCGGGCCAAAATCAAGGTCTTCCGCCACAAGGACATGGCCCACGCCGAGGAACTGCTCAAGGAAGTCGCCCCCGAGCCGGGGCGCAAGCTGCTCATCACCGATGGCGTCTTCTCGATGGACGGCGACATCGGTCCGGTCGACAAGCTCTGCGGCCTCGGCGACAAATACGGGACCATCATGATGGTCGACGACGCTCACGCTTCCGGCGTGCTGGGCCGCAACGGCCGCGGAACCATCGACCACTTCCACTGCGATGGGCGCGTGGACATCCAGGTCGGCACGCTCTCGAAGGCCATCGGCTCGCTGGGAGGCTACGTCTGCGGCTCGCGCGACCTGATCGACTTTCTCTACCACCGCGCGCGCCCGTTTCTGTTTTCGACCTCGCATCCGCCGTCGGTCGCCGCCACCTGCATCGCCGCCTTCGAGTTGCTGGAAACCGAGCCGGAGCGCATCGAGCGCCTGTGGGAGAACACCCGCTATTTCAAGTCGGAGCTGGGCCGGCTGGGCTTCGACATCGGCGGCGTGACCACCCCGGCCAGCGAGACGCCCATCACGCCGATCATCATCGGAGGTGGACGCCAGACCATGGATTTTTCTCGCGCCCTTTTCGACGCTGGTGTCATGGCCACTGGAATCGCCTTCCCCACCGTGCCGGAAGGCAAAGCCCGCATCCGGACCATCATGACCAGCGAACACACCCGAGCGGAGCTGGATCAGGCACTGGAGACGCTGGACAAGGTGAGCAGGAAGCTCGGAATTCGCACCGGGGCGCAAGCGTAACGCTGGTTGCAGGCGCTCAGGCAGAAATCCCCATGTTTGCTTTGAAGTAATCGATTACATTTTTCCGCACAATGCGCTAATCTAAATCGGCGTTGCATCCCACATCCGACCTGAGGGCCCGCAAACATGCGCAAGATTCTCTTTGCAGCGCCGACTTTATCAACAACATGGCAGCGCGGACGAGTCGCAATGGGATGCGGAGTTCGACATTCCCAGCGCCACCCTGCCCGAGTGGGCCGACGAATGGTCCGCGCCCACCAAACTCCAGCTCGGACTCGGCACGCTCACCAGCTATCAGGTGGCGGCCGATCTGGTGAATTACCTGCGCGCGCACTCCATCCCGCTCTGCACCGGAGCGTTCGATGTGCCGCACTTCGTCGTGCAGAACGTTCCCGGATAGATTCTGAACAATTACGACAACTACTCCAACACCAGCACAATTGAGGGCTCGGAAACTCTGGCCTATAACGACTTCGCGGCGAATTACTCGCGTGCTCTCACCGCCGCCGATGGGCAGTAGCTCGGCATTGTTTTGGGCTCATCAAAATCGGACTTTTGTCTGTGGCCGATCCTCTGAGATGTGATCTACGATTTCCTAAGCGTCTGCAACGCGAAAGTGGACTTTCGAAGAGTCGAGAGGATGGGGAAAAGTGTTTTTCAATCTCTCGATTTTTGCCAAATGCGATTTGTTCAACAACGAACAGTGTCCAGAACGATGGATGCTCGGTCTTAACAAATACGACCGGCAGGTTCGCAATGCCGAGGTCAAAAGCCAAGGAGAGAACCATGAAAATCGTAGCGATCGGCGGTACTGGACTCATTGGATCCAAGCTTGTCAAAAAGCTTCGTGAACAAGGACACGAGGCGGTAGCGGCAGCTCCCAACACGGGGGTCAACACCTTGACGGGCGAAGGACTGGCCCAAGCGCTGAAAGGCGCCTCGGTGGTCGTTGACGTATCAAACTCCCCCGGCTGGGAAGACGCGGCAGTGCTGAAGTTTTTCGAAACATCAACTCGCAACCTCCTCACCTATGAGGCGCGCGCAAAGGTCGGACATCACGTTGCGCTATCAGTGGTGGGGACCGAGCGGCTGTCGGAAAGCGGATACTTCCGCGCCAAGATCGCTCAGGAAAAACTGATCAAAGAAGGTTCCATTCCATACTCCATCGTGCATGCCACGCAGTTCTTCGAGTTCCTCAAGGGCCTTGCCGACATTTCCATGGTCGGCGGCAAGGTGCATTTGCCACATGTGCTTTTCCAGCCCATGGCCGCCGAAGACGTGGCAACTGGCGTGGGCAGGATTGCAGTGGGTCCGCCGGTAAACGGCATCGTCGAAATAGGGGGTCCGGAGCAGTTTCGCGTGGATGAACTAGTCCGGCGGCGCCTGAGTTCGCTCAACGATCCCCGCGAAGTCGTTGCTGATCCAAACGCGCGCTATGCGGGAGCGAAACTCAGCGAGACAACACTGGTTCCGGGCAAAAACGCGCGACTCGGCGACACCCGTTTTGAAACCTGGCTGACTCAACCCGCGGCACAAATTCCACGAGCGGCGTAACCGCGGGCCACCATACACGCGACAAATTGAAATGGCATCAATTAACCAAAGCTCAAGGAGCAACTTGTATGAGCACACTTACGGTGAACGATGGCACGACACTTTACTACAAAGATTGGGGCGAGGGCCCGGTCGTCACCTTTTCACACGGGTGGCCGCTGAGTTCCGACGCATGGGACGGACAAATGCTCTTCCTCGCTCAGAATGGGTTCCGCGCGGTCGCACACGACCGGCGTGGTCATGGCCGGTCCAGCCAGGCCTGGTCCGGGAACGACATGGATGGGTACGCCGACGATCTGGCGGCGGTCATTGAAGCGCTCGACCTCAAGGAAGTCACTCTTGTAGGTCACTCCACGGGCGGAGGCGAGGTTGCGCGCTACATCGGCCGCCACGGCACCAAGCGGGTCGCCGCCGCCGTTCTGATCGCTGCCGTGCCGCCAATCCTTCTCAAGTCCGCTTCCAACCCGGAAGGCATTCCCATCGAAGTGTTCGATGGACTGCGGAACGGCCTTTTCAAGGACCGCTCGCAGTTTTACAAAGACTTTGCCGTAATGTTCTATGGCGCCAATCGGCCCGGCACCAGCGTCTCGCAAGGAATGCTGGACCAGTTCTGGAGATGGAGTATGCAAGGCGGTCTCAAGAATATCTACGACAGCATCAAGGCATTTTCCGAGACCGACTTCACCGAGGACCTCGGGAAATTCGACGTGCCCACGCTCATCATGCATGGTGAGGACGACCAGGTTGTGCCGATCAAAGACTCAGCAAAGAAATCGGCCAGGCTCATCAAGCGGGCACGGGAAATTTACTACCCAGGCAGGCCGCACGGCCTCACAGCTACCCATCAGGATGAGGTCAACACTGACCTGCTGAAATTTCTGAGATCGGTGCAGCAACTTCGCAAGGCAGCCTGAATTTTTGCGCCCGGTGGAATCGCTATCCTTCGGCCGTCTGCCGGGCGTGAAGAAAGTCTGGTACCGGATCTTAAACCTTCTGCTCGGTCTGGATCGGGTTGGGGCGGGTCATCTGCCAGGTGTACTGGATACGATGGATCACCGTGATCGTCGAAAGCACGGCCAGCAGCCAGAGCACCGGGGCCATGACTCCCCAGCGGTTGAAGAGTGCTCCCAGGATGATGAGAACTACCCGCTCCGGGCGTTCCATAAAGCCCACCTTGCATCTGCCGATGAGGGCCTCGGCGCGGGCGCGAGTGTAGCTGACCATCAGCGAGGTAATCATGACAAACGCGGCCAGGAAGACGTAAAACAGGCGGTTGCCGCGGGCATAGAAGACGAGCAGCCCGAAAAATAGGACTACATCGGAGTAGCGGTCGATGACCGAGTCGAAGAACGCTCCAAAAACTGTGACCTGCTGAGTCAGCCGCGCTACGCGGCCATCGACCATGTCGAAAATGCCGGCGCCGATGATGACCAGGCCGGCGTAGAAAAACATGCGGGCATAGTTTTGATCGTTGGCGAAACCGAACAGGATAGCGGCAGCCGTATTGATGAGCAGCCCGATAAACGTAAGGACGTTGGGCGAAATGCGGGTGAGCGCAAGACCATTGACGATGGCCTGCAGCAGAATGCCACAGCCTCGGCCAAACGTGCTGGTCCATGTTCTCATCTGGTTCTCGTTCGGTTTTTCGCGTCCGGATTTCGTATCCGGATTTCGCATCCCGGCAGGCTCAAAGGACCTGCCCACTGGCTATGATGCCACTATTCCTTGGCGTCGTGAATGGTGGTCAACTTCAGCACTTCCAGCTCGCGATTGCCGTTGGGCGTAACCACCAGGGCCATATCGCCCACCTGCTTGCCAATCAGGCTGCGACCAATAGGTGAGGTGGTGGAAATGAGCCCCTTGTTCACGTCGGATTCCTCGCTGGTAACGAGCTTGTACTCGATTTTCTCGTCCTTTGCACTGTCGTAGACAATCACCGTGGACCCGAAGGCGGCACGGTCTTTGGGGATATTGGCCAGGTTGACCAGCGACAGCTCGACCATCCGCTTTTTGAGTTGGCCCAGGCGGGCATTGACGAACTCCTGCCGCTGCTTGGCCATGTGGTACTCGGCGTTCTCGCTCAGGTCGCCCATAGCCACGGCTTTCTTGATCTCGGCGGGCAGTTCGTGAGCAAGCTCATGTTCAAGCTGGCGGATTTCTTCCTGAAGCTGTTTGTTGAATTGTTCCTGCATGGTTCATCATCCATCGGGCGGCTGGTTGGATTCGGCCGCCGAGCTTCGGCTTCGGCCAGGATTACCGCAAGCTGTAATTATAGCTGGTGAGGCGGCAAGCTATGAAGCCGCGTCGGCTAAGGGCGGTCAGCAGTAAAGCGAGTGGCTAAGAAGAAGGTGGCTGGCCGCTGGCAGGTCGTCCCCGAGTCTCGGGAACAGCGAAGGGGGCAACTCGCCGAATAGCGGCCCGCTTCACCAGCCGCTCGCTTTTGTCCGCTCCCTGTACCATCTTTCCATGCGGGATTCTGCTCCACGGATCATGGGATTGGATGTTGGCGATCGCCGCATCGGAGTCGCAGTTTCTGACGAGCTGGGGCTTACTGCGCAGCCGGTGCTTACGCTGGCGCGCTCGAATCGCCGGCAGGACCTCAAATCGCTCCAACGCCTGCTTCGCCGGTACAACTGTGAGGCCATTGTCGTGGGCAACCCGCTCTATATGTCCGGTGACCAGAGCCCGCAGGCGGCGAAAGCGCAGGCGTTCGCGCAGATGCTGCGTGACGAGACCGGGCTGCCGGTGTACCTGTGGGACGAGCGGCTGACAACCACCGAAGCGCACCGCCACCTGCACGCCGCCGGACGCGCCAGCAGTGAACACAAGGCCGTTGTCGACCAGGTGGCCGCGGTGCTGATTCTGGAAAGCTATTTAGCGGCTGAGAAAGCGGGTGGCTAAAGGGCGCTCAGCTGGTGAAGCGGGTGGCGGCGTCCCGGCATTTGCCACTCGCTTCTTCGTCATCCGGATCTTGGCTACTCAGATTCTGGCAATCCGCTTCTTAGTGCGGGATTTTCGCCAAAAATACTCCGCACCAATAAAATTGAGATTGGAATCCAACTTCAGAGGCGCGATTTTCCAGTGCGACGTTTTCTTTTTATAATTCTTATCGCCGCCATCGCGGTGATCGCGTACTCCGTAGTGGCACCCTTCGGGTCGTCATCGGAGAAGTTTGTCGATATCCCGAACGGCACGCCAATCCGGGAAATCGCCTCCCTGCTGAAGCAAAATGGAATCATCCGCAGCGGACTTATCTTTGACGTCATGCACGCCGTCAAAGGTGGGACCCTGAAGGCTGGCGAATACCGCTTTGATCATCCGCTGAAAATGGCCGAAGTTTATGACCATCTACGGCGCGGTGAAGTATATACGGTGAGCGTGACGATTCCCGAGGGCTCGAACCTGTTCGACATCGCGCAACGCGTGCAGGACGCGGGATTTGGGCCAAAGGAGCGGTTCCTGACCGCTGCGCACGCCAATATCAAGCTGATTGCCGATCTCGACCCCCAGGCGACCACGCTGGAAGGCTACCTCTTTCCGGACACGTATCATTTTTCGCGTCACTTGACTCCGTTGCAGGAGCAGGAGGCCATGGTGCGGCGGTTTCGGCAGGTTGCGGCGCAACTGGGGCTGCATGGAGACGATCATCGCATAGTCACGATGGCATCTCTGATCGAGCGTGAAACTCCGATCCCGGCGGAGCGCCCGCTGGTGGCCAGCGTCTTTGTGAACCGTATGGCCAAGGGGATGCCTCTAATGACTGATCCGTCCGTGATTTATGCGGCGCTGCTTGACGGGCGGTATCGTGGCAAGATCTATATGTCGGACCTTGAGTCTCCATCGCCTTACAACACCTACAAACATACGGGCCTGCCACCGGGGCCCATCTGCTCGCCGAGCGAGGGCTCGCTGAAGGCTGCCATGCACCCGGCGCAGACGGATTACCTGTATTTCGTGGCGGCCAGCGCCGACCCTTCCGGAAAGTCACGCTTTTCTGCGACTCTGGAAGAGCACGCGCATGACGTGGCCGCGTATCGCAAGTCGCTGCAGCAGTCGGGTTCGCGATGATAGAACGAACAGCTTCACAATTTTGCAAGAGGATGAGCCGGGCGTATTGACAGGAAGATCTAAAACCAGCGCACTCTGTCTGTTTCTGCTGCTGCCGTTGCTCAACGGCTGTCTTTGGCATACCCGCCGCATCAGGCAGGCGAAACCGCCCGCGGCGCTGATGACGGCCACGGCGGAGGACCTGGTAAAACAAATCAACGACCAATGCGACAAGATTCACTCGCTCAGCGCCACGGTTGTTTTTCAGGCGACTGTAGGCGGTCCGCGCAAGGGCAAGGAAAAAACCTACACTTCCTTCAACGGATATATCTTGCTGAGGAAGCCGGAATCGCTGCGGGTGATCGGGCTTGTTCCGGTGCTGCACACTCGCGCCTTTGACATGGCCAGCGACGGACAAACCTTCAAGCTATGGATCCCGCACGAGAATAAGGTTTTTGAGGGGCCGAATACAGTCACCAAAGAATCGGCCAACCCGCTCGAGAATTTCCGCCCCAACGTCTTCTCTGATTCGCTGCTGATCAACTGCATTGCGCCAACTAATCTCGTGACGTTGACGTCGGATTCGAACACGAAGCTTGATCCCAAGACCGGGAAGCTTGTCATGCAGGTGGATTACGATCTCTCGGTGCTGCGCCGCAAGCCAAACAGCCAGGAGCTCGTTGCGGAGCGCGTGATTCACTTTGACCGAACCGATCTGCGGCCTTACCAGGAAGACATCTATGACTCCAAGGGAGCTATCCAGACGGAGGCCGTTTATGGGCCGGACCAGAGGTTCGGAAACGTTCTTTTTCCCGGCAGCATCACCATCAAGCGCCCGATCGAGGAATACCAGATCGTGATTACGTTCCAGAAGCTGCGGACCAATCTGGCGTTGAACAACGACCAGTTCGAGCTGAAGACTCCCGCAGGAGCGATGATGAAGGAGCTGCATTAGGTCGCGTTACTCAGCGGAAAGCAGCCAGCCCGGCTCTCTCCGCGTGTTCCGCGATGGCGCGATTGATTTCGAGTGCGAGTTCCAGAGCGGCTCGCCCGTCCTGGGCGGAAACCTGAGGCGTTTTGCGGGTGCGGACGGATTCGAGAAAGGATTCGATCTCCAGGCGAAGCGGCTCGGCCTGCTGCACTTGCGGCTTGTTGAACCCAAGCCCCGGAAGCCCTGCTGCAGGCTCGCCGGGCGTCCCGTTCACGTCGATTACCAGAATGTCCCTGCGTGCGTAATCAATTGAAATGTACTGGCGCGGCTGAAAGAAGCGCAGCTTGCGGACCTGCTCGGTGCTGACGCGGCTGGCCGTGAAGTTGGCGACGCAGCCGGAGTCAAATTCGAGCCGTACGTTGGCAATATCAACCTTGCTTGACAGGATCGGCAGGCCGACGGCATGAATCTGGCGCACGGGCGACCGGATGAAGCTGAGAACGATGTCGAGGTCGTGGATCATGAGGTCGAGGACCACGTCGACGTCCAGAGCGCGGGGCGTGAAGATGCTTAGCCGATGTGCCTCGAAAAACATGGGCCGGTTCAGCAGCGGCTGCACGGCAAGAATCGCGGGATTGAACCGCTCCAGATGGCCAGTCTGCACGATGCGGCCGTGTTGGCGCGCCAGCTCGATCAGCTCGTCGGCCTCAGACGCGCTGGCTGCGATTGGTTTTTCAATCAGCAGATCGATTCCAGCACGGAGCAGCGGGGCCGCTGCCGCGTAATGCGCCGAAGTCGGGACGCACACCGAGGCGGCGTCGATCTGAACTTCCCCGCGTCCGCGCGCAGCGAGAGCTTCTTCAACGGAAACGAAAACGGGAACGCTCCATTCCTCGCGCAACAGGGCGGCACGCGCGGGGTTCGTTTCGATGATCGCGGCGAGCTTGACCGCTTGGCCGTCCTGCTCCAACTCGCGATAAATGCGCAGATGGTTGCGCCCGAACGCTCCGGCGCCGCAGACGGCTATATGCAAATGCGAGGAACTACCGGCCATCGCCGGAGACGGTCTTGAGGCAGCGGGCGTAAAGCTCGAGCAGGTGATTCACACAGTCTTCGGGCCTGGGGGCCGAGGCGGAGGTAAATCCCGTCGACGGCGCAGTGGTGCGTCCCGCCCCGGTGGTGCTGGCGACGAACTTGAACAGGTCGAGGGCGATGTCCTCGTTACGACGCGCGCCACTGGCGACGTTCTGGGGCTGGTCCATAGTGATCCTCCGGGAAATCTGTCCGAGGGCGATGCCCTCAGAGTTGTCTGTATCCATTTGCGGCATGACGCAGGCTCCTACTTTGCCAGTTCACCTTTTACGATCTCGCTCACCGTGCGCCCGTCGGCGCGGATTCCCGCCGCCTGGATGCGGCTCTGCACGGCTTTCATCACGTTGCCCATGTCTTTAGGTCCCAGCGTCGCGCCCGATGGTGACAGTTCCGCAATCGTTTGCTCGACGTGCCGGCGAATCTCGTCTTCGCCGGCGGCCTTGGGCATATACGCTTCGATCAGTGTGATCTCCGCGCTCTCTTTGGCAGCTAATTCGAGGCGGTTGCCCTTGGTGAATTGTTCGACCGAGTCGCGGCGCTGTTTGATCAGCGTGGTCAGAATTTGCTGCGCTTCCGGCTCAGTAAGCGGCTGCCGCTTTTCAATTTCCTTGCTCTTGAGCGCGGACTTTACCATGCGCAGCGCGGTGGTTCGCTCGCCGTCGCGCGCCTTCATGGAGGTGATGATGTCGCGGTCGATGCGGGCTGCAACGCTGGTTTCTGTCATTTTTAACCCCAAACCTTTCATTATAGAAACAAAGCGCGTCGCGCGCCCGCTCGCTAAAATAAAAGCTGAATCCAACAGCAAAGGAAATCACGATGATTCGGAAGACTCGCCTCTTTACTCCCGGCCCGACTCCGCTGCTGCCAGCCGCGCAGTTTGCCATGGCCGCCGCCGACATCCATCACCGCACGGTTGAGTTCCGCGCGCTCTATCAACGCGTGCTCGACCAACTCAAGACGTTCGTCGGCACAAAGAACGACGTGCTGCTGTTGGCTTGCTCGGGAACGGGCGCAATGGAGGCTTCCGTTTCCAACCTGACCTCGCCGGGCGACCGCGTGCTGGTGCTCTCGGCTGGAAAATTCGGCGAGCGCTGGAGAGACATCGCGAAAGCCTTCGGTTGCCAGGTGGAGGTCATCAGCGTGCCTTACGGCGAGACCTTCTTGCTGGATGAAGTACAGAAGGCATTGAAGTCCGACACGCGCGCCGTGCTGATGCAGGCCACCGAAACCTCGACCGGCGTGCGCCACGACGTGGAAGGCGTGGCAAAGCTCCTGAAAAAGCAGGGGAGCGGAGCGCTGCTGGTTGTGGACGCGATTACCGGCCTCGGCACCACGCACTTCGACGTCGACGGATGGGGCGTGGACGTAATTATCGGCGGATCGCAGAAGGCGGTCATGATTCCGCCGGGCCTCGCCTATCTCGCGCTGAGCGATCGGGCGTGGGCGGCGGCGGACACGTCGCGCAACCCGCGCTACTACTTCGATCTTCGCAAGGAGCGCAAGAGCGCACAGAAGGGCGAGTCCTCCTACACGCCCGCCGTCGCGCTGATTGCCGCTCTCGGTGCGGCGCTTGACTTTATTACCGCACAGGGCGGAGGCGATCTGGCTGCCGGGCGAGAAGCTCTGGTGGAGAACGCCGAAACCTGCGCCGCGATGACGCGCGCGGCAGTCAGGGCGCTGGGGCTCAAGTTGTTCGCCCCCGGCTCCCCCGCAGCGGCTGCCACCGCGATCTATTCGCCGGAAGGTGTCGACTCAGGCGTGATCGTGAAGGAGATGAAGACGCGCTTTGCCGCCATCGTAACCAACGGGCAGGGCGACATGAAGGGAAAGATCTTCCGTGTCGCGCACATTGGCCTGTTCGATTACATGGACACGATCGCACTCATCGGCGCACTGGAGCAGATTGCCTCGTCCGCCCTCAAGCTGCCGGGCTTCGAATTCGGAAGAGCTCTGGCGGCGGCGCAGAATGTGTACGCCGAGCGAACCGGCACGAAGAAGGAAGCAGCCGAGGAAGCGTTGGCTGCACGCTAATTGGTTGTTGAAGGGCCTCGTTCGCGCGAGGCCCGTTACTTTTGCCAAAGTTGGTTTTCCGAACAGAATTTCTCTAAAAATTTTCTTTGAGGAGCAAAATGAAGATCGTTCTCGCCGAAAAAGTTTCTCCCGCTACCTTCGCTGTTTTTCAGGCTGAGCCGGGATGGCAGATTGTCGCGCATGACCAGATCAAAAATGGCCTGGCGGCGGAGCTCGCCGATGCCGATGGTCTTGTCGTGCGTTCGGCGGTGAAGGTGGACGATGCGCTGCTGGCCTCCGCGCCCAAACTGCGCGTGATCGGCCGCGCCGGAGTGGGCGTGGACAATATCGACACCGCCGCATCGACACGGCGGGGCATTGTAGTGATGAACACGCCCGGCGCGAACGCCGTTGCCGTGGCGGAGTTGACGCTGTGCCTGATGATCGCGCTCGCGCGCAAGCTTCCCAAGGCGGACACCACAATGCACGCCGGCAAATGGGAAAAGAAAGCACTGCAGGGAGTAGAGTTGCGCGGTAAAAAGCTCGGAGTGCTCGGGCTGGGCCGCGTCGGCCTTGAGGTAGCGCGCCGTGCGCGCACTTTCGGCATGGAAGTCATCGGGCACGATCCGTTTGTCGCCGCCTCCATCGCTCGTGAGAACGCCATTACGCTGATGAGCGCGGAAGAGCTATTCCGCAATGCCGATTACCTCACGCTTCACGTGGGCCTCACGCCGCAGACGGCCGGCATCATCAACGCAACTACGCTGGCGACCATGAAGAAGGGTGTACGCATCATCAACTGCGCCCGCGGCGAGCTGGTGATTGAAGCGGACCTCGCCAACGCGCTCAAGAGCGGCCAAGTGGCTGGGGCGGCACTGGACGTATTTCAGAAGGAGCCCCTGAAAGACTCGCCTTTCTTCGAATTGGACAACGTGATTCTGACTCCGCACATCGCCGGGTCGACGGCAGAAGCGCAGGAGGCGGTCGGCAAGCAGATTGCGTTCGAGGTGTGTGAGTATCTCAAGCTGGGCGTGGTGCAGAACGCGGTCAACCTCCCCTCGCTTTCGCACGAAGAGTACGTGGAGTTGGCGCCGTACGTAACGCTGGCCGACCGGCTGGGATCGTTTCTGGCGCAGTTCCCAGACGGCAATTTTGAGAGCGTGCATATCTCCTACAACGGGCGCATCGCCGAAGGCAAGACAGATCTGATCCGCAACAGCGCGATTGAGGGAATCCTCGGGCACGCCGAGGGCGTGAACCGCATCAACGCGGCGGCGGTTGCGGAAGAGCGCGGCATCCGCGTCCATGAAGAGAAGAAAGCGCCAGCTTCGGGCGGCGCCGGCAACGTGCTCAAATTCACCATTCACACGCGTACCGGCGACGTGACCGCCAGCGGCACAGTGCTGCACGGGGTCTCCGCGCGCCTGCTGCGGCTGAACGGTATCGACATTGAAGCACCGCTTGAGGGCACGCTGCTCACGCTGCGCAACCAGGACGTTCCCGGCGTCATTGGGCGGGTCGGCACCATCCTCGCAGACTATAAAATCAACATCGCCAACTTCGCGCTAGGTCGTGAAGGCCGCGAACCGCAAGGCACGGCACTGGCTGTGGTCCAGGTGGATGGCGAAGTGACGGAGGATGTGCTGAAGTCGCTGCGCGCGGTCGATGCCATTCACGAGGTGCATGTGGCCAAGCTTGGCGCCAAGCCTCAGCCGGTAGAATAGAAAGGGGGCAGAAAGGTATACCGTGCCGCTCTACGAATATCGCTGCAAAAAGTGTGGGCATCAGTTTGAGAAGATCCAGAGCTTCAGCGCGCCGGACGTGAAGGAATGCCCGAACTGCAAGGGCGAAGTGGAGAGGCTGATCTCGGCGCCGTCCTTTCAGTTCAAAGGCTCGGGATGGTATGAGACAGACTACGGAGCGAAGAGCCACGCGAAACCTTCGTCGGCCTCGGCGGAATCTTCCGGCGACGGCAAGCCCGCGGCACCCGCCGAAAGCAAGCCGGCGGCGGCCGCCGCGACCAGCAGCCCCGCCTCCGCGTCGGCCACCTCGACGAAAAGCGAGTGATTTTCCATTCGCTTTGAGTTTCTGAGTTTACGACTTTTTCCGGGGGACCTTTGCGCCGGACTTGCGCGCCTCCGAAAGCCCGATGGCGATGGCCTGCTTGCGACTGGTGACTTTCTTCCCGCTACGGCCCGACTTCAGCTTGCCTTGCTTCATCTCTTTCATCTCGCGCTCGACGGCTTTGCCTGCGGCGCGACCGTACTTACGCGTGCTCGATGACTTCTTCGGGGCGTTCTTTTTTGCGGTTGATTTCTTTCGCGAAGAGGATTTCTTCGCGGAGCTCTTCTTCGATGTGCTTTTCTTCTTTGTTACCATAGTGCTGCATTCCTCCTCGCACGATGGGACGCGTGCGCAAACAAAGGGGTTGCCGAGCCCTTGTCGCGAGAAGCAAATTGCCTACTGCTTTTTCAGTGAGGCCATGTCGATCACGAAGCGATATTTCACGTCGGACTTGAGCACGCGCTCAAAGGATTCGTTGACCTTTTGGATTGGAATGACTTCGACATCCGAGACGATGTTGTGCTCGGCGCAATAGTCGAGCATCTCCTGTGTCTCCGCCATGCCGCCAATGATGGAACCGGAAAGCGCGCGGCGCTTGAACAGCAGATTGCCCATGTTGATCACCGGTGGCTGAGCAGGCAGGCCCACCTGGCAATAGGCGGCGTCGCGCTTGAGCAGCGGTAGATAAGCATTCAGATCATGCACGGCAGAGACGGTGTCGAGAATAAAGTCGAAGCTGTTCGCTTCTTCCTTCATCGCAGCCGCATCTTTTGAAATTACGACTTCGTCCGCGCCGAGCCGCTTCGCATCCGCAACTTTTGATTCTGACGTAGTGAACTGCACCACATGCGCGCCGAATGCATGCGAAAACTTCAGCCCCATGTGTCCGAGCCCGCCCAGCCCCACAATGCCGACCTTCTTGCCGGGCCCCACGTTCCAGTGGCGCAGTGGCGAGTAAGTTGTAATGCCCGCGCAAAGCAGCGGCGCAACGCCCGCTGGGTCGAGCCTGGTCGAAACCGAGTGAACGAAATGTTCCTCCGTCACAATGTTGTTCGAGTAGCCGCCCTGCGTGAGGTCGCCGTATTTATCGGGTACACCATAGGTGAGGGTCGCACCCACTTCGCAGTACTGCTCCTCATTGCTTTTGCAGCTCGCGCAATTGCGGCAGGAGTCGATAATGACGCCCACGCCGACGCGCTGGCCCACTTTGAATCGGCTGACGCCGCTGCCCACCGCAGTGACCCGGCCAATGATCTCGTGTCCCGGAACCATGGGGTAGACCGCATTGTCCCACTCGTTGCGCACGGAGTGAATGTCAGAGTGACATACCCCGCAGTATTCGATTTCGACAACAACATCGCGCTCTTTCGGGTCGCGACGAGTAAAGCTGAACGGCGCCAGGGGCGTCGTGGACTGCTGCGCGGCATAGCCGTGAGACTGAATCATTGAAGAGCTCCTTACATTTATCAGGAAAGAAAGTAGATATTTTCCTAAAGAGAAGATTCGCAAACGCCCGCAGCGGGTTCACAATCAGCCAGAACTTGAGCGGTACGAGCAGTTTTCAATTGGAGAGGCAGCAGTTCGGACATCAGCCCTGAACCGAGACACCGGAAAAATACAGCACGGCAACGCCGCGTACCGGCTCGCCGAAAACCTGCGCCGGTTCAAAAACGCTGAACAGCAGGAGGTTTTCGATCTGCGCACGCGAGGCAGGGGTGTTCGGTCCGGAAATAATGCGATAGTCATATACCCGGCCCGCTCGGTTGACGTAGGCTTCGACGACAACTGGGCTAGCCTGTTCCACCGTATCCGAGTGGGCCGCGCCGCGATAGGCAACCTCACGTGGCTTCACACTCCCAGGCTCCACCGTTCCCGGCGTACTGGACGCGACCATGGAATATAGAAAACGGGGGCTGGTCGCCGCACTTGCCTGCGCGTCACGCGCCTCTACGGGCTCCGGCGTGGCAAACGCTCCCACCAGCACCGTCGCTGTTCCCAGCAGCAGCACAGCAGAGGCAAGTCCGGCAGAGGCACGCAGAAGAAACGGTGCCATCGTATTCTGCCACCGCACATGCCAACGGGCCAGACTTTGCCGCGGCGTCCGCGCCTGCTCCTGCGAGATGGCCACGCGAAGCCGTAAGGCCAAATCCGCCGGAGCTTTCGCCGGTCCAATCTCCCCGAGCGCGGATTGCATCGCGCGCCAACCGTCAAATTCACGACGGCATTCGCCGCACAAGTCAAGGTGCGCAGCGATCTGCTGCATTGAAACCCCGGTGAGCGCGCCGTCAAGGTAGGCCGAGAAGCGCTCGCGAATCGATGTGCATTGCTTGATCATGCCTCCTCCGCCGTCATCTCGGATGGTGCTGTCCGCGAGGGCTGTTTGCGCGTCTCTTTCACGTAGGGAGCCAGTCGCGCCTTCAGGTGGGCACGTCCGCGCATCAGCCGAGACTTCACCGTACCCAGGTGCACGTCCAGAATCTCGGCGATTTCTTCATAAGCAAAGCCTTCCAGATCGCGTAGCACCACAACCGCACGGAACTGCTGCGGAATCTCCCGCAGCGCAGCCTCAACCCGCTCGCGAATTTCACTGTGCGCCGCCAGGTCAAACGGAGACTCGTGCTCATCGACCAGCGTGTCTTTAATGCACAGTGGATGCCCTTCGCTGGAATCACCTGTCTCAGCCTCGATGGTCACTTCCTGGCGGCGATGCCGCGTCCACCAGCGCCGCTGGTTCGAAGCCTCATGCAACGCGATGCGGTAAATCCACGTGCGAAGGCTCGCTTCGCCGTGAAAACTGGAGATACCACGATAAATCTTGACAAAAACTTCCTGGGTAACGTCAGCAGCGTCGGACCCGGCGGGGATGGTGCGCGCAATCAAGCTGTAAATCGGCTGGTGGTAGGTGGCAATCAGCCAAGCGAAGGCCTCCTCTGAGCCTGCCTGGAGTTGCGCAACCAATGCAGTCTCTTCCGGACGGATCCCGATAACGTTCGCCAGATTACCCACGGCAATTCCCGCTTGCATGGAAGAAGCTCCTCCTACCTTAACAGGAAGCCAGGCCCGCTTGCGAGTGAACGAGAGCAACTGCCGCCGGCGGCCGGGTCGTCCCGCTCACTCTACCCTGCTTAGACACCGGCAGAACGCCAGAAGGTTCCCGATTTTGGAGGATTTCCTAAAAACCCGCAGCCCCCGCATCAGCTAACCGGGATGACCGGAGGAGGTAGTTTTGGGGGCGGCCTTCTTTTGGACTGGCTTTTTGTGGATGGCCCTCCGCCTCGTCTCTTTTGCGTGATGTTTCACCGGCCCATCGTCAACAATGGTTTCTTTTTCATGCGCCGCTGGAGCGACCCTGGCCGTCCTGATTGCGGCCTCGAGCGAAACAATCTGGTCTTCGTGACGCTGCGAAGCATTCAGGATCGAATCCCCCAGCTCCGACCTCGCCGCCTCCAGTTTTCGCAGCGAAGCCGCGACCGCGGCCGCCTCTCTCGATGGCGCCGCCAAGTTCGCCGTCTGTGACACACGCAGCAGAACGTCGTAAAGCGCGTCGAGATTGCGGTAGACCGCGAACGAAGGAGGAACCGATGCGGGAGCGGCGTCCGCCTGGGCCACGAGGCTGGGCAGTGTGCTGCCCAGATCGTGCTGGATCGAATTCACATCCTGTTGGGTGGCCTGGCGAACTCCGCGCGACGCCCTCCATTTGGAAATATCCAAAGCGGCGGTCGTGCCCTGGACGTCCGAAAGCGCCGGTCTCAATAGGGAGGATGGCAGCGGAGTGGTAGCAGCAGGCGCGGGGGAATTTGCTTCGGGAGCAGTCTGGCCGAGCGACGCAGCCGCAAAGCAGAAGGCGAGAACAGCGGGAGTAACTTTAAATCGAAAGGGCATTTGAAGTAAAGAGGATGCAGTCGTCTGGAGCGCAGTTGCCAGAACCTGAGAAAGTTTGACGAATGCACCAGCCTCAACGACAATGAATAGATCGAGTATATCGCCTTAGATGTGGGCCTGTGGCGCAGTTGGGAGCGCGCTTCCATGGCATGGAAGAGGTCGTCGGTTCGATCCCGACCAGGTCCACCAAAGATTCAATCACTTGCAGATAGTCTCCTTTCCAAGTTGGTGTCATTTGGTGTCAAATTCCGCCTGACGCCATCCTGATTGACTGACCGCTTCCATAAATCGCCGCTCCTCCGAGAGGCGCGATTCGGAGTTGGTTTTCGACTCCGAACAGGCCGCGATTTTCGCAACTCTTGGTTAATGGAGTTGACCGTTGCCCGCACGCTCTCCGGGATTTCCTGCATATACACATCGGTCGTGGTCGCCGTCCGGGAGTGCCTAAGCAGTCCTTGTACGTCCTTGACCGTTCCCTTTTTCTGCGCCAGCGTAGCGATGGTCCGCCGGATGACCTGGAACGTCAGTTTCGGCAGTTCCAGTTTGGTGGCCAGCTTATGCAATACCCGCTTGCGGTAGTTGTCTGTATCCAGAAAGCCTCCATCCTGGTTAGGAAAGATGAAGGCATCGGGAGATGAATCGGGGCACTGCGCTCGCCACTCCTCGATGTCAGCGGCAAGACAAGGAGGAATGTGAACTGTAGAGAGGCTCTTCTTTGTCTTGCCCCAAGGACGGAGCTTGCCCTTGTAGACAGTCTCAGTCACGCTCATGGAGGAGGCACTCTGATCAAAGCATTTCCACTTGAGAGCGAACAGCTCGCTCGGACGGAGAGCGTTGGTCATATCGAGCTCCAACAGGATGCGGTCCCTCAGATTCAGTTCCCCAAGCGCCCTGCGAAGCTGGTCCCAAGTAAGAGTGGTGGTGTCAGTGTCACGGAGTTGCGACGGCACTTTCACCTTGCGCGCAGGGTCCTTCGCGAGGAAGTCTTGATCGACTGCCTCGGCAAAGATGTCTCGCAGGTATGCTCGCATTTGAAGCACTCTGTCCTTGGATCGGGTTTGGGCCAGTTTGTTCATGTGGACCTGCAAACTGAACTTGTCGAAGTTTTCCAGCGAAATCTCGCCCAGGTCATCAACGAGGTCCCGCTCGATAAGGAGCTTTTTTGTTTTGGCCGTCTCCTCTTTCCAGGCGGCCTCTTTTAAGGGGATAAACCGGTTCTTGACAAACCATCCGAACGTGACAGAACCATCATTCATGATTCTGTTGCCTGAACCGGGCTGTCCGTTCTGCTTCGTAATTTCGCGTTGCAATGCTTCCCGAGCTTCGGATTTCGACATCTTTGACCTAAGCCCAAGAATCACCGTGACCCGGTCCGTCTTCTCTTCGTTCGTGACCGGATCATTGACGATCTTGCGGAAGTACCCGTACCACTGTTTGCCGCGAGGAGTGATATACCCCCGTTGGTGCGATGTACCCATTTATTCCTCAGTTCTGTGGCGGGAACAATTGGGCCTACCGCTATTTTACCGGCGTTTCCGGCGTAGAGCGGAGAGGCGCTCGCGTTCATCAACAAACGCTTCGATCTGGCTTGCTCGATAGCGGAGGGTCCCGTCACCAACGCGGATCACGGGGAGATAGGGGGTCTTTCTTGAGGAGTGGTCCCATACCCAATCCTTGGTCACATTCAATCGTTCAGCAACATCTTCGACGGTGAGGAGAGGATCTGGTTGAATTTCACGCGGCCCTGGGATCGTCCGCTGTAATTCTCCGAATGTATTCCGATGTCTATGGCGCTCATGCGGCGCAATAGACCCGCTCACGAGGCCAAACTTTTGAAGTTCCTGTGGCTGCGACATTTGTCCTCCTTCCATTCCCCGTTCTTACGAAATTGCGATGTATCGAGGTGCTGCGTAATTTGTCCTCGACCAGAGAGCAATTGTGCGTATACAAATCGCCCGAGCCTGCAATGCGCATCTCTCCACAAGTCTGGATTGGGCTGAATCACATCGTCCAATACTTCCTGTCTATGGAGCCATGCCTTCTGTCTATGGCTGAGCCTCGAAAAGTAGCTTTTTGACGGGGTGCTATAGCTTCTGTCTATGGCCGAATCTGAGCGTATCCGGCTCGGGGCACCAAAAAGTGCCCGATTGACAGCTTCAAGAGCCTAACCGAATCTGAAGCAGAGGACGAACGAAGCAAGAGGATCGACCTGCTCCTCCTGAAGTTCTTTTAACGACCTGCCTTTAGCTGTTGGAGGTTCCGAGGCATGTTCGATCTTGTCGAGTTCCGCCATTTGAAGTACATTGCGGCCATCGCGGAAACAGCGAACTTCACGCGCGCCGCCGAGCGGCTCTTTCTGGCGCAGCCCTCACTCAGCAAGCAGATCAAAGACCTCGAAGACGGAATCGGCATTCAGATATTCGTTCGCCACCACGATGGCGTGCGCATCACCGCCGCCGGACAGATGGTGGTCTCGTATGCGATAGAGGCAGTGAAGACGCGCAACGAGATCATCCTGGCGGCCCGCGCCGTGCATACCGGCGAGATTCCCGCCCTGAGAATCGGCTTTCCGCGCCTTGCTGAATCTGGAGGAGCCGAAATACTCCATCGAACAAATTGCCGCCAAAACGGGGAAATCTCCCGCCTATTGCGCTCAATTATGTTGTTAACAACATAAGCTGGCTTATGTGTTGTTTTAGTTTATGTGGCCTTCCATGCTTCTGCGCTGTTTTTGGGGGCATTTGGAAGAACGGAAGGCCACATAATCAGACTGATTTCAGAGCGACCGTAAGAAGTGCATCAGGGGTTCAGGGACAGCTACAGTTGACGTTGGAAGATAGGTGGGCGCGCATTTTGTGAGCGCTCGGGTTTTCGCCTCCATATCCAGTTCGGCGTAGATGAGCGTGGTGTTCAGGGAGACATGTCCGAGCCACGCGCGTATGGTATTGATGTCCACGCCGGCCCGAAGCAGATGTGTCGCGGTGGAGTGCCGCAGCGTATGCGGTCCCACTCGTTTATTGCGAAGCGAGGGTTCTTTTTCAGAAGCTGCAGCGACGCAGGTCTTGATGATTGCATGAAGGCCGAACCTGGTCATGGGCTGCCCTCTTCGATTGAGGAACACCCGTTCATCCGGCTGACGGTCGTGAACTAAGGCTCTCAGTATTTCTGCGGTCTTAGGCCAGAGTGGACATCGGCGCCGCTTGCTTCCTTTGCCAAGGAGCTCCACACTGTCGGTATGGCGCGGGGAAGCAGTCAACGTCAAGTCGCCGATTTTTAGGTTTACAGCTTCGCTTGCCCGCGCACCGGTGTTGTAGAGGAACAAGAGGAGCGCATAGTTGCGAGCGCCGCCACACGTGCTTCTATCGGGCACGCGCAGCAACGCCTCGATTTCGTCCTTTTCGAGATAAGACACCAGAGCCCGCACATGCCGCTTAAACGGTACATTTCGAATCGTCCCGCACCATGCCACGTGTTGCGGACTATGCTGCGCGATGAAGTGAGCCAGAGAGTGGATTGCAGCGAGCCGTTGGTTGCGAGTTCTCAGGCTCACCTTGCGATCCTGCTCCAGATGCAACAGGAACGCCTGAACCACTCGGGCCGAGAGGTCATGGACCTCCAGCAGGTCAACTGGCTTGCGCTGCTGCTTGGCAACGAACGGCAGCAGCAGCGCAAGGGCATCCCGATAGCTGAGTTGAGTGTTCACGGACAGATTTCGCTCGCCCACGAGATGGTCGAGCAGGAACCTGCGCACCCACGGACCGAGTATCTCATGCGCGCGCATTGATCACCTCCGCCGCATAGTTTCCGAACCGCGTGGATGCTTCCGCCAGTAGTTCTGGTGTCATGGTCAGATACCACTGCGTGGACGCGAGATTGATGTGCCCGAGGTGCGTTGCCAGTCCCGGCAGCAACCGCTGCACGTCCTGTCCGTTGCGATACCACGCCAGCACCCGATGCACTGCGAAGGTGTGCCGTAGATCATGCAGCCGCGGCTGGTAACGGGCATTGAGCCGACTGACAGAGACATGCTGGCGCAACCGAAGAAAAGCATCCTCTACTACGAAGCGGGCGACAGTTTCACCATTCTTGTAGGTGAAGAACGGCGCATCGTCATGGCGAGAGTGTCCTGCTCGGACACGGCTCGCATCATAGTCGCGCATCACCATCGCAAGTTGAGAACTGAGCGCGACGCGACGGCTTTTGTAGAACTTGGTCTCGCGGATCAGCAGGGTATTCTCTATGAAGTCCACATCTGAACAACACAGAGCGATTGGCTCGCTCACTCGCAGCCCGGCTCCATAGAGCAACAGCAGAAGCGCGCGCAGCGTGACCGGCTCCAGCTTGACCCATTTTTGCTGGTAGGTAGTTGTGCCCTCCAGAAGAGCGCGCAGCTCTTCCTGTGAGTAGATGTAAGGAACGAACCGAGGCGGATATGCCGGCCGGACAGTTGGGACGGGAGAACGGTCGGTCCATTCTCTCTGGATGCAGAACACCCAGAAGCCGGAGAGGGCATCGTGCTTGCGATGCCAGAAGCGAGTCACCTTTCCCTGGCTCCCCAAGTAGCCAAGAACCTGTTTTGCTGTGATCTTCGAGACAACAGTCCGCCTGCCGATCCTCTTTGTAAACGCTCGCAGGATGACTTCTTCTGTCTCGAACCGTTGCCCCAGTGCCTGCTTATATTTCACGTACTCGCGCGTCGCGTCGCCGATGGTCATAGCAGCCCTCCCAGATCAAGGTCGGCTATTTCACGCAGCATGGGCATATCAACTTTGGCATATATACGCGTCGCATCGACGCTGCTGTGTCCAAGATGATCGCCAACCTCGGTCAGCGTCAGTCCCTGGGCCAGCAGATGGGTGGCGCAGGCGTGACGCAAGCTGTGTGGGCCATTGTGGGCCGCTTTGATGCCCAGCTTTTTCATGCGCCAAGCAACGATCCCATACATTCCACCGTGCCCGAACGGGCGATGCGGAAAAGCTAGCCACAGGAACAGTTCACGGTGTGGACTCTGCGGCCGACCGTCATCAAGATAGCGTTGGATTGCTTGTGCCACTTCTCCCGTGAGTGGGCATATACGCGCCCGCTTCTGTTTAGTGCGTGGGATTGTCAGCGTGCCGGCTGCGAAGTCGAGGTCTTCGATCTTTATCCGCCGCACTTCTCCGACGCGCAGTCCGTAAATCGCCAGCAACATCAGGATCGGGCGATCACGGATGTCTGCCTTCTTTGTCGATCCTTCCGTGCTCGCCAACAGACGCTGCACATCAGGCCACGCGGGCCCCAGTGGAATGTCCTCATGTCTATACACACGCGGGCCATGGATTTGCCCGCTCAGCCCCCGTTTTGTCCAACCGCGTCGTTCGCCATACTTAAAAAAGCTGCGAACGTAGTGCGCTGCCGATCTGATGCCATTTCTCGTCCAGCCCTTTTTGCCAAGCGACTCCAGGAACTGCTCAACATCCACAAGACGCAACTGCTTCAGCTGGCATTCGCCAACATGACGGAAAAACAGATTCGCATACCATCTGGCTGTGTCGATCGTTGCTGGTGAGAACCCCCTCTCCTTGTCCATTGCCGCGCAGTATTCATCGATCTTTTGCGCATGTGGGACCGGCTCGGGCGCCTCTTCCAGCAACCTGCCCTCATGCTTCAACCACGCACAGACAGCATGGCGAAAATCCCCCTCCGATGTGTTGGCGCCATTCTCGCCGGCATGAGGATAGGCTCGGCCTGCCCATTCCTTTGCTGCCCGCTCGACCTCTGAGCGTTTCACAGGTCGGTTTGTCTCTAAATCCAAAAGCTGCACGGCCCGGTACATGAGTGCCGCCGCATTCCTCATCATGCTCGGGCTTGCGCCGCCTGCCGCCAAATGTTCCAGATACCGCCGCCGCGAGTCTGCCAGCGGGCTATTGGTGTGACGTTCGATGGTTCGATTGCAACGATATAAAACTTTGAACATGGATTCCTCCTGAATCGAGGGTCCACGTTCATCCGCCTCATGGTCTATTTATGTGAAGTAACTGGGCGGCAAAAAAGCGACATTTGACGCTCTTCTACTCGCC